>JAZLAU010000024.1:0-33904 GCA_045613305.1 Muribaculaceae bacterium
AACGAAAGCGCCAAGACCTTTGCATACAGCCTTATAAAGTCGGTTGACGCCTACGCCGCCCAAAAAGGGCAAGAAAACTGGATGGTGTCGCCACTTAGCGCATCGCACGTGCTTGGCATGATGGCCAACGGCGCGCAGGGCAAAACGCTCACCGAACTCTGCGACCTGCTCGCTATAGAGCCAAGCCAGGTGGCCGACATGAACAGCTACTACAAGAACCTCACCGAGCAGCTCTACAAGGCCGACAACACCAGCAAGCTGAATATAGCAAGCGCTCTGTTTGTTGACGACGAATTCCCAATAAAAACCGACTTTGTCACAGTGTGCAACGACTGGTATCAGGCAAAGGCGCAGAACCTCGACTTCGACAATCCGGCTGCTGTAAAAACTGTGAACCAGTGGTTTGAAAAGCAGACAAACGGCATCATCAAGAATATGCTTGACCCAACAAAAGACAAAAGATGCTATGTTATAGCCAATGCCCTGTATTTTAACGGAACTTGGCCCAGACCTTTTAATAGTTATACAAAGAACAGATTCTATTACAATTTCCCAAATACATCCCAATATAAAAGCGACCAAACATATATAGGTAAAACCGGTTATTTCGGTTATGCCCGAATCGGCGATTTTGAGGCGTGCGAAATACCTTACGGCAACGGCGCGTTCACAATGGTGATTATGCTGCCTATTGAAAAGTCGCTTGATGAATGCTTGGCTAATCTTGCACAAGAGTCACTTGGCGCATTGCTTGACGATTTTGATGTGCAAAACTTGGAAGTTTGTATGCCTGATTGGGAAATGAGCAACGAAATAATATTTGAAGACTTGCTTCCAAACGTTGGCTATAAAAACATTCTTGGCCCGGTTACAAACTATATGTCAATATCCGACAAGAAAACGGGAGTAAGAATGAACCAAAAAAACTATATCAAAGTTGACAAGGAGGGCACAGAAATTGCATCGGGCACTAAAGCAGAAGGCCTTTTGGGTGCGCCACTTCCAGAGAAGGGATACCTTTTCACCGCCAACCACCCATTCTTGTATCTTGTTCGTGAAACAAGCACCGGAGCAATTCTCCTGATTGGCAAAATAGGAAAACTATAAAATCACTAAGTGCAAACTGATTGTTAACACGTTACAAGCATTACGCAAAAAAAATTGCGTAATGCTTGTAATTTTTTATATACCTACTGCGTCAAAATCATAAAATCGCAAAAAACAAGAAATGTATTCTAATAAAATTATATCTTTGTGATTCATAACCAGGGATAGAAAAAAAACAACTCCCTAAAAAATATTTATCAATAAAAACCACAATACAATGAGTTTTCTTGAAGCAACCGATGTGGTTAAGCGTTATGGCAGCCACACCGCCCTCGACCATGTGAGTCTTAGCGTAGATGAAGGCACCATCTACGGACTTCTTGGACCCAACGGAGCAGGCAAAACATCGCTAATCAGAATAGTGAACCAAATCACTTGCCCCGACAGCGGACAATTATGCATCGACAACCGCCCAATGAAACCTTCCGACGTGAATCAGATAGGTTATCTGCCAGAAGAACGCGGCCTGTATAAAAAAATGCGAGTAGCCGACCATATAGTGTATCTGGCCCGCCTTAAAGGCATGAGCAAAGCCGACGCCGTGGCGCAAATGCGCATTTGGGTAGAGCGATTTGACCTCGGCAACTGGGTGAACAAAAAGATTGAAGCCCTATCGAAAGGTATGGCGCAAAAGGTGCAGTTTATAGGCACCGTTATACACCGCCCTCGACTGCTGATTTTCGACGAGCCATTCTCTGGTTTCGACCCTGTGAACGCCGAAATTCTGAAACAAGAAATTGTGCGCTTGCGCGATGAGGGTGCCACAATTTTGTTCTCTACTCACAACATGGGTTCGGTGGAAGCCGTATGCCAAAACATTTCGCTCATAAACCACGCCAAAGTGGTGCTACAAGGCAACGTGGACCAAATAAGACAACAATTTAAGAAACACGTGTTTAGCGTGACCACCACCGACGGCCCGCTCACCCTCAACAACGACCTCTACACCATTGAGAAAATTGCCCCTTGCTATGGCGGAATAGAATCAACCATCAGGCTGATGCCCGGCGTGGCAATTCGCGACGTGCTTTCGAAAATAAATAACCAAAACCAACTTGGCGGCTTTCAAGAATTGCTGCCTTCGATGCACGAAATATTTATTGAAACTGTTACAGGTAGTAACGCTAACATAGGAGAACAGAGCCATGAATAAAAACAGATTTTTCTTAATAATACAGCGCGAATATCTTGAAATCGTTGCCAAGAAGTCGTTTCTGGTGATGACTCTGCTCACGCCACTGCTAATTCTGCTCATCGGCGCAGTGCCAGTGCTGCTCGAAAGCGCCAATAAAAGCGACTCTAAAACCGTGGCCCTCGTTGACGAAACCGGCAAATATGCCTCGGCCATAGAGAGCAACGAAAGTTTCACGTTTCAAGTGGTTGACCAAGCCACCGAAGGCACACCTCGCGATATGCTCGACAAGCAAGGCGAAGAACTTTATGCCGTGGTGATATTGCCTCGCGACATAGAGAAACGCAACACGGTGCTCGTTTACAGCCACAACTCGGTGAGTTCGGTGCTGATGTCGCACATCGAAAAAAGCATGAATAAGGTGCTGACCGATGCCAAAATCGAATCGTACGGCATCGAAGGCCTTGATAAGATACTTAAAGAATGCAACGTGAGCGTCGACGTGCGCTCTATCACATGGAGCGAAGAGGGCACCGAACAAACCTCATCGACCGACATTGCCATGGTGATAGGCATATTGCTATCGCTGATGTCTTACTTCTTCGTGATTGCCTACGGCTCAATGATTATGAACAGCGTGATTGAAGAAAAGACCAATCGCATAGTGGAAGTGATAGTGAGCAGTTGCAAACCACTGGAACTGATGCTTGGCAAGATAGTGGGCGTGGCACTTGTGGGGCTTACCCAAATGGCCATTTGGAGCATCTTGATAGGCGGCATAGGCGCAGCATTCGGCATAGGCATGACCAGCCCTGCCGAAACTCAGGCAATGGCCGAAATGGCCGGCTCGGCCGCAATAGCCACCGACGATGTAGACTTTATCGCCATGCTCTCGAGCATCAACTACGGACAGATTTTGCTATTCTTTGTGATATATTTCATAGGCGGATTCCTGCTCTACGCATCGCTCTTTGCCGGATTTGGCTCGGCTGTTGACCAAGCCAGCGACGCATCACAGTTTACCACCCCAGTGCTGCTAATCATCATCATAGCCCTTTATGCCGCCCTTGCCTGCATGGAAAACCCCGACGGCGACATAGCATTCTGGTGCTCTATGATACCTTTCACATCGCCAATGGTGATGATGGTGCGACTGCCATTTGATGTGCCCGCATGGGAAATGATTTTAAGCATCGTTCTGCTCTACGGCTCGGCCATCGGACTGACTGCCGTGGCTGCTAAAATTTACCGCACAGGGATTTTGCTTTACGGCAAGAAGACTTCATTTAAAGACCTGATAAAGTGGCTAAAATAGTACACTTTAGGCCACTAAAGCACTATTTTACCCCATTTTAAGCAGAAAATCGCTTTACAATTTTGGACAAATATTTAAAATTGCTATCTTTGCGTGCTAATCTATATAAAGAGCGGTACGCAAAGATTTTTTGTGTACTGAATCTTTCGTAGTTTGCAGAGAGAAAAAATATAAATAAACAATAATAAAATAATGGCAGCATTAGAACAAATTAGAAAAAGAGCCGTCTTACTGACAGTTGTTATCGGTGTGGCACTACTTGCCTTCATCCTTGGCGACGCAGAAAGAGTGGTAACCTCAGTGTTTGGTAACAACAACACTATCGCCACCGTAGATGGCGAAAAAATTGATGCAATCGAGTTCCAAAACCGCTTTGAATTGGCTAACCAACAAATGCAAAACCAAGGCCAAAAATTCGATGCAGCAGTACTACAACAACAAGTAATTGAGCAAATGATCAGCGAACGCTTGCTTGACGCCGAAATTGAACGCGTGGGCATCAACGTTTCAGACGCTGAACTTACTGAAGCAATGACAGGCAACAATGCCAACATGTTGGTTATGCAATTTGCACAATCAATGGGCATCCCTTCTCCTGCTCAACTTTATGACTTCCTTTTCAACCCAGCTAAGTATGGTGCTACACCAGAACAAGTGGCTGAAGCAAAGGCTCAATGGCTTAACCTAAAGAACGACGTACTTAGAAACCTTAAGTATACTAAATTGCAACAATTGATTGCAGGTTCTATCCAAGCCAACAAACTTGACCGCGAACAACTTAGCAGCGAAGACGCTGTAACCACTTCAATTGCTTACGTTAAGCAAGGTTACGACGCTCTTAAGGGCGACCAATATAAGCCAACTGAAGCCGAACTTCAAGCACAATACGACAAGGACAAGTATCTATACCAACTTGAAGAAGAAGTTCGCAAGATTCACTATGTGGCTGTTGACGTAGTTCCTTCAAAGACTGACCTTGACAAGGCAGCTGCTATGATTGGCGAAACCCTTGACTCACTTCGTCTTGAAAACGGCGTTGACCGCGTTCGCAGCAACAGCGAACTTCTTATCAACGAAGGTAAGGTTCGCCTTAACGACATCATCGACGGTGAAGTGAAGAAGTTTGTTGAAACTGCCGAAGTTGGCCAAGTTTCTGAACCTAAGTTCGAAAACAGCACTGCAACTTACAGCATCGTTAAGCTTGTTAGCAAGAGCGCTGAAGTTGACTCAGTGAAAATCAATATGGTAACTGTTCAAGGCGCTAAGACTCTTCAAGACTCTGTGCTTAACCTTCTTAACAACGGTAAGACTCTTGCCGACCTTAAGGAAATTCAAGGCGTAGACGGTCAAGAAGACCAATGGCAAGTGATTATGAACGCTAACGACAGCCTTCGCCACAAGCTTCTTAACGCTCCTGCAGGCTACTTCGCTCTTGAAAGCACCGACGAAGCTTCTTTCCTTTGCAAGGTGGTTGAAAAGAAAGCGCCTAAGACTATGTACAACATCGCTCAAATCGAACACAAGGTGTATCCAAGCACTGAAACTGTTAACGGTTTGACCGACAAGTTGCAAGAATTCATCAACACCAACAACACAGCTGCTCTATTTGAAGAAAACGCTGTTAAGGCTGGTTACAACTGCGTAGAAACTACTCTTACTCCAAGCACTGCTCAAATCGACCGCATCGAAAGCACTCGCAAGGCTATTCAATGGGCATTTGAAGCAAAGGCTGGTAAGGTATCTGCTATCTTCGACAAGGAAAACAACAACAAACTTCTTGTTGTGGCTGTTGACGATATCTACAACGAATATGCTCCACTTAGCGACCTTCAAGTGAACACCGCAGTATCTACTAAGGTGATGAACGACAAGAAGGCTACAGAAATCATGGCTAAGCTTGAAGGCAAAAAGACTCTTGACGAATTTGCACAAGCAATGGGCGTGACTGAAATCGACTCTACTCAAGTAACATTCGGCCAAGCATTCATTCCTAAGATTGGCACTGGCGAAGCAGAACTTACTGCTCAAGTAGCAGCAGCTAAGGAAGGCACTGTGGTTGGTCCTATCAAGGGCAACACTGGCGTGTATGCTTTCGTTGTTACTAAGAGCGACGCTCGCCAACGCGAAGTGACTGATCTTGAATCAGACCGTACGTTTGCTGCTTACCGCGGTAACCAAGCAGTTATGCAAAACGCTGTAGCAATCCTTCGTAAGGCCGTGAAGGTAGAAAAAGACATGATTCGCTTCTTCTAATCACGATTTCTAAAGCAACATTTCAAAAATATAGGCAGGCAGGGGAAAACTCCCTTGCCTGTTCTTTTTTTGCCCTTTATGCAACTCCAGCCACCGCTTTATGAAACTAACTTTAGGAAAAAGCGAAAAAACCACACATTTATTAACAAGGCTTTAGGTCTAAGAGTTTGCACATTATTGGAATTATGCGTAAATTTGAAATTGGAAACAAAAAAAATACCATAAATGGCATCAATCAACGAAATACAAGACACTATCATAAGCGAATTTGCCGACTTCGACGACTGGATGGACCGCTATGCCTACATCATCGACTTGGGCAACGAGGTTCCAGCCCTTGCCGAACAGCACAAAACCCCCGACAACATCATTGAGGGCTGCCAAAGCCGAGTGTGGCTCGTTGCATCGGAAGCCGACGGCAAGATACACTTCGAGGCCGACAGCGACGCAATTATAGTGAAAGGCATCATTTCGCTGCTCATGAGAGTGCTTTCTGACCACACTCCACAAGAAATTCTCGACAGCGAACTCTACTTTGTGGAACAAATAGGGCTTAAAGAACACCTGTCGCCAACCCGAAGCAACGGCTTAGTGGCTATGATTAAGCAAATGAGAGTATATGCCCTCGCTTTCCAAGCAAAGCAGGCTTAAAAATCCAACCGAAAATAAAAACAAAAATAAATACTAATTATCTAACACAATTCTAAACTATGTTTAAATCGCATCCAAAAGGTTTATTACCAGCAGCACTCGCTAACATGGGCGAACGCTTTGGTTACTACATTATGAATGCAGTGCTTGTGTTGTTCCTATGCTCGAAATTCGGTCTTAGCGACGAAACAAGCGGTCTGATCTATTCAGTATTCTACTGCGGAATCTATGTGCTTAGTTTGCTTGGTGGTCTAATTGCCGACCGCACACAAAACTACAAGGGCACTATCACAGCAGGTTTGATTACAATGGCTGCAGGTTATGTACTATTGTCAATTCCAATCCTTTCTACTCCTGACAACATCGCATGGTTGCTTACTCTAACTTGCGCGGCTTTGTTCCTAATCGCATTTGGTAACGGTTTGTTTAAGGGTAACCTACAAGCAATCGTTGGTCAAATGTATGACAACCCACAATATGAAAAGCAACGCGACTCAGGCTTCCAAATCTTCTACGTATTTATCAACGTGGGTGGTCTTATCGCTCCATTCATCGCTCCTATGCTTCGCGAATGGTGGCTTAACACCAACGGAATGGCCTACAATGCCGAATTGCCAGCTCTTTGCCACCAATTCGTTACAGAAGGTGCTGCAATGGCAAACATCGACAACCTTAACGCACTTGTGGCTCAAGTGAACCTAAGCGGTGCTGTTACTGATTTGAGCGCATTCTGCAACAAGTATCTTGACGTGTTCAACACCGGTATCCACTACTCATTCATTGCCTCTGTTGTGGCTATGCTTATCTCGTTGGTAGTGTTCCTTGCTTTCAACAAGTTATTCCCAACTCCAGGCAAGAAGGAAAAGGCTGCTTCTGTGGAATACACAGCTGAAGAAAAACAAGCAATGGCAAAGGAAATCAAGCAACGCCTATATGCTTTGTTTGCAATCCTTGGCATCGTAATCTTCTTCTGGTTCTCATTCCACCAAAACGGACAATCACTTTCACTATTCGCACGCGACTTCGTCAACACTTCATCTATAGCACCCGAAATCTGGCAAGCAGTTAACCCATTCTTCGTTATCGTGCTTACTCCAGTCATCATGGCTATCTTTGGCGCATTGAGCCGCCGCGGTCGCGAAATCTCTACCCCAATGAAGATTGCTATCGGTATGGGCATCGCCGGCGTGGCATTCCTATTCTTGGTAGGTTACTCTATCTACATGGGTTATCCATCGGCTGAAGCATTCAAGGCTATGGACGTAACTGCTAAGGAAGCTTTGAAGGCTGGTCCTTGGGTACTTATCGTTATCTATTTCTTCCTTACTGTTGCCGAATTGTTCATTTCTCCTCTTGGCCTATCGTTTGTGTCAAAGGTTGCTCCTAAGTCAATGCAAGGTCTTTGCCAAGGTCTTTGGTTAGGTGCTACCGCTATCGGTAACCTATTCTTGTGGGTTGGCCCATTGATGTACAACGCTTGGGACATCTGGAAGTGCTGGACTGTATTCTTGGTAGTATGTTTGATTTCTATGGCTATCATGCTTGGCATGGTGAAGTGGCTTGAACGCGTAACCAAGTAATAACACTCTCCTTACTACGATATTTTTCATAAAAACAAAATATCACCTCAAGGGGGCTGCTATTTGCAGCACCCTTTTTTGTTTCCCAGCCCCCCACCAAACGCAGCAAGTTGGCAAGCATGGTATGACTGATGCAGTCACCGCTATGATTTCCCCACCAGCCACCTTTTGCCACACACAAACCGGGCAACAGGCAGCACACCGAAATCATTAGAATAGACGAAAAAATTAGCCGGTTGGGGCAATTTGATTGAGATTACAAATTAGCCATCGCCTTAAGCACACTGCAATCATTAGAGTATACGGAAATCATCAGAGCGCACAAAAAAAAGGTCCCGTTCGGAAAACAGAACGAGACCTTAATTATATTTTGCGACTTTTCACACGGTCTTATCGCCTATAGGCAATAAACCCCTGCATGAAAATTTGCTTAATTACTTTGCTAGTTTTGCTTGAATAGCAGCGCTTTCTGCTTCGTAACCAGGCTTGTTAAGAAGAGCAAACATATTCTTCTTGTATGCCTCAACACCAGGTTGGTTGAAAGGATTAACGCCAAGCAAATAACCGCTCACGCCGCAAGCCTTTTCAAAGAAGTAAATCAACTGACCAAGGTAGTTTTCGTTGATTTCAGGCAAAGTGATAACCATAGTAGGTACACCACCGTCGATGTGAGCCAAACGAGTGCCAAGTTCAGCCATCTTGTTAACTTCGTCGATGCGCTTGCCAGCAATGTAGTTAAGGCTGTCTAGGTTTGCTTCGTCAGAAGGAATTGCAAGAGTGTGTTGTTGCTTTTCAACAGTAATCACAGTTTCGAAGATAGTGCGTTCGCCTTCTTGAATCCATTGGCCCATAGAGTGCAAGTCGGTAGTGTCGTCAACCGAAGCAGGGAAAATACCCTTATTGTCCTTACCTTCGCTTTCGCCGTAAAGTTGCTTCCACCATTCAGCCACATAGTGAAGTTTGTGATTGAAGTTAACCAAAATTTCAATCTTCTTGCCAGCAGCATACAAAGCATTGCGAGTCTTAGCATACTTAAGCACAATGTTATCTTCGTTAGTGTTAGCAGTAGCAGCCTCCATAGCCTTAGCACCAGCCACCAAAGCCTTCACGTCATAGCCAGCCACAGCAATTGGCACAAGGCCCACAGGAGTAAGCACCGAGAAGCGGCCACCCACATTGTCAGGAATTACGAAAGTCTTATAGCCTTCTTCAGTAGCAAGTTTGCGAAGCGCGCCCTTATTAGCGTCGGTGATAGCGATAATCTTCTTAGCAGCCTCAGCCTTGCCCACTTGACGTTCGAGCATTTCCTTCAAGAAACGGAACGCAATTGCTGGTTCGGTTGTTGTACCCGACTTCGAAATTACCACGATGCCAAAGTTTTTGCCATCGAGCAATTGTTGCAATTCATAAAGATAGTCTTCGCCAATGTTTTGGCCAGCGAAAAGCACCTTAGCGCCCTTGGCAGGCTTATATGCAGCAAAAGTGTCGGCCATAGCGTCAATCACAGCCTTAGCACCAAGATAACTGCCGCCGATGCCTATTGTTACCACATATTCGCACGATTCGCGAAGTTGTGCAGCACAAGCCTCAATGTCGGTTAGTGTTTCGTCGGTGATTTCACTTGGCAAATGCAACCAACCCAAATAGTCGTTACCTTCACCAGTGCCATTCTCAAGCATCGCAACGGCGTCTTCGGCCTTTGCTTGCCATGCTTCAATGTCGGCTGCGCTAACTGCGCCAAGCACGTCTTTGTTGTCAATTTTTACTGTTCCCATCTTTTGAATGTATGTATGTTTTTTAGTTTAATTCATGTAAATTTTTGATTGGTACAAATTTAAACAAAGTTTTTGACATCACTATCACTAAAGACACCTTATAATGACACTTTGTGTCAATAAATTCATACTAAAATCAGTTTCCGTGCCATGCAATGCTTTGGATATCGGCAAAAATGATTAACTTTGCGAATAATATAGTTACCTTGTCATAATTATATCCGGCAATGAGAGTAAAAATACACCACGAAGGAACGAACATAATCTTTATGCTGTTGTTCATACTTATAGTAGTGAACACGGCAGCCTATTTGGTGCTATCATATAAGATGATTTCTTATATTTTCATGGCCATCTCAGTGATTTTGTTCTTGTTGGTAGTTAACTTCTTCCGCAGCCCACGCCGACATTTCAAGGGCGATTTGAGCGACGCCGTAGTATCATCGGTCGACGGCACAGTGGTAGCGCTTGAAGAAGTGTATGAAGACGAATACCTTCACGCCAACGTGATTCAGTTGTCGGTGTTTATGACCGTGTTTAACGTACACGCCAATTGGGTGCCAGTAGAAGGCATCGTGAAATATGTAAAGCACCACTCGGGCCGCTACCTATCGGCATGGCTGCCAAAAGCCAGCACCGAAAACGAGCGCTCTACTGTGGTGATAAACACCCCTACGGGCCACGACATCCTCGTTCGCCAAATTGCTGGTGCCGTTGCTCGAAGAATTGTAACCTATGTTGAACCTGGCGAAAACGTGAGTGTTGAACAACACATGGGATTCATCAAATTCGGCTCGCGTGTAGACATTTTCTTGCCTCTCGACACCGAAATAATGGTGAAACTTGGCGATAAAACCATAGGTGGTGTAACTCAAGTGGCTCGCCTAAAACAGCATTAATTCTTAATTATGAACATCCTTACAGCAATCAAGAAAAACATCCCAAACACCATCACATGCCTTAACTTGCTGTGTGGTGCCATTGCCTGCATCTTGGCATTGCAATTCAATCAAGAATCGTTTTGGGGAATGAAAGCATACTCTGCTGCATTCATCATGATTGGGTTAGCCGCCGTGTTTGACTTCCTTGATGGTTTTGCCGCTCGTTTGCTTAATGTTGTTTCGGCTATTGGCAAGGAACTCGATTCGCTTTGCGACTGCGTAAGTTTCGGCCTTGCTCCTGGCTTGCTGATGTATGCTGCCATGCAACAAGCCGACCCAGAAAGTTGGGTGTGCTACTCTGCTCTGCTTATACCTGTACTTGGCGCCATGAGATTGGCTAAATTCAATGTTGACACCCGCCAAACTACTTCGTTTATCGGTATGCCTATCCCTGCCAACGCCATTTTCTGGATTGGATTCGTTTCTTGGTATGCCAACAATCCTAACACTCCGCTTTGGCTCGTGGTGCCTATCGTAATTGTGGTGTCGCTGCTTATGGTGAGCAACATTCCTATGTTCTCGCTTAAGGTGAAGAACCTTAACTTTAAGGAAAACTACAAAGTGTATTTCTTGGTGCTTGCATTTTTCCTTTTCACACTCACTTCAGGCACTCCTGGATTGGCTTGGACTATCATTTTCTACGTCTTAGCTTCAATTGTCGATAAGGACTAAATAACCACAAAGAGGTTTTTATTAACACTCACTTTACAGCATGTTTATTCTAAAATTTATCCTTTTTGCAGTAGTATTTGGCATTATCTTGTTTGTGATTGGAATTCTCCGACTTGGATTTGGGGCTTGGCAGCAAATGAGAAGCATGGGAAAAGCGGCTAAAGGCAAAAGCAACAAATACACCAACACTAACCAACAGCGCGAACACGAAAAAGTGTTCCAAAAATCAGATGGTGAGTATGTGGAATTTGAAGAAATAACCGACTCTCAAGCCACAAACACTACAAAAACCACATCGGCAGCCGACTCTATCAACTCTCGCTCATACGAAGGGCAAGTGTCGGACGCTGAATATGAAGAAATAAAATAACTTTATCACTACTATAGTTAAGCCATTTCACCATTTGTGGAATGGCTTAATGCGTTCTTAAACCTTTGTCAAAACCTTTATGAACGGAAAATTATTTGCAGCACTGCTGCTGTTGTCAGTCATAACCACCGCCGCCAGGGCATCGGTCATCAATCCAGTGCCTTTCAACAAAGTGCAAATCACCGACACCTTCTGGAGTCAGCGAATCGCCACCATACGCAACACCACCATATTGCACGCCTTCCGCAAATGCGACGAAGCCGGACAAATTCGCAATTTCAAATATGCGGGCATGATAGTGAGTGGCGAAAAAAAGGTGGGCGAACTCACTTTCCAGTCGGACCAACCTTACGACGATGCCGAAGTGTATAAAGCTCTTGAGGGTGCAGCCTATCTGCTCACCGTGACCGACGACCCTCAACTCGAAAACTATTGCGACAGCATCATCAACATCATATGCTCGGCTCAAGAACTCGACGGATATCTGCAAACAAATTTCACCATTCACAACCCTCTGCACTCGTGGTATGGCGGCGAAAAATGGAAAATGGACTGGAATCTTTCGCACGAAACCTTTAACGTGGCCGAACTCATAGAGTGCGCCATTGCTTATCACCAAGCCACCGGCAAAGACCAACTGCTGAAATGCGCCATCAAGGCTGCCGACAACATGCTGAGCGTGTTTAACAAAAACGGGTTAGCCATGGCTCCCGGACATGCCGTTGTTGAAATGGCCCTTGTGCGACTTTATGAAGCCACTGGCGACGAAAAATATCTTGAAGGATGCAAATTCTTCCTTGACTGCCGCGGCATACGAAAATTTAACCCCGACGCTTCGGAACAACGCGAAAACGGCAAATATTGGCAAGACCACCTGCCGGCCATTGAGCAACGCTCGGCCGAAGGGCATGCCGTGAGAGCATTTTATTTCTATAGCGGAATGGCCGACTGGGTACGCTATTCCGGCGACTCGCAATATCTCGAAGCCATTAATGCCATTTGGCAAAACATAGCATCAAAAAAACTCTACATCACGGGCGGATTTGGCGCTCGCGACCACAATGAAGCCTTCGGCGACAACTACGAACTGCCTAATTCAAGCGCTTACTGCGAAACGTGCGCTTCGGTGGCCAGCGTGATGTTTAACAACCGTATGTTCCGACTTTCGGGGCACTCGCGCTACATCGACATGCTCGAAAGGGCTCTCTACAACACCGTGCTCGACGGTTTTTCTATTCATGGCGACACTTTCTACTATCCTAACCGACTTGAAGTGAGTTCTCGCGGCAACGAGCGCTCGCCATGGTTTGGCACAAGTTGCTGCCCCACTAATCTGTGCCGACTCATTCCTTCGGTGCCTGGTTACATCTACGCAACCAATCAAAACTCGCTGTTCGTAAACCTCTATGTGAGTTCCACAGCCCAAGCATTGGTGGGCAATTCACTTGTAGACCTCACTGCCACCACTGGCTTCCCCTATCACGGCAATGTGAAGTTAAAGATGGGAAACATCATCTACGGCACACCCGACATTAATCATTTCGAACTTATGCTTCGCATCCCCGGATGGGCCGTCAGTCAACCTGTTGATTCCGACCTATACACCTACATTAGCCCTAAAAAGCATAAAATAGACATTAAAGTCAACGGCAAAACCGTAAAATATAAAGTGGTTAACGGCTACGCCCAAATCGACCGCCAATGGCAAAAAGGCGACGTGGTGGAATTGCAATTCCCTATGGATGTGCATCAAGTGAAATCGCACCCAATGGTTACGTCAAACCACGGTCTGCTCAGTTACGAACGCGGCCCATTGGTGTATTGTGCCGAAGAATGCGACAACAACACATCGCTCGATGCCATATATATTCCACAAGGCACAAAATTCACACTCAAAAACGGCCTTAACGACCTTTTCGATGGTGGCGTGACACAAGTTATTGCCAACGGCGTGAAAGGCGTCAGAAGCGGCTCTAAATCGTTCACAATCGGAACACAAATAACTCTGATTCCCTACTTCGCTCGTGCCCACCGAAAACCCGCTGCCATGAAGGTGTGGATTCCTGAATTCTTACAAACCAACAACCCCGAAATGAACTACATCGACAAGGTGGCTATAGGCGTAAACGAGACCGAGCATAATCTGCAGGGAACCAACATGGACATAGGCATGGAATTAGGATGGCGACACGCTGTGGGTGGCTGGATGGCGTATGATATGGCCGTAATGCCTAATCAGGCCATCGACCTTGTGATTAAGCAATGGGGAAGCGACGGCGGAAACATGCGTCAATACGACATATATTGCGACGGAGTGAAATTTTCGAGCGACGCGCTCAACTACAACGCTCCCAATGCATACTATTTCACCCGCCATGCCATACCTCAACACCTCACAAAAGGAAAGTCAAAAGTCACCATTCGCCTTCAGGCTCGCGAAGCAAACCACGTAGTGGGCGGCGTGTTTGGACTTTATACTACCCCTGCCGCTAAGCAATAATCGTTGCACTCTCGGCAGCTAAGTTATATCAAAACGAAAGAACATTTGAATGTATTTGAGCAGATGTACGCATATACAAAAACATAGGCATCGATGCACGGCAGTTACAAGCCACCCTATGTGCAAAGACGCCTATTGTATATTGCAAATATAAATATATTTTTTATATTGGCAAATATTTTACAAATTTTGAATATTCATCAAGAATAGAAAATCTAACTTCGCCCGGTTTATATAAAATAAATTTAGGCTCGCCTATATACAATAAATCATTATTATCTGACCATATTGGTTCATATATTGAATATCCATTCCATTCACATTTATATATAACATCATCATAGTCACATTCTTTTGCTAACTGAAGTACTTTGTTAGGAATTTTATTAGCCATTTACTCCTCCTCTTTACCTGATTGTGATGCAATTAATTCTTCTTGTTGCGTCTTTTTCTTGGGACAGGTTGTTTTTTATTATCGGGCAACAAGTCATCGCCCACTGAATGCTGGTATTCCTTCCACAAGTTGTCGACATCAAATTGCTCACCTTCGCCAAGAATGTGATGCATGGCAGCATTCCACGACCAGGGGTTGATTTCGGCAGCCGATTTATTGAATTTACGGATAAAATCCTTATCCTTATTTAACTGTAGCCAATAAAGGAAATAGCCCGTAATGCGGTATCCGCTTCGCCATGAGCCTCCCTTAGGTCGGTCGGCCGACGCAAAGTCTTGCTCAAAGCAACCACATGCCACACGCACAGCGTCGGCAAGGCCCTCAATAAACACCCAGTTCTCGCTGTGTCCATCATAATGGCCACAACCTTGGGGCACTAACTGATAGGCGTGCGTCAATTCGTGATATATCACCCCGCGGGTTTCGTAATCGAGTTTCACGGTGTCGGCATTAGCAAAGTTGCGCTCAATCCACCGCGTACTGTAGTCGATGCGCACACGGTTGCCGCCGCCGCTCTTATACGAAATGCCATCGAAATTACGCACCACATAATCTATTTGTTCTATTTCGGGAATGTTTTCGTCGTCGGGACCACTATAAAGCGTTTGTAGCACACGCAACGCATTGTCGGTGATATATTTATAAGGGTTAGGAATAATGTTCTTATATATTTTTGCACCCTCGCTATCGTGATTTTCAATCCAGAAATTTATGGCGCCAGGATAATACGATTTCCATTGCTCCTCTATCTCTATTGGTTTGTGCGACTGCACTTTAGCTACATCGGCAGCCAACATTTGCACTCCGACACAAACGATGGCAATGGCAAGCAATAAAACACGTTTTTTCATTATCACTTCACTTGATTTTTTTTGATTATTTAGTCATTGAGTAAGGCTTATCGCCCTCTTTCACACCGCGTTTTTTGTTTGGTCGGCTTTGCATATCAAACACCAACTCGCCGCCCTGCATCAAGTCGCTGTGGTCGATGTAGGTTTTGGTGATTTCCTTACCGTTGAAGGTTATGCTCTTCACATAGCGATTTTTGTCGCTCACCTTTGGAGCACGAATCACCAGAGTTTTGCCGTTGCCCAACGTCACCTTCATGTAAGGCAGATAAGGCGCCCCAAACACATATTGGTCAGAACCCGGACAAACAGGATAGAATCCCATAGCCGTAAACACATACCACGCCGACATTTGGCCGCAGTCGTCGTTGCCGCACAGGCCATCGATGTTGTTTTTAAACATTCTGTTCATGATTTCGCGCACCCAATATTGAGTTTTCCAAGGCTGCGACGACCAGTTGTAGAGATATGCAATGTGGTGACTTGGCTCGTTGCCGTGCACATAGCCGCCCATAACGGTCGATTCGCTCACGTCCTCCGAATCGCCAAAATATTTCTTAGGGATGTGCATAGTGAACACCGTGTCGAGGTTTGCCACAAACTTCTTGTCACCACCCATCAGGTCTATCAGTCCTTTCACATCGTGAGGCACATAGAACGAATAATTCCAGCAATTGCCCTCATCATAGCCTTCGCGCATGGTTTTAAGCATATCGAAAGGCTGCTTCCAACTTCCGTCGCGCAATCGAGGGTGCGAAAATCCGGTCCGAGGATTGAACACGTTTTTATAGTTTAACGCTCTTTGGCGATATTTTTCAGCCAAAATGCTGTTGCCGTCTTTCAACGCTGCTTGATAGATACACCAATCGTCGTAGGCATATTCAAGCGTAACCGACACCGAATGTCCCAAATCGTCGAAAGGCACATATCCCAACTGCATATAGTCGGCCATGCCAGTATAATAAGGCAATGTGGCACTGCTGTGCATGGCACGCAACGCCTTTTTGAGGTCAATCTTAATACCCTTGGCAATAGCATCCGATAGCACCGACACTCCGTGATAGCCCATCATGCACCAATTTTCGTTACCCATAAGCGACCACACCGGCAACACCTTATGCACACTTTGCTCATAATGGGCAAGCATGGAGTTAACCATGTGGGTGTTGTGCTGCGGATTGATGATGTTGAGCAACGGATGTAACGCTCTGTAGGTGTCCCACAACGAGAACACTGTGTAGTTGTCGAAACCTTGCGCTTTGTGAATGTTATGGTCGATGCCACGATATTGACCGTCGACGTCCATATAGACCGACGGATTAATCATGGTGTGATAGAGCGACGTATAGAGCATGGCAATTTGGTCGGCAGAGCCCTCGGCTTCAATGATGCTAAGTTTTTCGTTCCACTCTTTGCGAGTTTGGCTCAAAATATCGTCAAACGACTTGCCCTCGGTTTCGGCCTTTAAATTCTTGATTGCGCCCTCGGTGCTAACAGCCGATAAGGCCACTTTCACCTCAAGTTGCTTTGTCTTGCTCAAATCGAAATCGAAGAACGCCACCAGTTTACGTCCTCCCATTTCAGGAAAATTGCTTGTGGGATTGAACTTGCGGTGACCGCCATTGTAGTTCACTTTTTCATTATCGCGATAGCCATAGTTGGTTATTGGCTCGCTCAGTTGCATGGCAAAGTAGGTGTACTTTGTTTGCGCCCAACCGTTTGTGATAGTGTATCCGGTTATCAGAGTTGGCGATTCCACTCTTATGTACGACCACAATGTTTTGCCATTATAATTGTAGATGCCGTGCTGCATATCGATAAGCAGATGGGCATCGTTAGGATTTTCAAAAGAATATTTGTGCACGCCCACTCGTTTTGTGGCAGTGAGTTGTGCTTTCACGCCATAGTCGTCGAGCATCACCTCATAGTATCCGGGCGATGCCACTTCGGTGTCGTGGCTGAAACGAGAGCGATAACCCTCATCGGGATTTTGGGCAGTTCCGGCAGTAAATTTCACCTCGCCCACAATCGGCATCACAAGGATGTCGCCAAGGTCGCTGTGTCCGGTACCGCTCAAGTGAGTGTGGCTAAAGCCCACAATAGTGCTGTCTTTATATTGATATCCGGCACAATACTGATACACATCTTTCTGATAAGTGCCGTTGATGTTGTGTGGAGTGTTGTCGGTGTCGGGGCTCAACTGCACCGCACCAAAAGGAGCGCAAGCACCCGGAAAGGTGTGACCCATGCCATTGGTGCCTATAATTACGTTAACGTTTTTAGTATAGTCGACGCCTGCAGCACACATCAGTGTGCTGCATAGGCTTATCGACATTATTAATGATTTTAAATTCATCGGGTGAAAAAAATATCTACACAGATTCTTTAGTCACGGCATTACTTGCCAGCAGTAGAGAATGAATAAGGGTCGTCAGAAGCATTCACGCCACGAGCCTTATTTGGCTTGCTGTCCATAGTGTAGTTGATGGTAGCGCCATTCAAAAGGGCCTTGTAGTCGAAGTAGTTCTTGGTGTAGTTGCGACCATTGAACACAACATTCTTCACATACAAGTTCTTTTCGCTGTTGTTAGGAGCCTTAATTACCACCTTCTTGCCGTTTTCAAGGTTAATGGTTGCCTTCTTAAACAATGGAGTGCCAAGAACATATTGGTCGCCAGCTGAGCAAACAGGATAGAACCCAAGAGCCGAGAACACATACCAAGCCGAAGTTTGACCATTATCTTCGTCACCGCAGTAACCGTCAGGTGTAGCCTTATATAACTTATTCATCACTTCACGCACCCAGTATTGTGCCTTCCATGGTTGGTTAGCATAACTGTATAGGTAAATCATGTGCTGAATAGGTTGGTTGCCGTGAGCATAGTTACCCATGTTCATAATTTGCATTTCGCGGATTTCGTGAATTGTAAATCCGTAGTAACTGTTGTCGAAATGAGGAGGTTGAGCAAACACATCATCAAGTTGGTTAACGAAAGCTTGCTTGCCACCCATCAAGTCGATAAGGCCAGCCACGTCGTGGAACACGCTCCAAGTGTAGTGCAAAGAGTTACCTTCAGTGAAAGCATCACCCCACTTCAATGGGCTGAATGGTGCTTGGAATGTGCCATCAGAATTGCGGCCGCGCATCAACTTATTGTCAGAGCAGAACACGTTCTTATAGTTCATGGCATGCTTCTTAAACACTTCGATTTCGCTTTCTGGCTTGCCAAGATATTTACCTGCTTGATAGATGCACCAGTCGTCGTAAGCATACTCAAGTGTGCGAGCCACATTTTCAGCAATACCAACATTGTATGGCACATAACCCAACTTGTTGTAGTAGTCATAACCCAAGCGGCCTGTTGAAGACACTTGTGGGTGAACATGGTTAGCACCGTGCACCATTGCTTCGAAAAGTTTTTCGGCATCGGCCTTGCTCACAAGACCCTTCATAATACCATCGGCAACTACCGATGCACTGTTGTTACCCACCATGCAGCCACGGTGACCAGGGCTTGACCATTCTGGCAAGAAATTGCTTTCCTTATAGAAGTTTAACCATCCTTCTTGCATCTTTGCACCTTCTTCAGGATATAGCAAGTTAACAAGAGGGAACAAGCAGCGGAATGTGTCCCAGAAACCTGTACCGGTGTAGAAGTAACCTGGCTTAACACCGCCGTTTTCAAATGGGCTATAGTGAACCACATTGCCGTTAGCATCTATTTCATGCATCTTGTGTGGGAACACAAGCGCACGGAAGAAGCAACTGTAGAATGTGCGTAGGTGGTCTACGTTGTCGCTTTCAACATCAATAACCTTCAAAGCCTTGTTCCAGATGGCACGCGATTCGGCCTTAACATCGTCGAATGAGCGGCTGCCAATTTCCTTAAGGTTGATTTCGGCTTGCTCTACGCTGATAAATGATGAAGCTACCTTAGCAGTTACCACTTCGCCGCGCTTTGTCTTGAAACCTACTGCAGCACCTACGTGGTTGTCTTTCAATTCCAACTTGCCTGGCACGATTTCATCGTTGCTCCAGACATAATTCTTTTCGAATGGCTTATCGAAAACAATCACAAAATAGTTAGCATAGTCCTTGCCAACGCCACCGCTGTTGCGTGTGTTGTAGCCAACAATCTTGTTTTGTTCAGGAATCACTTTAATCCACGAGCCATTGTCGTAAGCATCGATAACGACAAACGATTCGTCGTTTTCAGGGAAAGTGAAGCGGAATGCAGCAGCGCGGTCGGTCGATGTCAACTCGGTGGTCACGTCGTAGTCGGCCAAGTAAACGCTGTAGTAATAAGGAGTAGCAACTTCGGCCTTGTGAGAGAACCACGAAGCACGACGGTCTTCATTAATCACCAAACCGCCAGTTTCTGGCATAAGCGAGAACTGACCAAAGTCGTTAATCCATGGACTTGGACGGTGAGTTTGCTTGAAACCACGAATCTTGTCGGCATCATAAGTATATGCCCATCCATCGCCGTTTTTGCCAGTTTGAGGTATCCATTCGTTCATACCCCATGGCACGCACACTGTTGGCGTGGTGTTACCATTCGATAACTCATACTTTGATTGCGTGCCCATCAAAGTGTTAACATAGTCAACAGGATTGTTAACAGCCGATGCAAGCATCACTGTTCCTGCTGCAAAAAATGTAAATAACGCTTTTCTAAACATCTTTTTTTCTGATTTATTTGTTTTTATGAATTGATTTTAATCTGTTTTTGGGGCCTATAACGGCCAAACATCTTTATTTGCTGATAATCAACAAAATTACTATAATTTACCGAATTTTTCAACTCCACACGCCAAATTAAGTAGTGAGGCAATGCATAACGGCTACTTTAACGCCTCAGCACCTGCGAAAAAGGGGCTTTTGGGCATGGCGACACAGGCAAATGTTGCACCCACAGTCAGCCTCCCCCAAACAAATGCCACCATAATCCCCCCTCACTGCTACGCCAAGGAGCATGGCTCTATTCCTTTTGGTTGCGATACTCGGTTGGAGTCATGCCATAAAGTTTCTTAAAGTCGGCATAGAACGATGTCTTATTGCTCACACCCACTTTATAGATAATCTCTTGTATCGACAAATCGGTGGTACGAAGCAGTTTGGTGGCCAAGTTGTAACGATAGTTTTTCACAAAATCGTTAGGCGTTAACGGCGAAATCTTCTTAAACTTGCGATAAAGCGTGCGTGGGTCGATGCCGAGTTTGCTGGCAATTTCAGCCGGACGCAAAGCGTCTTCGTCCTCAATGTTTTCTGATATAATCTTCAGCACACTGTCGAGAAACTCCTTATCGGCATTGCTAATCACAATACCTTCGTGCTTAATGTAGGCACTTTCAGGCGATGTATAGTAGTTTCGGGCGCTACGTTCACGGTCCACAATACGCTTCACCATACTCTTCAACACGGCACCCGAGAACGGCTTAGTGATATAGGCATCGGCACCCTTTTCAATGCCTTCCACCTGGTCGGTTTCACGAACCTTGGCCGACACTACAATTATCGGAATGTGCTCTGTGTATCGGTTGCCACGCACCATGCCTATGAAGTCCACACCGCTCTGGTCGGGCATCATTATATCGGTGATGATTATGTTGGGCTGATTAGTTTCAATTTGATGCATTGCCTCGCCAACCGAAGTGGCACTGCTGATGCTATATTCATCGCTCAACAAGTCTTTATAAAATCTCAAGATTTCTTTGTTGTCATCAACCACAAGCATCTTCAATTTGGTTTCAGAAAGCATAACCTTAGGAGTTGCATTTTCAGTCAAGTCAACAACAGGCATTTTTTCATCGGCCGATTCAAGCGCTGCAGCATCGTTTTGCTTAGGCTTGAGTGGCGGCAGCACCACTTCAAATCGGGCATATTCGCCCTTAACACTATCCACAGTTATCGTGCCATTAAGTATTTCAACCATCTTTTGGCAAATGGCAAGTCCCAAGCCGTGGCGTTCCGACATGTCGCGATATCCGTTGCGCGACATATCGTTGAGTATCTCATATCGATTGAAAATCGACTTTTTCTCTTCTTCCGACATGCCCATACCCGTATTATAGACCGAAATATGCAAGTGGTCGTTAAACACTTCGGCCGAAATTCGCACCTCGCCGCCCACCGACGTATATTTAAACGCATTCGAAATCAAGTTGGTCAATATCTTGCCCAAGCAGGATGTGTCGGTTGACCATAGCAAATCTTGCGGCACAACCGAGACACTGAAGCGAATGTCGTTGTTGGCTGCAATTTCTTCATACGACGACGACCACCGCCTAATGATGCTGTCGATTGGCGCCATACGAACATTTATCTTACGAAATGCGCCTTCCTCAATCTGTCGGAAATCGAGCAACTCTTGCACCAACGTATTGAGATGTGAGGTGTTGGTGTGTAGGGTTTCTACATATTTGCTCATATCGGCATTCCCGCCGTTTTTCTTTTTCAAAATGTCGCACACGCCTTGAATGATGGTTAGCGGTGTGCAAAATTCGTGTGTGATGTTAGTGAAGAATTCCAATCGGTCTTTAAATTGCTGCTCCTGCTGCTGCTCGCGAATGCGGGCCGCCAATTGGGCTTGTTTGCGGTGATAAATGGCAAAAAATATGCGAATTGCTATACAACATATCAAAATAAACAACAACACATATAGCATAATTGCCCACGATGTTAAATACCACGGGGCTTTTACCTCAATTTCTAACACATTATAGTGCTCTTTTCTCTCGCTTACGCCATTAAAGTAACGCACATAGAGTTTGTATTTCCCATAAGGTAAATTCAAAAAGCCGGCAGTTCCTTCATTGCCTCTGTACACCCAACCTTCGTTATATCCGTCAAGACGATATGAATATTCAATTGTTCCGGAGTTTACATAGTCGAGTGCCACAAACGAAATAGAAAAAGTGTTTTGATTGTTTTCAAGCACCAGTCTGCCATTTTCGTCGATATAATCGTGCAAATTCCTCTCTTCGCCGTCAATCCTGATGTCGATAAAACTAATTTCAGGCATATATGTGTTTGCGTCCGAAGCATTCGGGTCAACCCACAGCACGCCATTAATGCCGCCAAACAGCAAACGCCCGGTGTAAATGCATCGATGACTGGCATTGTCGCAAAACTCCACAATCTCGCTGTTATAGTTCTGAAAGTTGTGAAATTCTTGCGTACGCACCATAAATTTTGTCAAACCCTTATTGGTGGCAAGCCACACATTGCCATCTTCTTCGGCAAGCATGCTGTGCACCATGTCGTTTCGCATGCCTTTTGAGTGGTCGTAATTGGTGATAAGGCTGCCTAAATTGTTCAACTTAATTCTTCCCATGCCCGAACTTGCTCCGTAGAACATTACCGAATCGTTGAGCGGCAACATGCAAATAACGTCGCCCATAGCCGACACGTCGGATAACAGAAATGAATATTCACATGTTTTGAGGTCAAATTTTGCTACACCCAAGCCACCACGGCATCCCACATAAAGCGACCCCATGCCATCGGGCACAAATGAATATACCTCAGAGCACAAATATTCGCCTCGCTTGAACACGTAATTCTTGCACGACTTGATGCTTAATTGTTCGCCATTCTTTTCAAACGACAACCTCACAACGCCATAAACCGACGACGCCAACCACAGCACCGAATCATTTTCTTCATATATCTCGTTGATGATTCGCAACATGGGATGCTGCAAACTGTGCATCTTGTTGTCGGAGAAAGTGTAATAATTGATGCCCGGGCCGCGCGACGTTATCCACAACAAATCGTCGTGGCACAAACTTCGTTCAATGTTAAACACCTGGTCGTCGAGCAAGCCGTCACTCACACCAAGTGTTTCAAGATCGCTGGGATTAATGTCGGTGCCGTTTGCATACTTATCATAATTCTTAACCCTTACGATGCCGTTGCCCTTTGTGCCTATCCACAATCGGTTATGCTTATCGCTGTATAGTGCGCGAATGGGCTTATTAATTTGCTTCGATATTTGGCTCGACAGGATTTGCTTAAACTGGCATTCATTGCTATTATAGATTCTCACCCCACCGCCGTCGGTGCATATCCAAACTATTGGCTGACGCTTGTCGGAGGCCATGGCAAACACGCCCACATCCTCCACTAAATGTTCCACTTCTTGATTATCTGAACGTATCTTAAACGTTCCCTCTCCAATTAACGACAACAGCACTCCGTCGGCTATTTCCTCAATGCTTGTCAAAACACTGTTTTTCGATATTATGTTCGACATGTCGCACACAAGTGTCTTGTGATAATAGTTTGTGTCGTATGAATACAGGCAATTGCTTTCGTCCCACAGGTAGAGTTTCGATTTTACCAAAAAAGCCCTATAAATGTATTTCTCATGCACGGGAATGTCGATGAGCGAAAAACTTTCGGAATCTATCTCCCCATCCTTGTGCATATACTTTAGTTTGCGCAACTTGCCCGATGTTTCCAATATCCAAAGCGTATTGTTTTCGCACACAAACAACGACTGCACATTAGCCTTTGGCAAACCGTCGCACTTCATCTCCACAAACTCGCCCATCGTTCTGTTATAAAACATCACTTTGCTCCCTATCGAGGCAAATGTATTGCCGTTTTCATCAGATGCCAACGACCACGAAGAGGTGATGTCCATAAACTTTTTCACCACTTTGCCGCTATTGGTGTCGTAGAGGTCGAGGGCTAAAGGCGACAATAGCCATATCTTATCGTCGCCTGCATAGGTTATTAATTGAATGATGTTACTTGATATGCTATGCGGATTGCCCAACTCCACACGAGTGACTTTAACCTCGTTGCTGGTGTAACGATTAAGCCCGTCATATGTGCCAAACCACATCACGCCCGTATGGTCTTGATACAAACAAAGCACCGAATTGTTTGACAATCCCTCCATGTTACGCGCTTTGCTCACCATATATTTGCTGCTGTAAGCCGTAGTCGGCACTGCAAATGCCGCTATAAGCAACAATAGTTTTATGACTGCATATCTTGATTTTGCCATATACTCTAATATATATAATTTTTGGTTATCGCTCAAAGGTTTATATTCTTAATTTTTTATCTTTACAAAGATACATTCATTTATCAACAAAGCTTCATTTTTAGGTAAAATATTCCCAAATAGCGACATTTTTACGCCTTTATTTAGTAACATTTAGCGACATTGCCTGTTTACAGATGCCTTTTGCAATAGTTTTACACCGTTATATGGCAGAACTTAACCATCATGGCCCAACATATTAAAATTAGAATTGCCATCATAAAAAAATGGCGCTAAATTAGCGCCATCCTTTTTTCTTCTCCATGCGTCTCCCGACGTTATGGGGTCAAACACTATTATCCAAAATAAACCTTAAAACTTTTTATACCTGCGTATAATCCATTATTTACAACTTAAAACAATTTTCTTAAATGATTCTATGTCATGTATATCTTTATCGTAAGGCAAGCCTTAACGTATATCGCAAATTTCATCAATACAAAATTAATATCACTCTAAAAAACGTGAATTTCATCGCACGACAAAACATTTCAAAACATTGACAAGGCTCTGTAATAATTGAAAAAAGTGTAAGAAATAGCGACAAATTAGTAAACTTCGGCTTTTTGAGTGCATTTTACACCCATTTTAGTGCAAAATTACCTCATCAACCCATGCCCTCCTTTCGCACCACCAAATTAGCATGCCTATTTATGACCGAAAGTTGCCTGTGATGGCTATTTATTTGCATGCCACGATTTTGATTTCTACGAGAGAGCACACACCAAAAGACACTATCCCAGAAGAACCCATTGTAGCAAAGCAAAGTGTTAACTAATATTAAATAGCCAAAACGTCGGCTACGGGTTGCCAAAATTGTGTAATTTTACAAGTTGAGAATAGAATCAACAAACATCATTCAAAAAAAATATGATTAACAAACTGCATACAAAAGAAATTATCGGCAAGCACTTGCTCCTGCTGTCAGCACTTGCTCTATCGATTTTTGTGTCGAGTTGTTCGGAACAAGACACCTACGACGACTTAACCGAAAGCATGATGCCTACCGTGATGCTACCCGTTGACAACGAAAATATGCCATTGGGCGGCACATTAACAACCGACTGTAAGGACTACGAAATTGGTTGCGGACTAAGCAATCTCGTTGACGGCAACCGCTCAACCAAATACACCGCCATGCAACGCTCGGTGACATTAACCTGCTATGGCAACATGAAGATGACCCTTCAAAGCTACACCATCACCGTGCCTGCCGACAACAACCAAGGCGAAGACCCTTATAGCTGGACAATCGAAGCAAGCAACAGCACCACTAATTGGGTAGTTATCGACACTCGCGAAAACATAACATTTAAAGAACGCGGACAGTCGAGAATGTTTACTTGCATCAGCGACGTTGAATATAAGAACTACCGCATAAAAGTGAGCAAAAACAATGGTGCAAGCAAAACCTCTATTGCCGAATGGTATGTTTGCGGCAACGTGAAAGGCTCAATTTCCGACCTAATGAAAAAGGCAAGCGGCATCAGTTCATCGTCAATAACACCTATGGGCCCACATTACGAAAACGCACGCGTGGCCGACGAGGCACAATTGACTTGGCTTGCCGACCCTCAAAACGAGCCAGAAAAGCCCAATTGGGACTGGACTATAGGTTGGAGTTCAAAAACCGTGACACTATACCCTTACGGCGACCCTATGCCAGCCGACGTTAACCAACATGCCATTGGCGACTGCTGCGCTTTGGCAGTGTTCGCAAGTTTCGCTTACATCTATCCCGATTTCATAAAGTCGATTATCACCGACAACGGCAACAACACTTTCACCGTGAAGATGTTTGACCCTAAAGGCAAACGCATCGACGTGGGCGTTAAGGGCACTTTCCTTGTTGACGGCAGCGGAAACATTGGCCAAGTGACCGGTAAAAACAACAAAGCCACTTGGGCTACCGTGCTCGAAAAGGCTATGATTAAATGGGAAAATGTGTTTCAAGTGAACCCCGACATCAACGGCATCGGCACCGAACACGTGTCGCCATTGTTCACTGGCGACGGTTACAGTTTTGCGTTCTACCCAGGCTCTCTTACCAACATGGAAATGAAACGCGTGGCCAACACCGTGGTCGACATGGGATACATTGGCGTAGGCGGTTTTAACCGTCCTGACCTGCCTTGCGGCTCGCTTGTTACCGTAACCGGACACGCATTCACCATTATGCACGCCGACAACTCTTCGCACATGTTTGTGATGCGAAACCCTTGGGGCAACGGCAATAGCGGCGAAGACGGAAAACTCTTGATTCCTAACAACTCTGAGGTGCCTCCTACCATCGACTTCAGAATTTGCAATCCTGGTGTTGCCGCTCCTTTCCAAAAGCGTAACATCAGCCCATATTTGCCTCCTAAATACTCTACCGAAAACGAAATCGGAGTATCGGAATTCCTACTTCGCACTGGTATGTAAAACTTGCAACCTACTACTCCATTTAAACATACACACAAGGTCAGCACTCACATGCTGACCTTTTTTCGTTTTAACGCCCTTCTTCTGCACTATCATTAACCACAATAGCCTGCTGACGCAAAAAGCATAAGTTTTTCATAAAAAGACTCAAAATTACATATCACAAAACCTTGACCAGTAAAACATTTTGTTTAAGTTTGCATAAAATAATCTTCATACCCAAAATATATGAAACGAGTAAAACTAACCCTATTAAGTCTGTTATTTGCGTTCACAATTTCAGCACAAAGCTTCGACGCAAAGCAAGCCTACACAATCCTAACCACCAATGGTCTCGCCATCGACAACCAAGGCAGCCTAAACACTCAAGCACAAATGTTTTTGTCGAAACACGAAGAGGGCAAGTCGTCGCAAGCATGGCAAATTGTGCATCTTCACGACAATGTTTACAACATTGTGAGCCTTGAGTCGGGCATGGGCATGGACAACGGTAATGGCAAACGCGAACAACCCATTATACAATGGTCATACGAAGCCACAAACATCAATCAGCAATGGATAATAGAAAATGCCGGCAACGGCCTATACACCATAACCAGCGTGCCAACACAAATGCGCGTAGGCTACCGCGACGCGGCACAATTTGGCGAGCCAGTGTATCAAGTGTTTGCCAACAATACCGAACGCCAACAATGGACCATTGCGAAAAGCACAGCCAAAGCAACCGAATTCGTAATTCGCTCCTCAAGCAACTACGATTGGGAAAACGAAAACATTATTGGCATCAACAAACTACCATATCGCAGCACTTTCACTCCATTTGAAAATGTGGCGGAACTGAAAGCCGACCCTTCATTCCACAAACCATGGCTAAGAGCAAACTCAAACCGCATAAAAATGCTCAACGGCACCTGGAAATTTATGTGGTCGCCAAGCCCTGACTCTCGCCCTGCCGACTTCTATAAAAAGGCCTACGACGTGAGCACATGGAACAACATCAGCGTGCCAAGCAATTGGGAAATGCTCGGATATGGCACTCCTATCTACACCAACATCACCTACCCATTCCGTAACAACCCTCCTTTCATTCAGCCGCAACCTCACTACACTGTAGTAAACGAGCCTAATGCCGTTGGCTCTTACCGACGCGAATTCACGCTGCCCGACGATTGGAAAAACAAGCAAGTGTTTGTGCACTTCGAAGGCGTATACAGCGCTTTCTATGTGTGGGTAAACGGCAAAAAAGTGGGATATAGCGAAAACAGCACCAACGACGCTCGTTTCGACATCACTAAATTCGTAAAACCCGGCACTAACACCATTGCCGTAGAAGTGTACAGATGGTGCGATGGCAGTTATCTTGAAGACCAGGACATGTTTAGATTGAGCGGAATATATCGCGACGTGTATTTGGTGGCTACACCTAAAGTGCAACTCGCCGACATCAATTTATCGTCTGACTTTACCGAAAACTATTCTTCGGCAACGCTCAATGTGAAAACTTTGCTCATCAGCCACAAGGGAGGCAAGGCATCGGCCGATGTTAGAGCCACTTTGCTCGACCTTAAAGGCAACCAAATAGCCCAGCAAGTGACTACGATTACCAACAAAGGCAACATCACATTCAACGTCAACAAGCCAGCCCTATGGTCGGCCGAAACACCTAATCTCTACACCGTGGTTATCGAAACTCTCGACAAAAAGGGAAACACTCTTGAAGCAACGTCGGTTAAGCACGGATTCCGAAAAATTGAGATAAAGAACAACAAACTCTACATCAACGGCATGCTCACCTTGCTTAAGGGCGCAAACCGTCACGAAATTCACCCACAACACGGCAAAGCCGTGCCTGTGGAAAGCATAGAGCAAGATGTGCTTTTGTTTAAGCGTTACAACCTGAACACCGTGCGCACATCGCACTATCCTAACGACCCAAAATCGTATGCACTATATGACCACTACGGACTATATGTTATCGACGAAGCCAACCAGGAATGCCACGGCAACCACAGCATCACCAACAGCCCAAGTTGGGAAAAAGCCTACGTTGACCGCGCAGTGAGCCTTGTGGAACGCGATAAAAACCATCCATCGGTCATCATCTGGTCGCTTGGCAACGAATCGGGTGGCGGATGCAACATTGTGGCCGAGTATAACGCAATTCGCGCCATTGACCCTCGACCTATTCACTACGAAGGACAAAACGAGGTGGCCGATATGGATTCGCACATGTATCCTTCAATTGAGCGAATGATTGAATCCGACCGCAACGGCACTCAAAAACCTTATATCCTTTGCGAATATGCCCATGCCATGGGCAACGCCATAGGCAACTTGGAAGAATACTGGAACTACATTGAGTATGAAAGCCAACGCATGATAGGCGCCTGCATATGGGACTGGGTGGACCAAAGCATCAACAAATTTGGCGAACCTGCTCACCACGTGTATTTCGGCGGCGGCTTTGGCGATGTGCCTAACGATGTGGACTTCTGCTGCAATGGCATTATCACTTCTGACCGAAGCGTAACCCCTAAACTGATTGAGGTGAAAAAAGTGTACCAATACATAGGCATCACACTCAACGAAAAGAAGGATGCTGCAATATTGCACAACCGTTACACCACCCTAAACCTCAACCAATTTACGCTGAAATACACCGTTATGCGCAACGGCCAAAAGGTGGCTATTGCTCAAGTGGCTCTGCCTGATTGCAAACCTACCGAACGCTGCACCGTGCCACTAAACATTCCTGAAACCGACGACAACGGAGAATATTTCGTAAACTTCGACATTACCCTCAATAACGACTGCGTGTGGGCAAGCAAGGGCCATAGTGTGGCCACCGAACAAATTGCCCTCAACCAAAAAGACAACTCTCTGCGCCCGATAGAAATCACTAACAACAACGCATTCAAATTGCACCGCGAAGATGGCGGCTGGCTAGTAATTAATGCCGGAACGGCTCAAATCACCTTCAATCAGCGAAACGGCAAATTAATTGGGCTACGCTACAACGGCCAAAAAATGCTTCACGGTCTTCAAGGCCCTACTTTCAACTGGTATCGCTCTATCCCTAACGACCGACGCACTTGGTTAGACACCAAAGTCGACTCAAACAGTTTTAAATATAGCCTCAACGAAGAAAACAACACCCTTGTGGTTGAAACTCAACTCATGGCCACTGTAGGCAAGATGAAAATACCTCACACCATAGTCTACACCATCTATGCCAACGGCGCAATCGATGTTGACGCCTCGTTTGAGGTTGGACAGCACGTGGGTGTGCCTCGATTGGGCTTACAATCAATGTGGTCGCCCGCACTGGAATATGTGACTTGGTATGGACGCGGTCCTATAGAAAACTACCAAGACCGTAAAAATGCGGCATTTGTAGGCCTTTATGAAAGCACCGTAACCTACATGCGCGAAAACTATGCACGCGCACAAACCATGGGCGGCAGAACCGACACTCGCTGGATGGCGTTAACCGACACCAACGGCAACGGCGTGAAAATAACCGCCGACGGAACTTTCGATTTCTCTGCTCTGCACTACACCGACCGCGAACTTTGGGATGTGCGTTACAACCACTTGCTCCCTACCATTGAACGTGCCGAAGTGGTGCTTAGCCTCGATTGCCAACACCGCGGAATTGGCAACGCAAGTTGCGGTCCTGGCCCTCGTCCTAAATACGAAATTCCAGCAAACACCACTCACCGCTATCGTTTCAGAATTGAATCAGCAAAATAATTATTAAATTTGCAATGGGAGGATTCGCTGTGAATCCTCTCATTGCTCACTTTATAACAAACACATTCACCTTTAAATTAATCATGAAACACCAACCCAGTTTGCACTCACTGGCCCTAATGGCCCTATCGAGTTCTTGCTTACTCTCGGCCAACGCTACCGAAAAAGCGCAAAAGCCGCTCAACATCGTCTACATTATGACCGACGACCACACAGCGCAAATGATGAGTTGCTACGACAAACGCTATATCAACACTCCCAACCTTGACCGAATAGCCGAACATGGCGTGCGTTTCACAAGCAGTTATGTGGCAAACTCGCTCAGCGGGCCAAGCCGCGCTTGCATGCTCACCGGAAAGCACAGCCACGCCAACGGATTTACCGACAACACTAACAGCGTGTTCGACGGTTCGCAACCCACATTCCCAAAAATGCTGCAAAAAGCAGGCTACGAAACTGCCCTGTTTGGCAAATGGCATTTGGGTAGCACTCCAAGCGGTTTCAACCATTGGGAAATAATTCCCGGTCAAGGCGACTACTACAACCCTCTATTCATTAGCATTGAAGGCGACACGGTGCAGCACCACGGCTACCTGACCGACATAATCACCGACAAAAGCATTGGATGGATGAAACAGCAACAAACAGCCAACAAACCTTTTTGCATCTTAATTCACCACAAAGCCATACACCGCAATTGGCTCGCAAAAACCGAAGATTTGCCTTTGTTTGAAGACAAAACTTTTGCCTTGCCTCGCAATTTCTACGACACCTACGAAGGCCGCCCTGCCGCCGCTCAACAAGAAATGAGCATCGACAAAGACATGGACCTTATATACGACCTCAAGATGGACGGAGAAGGCAAAACAAGCCGATTGATGGACTCTTATCACAATATGGTGGCACGCATGGACTCCGTTCAGCGTGCTGCATGGCAGGCATTCTACGACCCAATTGCAAAAGACTTCTATAGCCGCAACCTCACCGGCAAAGAGTTAGCCGAATGGAAATTTCAACGCTATGTGCGCGACTATATGAAGGTGGTTAAAAACCTTGACGACAATGTGGGACGCGTGCTCGATTTTCTTGAAGAATCGGGACTAATCGACAACACTCTTGTGGTCTATACCAGCGACCAAGGTTTCTACATAGGCGAACACGGATGGTTCGACAAGCGATTCATGTATCAAGAGTCGTTCCACACACCTCTCGTTATGCGTCTGCCTAAAGGCTACGACCGTCGCGGCGACATCACCGAAATGGTGCAAAACATCGATTATGCACCAACGTTTCTCGACATTGCCGGAGCACCTATTCCAAGCGACATTCAGGGTCGCTCGCTGCTACCGCTGTTGCGCGGCGACAAAAATGTGGAATGGCGCGACGCTCTCTACTACCACTTCTATGAATATCCTGCCGAACATGCTGTGAAAAGGCACTACGGCGTGAGCAACGACCGCTACAAACTAATTCACTTCTACAACGACATCGACCATTGGGAACTCTACGATTTGCTCAACGACCCTTACGAAATGCGAAATCTCTATAATGAACCGGTGATGAAGCCAATTGTAGAAAAAATGCACAAGATGCTCAATAAGTTGCAGAAAGAATACGATGACCCCATCAGGCAACAACATTAATAACTGATTTGACATAAGCAAATAGGGCGAACTAAATTCAGTTCGCCCTATTTATGTATCAATCACATAGATTTCACAAAAAAAACATTCGCCGGCTAAAAACTTTTTTACTACACCGGCTTCACATTCACAACATTATTCTTCGGTTATGCTCGCATCACCGTCAGAAAATTGGTTATTCTCTATTACCACATTCTTGGCACGAAGCAATCTGAAACGATGATTATTGCTGTGGAAAGCCGGGAAGTCCTCGTTTTGCACAATGGTGTTGCCACGGAATGTTAGTCCGTCGATGCTCTTGGCAAACACTATCGGACGGTCGAATGTTTCAAATCGGTTATTCTCAATCAACACACCACGATGGCCTTCACCGCCATGGAAATACTTCTGCTGGTCGGCCAAATTAGGTATTTCGGGATAAACCGAAATCACTGCTTCGGTGAATTGAAACAAATTAGTGAGCGAATTGATGAAAGTGTTGTCGCGAATAGTCACATCGCGGCATGCACCAGTTTCAAACCATCCGTTGCAGTCGCCACAAAGCAAAATTGCAGTGCCTGAAGTGTGGTCAAAAGTGTTGCGTTCGACCACTGTAGGCAACGGAGTGCTAAATAATGTGCCACGCGCACGATTGTTGCGAATCACATTGTCGGCAAAATACACCTCCGGACACCATTCAAGGTTTTCGATGCCAAAACCCTGTTCGGCACAAATGGCGGTGTCGATTGGGTTTACAAAGGAAATCTTAAACTCCTTTGCGCCTGCTATGGTAGTGGTGTCGTGAGGAGTAATGTCGGCAATAGCGTTAACATCGCCTATCAACTCCATGGTGTTAGAACGCACAAACTGCACCGAGTCGCCCTTGCCGCCCCAATAGAAGCCATAGGCCTGCGGATGCATATAGCGGCCCACCACAGTGTTATCGTCAATGCGTTTCACTATCTTCAAATAAGTGCCGTGCACATTGATGGCATCGTCCATCATACCCTCATACACGCCATTGCACGACACGATTTTGCCCTTGCAGGCCGAGAAGTGAGTGGCATCGGCTTGTGTGGTGAAATAACGAGGGTCGTTTTCGCGAAGACACACATTAAACTTCTCAAGGGTTATGTTCTCGCAAATTTGCGCCAAAAGCCCCATGCCTTCGGCATAATGAACCGTTACATTCTCTAAGCGAGTGTCTTTGTTTTCAGCCAAAAATATGCCCGGAGCCGGACGGTCGTAGGTGCGCATTGCCACCTTAGTGCCAGGCACCAATCGGGCATCCTTCCAATGCGGAGCATAGAACGTGCTGTCGTTGAGTTGCTGCGTGTCGTTAGTTGGACACCAAAGGTCGCTGGTTTTATACACCACATGACGAGTCTTTCCATCAAATGCTATACCGGTTTGCGGATAGTTTTTCCAACCTTCTCCATAACATTCAA
>JAZLAU010000025.1:0-3795 GCA_045613305.1 Muribaculaceae bacterium
TTAGTCATCGATGACACATACAAATCAGCCGCTATTTGCAAGCACAAAATCATGCAAGGCTATTTATCGGATAAAAGAGAACAAACTGTGAGGATAAGAACCATCGACGAAAAAGCATTTGTCACAATAAAAGGCATTACCAAAGGCGCTTCAAGATTGGAGTATGAATACGAAATACCCTTCGAAGACGCTGTGGATATGCTACAGAACGTTTGCCTAAAGCCTATAATATCAAAAACTCGCCATATTGTTGAATTTGATGGCGAGAGATGGGAAATCGACGAATTTCACGAATCACTAACAGGTCTCACTCTTGCCGAAATTGAATTGCCAAACGAGAGTCACCAATACCCAAAGCCCCATTTTATAGGTAAAAATGTAACTGGCGACACCCGTTACTACAATTCAAACCTTGCAAAAGCTAACAGTGTTCCCAAATAGCCACATTAACTTTTTAATTCCAACCCCACAACGTTCTCAACATGATGTGTGTGTGGGAACATATCAACAGGTTGCACTTCCACAACCTTATATTTTGCATCGAGCAAAGCCAAATCGCGTGCCTGAGTTGAAGGATTACAACTCACATACACTATCCTCTTAGGCTCTGCATTCAATATGACATTAACAACATCCTCATGCATGCCTGCTCTTGGAGGGTCTACTATCATCACATCTGGACGTCCGTTGAGCATTACAAACTCATCTGTAAGGATGTCTTTCATGTCACCCGCATAGAATTCTGTGTTTGTAATTCCGTTCACCTCACTATTAAGCTTTGCGTCCTCAATTGCCTCAGGCACATATTCTATGCCTATCACTTTTCGAGAATCTTTTGATACAAAGTTGGCTATTGTGCCGGTGCCTGTATATAAATCATACACAAACTCTTCCCCAGTTAATTTTGCCATTCTTCGAGCCACCTTATACAACTCATAGGCTTGGCGTGAATTAGTTTGATAGAATGATTTAGGGCCTACTCTAAATTTCAGGCCTTCCATTTCTTCCTCAACAAACTCTCTGCCATAAAAAGGCACTATTTCCTGGTCGGCTATCGTGTCATTAACTTTCAGATTAACAACATACTGCAATGAAGTAATTTGTGGGAATTTATCCTTCAGCGCAGTCATCACGTCAACAATTGCTTCTGGAGAATTTTCGCCAAAAACCACAATCAGCATAATTTCTCCCGTGCTGGTTGTACGCAACATTATTGTGCGCATCAATCCCACTTGTGCACGCAAGTCATAGAATGTATAACCTTTGCTTAACGCATATTCACGCAAAAACAGTCTGATTTCGTTTGAAATATCGGCTTGCAACCAACATTTCTTTATATCGAGCACCTTATCGAAAGCGCCAGGGATATGAAAGCCTAACGCATTTCTGTCTTCAAATTGTTCTCCCGGACGCATCTGCTCATATGTAAGCCAACACTTATTCGAAAAAGTAAATTCAAGCTTATTTCTATAATGCGTAACATTCTCAGAGCCAAGAATATCGTTCACCTCAGGAAGTTCAATTTTAGCTATACGTTCTAATGCATCTATAACCTGCTGGCGCTTATATTTCAATTGATATTCATAAGGTATATGTTGCCATTTACAGCCACCACACACCCCAAAATGTTCACAAAAAGGTTCTGTTCTGATGTCACTTGGCTTTTTCATTTCCACTATATGCCCTTCAGCATACGACTTTTTCTTTTTGTCAAGTTTCACATCCACAACATCGCCCGGTGCACCAAATGGAATAAATACAACCATTTCATCCACTCTTGCCAAACTTTTTCCTTCAGCCGCCACATCGCTTATCATAACGTTCTCCAGAACGGGCAGCTCTCTTCTTTTTCTGCTCATTTAACCGTTATTAAATTAGTTGTGCAAAATTACTATTAAATATTGATTTTTCACAATCTTACCACCAAATCGAACCATTTTAATTGCATTTATTTATTATTATACACATTTATATATAACATTTCTTTTTCGTTGTTTCAAATCAATAAAAAAATCATTATCTTTGCAAAAGAGATTTGGATATTTACACCCAAGTAACCAATAACCGAATCACAAGTTTATTATCACTAAATTATATATTTTTTTGCATGAAAAGTATTTATACTTTCGGTAATGGCCAAGCAGAAGGCCGTGCCGACATGAGAAATCTTTTGGGTGGTAAAGGTGCTAACCTAGCAGAAATGAACCTTATCGGTGTTCCAGTTCCTCCAGGTTTCACTATCACCACTGAAGTTTGTAACGACTATTACAAAGTAGGACAAGAAGAAATCATCAATCGTCTTCAAGCTGAACTTGAACTTTCAGTTAAGCACGTAGAAGAATTGATGAATTGCAAGTTTGGTAGCGTAGAAAACCCATTGCTTCTTTCTGTTCGTTCAGGTGCTCGCGCATCAATGCCAGGTATGATGGACACTATCCTTAACCTTGGTCTTAACGACGAAGTTGCTGACGGTTTGGTTAAGAAGACTAACAACCCTCACTTTGTTTACGACTCTTATCGCCGTTTCGTTCAAATGTACGGTGACGTAGTTCTTGGCATGAAGCCAGTTAACAAAGAAGACATCGACCCATTCGAAGCAATCATCGAAGAAGTTAAGGAAGCACGCGGCGTTAAGCTTGACAAGGACCTTTCTGTTGAAGACTTGAAGGAACTTGTTGCTCGTTTCAAGAAGGCTATCAAGGAACAAACTGGCAACGACTTCCCTAACGAACCAATGGCTCAACTTTGGGGTGCTATCTGCGCTGTATTCCGCAGCTGGATGAACGATCGCGCTATCCTTTACCGTAAGATGGAAGGTATTCCTGATGAATGGGGTACTGCAGTTACTGTTCAAGCAATGGTATTCGGTAACATGGGCGAAACTTCAGCTACTGGTGTTTGCTTCAGCCGTGACGCTGCTACAGGTGAAAACATCTTCAACGGTGAATATCTTGTAAACGCTCAAGGTGAAGACGTTGTGGCTGGTATCCGCACTCCTCAACAAATCACTATCGAAGGTTCTCGTCGTTGGGCAGAACTTCAAGGCATCTCTGAAGAAGAACGCGCAAGCAACTTCCCTTCAATGGAAGAAGCTATGCCAGAAATCTACAAGGAACTTGATGCTATCCAAAACAAGCTTGAAAACCACTATCACGATATGCAAGATATGGAATTTACCGTTCAAGATGGTAAGCTTTGGTTCTTGCAAACTCGTAACGGTAAGCGCACAGGTACTGCAATGGTTAAGATTGCTATGGACCTACTTAAGGAAGGCAAGATCGACGAAAAGACTGCTATCCTACGTTGCGAACCACAAAAGCTTGACGAACTTCTTCACCCAGTATTCGACAAGGACGCTCTAAAGAAGGCTAAAGTTATTTCTCAAGGTCTTCCTGCATCTCCAGGTGCTGCATGTGGTCAAATCGTATTCCACGCTGACGATGCTCAAGCATGGCACAACGACGGCCACCGCGTAATCATGGTCCGTATCGAAACATCTCCAGAAGACTTGGCTGGTATGTCTGCTGCAGAAGGTATCCTTACTGCTCGCGGCGGTATGACTTCTCACGCTGCTGTTGTGGCTCGTGGTATGGGTAAGTGCTGCGTTTCTGGTGCTGGCGCTCTTAACATCAACTACAAGAACAAGACTATGGAAGTGGAAGGTGTTGTTTACCACGAAGGCGACTACATCTCTCTTAACGGTTCTACTGGACAAATCTACGCAGGTCAAATTCCTACTAAGGCTGCTGAACTTTCAGGCGACTTCAAGGAACTTATGAACCTTTGCGACAAGTA
>JAZLAU010000026.1:0-115282 GCA_045613305.1 Muribaculaceae bacterium
CGCAAGCGTAGCGAGCGTATCGAGCAGCGGCGTAGTAACCGCGCACAAGGTAGGTACAGCCGACATCAAGGCCACAGCCGCCGACGGCAGCAACGTGAGCGCCGTATGTAAGATTACGGTAGAACGTACTGTGGCAGAAAGTTTGACATTAGATAAGACCGCAGTAACCCTTAAAGCTACTGAAAGTGTTACATTGACAGCGAAGATAATGCCAGACAACACCACTAACAAAGAATTGACATGGACAAGTTCGGATGAAACAGTGGCTACAGTGGTAGACGGCGTAGTAACCGCACACAATGTAGGAACAGCAATGATAATCGTAAGTACAACTGACGGCAGCAATTTGACAGCTATATGCAACATTACGGTAGAACGTACTGTGGCAGAAAGTTTGACATTAGATAAGACCGCTGTAACCCTTAAGGCTGCAGAAAGTGTAACGTTGACAGCGCAGATTATGCCAGCCAATACCACTAACAAAGAGTTGACATGGATTAGTTCGGATGAAAGTGTGGTAACCGTGTTGAATGGTGTTCTAACTGCTCATAAGATAGGTACAGCAAACATAATTGTAAGTACAACCGATGGCAGTAATTTGACCGCAATATGCAAAGTGACAGTTGAACCTACACCAGCAGAAAGAGTTGAAATAAAAACACCAGAAACTACAACAATTATTGTTGGAGAAACACTTCAACTTGAAGCTGTAGTATATCCAGAAACAGCAACCGACAAATCTGTGACATGGGTGTCGACCAATGTGAACGTTGCGACAATAGACGAGAATGGCGTAGTGACCGGTGTAAGTGAAGGAACAGTGAAAATAATTGTAATTGACTCATTCGGCCATAGCGCAAACATCGGGTTGGAGGTAGAAGCTCAATTAGTTGAAGCTTTGGAACTTGATAAGACGGTCATTACTGCAAAGGAAGGCGAACAGGTTACGTTGGTAGCAAACATTTTGCCTTTGAACGCCACAAACAAGGAACTGAAGTGGAGTGTGGATGACGAAAACATCGTTTCGATAGAAAGCAACGGAAATGAAGCAGTAGTGAGCATTTTGAAAGAAGGCACTGCAACTATAATAGTTGAAACTACTGATGGCTCTGGCTTAGTGGCTATATGCAGCGTTAATGCGTTGTCGGGAATAGGCGAAATCTTGGCGGATGATAAAGAAGACGCTGTATATTACACGTTAGACGGAATTATGGTAGCCAAAGAAAATCTGATTCCGGGATTGTATATAAAGAAAACAGCGACCAATACCGTAAAGGTAGTGATAAAGTAACATATTGATTGATAATAATTTGAATTAGGGGTTGAGTGCATTTTGCCGTGCTCAACCCCTTTGTTGTTTTTGTTATGTAGAGAGCCATCCACCCAGATGTCCCTTGTAATAGATGTCTTAAATAGATTTTCGATTTTAATGAGATTCTCTCCATAGAAACCAAACTGCGCATCATGCCTCAACGAAAAGTGTGAGGTGATTACACGGGTTATTCGCGTCATATTATGATGCGAATAATTTGTTTTTTCGCATCATTGCGTTTTGAAGGCAAACTCACAACATCCAAGTGGGCCAAGATTACCAAGACCTCTCAAGCGACAGCATTGCGAGATGTGTCAGATCTGGTTGAAAAGGGTGGTAGAGACAAAAGTGGGGGTATGAAAAAAGGAAAGAGTTCGGTCTGCACACCGAACTCTTTGCCTATAAATGGTTTTGTTAATTAGTTAAACTGTATTGGGGTAAGATTACCCATGCGACTTTTCTTTCGATAGGTGATGGCGAGAATGGCGGGTGGAGTGTTATGCCATTCATCGTCAATTTTTTTTATTACTCTACCCCAAGGTCTTTCATTGTGCGAGGAGCCGGAGTGCCAGGTAATGGTTTGCGGTCCTTAAGTTGCTCAAGAAGCACTTCGATAGCCTTGTCGAGTTGTTGGTCTTCGCCATTGAATTCGCGAATAGGGTCGTTGTCGATAACGATGTCGGGGTCAACGCCGTGATTTTCAACAATCCATTCGCCTGTGGTGTCGTAGTTGGTGAAGAAAGGTACGCGGATGTCGGTTCCGTCGATGTAAGGAAGAGAACCAGATATGCCCACGATTCCTCCCCAAGAGCGAGTGCCGATAACAGGGCCAATGTTGTTTTTCTTGAAACTCCAAGGGAACAAGTCGCCGTCGCTTGCCGAATATTTGTTTACGAGCAAAGCCTTAGGGCCATATTGCACCTTGTCGGGGTTAGTGCCGTTTTGGCTGCTTCCGCGATACATGGTTAGGCGATAAGGTTGACGCAACAGGCGTTCGATAATCATAGGCGAAATGTTTCCGCCACCGTTTGCGCGGTCGTCGATAATCAATGCTTCTTTGTCGACTTGAGGGTAGAAGTATCGAGCGAACTCGTTGAGTCCGTCAGGGCCCATGTCGGGGACGTAGATATAGCCAATCTTTCCGCCCGACTTTTTGTTTACGTAGTCGATGTTGTGTTGTATCCAGTCGTAATGCACAAGCGGATATTCGTCGGCAATAGGTTTCACCACCACCTTTCGGCCGCCTTCTTCGGCCTTAGTGTTGATGGTTAGTTCGGTAAGCACGTTAGCCTTACCAATAAGCATCGAATAGATGTTGTTGGTGGTAGCGGTAGATATTCCGTCGATAGCAGTGATGTAGTCGCCTTCGTTGATGTTTAGGCCTTGAGCCTTAAGCGGCGAACGAAGTTTGCTTCGGTCAGGAGCGCCGCCATAGATTTTGTCAATTCGGTAGTATTTGCCGTGTTGCGAAATCTTTGCGCCGAGAAGTCCCATGTCGATGCGTTCGGGCACAATGTGGTCGCCGCCATCAACATAGGCGTGTCCGCACGCCAATTCGCCAATCATTGCGCCAATCACATAAGAAAGGTCAAGGCGATTTTTCACGTAAGGCAAGAAGACTTCATATTTTTTGCGAATAGCAGCCCAGTCGATGCCGTGCATGTTTTCAAGGTAGAATCCGTCGCGATAAGCACGCCACGCTTCGTTGTAGATTTGCTTCCATTCTTCGTTATAGTCGATTGTGCAAACCAAATCGCTCAAGTCGATGGCCTTGCTAAGGTTTGCTTTGCCCTTTGGCATATCGGTTACGTATACTTTTCCGGCTTTGTTCCAAAGTGCTTTCTTCATGTTGTGCATGGTGTGAAGCGAAGCGTTTGGCGCAATGATTTCGTCGGACTGAGTAGCAAGGTTGTAAGCGTGAGCTCCGCCGGCGCCGTTGTAGTAAAGAGTCTTTCCGTCGCAAGCCAAGCCCATGTAACGGCCAGTGCCAAGAGGCACTCTGATTATGCGATTGCTTATGCCTTCGGTGTCGATTTTTGTGACGGCAACCTCAGCGTTCTTGTCGGCCTTCTTATCGTCTTTTTTGTCGGTTTTAGGCGTTTCTTCGTTGCTCTTTGCGGCTTCGGCAGTGTGGCTGTCGCTGTCGAGGAATGGCGAAGGGGTGTCGGCTGCAAGGGTTACAAAATAGATGCAGTCCATTTGACTGTAGGCGAAGTTCCATTCCACAGAACTGTAGATTGGGTTGAAGTCGCGCGAAGAAGTGAAGAACAAATATTTGCCGTCGGTGCTGAATGTTGGTTGCCCAGAATCGTACCAGCGTTCGGTAACGGCATATTCTTTATTTTGTTCGAATGAGTAAACGTACACCACTCGCATGTCGTTTGCTTCAGTCTTGGTGTAGGTAATCCACTTATTGTCGGGCGAGAATTTAGGAAGAGGAATTTCGCCGGCAGGGTTAGTGAGTATGGTTCGTTTTGTCTTAGATCCAACGTCAACCATTACAGCGCGGTTTTTGCGGTCGGTGTAAAGGATGCTCTTGCTGTCGTTGCTCCAAGTGAGATTGCGGATGTAGGTGTCGTTGTTAGTGGTTAGTTGAATTTCGTTGCCACCATTCACAGGATGCAGCCAAATTTCGGTTTCGCCAGTGGCGTCGCTGATGTATGCAATGTATTTTCCGTCGGGGCTCCAGTTAGCGGCACGGTCGTGCACACCAGGAGTGCGGTTGATGTTTCGGGTAACACCTTTTTCTACAGGCACGTCGAACACATCGCCGCGAGCAGTGACGCTGATACGGTCGCCCTTAGGCGAAACGCTGAAGTTGCGTGCTTGATGCGCAACCGAGCGGCGAGCAGTGCGGGCAAAGCTGCCTTCGTCGTTCATTTCGATGTTGACTTTCTGATACTGCTTTGTGGCAGGGTCGAGGGTGTAGATGTAGCCAGCGTTTTCAAACACTATCATGCCGCCGCCGCAACTTGGGAAACGCACGTCGTAGTCGGTGAAGTGAGTCACCTTAGAGGTTTGTCCGTTAGTGGTGTTGTAAACAAACATATTCATGCGATTTTCGCGGTCGCTGATGTAATATATTTCATCGCCAATCCACATAGGAATGATGTCTTGGCCAACAGTGTTAGTGATGTTGGTAATGGAATTTTTCTTGGTGTCGTAAATCCAAATGTCGTCGGCCATACCGCCTTTGTAGTATTTCCAGGTGCGGAATTCGCGAAATACACGGTTGTAGGCCAACTTCTTTCCGTCGGGTGAGTAAGAGCAGAATCCGCCTTCAGGGAGAGGCAGTTCGGTAGGCATACCGCCGTCGATAGGCGCAATCCAAAGTTTACCAGTGAAACTGTCGTTTATGCGGTTTCTGTACACAACTCCTTTTCCGTCGGGCGTCCAAGTCATGGCAATGTTGTTAGGCCCCATACGGTCGCCAATGTCGTCGCGGCTGTTGGTCGATGTGAAGGTTATGCGTTTAGGTTCTCCGCCTTGCTTAGGCATAACAAACACTTCGGTGTTGCCATCATACTGAGCAGTGAAGGCTATAGTGTTGCCGTCGGGCGAGAATCGAGAGAACATTTCGTAGCCGTTGTGAGAGGTTAAGCGAGTGGCTGTACCTCCAGAAATTGGCACTGTGTATATGTCGCCGGCATAAGAGAACGCAATTTCCGAACCGTTAGTGGCAGGGAATCGTAGCAAACGGCCCTCTTCGGCATAAGCGCTTGTTGCAACCGATGCAATAGTGATAAGGCTTAGTAGGTGTTTTAATTTCATAATGGTTTATGTGATTAAATTAAAAAAGTGCCTGTTGCTTAGGTGCAAAAATAGCATCGTTGGGCAAAAGGCACTTCAATTAGTTGATTTTTATTCTTGAGAATTGTTTTGCAATGCTTGGTGCATATTAGCGGCAGCACGTCGGCCGTCGCCCATGGCAAGGATAACAGTAGCGCCGCCACGCACAATGTCGCCACCGGCGTAAATGTCGTCGATTGACGACTTCATGGTGTTTTCGTCGACTACGATAGTGTTTCGCTTGCTCACTTCCAGACCTTCGATGCTGTTAGGCACTAAAGGATTAGGCGAAACGCCAACGCTTACGATTACCAAGTCGACGGGGATTTCCTCAATAGCGCCTTCAACTGGCACAGGCGAGCGTCGTCCCGAAGCGTCGGGCTCTCCAAGTTCCATTCGTTGCACTCTCATGGCAGCCACACGTCCGTTTTCGTTGCCGATGTATTCCACCGGATTGTGCAGAGTCATGAAAATCACGCCTTCTTCTTTAGCATGCTTCACTTCTTCGAGACGAGCAGGCATTTCTTCCTCGCTGCGTCGGTACACAAGCATGGCTTTTTCGGCCCCCATTCGTAGGGCGGTGCGCACAGAGTCCATTGCTGTGTTTCCGCCACCAATGATTGCCACATTCTTTCCGCGCATCACAGGCGTGTCCCAATCAGGACGTCCGGCGCCCATAAGGTTAACGCGAGTGAGGTATTCGTTGCTTGACATAACGCCGTTGAGGTTTTCGCCAGGAATGTTCATGAAGCGAGGCAGCCCTGCTCCCGAAGCTACGAAAATGCCTTTGAATCCCATTTCGTGCAGGTCGTCGTAAGAAAGAGTCTTGCCAATTACGCAGTCTTTTTCGAAATTAACGCCCATTTGACGCAAACCGTCGATTTCGGTGTCGACGATAGCATTTGGCAAGCGGAATTCAGGAATGCCGTATTTTAGCACGCCTCCAATTTCGTGAAGCGCTTCGAAAACGGTTACTTGGTAACCAAGTTTCGCCATGTCGCCGGCAAACGACAATCCGCAAGGACCGCTGCCGATAACAGCCACTTTAATTCCGTTGCAAGGAGCGCACTGAGGGACTGCAGTCAATCCGTTTTCGCGAACATAGTCGCTGGCAAAACGTTCGAGGTAACCGATGGCCACAGCAGGGTGTTTCATCTTAAGGTGAATACACTTGCTTTCGCATTGCTTTTCTTGAGGGCATACTCTGCCGCACACAGCAGGCAGCGCACTTGTTTCCTTAATGGTGGCAGCAGCCTCATCAAAGTGTCCGCGCTCAATGTTTTTGATAAACTTAGGAATGTTGATGCCTACAGGGCAACCTGTTACGCATTGCGGATTTGGGCAGTCGAGGCAACGCTTTGCTTCGTTAAGAGCCATCTCTTTGGTGATGCCTTGGTTAACTTCCTCGTTGCAAGTAATGCGATATTTTGGGTCGAGTTCGGGCATTTCTACGCGTTCAATTGCGGAGCGGTCTTTGGGCGACATGCTTTTACGCAATTCTTCGCGCCACGCCTCTTGGCGTGAAAGTTCGTATGTATTGATGTTGGTTTCCATTAGCAAATTTGTTTTTAAGATTTAAGACGAGACAGCAAACCATCGAAGTCCACTTGGTGAGCATCGAATTCAGGTCCTTCAACGCACACAAAACGAGTTTTGCCCCCCACATTCACGCGACAAGCGCCGCACATGCCGGTGCCGTCGACCATGACAGCGTTAAGCGAGCATTCTGTAGGTATTTCGTATTTCTTTGTAAGCAAAGCCACAAACTTCATCATAATGGCCGGGCCGATGGTTTCCACACGGTCGACCTTTTCGCGAAGAATCACTTGTTCCACACCTTCGGTTACAAGGCCTTTTTGTCCGTAACTGCCGTCGTCGGTCATAATAATCACTTCGTCGCTGCTTGCTCGCACTTCATCTTCAAGAATAATCAAGTCCTTTGTGCGTCCGGCAAGAACACTGATGACACGATTTCCAGCATCTTTCAATGCTCGAATGATAGGCAAAAGCGGAGCCACACCAACGCCGCCGCCACAGCACACTACGGTGCCGTAGTTTTTGATTTTTGTGGCTTGTCCCAACGGACCTACCACGTCGGTAAGGTAGTCGCCTGGATTTAAGTCGCAAATCTTCTTTGTTGACTGACCGATGGCTTGAACAACTAAAGTTATGGTGCCTTTTTGAATGTCGGCATCGGCGATGGTGAGAGGAATTCGTTCGCCGTGATCGCCGCAACGAACAATCACGAAGTGGCCAGCGCGGCGCGCTTTCGCAATCAACGGTGCTTCAATCACAAGTTTCACTACTTTTTCAGAAAAGTATTCCTTGCTTATTATCTTGTTCATAATCGTAGATTGATTAATGGTTTTATTCGTTAGTCGATATTGTTACAAAGGTAGCAAAAAAAATCATTTGAGAATATGTTTTGCTTAAAAGTGTTGCTTTAATTTAAAAAAGTGTAAAAATGCAAGCAAAAATCTTTGTTTTATGATAATTGTGCTTGTGTGAAGTGTTGATTTCTGCCAAATTGAAGACTGTGGCGCTGTTAGGCGAGCATATTGTTAGCGCAAGGCTGTGGTTGAGATGATGGTCATTTCTTGAATATGCGGGCGTAGTGAAGCAGTGCCACTTCGTTGTGTGTGGCGCTGTTGCTTGGCATGAATTGCAACTGAATGGTGTTGTGCCCCTTTAGCAAGTGCAAGTGCACCATATTGGAGAAGCCGCTGTTTCGCCATTCGCCGTAACCGCGTTGTGGCAGCACCACAATGTCTTGTTTATGAGTGTTCACTATCACGCAGCACGATGGGCAATTGCCTGTGTTTGTAGCCCCGTTAGAATAGCATAGGTCGAAATAGTATTCGCCAGATTCTTCAACATCGATTGGGAAAGTTATTTTGGAGTTTGTGGAGTCGCTAAATTCTACAATTTTGTTGCCTAAACTTCCGCTTAAGATGCTTGTGCCTGGTGTGGCATATCGGTTAAGGGCTATTGTTTGGCATTTTTGAGGGTCAAAAATAATTCGCGGCTTAGAGATGTGGCTTTGTGTGTTGTTATCGTCTTTAGCCACCACATAAACTATGTTGAAAGGCGCATTAAGTTGAGGCAATGCAAACTGTTGGTGAATGCCGGCAAAGTCGTTGTCGTTGATAACTACTGAATAGTTATATTTTTTGAAGAAGTTGCTGATGTAAGCGCTGTCGCCGTCCCACTGCACGTTTGGCGTGAATGGTCGTGATGTTTTTTGAGCAATGTTCACTTGTTGCGGCTCTTTGCGGCCTTCCTGCATGTGAATTTCCACTTCATGCACTCCGGTGATATTTGCGCTGAAGAAGTTGGAGTTAGCCTTTTCGCCGTCGACAGAAATCGACTGAATGCTGTTGCCTGTGCCGTAGATTGATAGGTGGTAGGTTGCATTTCTGAAGCGAATGTCTTTAATTCTCTTCAACCCCTTGAAACAGTCGGGGATAAAAGGACGAAGTTCAATTCCGTCGGGCGAAGTGTTCACACCGGCAAACACTTTGAGTATCATTGCCACATGGCCGCAGGCGTTAAGCAAGTGGTCGGCTTTAGAATAGCGGTTGTTGGTGAAGCCGTAGAATGCGCTGTTGCGAATAATGGCCCCTAAGCCTCGACGGAGCATATTTTCGTTGCCGTTTTGCGCAGCCGCAATGTTCCACATTGCCTGAATGAAAGGTGTGCATTCGGGCTCAGATTCGGCAGCCTCGCCAGGGAACGTGTTAGGGATTCCGTAGTGGAGAAACGGAGTGTGTTGCAATAAGGTAAGGGCACGGTCGTCGTCGGCAATACCAAAAAGCATGCATAGTGCTTGGTCGAGATTGCTTGTGGTGCCTGATTGCGCAGGATATGTTTCGTTGATGAGGTATGAGCAATAGTAGCCTTTTCGCTCATTCCACATTCGTTGGTTAATGTTGTCTTTTATGCGTTTGAATGTGTTATCAAAAGCTCTGCTTTCTGATTCAAGCCCGAGTTCTTCGGCCATTTGTGCGAGCACAAAGTGGCAATAGGCGTATATGGCGTTAGTGCTGAGTTTGATGCTTTCGAAATAGTCTTTTGCTTGCATCCAACGAGGGTATTGCGAATCGATGTCGGTAAAACTGTCGCAACCGTGAATGAGCCATAATTCGTGGCAGAATATGGTGGCTTTGTCGGTTTCGATGGTGTTTTTAATGATATTATAAGCGTATTTTAGCCAATTTTTGTCGCCATTCACGCAAAACAATTGCCAAGCCGCGGCGGCCCAAATCAAACGGTCGTTGACGATAGGTGCCGAAAGTCGAGACAAGGGGTCCTGCATAATGGTGTTGTTGGTCACCTTGTCTTTGAGAAGGTTTTTACACAAGTCGGGGTCGATGTGTGCTAAAGCCAATATTATAGCCAACGCGGCCTTGCTGTTCGACACTTCGTTGAAGTGGGTGTTGTGTATGGCGTCGAGAGCCATGTTGTAGGTGGCGTTAGCAATTTTTTCAGAGGAGTAGAATCGAGGATAGCACTCATATGCTTTGTCGATGCTCCAATGGCTAAATTGCATGCCTTTTTGGTATGTGGTTGGATTGAGGGTGATGTCGAGTTCAAATATGCCCTTTTGTTCAGTGGGGCGGAGTTTAGCTCGATTGTTGTTTGCAAGTGATTTGATGTTCCAAGAAAGCGGAGCGATGTTTCCGATAACCCACACTCCGTTAAATTCATCGCTAAAAATGGAGTCTCCGGTGGCGGTAACCCAAACGCCCTTTTCCTCAAATGCACTGACCATATTGGTGAGGTCGGCTTTAATTGTGAAGTTGGAGTTTGGTTCAATGGGTCTTCCTGGCTCAAGTGGTATTGGGTCGGGAATTCCGGCAGTCACGAAAATTGTGTCGGAGTTGAGGTGCGAAATGTGGAATTGGCCAGGCTGTAATTCATTGTCTCGCATGTTTATGGCGAGTCGGAAAGGCAGTGGTGCAACAGGCGACTCTGCTTCGTGATTTACGTAGTTAGAGCATATTTCGCGGTCGTTGGGGGCATAAGCCACAAATTCACCCTGAATGACACTGTCGCCCTTAACAATAAACAATTCGTTTTCGGCAATAACCTCACTGCTCATATCTTGTTGTGAGCATGAAGATATGAGAAACAGAAAACAAATGATTATGTATGTGGCAAAAATTCTCATTGAGTTAGAATGCTATAACAATATGTTTTTGTGGTATTGTGTGAGGATATGCAAAGATAGCATAAATTTTTTATTGGTGTTCGATAAGGTGTTTTCTTTCTGCATTTTGTGTTGGTGAATAATGGCGGGATATGTGGCCAATGAGTGGTGAAGCAGTTGGCAAAGTTGGGCATTTAGTAGTGGGAGGATGTGTTGGGATAGGGGGTTGGTGGTGTGTTTCTGGACGATTAATATAATTTAGGTTAAAATGAATTTTGCAATTGGGGTGGCTTGGAAGAACGTAGTGCGTGATTTATGCGATTAAACCGCGTGTTTGAGTCAAAAATATTAGTTAAAAATGCACGAAAAACCGAATTTTTTTTGTTTTTTGAAAATTATGATTAACTTTGCGGTGAGAAATATATGGAAAATCAAATATTTTGTTATATTTCGCAAAAAGAGTTCATTAATAGCGATAAAGGGAATTTAGGTAAAAAAGCCATGCCAGCAATATGTTGGCATAGGGTAAGATTTTTAGGTTTATTTATTTTAGTATGAAAGATTTAGTATGGTAATAAGAGAATTACCCCAAGCGTAATCTTTCGAAGTTTAAGGGGAGACTGTTATGAACACAAGATTTCGTAGCAGCATTGATGTGAAAAGACACAATATCTCGGATTTAATTCCGAGATGCCGCTGGGCGTGAGTGGCGAAATTCTTCAGAACGGTTTCTCATTTTTTTTAAGATTATTACGGGCTTTTGCCCCGACTATATAAAGATATAAGTTAACCCTAATACCACATTTTATTCATACTATTTTTTTCCTAGGGCACCGCGAAGTGATTCGAGGTGCTTTTTTTATCGTAATGCTTAAGGGTATCGCCCTGTTGAAGGTTGCGTTGTTTCTTAAAAAAATACAATTCGTTTTTTGCCGGTATTTTATGCAGCGGGATGATGTGCTGCGGCTTGAGTTGTTGGGTGGCGGTGTGTGGCTGGCTGCAGTGAGATGTTTGCTTTCGACTGGGCAAAAAAAGCAAGGATTTCAAGGTGATGATGCGATGAAATCCCTGCCTTAAATTGGTTATCTTTTAGTGCTTGATAGCGAATGCTAATTCGCTCTGATTGAGAGAAATGTGCTTGTGCTGAGTCTGGCGGTGAAATTAGTCTTCTTTAAGTGCTTGGAGGTATTCGGAAAGGGCTTTTCCGCCGTCGATTGAAGGCGTGAATTGAACCAGCACATTGATTAAATGCTTGAAGCCGTTGTCGACGAGTCCCATAAGGGAGTTAAGCACGCAATAGTCTCCACACAGACCGCAAACGTCAATTTGGTCGAAATTGTTGTCGGAGATATATTTTGCTAACGCCGGGCCGTTAACAGGGTTGGCGAAGATAGAATATTCTTCGGTGTTGATGTCGTTGCCCTTAGTGAAGAAGGTTATTTGTTTGTTGCCAGCGGCATCGGCTATGGGCTGGTAGATTGCCGCACCATGTGTGTGCTGCACACAGTGCACTGGCCACGGCCCTTGCTCGTTGAATGTATTGAATGATGAGTGGTTGTGAGGGTGCCAGTCGAGTGTGGCTGCTATTGCCTCATAGGAATTGGCATGCTGTGATATATAGCTTGCTAAGGCGTCCATTGCTTCGGGCGCGCCGTTAACTGCTAAACTTCCGTTAATGAAGTCGTATTGGCAGTCGATGAGTAAAAGTAGTTTTTTCATTTTGGAAGTATTTTTTTGAAGTTTGTAATCGGGTGTAGTTTAGTCGGTTATCTATTAGTCGAGTTTTGCAACGGCCAAGCTCATGAGCGAGATTTTAATGCCGTTGATGTTTTCGATTGCTTTGGCGCAAGCCAGCATTGTAGCGCCGGTGGTAACTACGTCGTCAACAATCAACACGTGCTTGCCGATGAGTTGTTCGGGGTGCGATGCAGCATACAGCCCTTGGGTGTTTTCCCATCGTTCGAGAATTGTTTTCTGCGTTTGTGTGTCGTGAGGCTTAGTTGCTATGATGTTGTTGGCCAATGGAATTCCGGTGACTTCGCTGATGCCTTGGGCAATATGTTCGGCCTGATTGTAGCCACGAGCGGCTTGTTTGCGGTGGTGCATGGGCACGGGGATTATTAAGTCGATGCCGTTGAAGCAGCCGTTGCTGGCGGCTATCTTAGCGGTGTACTGTCCAAACCAATATCCCATTTTGGGCATATTGTGGTATTTTGTGTTTATGATAATGTTAGTGTAGGGGTTGGCCTTTTGGTAAAAGAAGTGTCCCCAGGCGCGTTGTATGGGTGTTTTGCCGGCAAAAAGTTGCTCCATGGCATTGAATTGGCGGCTTTCAAACATGGTGGTGGGCAAGCCTTGAAGACATTTTCGGCACACAAACGGCTCTTCGCAATCGAGAGCGCAGTTGCACACCGGGCAAAAGCGAGGCATTAACACATCGGCAAATGCACGCAGAAGCAGTTTAATATTCTTCGTCTTCAAAGTATTCGCCATCGGGTTTTAATATTTTGTTGATGGTGGGATATATTATATTAGGCTCAAAGCCACGAGAAGCGGCAAATCTCACCAGCGATGCTTTGGTTTGCAGATAATCTTTGCCCTTGATGGAACGTAGTTTGGCAGATAGCAAACGTGTGAGGGTTTCGCTATACGCGTCGTCGTCGATTTCGGTCAATGCTGAGTTGATGGCCTCGTGGTCAAATCCTTTTTGCCTCAAATGGAGGCTGATTTTTGTTTTGCCCCATCCGTCGAATCGAAACTTATCGCGCACAAATGCAGCCGCATATCTTTCGCGATTGATGAAATTCATGTCGTAGAGTCGAGCAATTATGTTGTTGGCGTCGTGGTTTGAGATTCCCCATTTTGTTAGTTTGGCACGAAGGTCGCACTCCGCTTGCTCGCCGCGTGAGCAAAGAGCGGCAAGTCGGGTTAGGGCGTTTTCGGGAGTGATTTTTTTAGTAGAGGCCATTGTTTTGGGGCTTGTTTTTTGCTATTTGCGAAGAACTCCTGACACAAATCGGTTGCGGCCGTAGAAATCGCGGGTTATTGTAATGTTTTCAAAGTTATGCTCTTCGAGAAGTTCGGCTGTTTCTTTTCCGAAATCTGCGTTAATTTCAAAGTAAAGTCGTCCGCCTTCGGCAAGCGAATTTGCTGCTTGGCGAGTTATGGCCCTGTAGAATAAAAGTGGGTCGTTGTCGGGCACAAACAGGGCGGAATGTGGCTCGAAGTTGATAACGTTTTCCTCCATGCTTAATTTTTCGCACAGACGGATGTAGGGCGGATTGCTTACGATTATATCAAACTGACCCTCAATGCTTTCGTTAAGAATGTCGGCTTTTATGAAATTGACTTTTGCATTTAGTTTTTGGGCATTCTCTTTGGCGATTTCAAGGGCTGGGAATGAAATGTCGATGGCCGACACTTTTGCAAACGTCAATGCTCTTGCTAAAGATATGGCTATGCATCCCGAGCCTGTTCCGATGTCGAGCACTCGAAGGTCTGGCAGAGTGTTCTCGTCGGCAATCAAATCGACTAATTGTTCGGTTTCGGGGCGCGGAATCAGAGTGTGCTTATTGACCTTAAATCGGTGGCCGTGAAAATGTGCCACCCCAACGATGTGCTGTATCGGTTCGTGTTTTTGAAGCCGAGCTATGGCGTCTGAAATTTTCTGCACCACGCAATCGGGGAGCACCGAATCGGCACGCATTATGGTGTCGACGGTGGAATAGTTCATCCACTCTTCAAAAATTATTCTTATGAAAGCTTTCACTTCGCCGGCTGGATAAATGTCGGCGAGGGAAGTGCGGATTTTGCTTATGGCCTCGTTGGTTGTCATATGGCAAAGTTAATAAAAATTATGTTTTGAAGTGGCTACTTTTGTAGAATGCTTTAAAGTGTATTGCAAAAAAAAGGAAAAGGGGCGAAAAAAGAGCATAAATCGCTGAAAAAATGCTGAATAAGGGTGGAATTGATGGGCAAGATGGCGAAAATGTTTGCAAAATGGTTGATTTGTGTGGCGAAAAAGAGTCGTGGCCAATGTTTAAAAAAATATTTAGAGTGTCAATAATAGTGAAATAATGGCAGTTTTGTCAGTTATTTTCAAATTTGTTTTTAACTTTGCACTTTAAATGTAAAATTTAATTTGATGAATAAGAAATTTCCATTATATCTGCTGCTTTTTGTCCTAATGACAAGTTTAGCAGCGTCGTGTAACGACGAGATTAAAGAAGTGATAGAGGGAAGCTCTGCATTGTCGAACAATACGGCGATTACAGATTTCTCGCTGAAGGCCGATGAATCAGTGCTTCTTAATCTTGACTCAGTGTACTTTTCAATCGATTTGAATAATCGCCAGATTTATAATGCCGACTCGTTGCCAAAGGGCACAAAGATTTCAGGCTTGTTGATAGACATAGAGCATGATACAGAATCGTCGGTTGAAATTGTGCAGCGAAACGGCACTGTGCGTCGTGACACTGTGTTTAAATATTCTGATTCTGACTCAATCGACTTCACAGGCAACGTAAGTTTGAAGGTTACGGCAGCCGACGGTAACGAAGTGTATTATACCGTGAAGGTTAATGTTCACAATTTGGACCCAGACTCAATGTACTGGAATCAAATGGCACGTCGCGATTTGCCAAATGCGCAAGGCGAAGTGTTGGCGCAAAAAACAGTGAAATATGCCAATGAGGCTTACTGCTTGGTAAACAGCGCGGAAGGCGGATATGTGTTGTCGAAAATTTCGAACCCAATTAACGAACGTTGGACAAAGATTGATGCGCAATTTGGTTTTATTCCAAACGTTATGAGCCTTGAGGCCACAGACAACGCATTGTATGTTCTTGACGAAGACGGCAACCTTTACACATCGGTTGATGGCCAAAGCTGGACATCGTGTGGTGTGACTTGGACAAATATATTGGGCGGCTACACCGACCGTGTGCTTGGTGTGGCATTGGATGGCGGAGTGTATAAGCATGACGAATATCCACGTCCACAAGGCTTTGAACTAAGTGCAGTTGACGCAACATTCCCAGTGAAAGAAAGTTCGCAAATGACCTACTACAGCAACGAATGGGACTTGATGCCACAGGCGTTGTTGGTGGGTGGTATTGACCAAAAAGGCAAATATCACGGTGATTGCTGGGGTTATGACGGAAACGTGTGGACATTGCTACGAACCAATGTGTTGCCATCGTTGGCGGGTATGACAGTGTTCCAATATTCTACATATGAAACCTACACAGGCAGCAGCCGTGTCATTGAGCATCGCTCATGGTTGGCAATGGGTGGCCATAATGTGAAGGGCGAAGTAAACCGCAAGGTTTATGTGTCACGCCATCAAGGTCTGTATTGGAACGAAGGCGATGAGTCGTTGCAGTTGCCAGAGTACATAGATGCATTTTATGGAGCACAAGGCTTGGTGTTTAGCGCAGTGATGATGCCACGCAGCGCCGACGGCTGGGTGTCGAAGCCATCGGGCTATAAGCCAGCATGGGCTTACACCACACCACGCATGATGACTCGCGCTTCGACAGCAATCGTTACTTGGGAATGCCCTTACATCTACTTGTTTGGCGGCATTAACGAGGACGGCATGGTGCAAAACAACATTTGGCGAGGTGTGCTAAATCGCCTAACCTTTAAGCCAATTATTTAAGGCTGAAAAGATTGAAGATAATTTTTAACCATAATCGACGTTTTATAATTATAATACATTATTAAAATAAGAAGGATTATGAAAAGAGCGTTTGCGATTTTGGTTATTATGATAAGCGTAGCCTTCTCTGCACAAGCGCAGGATTATAAGTTTGATGTGGGCGGTGGCGTAGGAATGTCGGGATACCTTGGCGACGCTAATAAGGGCAACATGTGGAGTAAGCCCGGATATAGCGTAGGCGGGGTGTTTAGATATGTGATTAACAGCAGAATGGCGGTTAAGGCAAACTTGTTGACGGCAAGCATTAGCGGCGATTCGGCTGGAGAAGAAAATGTGTATCCGGGTGGGCAGACTTTTAACTTTAAGTCGCAGTTGTATGACTTGGGAGCACAGTTTGAATTTAATTTTTTGAACTTTGGCATTGGGTCAAAGTATTTGAAACTGAAGCGTTTGTCGCCATATCTCACAGTGGGGCTTGGCGTTACGCTTGCAACAAACGATTTGAAGAACGCCTTTACGGTAAACATACCAATGGGCGTGGGCTTAAAATATAAGATTAAGGAACGCCTGAATCTGGGATTAGAATTCACGATGCGTAAGTCGTTGAGCGATAATCTTGATGGTTTGAGCGATTTGAACGGCATACAGAGCGGATTTGCCAAAAACACCGATTGGTATTCGGTAACAATGTTTACCATTACATATGAATTCGGTAAGCGCTGCCGCACATGCCATTATGTTGATTAAGGCATAAAAATGCCACACATTAATTATATAGACAATAATGTCGGAAAGAGATAAAATAGATAGCCAAAGATTGCCACGCCACGTGGCGGTTATTATGGACGGCAATGGAAGGTGGGCTAAGCAAAGAGGTTTGGCTCGCACCGAAGGTCATATAAAAGGTGTTGATACGGTGCGCGAAATCACCGAAATAGCATCGGAATTAGGCTTGGGCTATCTTACATTATACACATTCTCAACAGAGAACTGGAACCGACCAAAGGAGGAGGTTGATGCGCTTATGAACCTTGTAGTGGTGGCAATAGAGCGAGAAACCCCCGACTTGATAAAGAATAATGTTCGTCTGTCGATGATAGGCGATATGGACCGCATGCCCGAATTTGCTCGCGAACGTTTGTCGCGTTGCATAGCCGACACTGCGCATTGCACAGGCTTGACCCTGGTGTTGGCATTGAGTTATTCGGCAAGGTGGGAGATATTGGAGGCCGCTAAGACTATCGCTGGCAAGGTGAAGAGTGGAGAACTTGCCGAGTCCGACATTGATGACGCTTGCTTTAGCAGCCATTTGGCCACTAAGGGAATGCCTGACCCCGATTTGTTGATTCGTACGGGCGGCGATTTGAGAATCAGCAACTATATGTTGTGGCAGATAGCATATAGCGAGCTGTATTTTGTGCCAAAGTATTGGCCAGATTTTACGAAAGAAGATTTTTGTGAAGCCATAGTGGAATATCAGTACAGAGAACGCCGATATGGTAAAACAAGTGAACAGATAGTGAAATAATAATAAACGCCATGCAATCGTAAGAGACCATAAGGCGATTTACATATAAAATAAAAGAAGAAATTACATACAGATATGCGATATAAGCAACTCTTTTTGATAGTAGCAATCTTGGCCGGAATGGCCATGAGTCACGCAAAGGCTCAGGAAGTGAACGACACAATCTATAATCCAAAGGTTGTGTTTACCGGAATGCCTAAAAAATATGAGATAGCCGGCATTAAGGTTACTGGCGTAGACAACTATGAAGACTATATTGTGATAGGTTATTCGGGCCTAACAGTGGGTCAAGTAGTGGAAATACCTGGCGATGAAATCACATCGGCAGCAAAGCGTATTTGGCGTCAAGGTCTGTTCTCAAAGGTTAAAATCAATGTTGAGAAGGTGTATGACAACAAGGCATGGTTGGAATTAGAGTTGCGCCAACAGCCTCGTATATCGCAAATCAATTATATCGGTATGAAGAAGGGCGAACGCGAAGACTTGCAAGAGCGTCTTGGCTTGATGCGAGGCAACCAGATGAACCCAAACATTGCCGACCGTACAAAGTTGATTGTTGAAAGTTATTTCGACAACAAGGGCTTTAAGAATGCAGATGTGAATATCGTGCAACGCGAAGACCTTAGCAACGAAAATGAAGTGATTGTGGACATTAAGGTCGACAAGCACGAAAAGATAAAGGTGCATAAGATTTATGTAGACGGCAACGAGGTGTTGTCGGACCGTGCAGTGAAGCACGCCATGAAGAAGACCAACGAAAAGTGGGACTTGATTCGCTTGTTTAGCCAAAAGAAGTTCGTTCCAGACGATTTTGAGGCCGATAAGCAATTGATTATCGATAAGTATAACGAAAAGGGTTACCGCGATGCCGTTATTGTGAAAGACAGCGTTGTTAACTTCGACGAAAAGACAGTTGACGTGTATTTGACCGTTGACGAAGGTAAGCAATATTTCATTAAAGATGTGACATGGGTGGGTAACACCGTATACCCAAGCGACTTCTTGAATAATGTGCTTGGCATTGAAAAAGGTGATGTGTATAACCAAAAGTTGCTTAACAAGCGTACACAAGAAGACGATGACGCGGTTGCAAACTGGTATATGAACAACGGTTACTTGTTCTATCAGTTGATTCCGGTAGAAAATAAGGTTGAAGGCGACTCAATCTCGTTGGAAATGCGAATGTTTGAAGGCAAGAAGGCAACCATCAATAAAGTCATCATTAATGGTAACGACCGCTTGTATGAAAAGGTTATTCGTCGTGAATTGCGTGTGCGCCCAGGCGACTTGTTCTCAAAGAGCGACTTGATGCGTTCGGCTCGTGAAATTGCTCAAACTGGCCACTTCGACCCAGAAAAGATGGATATCCGTCCTGAACCAAACGAAGAAAATGGTACTGTAGATATCATCTTTGGCCTTGAATCGAAGGCAAACGACCAAATTGAATTCTCGGCAGGTTGGGGACAAACTGGTATCATTGGTAAGTTGAGTTTGAAGTTCACCAACTTCTCAATGAAGAACTTGTTCCACCCATCATCATATAGAGGTATTATTCCTCAAGGTGAAGGCCAAACATTCACTATCAGTGCGCAAACCAACGCCAAGTATTATCAAGCCTATAGCGTATCGTTCTTGGACCCATGGTTTGGTGGCAAGCGTCCAAACTCGTTGTCGATAACTGGTTTCTATTCACGTCAAACAGGTATCAACTCTTCGTACTATAATAGCAATTATCAAAACTATATGTATTCGGCATATAGCAACTACTATACTGGCTATAATAACTATAACAACTATTATGAAAGTGCTTACGACCCAAATAAGTACTTGCAAATGGCCGGTGTGACAGTGGGCTTTGGTAAGCGTTTGAAGTGGCCAGACGACTACTTTACATTCACAGCCGAATTGAGTTACCAATGGTATAGCCTAAAGAACTGGGAATACTTGTACTATATGAACAACGGTATTTCTAACTCATTGGTATTAGGCTTGACATTTGCACGTAACAGTATTGACAACCCATTGTATACTCGTAGAGGTAGCCAATTCTCAATGAGTTTGCAAATGACACCTCCAGCAAGCTTGTTTGGCAAGAAAGACTGGAAGAAGTTGTCGGAAACCAATACGGTTGCTGCGAAGGAAGAATTATATAAATGGATTGAATACTGGAAGTTTAAGTTCCAATCACGCACATACACTCCACTTGCAAATGCCGACGGACAATATACGCTTGTGTTGATGACACGTGCCGACATCGGTTTGTTGGGAAGTTGGAATAAGCACTTGAAATCGCCATTCGAAACATTCTATGTGGGTGGTGACGGTATGTCGGGCAGCTACACCTATGCAACCGAAACAATCGCATTGCGTGGTTATGAAAACGGCCAATTCACCCCATGGGGTAGCGAAGGGTATGCATATAGCCGCTTTGCACTTGAATTGCGCTTCCCATTTGTGTTGCAACCAAGTACCACCATCTATGGTTTGGCATTCCTTGAAGGCGGTAACGCATGGACTCGTGTGAGCGACTTCTCACCATTCAACATCAAGCGAAGTGCCGGTGCCGGTGTGCGTATCTACTTGCCAATGATTGGTATGATGGGTATCGACTGGGCATATGGTTTCGACAAGGTGTTGGGACAAAAGGGTGGCAGCCAATTCCACTTCGTGTTGGGTCAAGAGTTTTAATGACTCGACTGCCTGCATGACACGAATGCGCGTGTGACGGTATGTTAAAAAACGGTTAAAAAAACATCGAGAATAAACCATTCTTGCTTTAATCGGTCAAATAAGACAGATTAACGTAACAAATAGAGTAGAGAATTATGAAGCGAATAGTTTTAATATTAATAGCTGTTGTGAGCTGCGCAATGGCTGCAAATGCTCAAAAGTTTGCCTTGGTTGACATGGAATATATTTTAAAAAATGTTCCGTCGTATGAAATGGCAAACGAACAGCTGAACCAGGTTTCACAACGCTGGCAGCGTGAGGTGGATGATTTGGCCAAGGAAGCCGAAGCAATGTATAAGAACTATCAGAGCGAAATGGTGTTCTTGACCGACGAACAAAAGAAGAAGAAAGAGGAAGAAATCGTGGCAAAGGAAAAAGAAGCCACAGAGTTGCGATATAAATACTTTGGCCCTCAAGGCGAGTTGTATAAAAAGCGTCAGTCGCTAATTAAGCCAATTCAAGACGAAGTGTATAACGCAATAAAAAAGGTTAGCGAAGAAAGAGGCTATTCGGTTATATTCGACCGAGCATCGAGCGAAAGCATAATATTTGCGTCACCACGCATCGATGTGAGCAACGAGGTGCTTACAAAAATGGGATACGGCGAATAACCACATTTGTTGGCCGTGATAATTAAGGAGTGTAAAGTAGTTAAAATCACAAATTTATATTATCTTTGCACCCGTTAGAACGAAAAAACTAAAAAATAATATAACACAGACATGATTAAGAAACTTTTACTTGCTGTACTATTGGCAGCTCCTATGTGCCTATCTGCACAAACTTTCAAGTTCGGTACTGTAAACACAACAGAACTGTTTAATGTAATGCCTGAAAAGGCTACTGCTGAAAACACATTGAAGGCAGCATCAGAAAAGTATGACTCAGAATTCAAGCGTTTGCAAGAAGACTTCCAAAAGGATTATGCAGAGTTTGAAAAGATGCAAAACGACTCAACTCCAGAACCAATGAAGCAACGTCGTGAACAAGAACTTCAAGAAAAGTATCAAAAGATTCAAAACTTCCAACAAATAGCATCACAAGACTTGCAAAAGCAACAAGAAACCCTAATCGCTCCAATCCAAGCAAAGTTGCAACAAGCAATCCAAGCAGTTGGCGCTGAAAACGGTTTCACTTACATTTTCGACCTTTCAATCCCAACAATCATTTACAAGGGTAACGGTAGCGAAGATGTTACTCCTCTTGTAAAGGCTAAGCTTGGCATCAAGTAATAAAAACACTAAAAAGTGATATATTGTGGTGGCGTTTCCTTAAAAAAATGGAAACGCCATCGTTTTTATATGCGATAATCAATAGAAATTTATTAATTTTGTGTTTAGATAAATAAACAACAATAATTAAGACTACTATGGTAAAGAAATTGTTATTGATGGTGGCAATCATGATGTCGCCTTTATATATTCAAGCACAGGCTCCGTTAAAACTTGGAAAGGTTGATAAGTTGGCTATCTTTAACGCTATGCCAGAAAAGGCACAAGCTGAGGCTGTTATTAACCAGTTGAGCGAGCAATATAAAGCAGAGTTAAAGCTTTTGCAAGATGAGTTTAATCGCAAGTATGCCGACTTCCAAGCGTTGAATCTCGACAATAGAGCTGCTGGTACCATTAAGGAGCGCCGTATGCAGGAATTGCAAGAAAACAACGATAAGATTGAGGTCTTCTTGAAGAATACTGCGCAAGACATCCGTAATAAAGAAAAAGAACTGCTAGACCCATTGATGCAAAAGATTGATGACGCAATTAAGGCAATCGGTGACGAGGCTGGGTATTTGATTATCTATGACGTGAACAATCCTGGTGTGGCATATTTGAGTAGCCATTTTGAAGATGTAACCAACTTGGTGAAGTTGCATTTGGGACTAAATATTGCGGCTCCACAACAATAAGAGATTAAGCAGATAAAGATATTATATGCAGGGCTGAACCTTTGAGGTTCGGCCCTGTGCTTTTTTTATGCGGTAAAGTGGGAGCGTGGCGTTAAGTGGGTGGGTGTTTGGCAATGGTGCATGTGCCCTGCTTGCCGTGATGTTGCATGACGTTTTAGGTGGGTGTTAGTCGCAGGTGGTAATTGTGCACGGCAAGTGTCGGTCTACAATATAACCCTACTGCTGTCATATTCATGTCTTGCTTGAATCGTTGTGAGATGTTAAGTGCTACAGGGCTGGAGATGTGAGTTTGTGAGGACAGAGGTGGTTTGTGTGGTGTGGGATGGGATTAACGAGGGCGAAAGGCGATGGTTGCACGGATGGGTGTGCGCGTTGTGAGTAAGCAAAAAAAAGAGAAGACTCTTTAAAAGAATCTTCTCTTAGGGGTGAAGTGTGGGGTTCGAACCCACGACCTTCGGAACCACAATCCGACGCTCTAACCAGCTGAGCTAATTTCACCATGTCGGTTTAACGGGTGCAAAGATACATACAAATATTTGATTTTGCAAACGCTAAACCATTTTTTCTAAAATATTTTGACAATTTACTTCTTATTCTACAAGTTTACCCATAGAATAAACAGCCTTCAATGAAGTGTCGCTGTTAAGCAATAGGATGTCGGCGTCTTTACCAACCACCAATTGTCCCTTGCGGTCGCTGATGCCCATAATGCGAGCAGGAGTTTCAGAAGCCATTCTGATAGTGTCGTGCAAAGGAATTCCAGCCTTCACGGTAGTAGTGATAAGGCGGTCCATAGTAGCGATGCTACCAGCCAATGCGCTACCGTCAGCCACCTTGCAAACGCCGTCTTCGATGATGGCGCCAGGAAGGAATATGTAGTTGCTGTCGCTGCCTGCGCAAGCAAGAGAGTCAGTGATGATTGCAGTGCGTTCAACGCCCTTAAACTTATGTATGAGTCGGATGATGGTGTCAGGCAAGTGGCAACCGTCGGTAATCATTTCAACGTCCATACCGTCGATTAGGTAAACACTTTCCACAGTGCCTTCGCGCTTGTATTCGCGCACGTTGTGGAAACCGCCCATTGCGTTGTAGAAGTGGGTAGCGATAGAGTAGCCGTTTTCCCAAGCAGCCAACACTTCAGGATATTCTGCAGTGGTGTGGGCGATACCCATAACGATGCCGTGTTCGCTTGCAAACTTACCGAAAGCAAGGCCTCCTTCAAGTTCAGGAGCAGCGTCGATGCGCTTGATGCACTTGAAGCGTTCAATCATAGGGATGTATTTAGCAGGGTCGGGGTTGCAGATGTATTCTGGCATTTGGCCGCCTGTTTTCTTAATGTTCAAGTGAGGACCTTCAAGGTGCAAACCAAGAATTGTAGAGTCGCCGCGTTCGATGATTTTTTCGCACACTTCAGCAGCTTCGTCAATCATTTGTTGAGAAGAAGAGCTTAGTGTAGGGAAAATGGCAGTAGTGCCATGCTTAAGGTGAGTCTTAGCAGCAGTAAGGAAGGCATCTTCTTTGCATTCCATAAAGTCGCGACCACCACCGCCGTGGCAGTGAGTTTCGATGCCGCCTGGAGTCACATATGCACCTTCGGCGTCGATTAGTTCTGCGCCTTCAATCAAAAGGCTGTTGTCTTTAACTTCGATTATCTTTCCGTCTTCAAAGACGATTGATCCACCCTTTAGCCAACCTGATGGCGTGTGGATATTACCGTTGTAGATTTGTTTTATCATTTTATTCTGGACTTTAGTTTCTATGTAATTTAGTTTATACAAAAGTAATAATTATTATAAGAAAACGTATTGAAATTAAGGTTTCTAAATATTAAAAAATATAAAAATTTTGAGCGATTCCCCAAATGGTTCAAGTGTTGTGAGTTGATGTTGTGTGTTGGGGGCGTAAAAAAGAAAAAAGTCCGGCTCTCACGAGTGGGACTTTAAAATTTTATGAATAGAATCTGTATAGAAAAGTGCAATTATAATAATGAATTATTGTTATTTGCAGTGCAAAGTTGGCCATTTTTTTTTGGATGACAAAATTTTTTACGCGAAAAAACATATTGTAAATATTAATAATAGTAAAAAAGAAGAGCTATTGGTCAATAATTCGTATTTTATTATGGAAAATTTGTCAAAATTCATTATTTTTGGGGTGAAAAAGGAAAATTAATAAAGATGGGGTATTTAGAAAAGATACTTGATTTGAGTAATCCGGAAAGGGTTACTTGCATTGATGATGAAATATTGATGTTTGACGATTTGGAAATAATCAAATTGTCGAAGTTGCCGTGGAAGTTGCGCCGTCCGTTGTTTGCAATGGTGTTGCAGGGAACAGTTCACCTAAAAGTTAACTTGCAGGACTATGAAATCGGCAAGAATGAGTTGGTGACGTTGATGCCAGAGCATATCATTCACGGTTACACATATAGCGATGATTTTAAAGGGGTGTTTATATTGGTTAGCAATAAGGTGGGCGAGGAACTATTGCCCGATATTACCTCGGTGCTGCCTATATTGATGGACTTCCGTCAGAGCCCAGTGATAAAATTGAAGGAGTCGGAAGCGCAAAGTTTGCATGCCTATCACACATTTATATGGGACAAGATGCGTTGTGCAAAGGGCGATTACAGCAATAAGCAGATTAATAGTTTGTTGCTGTCGATATTCTACGAGGTGCTGTCGATATATAAGGAACGTTATGCTTATGGTAAATTTAAGCATACTCGAAACGAAGAAACTTTCTATAACTTCTACTCATTGCTTGAGGCTGAATACCGCAAGGAGCGTTCGGTGATATATTTTGCCAATCGTTTGTGCATTTCGCCAAAACACTTGTCGATGGTTGTGAAAAAGGTTAGTGGACGTACGGCCAGCGATTGGATTGATGAATATGTGATATTAGAGGCAAAGCAGATGCTTCGCAGCACGTCTTTGACGGTGCAAGAAATCAGTAGAGAGTTAAACTTTGCCAATCAGTCGTTTTTCGGTAAGTATTTTAAGAAGCATGTAGGCGTTTCGCCGAGCGAATACCGTTTGCAGGGACATGTGTGAAATTAAAGATATGAAGAAGATATATTTTGTGTTGTCGATGATTTTGTCGGCAATGATTTTCGGCAGTGCATTGAGCGCTCAAGAAACAGCCGACATTACTAAAGTTGCAGAGCAAGGCGCACGCGAGGTGAATGCTATCGACAGCGTGTCGAATTTGCTGACCGATGTAGACGTGTCGCTAATAACTTGCTATCCTGGAAGCCGCAATTATGAACTATATGGTCACACAATGATAAGAGTGAAACTCGCCGACCAGGATTTGCTGTTTAATTATGGCATTTTTAATTTCAAGAAGAGCGGTTTTGTGTATCGTTTTGTGAAGGGCGATTGCGACTATATGTTGGCGGCTTATCCGTATAAGTATCTCACCGATGGCTATGAAGGCCGGAGAATAGTGGAGCAGGTGCTAAATCTTGATGATGCGCAAAAACTTGACATTGTGGGCTATTTGTGGGAAAATGCTAAGCCAGAGAATGCAACCTATCGCTATGGATGGGCTTATAACAACTGTGCCACAAAACCTCGCGACATCATAGAGGGTGCGGTTGGCGGAATAGTGGAGTATGCAGAGCCGAAACGGCCAAATGCTACATTCCGTGATATTATGTCGCATTTCACTGCCAATTATCCTTGGCAACAATTTGGCTTGGACTTGATTCTTGGCTCGGAGCTCGACCGTGCATTGGAATACAGAGAACAAATGTTTTGCCCAATAATATTGCAAGAAGCAGTGGCTGATGCCACTTATGAGGTGGGAAACACACAAGTGCCTTTGGTGAAGGAAACAAACATTCTGATTGATGGCGGAGAAGAAGGTGCTGTGTTGGCTCCAACTCCATTTTTGCTGTCGCCAGTGGTTGTGATGGGGCTTTTGCTGTTGGCAATATTGGCTATTACTGTGCTGGAGCGCCTAAAGGGTAGGTTATATCGTTGGCTCGACTCGTTGGTGTTTGGCATATATGGCACATTGGGCTTGTTGGTGGCATTTCTTGTGTTGGTGTCGACACATTATGGCACAACAGCAAACTTGCACATAATGTGGCTGCATCCGTTGCTGCTGATACCTGCCATATTTGAGTGGGTTAAGCCAATGCGCGGCTTGGCGGCTATAGTTCATTTGGTAAATGCGTTGCTTATAGTGGTTTTGGCCTTAATATGGAATTGGCTGCCACAGGTGGGCAATGCTGCAATCATACCGATGGCTGCAATTTCGTTGGTACGTTCGGTGAACTATGTTGTGGCATTGAAAGACCGAAGAGTGAAACTTTAAACTGAAAGGCTTTCATTGATCGCAGGATAAGATAGTGGGCTATTCGGAAAAACTTTGCAAAAGTTTGCAAGTTTATCACTCACCTTTCACTATCTTTGTGCGGAAATATGAGTAATGGTATAGGATTTGTAATAATAAAAAAAGAAAACAGATAACGATATGCGAAGAGACAGACGACAAGCCAATAGGATTTTAACCAGCATCGTGGCATCGATGGTGGCAATATCGGCCATGGCGCAAGTGAAGGACGGTCGTCCACACCTTGTGCTGGGTATTGTTGTAGACCAGCTTCGCAGCGATTACATAGAGCTATTGCAGGGCTATTTTGGCGAGCAAGGATTTAACCGTTTGCTTCGCGATGGTGTGTATTTTGAGAACGTAGACTTTAATTGTGCAAACCTTGATGTGGCATCGGGCACTGCAATGATTATGAGTGGCGCCTATCCAAATGTGAACGGCATACCACAGTCTATGATTTTTAATCCAAGCACCAAGGTGGCCGCTCCGGTGCTAACCGATGCCAAGTGCATAGGCAATTTCACAAATGAAACCTTGTCGCCTACAGCATTAAAGGTTTCGACTATAGCCGACGAGGTGAGAGTTAACAACGACGGATTGGGCCTGGTGTATGCAATAGCACCCGACGCACAGCAATCGATAATTTTGGCAGGGCATGCGGCAAACAGCGCATTTTGGATAAATGACGTAGACGGCCGATGGTCGACCACTACATTTTATAAAGAGGTGCCTCAGCCAGTGCAGACTCGCAACTATAGCCAACCTTTGTCGAACCGATTGGGCAGTATGGCGTGGGAACCAGCGTTGCCGCTCGAACAATATGTAGATATTCCAGAAGCCCGCCGCTTCTATAAGTTCCGCTATAATTATCCTGATAGCGACAAAAATAGATATCGTTCGTTTAAGCAATCGGCGTTGGTCAACGAAGAAGTGACGTCGGTGGCAATTGATTATATCAATAACATGAAGTTGGGCAATCGCGGCCAGTTAGATATGCTAAACATAGGCTACACCGCAGCGCCATATGAATATAGCAAGGATGCAGATAACCGCTTTGAACTTCATGACACCTACATTCGCCTTGATGCGCAATTGGCGCGCTTGTTTGACGCAGTAGACAAGTCAGTGGGCATGAGCAATGTTGTGGTGTTTGTCACTTCCACAGGCTACTACACCGACGGCCGTCCGGTGGATGCTAAATATAACATACCATCGGGAGAATATTATCCTGAGCGTGCCATTTCGTTGCTAAACATGTATTTGATGGCCATCTATGGCAATGGTCAATGGGTGGATGGCTATTATAACCGCAACTTCTATCTAAACCGCAATCTGATAAAAGAAAAGAACCTCGATTTGAGCGAATTAAGAGCAAAATCGAGCGAGTTTTTGCGTCAGATGAGTGGTGTGGCAGCAGCATATACATATGAAGAAATTTTAAATAATCCGGTCAACGAAGACCTTAAGGCGTTGAACCGAGTAATGGTGCCGTCGTTGCAAGGCGATGTGGTGATAGATGTAACCGCAGGCTGGAGCATTGTAGAAACCAGAAATGCTCAAACTAAGGTGACTCATGTCAGAGACAATGCCATCACTGTGCCGGCCTTCATAATGGCTCCACAAGTGAAATCGCAACGCATCACTCAAGCCATCGATGCTTCGTTTTTGGCGCCTACAGTGTCGCGAATTTTGCGAATCCGTTCGCCGAATGCTGCCCGTTTTATGCCGCTATCGTTGCAATAGTAGGGGCAATCTTGTTAATAATCAAAACATTTTGACTATCTTTGCGTTTTGGAAAAAGCACCCGAGTGCATTTTCCATAAATAATTGTTATAGAAATAATAATACAACCTAAATATACAATGGGATTTACTGACATATTAAAATCGCTGTTTGGCAGCAAGTCGTCGCGCGACTTAAAGGGAATTATGCCATTGGTAAAGAAAATCAATGCCGTATATCCAGAGATAGAGCAGTTGACGAATGATGAATTGCGTGGCCGCATAGACGCAGTGCGTCAACACCTAAAGGACAGCGTAGCAGACAAAAAGAAAGAAATTGTCGACATTAAGTCGCAAATCGAAAAGACCGACTATGAAAGTCGCGAACCACTATGGAACCGCATCGACAAGCTTGAAAAGGAAATTCTTGATACACTTGAAGAAGGCTTGAACGAGGCATTGCCAGAAGTGTATGCAGTAGTAAAGGACACAGCACGCCGCTTTACCCAAAGCGAAACAGTGGAAGTTACAGCCACACAATTTGACCGTGATTTGGCGGCTCAAGGCAAGGACTTTGTGGAAATAGAAGGCGACAAGGCTATCTATCATAACAATTGGACAGCCGGCGGCAACAAGATGGTGTGGGAAATGATTCACTATGAATGCCAGTTGATTGGTGGTATAGTGTTGCACGAGGGTAAGATAGCCGAAATGGCTACTGGTGAAGGTAAGACCCTTGTGGCTACATTGCCAGTGTTCTTGAACGCGCTAACCGGCAACGGTGTTCACGTGGTGACAGTGAACGACTATCTTGCAAAGCGTGACTCGGAATGGATGGGCCCGCTATACATGTTCCACGGTTTGTCGGTGGCATGTATCGATAAGACACAGCCAAACTCGCCAGAACGTCGTGCGGCATATAATGCAGATATTACATTTGGTACGAATAACGAATTTGGTTTCGACTATTTGCGTGACAATATGGCTACAACACCAGAAGACTTGGTGCAACGTGCTCATAACTATGCAATTGTCGACGAAGTTGACTCGGTGCTTATCGACGACGCTCGTACACCACTTATCATTTCAGGTCCGGTTCCTAAGGGCGATGACCAAATGTTTGAGCAATATCAGCCAATAGTGGAACGCATCTACGACCAACAACGCCGATTCGTTACCAGCATTCTTGCCGAAGCCAAGAAGATGATGGCAAGCGACGATAAGGAAGTGCGTAAAGAAGGTGCATTGCTAACATATCGTGCATATAAGGGTTTGCCAAAGTATGACCCACTTATTAAGTTCTTGAGCCAAGACGGCATTAAGCCAGCAATGCTCGAAACAGAAGCAATCTATATGCAAGACAATAGCCGTCAGATGCATATCGTGACCGACCCATTGCTGTTTGTGATTGACGAAAAGAACCACAGCGTTGAGTTGACCGATAAGGGTTATGAAGCATTGGCGCAAGGCAATAGTGACTCTAAATTCTTCGTGTTGCCAGATATTGCATCAGAACTTTCGGCTGTAGAAAACGAAAACCTAACAGATGAGGAAAAGATAGCAAAGAAGGACGAGTTGATGCAGAACTATGCTGTTAAGAGCGAACGTGTGCACACCGTTAACCAATTGCTAAAGGCATATTCATTGTTTACTCGCGACATCGACTACGTACTTACTGAAGACGGTAAGGTGAAGATTGTGGATGAGCAAACAGGTCGTATCATGGAAGGCCGTCGTTGGAGCGATGGCTTGCACCAAGCTGTTGAAGCGAAAGAACATGTGAAGATTGAAGCCGCAACTCAGACATTTGCAACAATTACATTGCAGAACTATTTCCGCATGTATCACAAACTGTCGGGTATGACAGGTACAGCAGAAACCGAAGCAGGCGAATTCTGGGATATCTATAAACTTGATGTTGTAACAATCCCAACCAACCGTCCGGTGGCACGTATCGATATGGAAGACCGAGTGTACAAGACCCGAAAGGAAAAGTACAATGCGGTAATCGACGAAATCGAAAAGATGCACTTGATGGGCCGTCCAACATTGGTGGGTACAACATCGGTTGAAGTTTCAGAGTTGTTATACCGTATGGTTAAGCAACGTCTTAAGATAGAGCCACAACTATTGAACGCTAAGCCAGAAAAGGCACGAGCAGAAGCCGATATCGTAGCCCAAGCCGGCCAACAAAAGGATGGCAAGGGTGTAGTGACCATTGCAACCAACATGGCAGGTCGTGGTACCGACATTAAGTTGTCGCCAGAAGTTAAGGCAGCCGGAGGTTTGGCAATTATCGGTACAGAGCGTCATGAGTCGCGCCGTGTGGATCGCCAGTTGCGTGGTCGTGCCGGTCGTCAAGGTGACCCAGGTAGTTCAGTGTTCTTCGTGTCGTTTGAAGACCCTGTGATGCGTCAGTTTGTGAGCGATAAGGTGGTTAAGATGCTTGACCGTCTTGGCTTGAAAGATGGCGAAATGATTGAAGCGCCAATGGTGACTCGTTCTATCGAAAACGCTCAAAAGCGTGTGGAAGAAAACCACTTTGGCGTGCGTAAGCATTTGTTGGAATATGACGACGTTATGAACATTCAACGTAATGTGATTTACACTCGTCGCCACCATGCATTGATGGGTGAACGTGTGGGTATCGACATCATGAACATGCTTGAAGAAACCGTAGAAAACATGATTAACAGTTATGGCGACTACGAAGACTTGAAAATGCACTGCATGTCGGTTTACGCTATAAGTTTGCCATTCAGCGAAGAAGAATTCGGCAAATTGGATAGCCGCGAATGCATTGACCGCCTATATGATGCAGTTCTTGACGCATTCAACCGTAAGCAAGACCGTTTGGCCGAAGTTTCGAAGCCTGTTATTGCTAACATCGTGGCTGACCACGGTACAGAAGGCCTTGTGAGAGTGCCTATAGGCGACGGTAAGCGTGTGTATGGCATTACTTGCCAACTTGGCGAAGCGGTTGAAAGCGAATGTAAGTCGATTTCTAAGGCTTGGCAAAAGGCAGTGTTGCTGATGACTATCGACGAGGCTTGGAAGGTGCATTTGCGTGAACTTGACCAATTGCGTCAGTCAGTGCAAAATGCAAGTTATGAGCAAAAAGACCCTCTTGTAATCTATAAGAAGGAATCGTTTAACTTGTTTGGCGAAATGTTGTCGGAAATGAACACTAAGGCTGTTTCGATTTTGATGCGAGGACAAATTCCAAACTCAGAAAACACTGAAAACAACCAAGTTCAGCAAACAAAGGAAGCACCACGCAACCTTCGTCGCCAACAATATAACGAAAGCAAGGAAGCATATCCAGGAGCAAACACTAACCGTGAAGTGGGCAATGCCGCATCGCAATCGGCACGTCGCCCAATGAGCCCTATTGTTAACGCTCCAAAGATTGGTCGCAACGACCCATGTCCATGCGGTAGTGGCTTGAAATATAAGAAATGCCACGGTCGTGACTTGCAATAACAATTGAAGGATTAAAGACACTACAATTTATAAATGAGGCCACATGAAAATGTGGCCTCATTTGTGTTTTTTATTTTGACAAGCCACCAAGTGGTGCTGCCAAGCGGTTTGCTGTTGGGGGAAGGCTTGTGACTTTCTGTAGGAACGTTGTCGCTGAGCGAGGGGGCTATATGTGACGAGTTGAAAGATTTGGTTAAACGTATGAACGTTTAAAGAGATTGTCAAATAATCTCATGTTTATTTGTTACTGATATTAGCACTATCACGTAATCGGCTATACAGAACCCCAAATATCTTGTATGACTATACTTGCTATTTCATGCTGGCAACGATATCAACATAATAGCCGTTATATAATGTGTAGAGAACGGCCCTCAATGGTGATTAGGGTGAAGTAGGTAGCGTGTGAATGAGGTTACATGCTATTAGTAGAGTCGCACAAAGAGGTTTGGTGCTTTGTGTGCTGGTGCTGCCTGGAGCGTTGCTGTTTGTGGGCAATGGCTAAGCCTACACTTCTGTCAACGTCAGCAAATGGGTTGCAGAATGATAGCTGTAACGCCGTGTGAGCCGATAGCATGGGGCTTATGTATAAACTAAAAAAGGTGAATGAGCAGAGATTAGCGCATTCACCTTTTTTGTGATTATGTTATGTGAACTTATTTCACGAGTTCTTTGTCGGCCGAGCCGTCAGAGTATACAATAATGTTAACACCCTTTTCAGGAGATGTAAGTTTACGCCCAGTTACGTCGTAGCGAGCAGTAACAGTTTTCTGAACTTGAGGCTTTGTGGTTTCAATGTATTCAATGCCAGAAATGTTGCCATTCACTTTTTCTTTGAACACCTTCATCCAGTGTCCGCCAATAACCGAACGAGCACGGAATCCAACGAAAGCACCTTCGCCAGTGGTGTAATACCAGTCGCTCAACGGAACACGCGAAACGGTTTCGTTAACGTACTTGTACACAGGTTCCATCAATTGAAGGAATGTAGCGTCGTCATCGGCCATAGCCGCAGTCCAAAGAATCCAGTCGCTTTTGGTGTAGTCGCGACGGCTGTCAAGGGGCAAACCATACTTGTTTTGCTTCTTTAGGTAGTATTTTATTTCAGTTTGACGAGCGTTGTTAGGGAAGATTTCAGTGCCCCAAAGCATATCCCAAACCATGTTATACTTTTGTCCCCAAGTGTTGTCGCGGTCGAAAGCAATACGGTAGTGGTCGCCAGTAACGTCCATAGCGTCGCCTTCCCATATTGCGCCCATTTGCTTAGCCTTGGCCAAATATTCTTCGGCAACACTGTCTAATCCTTTTAGTTTAGCCAATTTAGAATAACCTACGATACCCATGATAGCCTTAACCGAAAGGTTGCAGTTGTGAGCCCACACACCGGCAAAGTCGTCGGTACACAATTGGTCGGCAGGGTCTTGTCCGTTTTCAACGAGGTAGTCGGTCCAGGTTGTTAGGATATTCCAATATTTATCAATCATTGCGGTGCTTTGCTTTTGTTCGCAAATTTCGGCCAAAAGGATAAGTATGTTACCAGATTCTTCAAGAGGCATGTCGCCGCCATACACTTGACCATTAGCCTTAGGATATGTGCCAAGGTCGTGAGCAGCGAAAGGCTTAGTCCAACGGCCAGTGTAACTATATTCAAGAATAGAAGTAATCATGGCCATTTCCAGGTCGGGGTTGTAGGTTAGGTAAAGAGGAGCCGAAGGGTATGTTAAGTCAACGGTGTTAACGCAGCCGTTAGAATTGTTTTCCTTAGAGAAGTAAAGAAGGTTTCCGTCTTTATCTTCAAACAACTTGTGGGCAGCCATTACTTGGCGATAAGAAGCAGAAAGCAGTTCGGCATAATGAACGTTACCCGACTTCAAGCCGTCGTCGTAGATTCGTTTGTCGAACTCGCGGCAGCGAATCATGGTTTCGGTGTAGTTGTCGCGGAATTCTTCGAAAGCAGTGTGAATGGTCTTGCCATTGCGTGCCCAATAACCTTTATATCGAGTTCCAAAATATTCAATATCCCACACTTCGTCGTATCCGAGCATAGCAAAACTTGAAGCGGTAACAACCTTTCCAAAGTCGTGAACATAAGAAATCACAGGATAGTCGCGCTTATAAGCCATGCGAACAGGCACTTTTGACTGAGTTGTGATTTTGCCTTGAGAACCGAATTCGGTTTCAGCAACGTTGTAAGAAGCGATTGTAACTTCACCATTTATGCTTGGCATATAGAATGCACCCCAGTCGATAGCCACCATATCGGCAACGCGGTCGAGATATTTTTGAAATTGGTTGCGAGTTAATGCATACTTAATGTTGTTCTTTGTTTCGAAATTGGTGTATGTGCTTTGAGTGTCAGGGTCGTGGATTGCCATTTCAGGTGTAGCGGCAAGGTAGAATTGCACATCGTGTTCCTGTCCGTCGGTAGAGCGAACTTGATAAGAGATGTAGTTGATAGGAGTAGAAATCATATCAAGGTCGTGGATGAGCATAGGTGCAGTGAATACTACATCGAGTTCCACAGGACCGCATTCAAAAGTGTAATATGTGTTAGTAGCAAGCACGTCCACCGATTTTTGCTTAGCAATGATTTGGGTAGGAGTGCTTGTCTTAATGTTTTCGTAAACACCAAAGTCGAGGTATGCGCCACCAGTCTTGTTTTGGCAACGAACAGCAATCACGTTTTGGCCTTCTTTAAGATAACCTTTTTCTTGTTCGGTTAAACGGTGCACGCGGTTAAGGTTCCAGGTGTAGCCAGTGCTGATAACCAATTTTCCGTTAATGTAAAGGTAGAAAGTGTCGTCGTGAGAGTACTTAATGCAAAGGTCTTTTTTCAAGTCGTCGGCAGTAAGATTCATGTATCGGCGAACATATATTTCGGTGTTTTCTCCAGCCCAACGAGTCTTGATGTTAATGTAGTTTTGGTCCTCGCTTGTACCGAAAGCACCAGGCATTTCTTCCCAAGAACTGTCGTTGTAACTTTCGTAAAACCATCCGTAAGCGGCAGGTTTAGTGAATGTGGCCTTAGCGCTCCAAGGTTCATCGATAGTCATAGGCAAAAGATAATCGCCAAGCACATATTCGGTTTGTTTACCCATGAAGCGATATACTGTTCCATCAACTCTCACTAACCCATCGATCGGCTTTTCAATGTCGGTCCAGTGGCGAGTGGTGCCGTCGGTAAGGTTGTTATAAGGCGACCAAATAGAGAACATTGGGTCGTTAGTGATAAGTGGCACTGATGGCAAACGAAGATCGGTTGTCTTGTAAGGCACGAAAAAATCTTCACTTTGTGCAGAGACAGAGGCAAATGCGCTTGTGATGAGAGCAAATGCTAAAAGTAATTTCTTTTTCATTTTGTTTTGGTTTAAAATGCACGTTTCTATTCAAGTTGTAAAGGTATGAATTTTTGCGAACGTACACAAGCGTTTTTTTGTGGTTGGTGTGGTAATTGAGAACGAATTGTGATGAAAAATGAAAAAATAATTTTGAAATGGGGAAATAATGACTATATTTGTGGCGAATTAGGTTCCGTGAATACGGTGAAAAGGGAATCGGGTGCAAATCCCGAGCAGAGCCGCTGCTGTAAACTTCACGACAACTTATCGGACCAGATATTAGCCACTGTTGGCACGCTGCTGATGGGAAGGCTGTCCGGATAAGGAAGTAAGCCAGAATACCTGCCTGATTTATTTATGTTTATGTGCTCTCGGACTTAGGGCAAGAAACAAGTGATTCTCTATTAAATGGCGAATCAGGTGCTTGCCTATATATCCGGGAGGAAAAGAAAAAGGCGAGAGATGATTCGAGTTCGGTTCTACATATTAATATCGGTGGTTATGACGGCATTTGCTGGCATGGCTCAATTTCGCATTGACTCAGTGCAACACTTGCAGGAGTTGAGTGTGGTGCGAGATGTGCGTCCGTATGTAGAGGTAATCCCGGCGCAAACCTTGAGCGGGAAGCGCTTGGAGGGGTTAAACAGCCATTCGGTAGCCGATGCCATTCGATATTTCTCGGGAGTTCAGATAAAGGACTACGGCGGTGTGGGCGGTGTGAAAACTGTAGACATTCGTTCGATGGGAACAAATCACTTGGGCGTGTTTTATGATGGCATTCAGTTAGGTAATGCTCAAAACGGCCAAATAGATTTGGGTAAATTTTCGCTCGATAACATTGAGGCAGTCACTGTGTACAACGGTCAGAAAAGCGAGGTTTTTCAGTCGGCAAAAGATTTTGGCTCGGCCGGAACGGTGTATTTGCGTTCGCGTAGGCCACGATTTGAAGAAGGGAAGAACGATAATGTGAACGTCACGCTTCGCACTGGTTCGTTTGGCTTGGCCAATCCGTCGGTGCGATGGGACCACAAAATAAGCGAGAAGGTGAGTTCAACCGTGAGTGCAGAATACACTTACGCCACAGGCCGATATAAATTCAGATATCGTAAGATGTTTAGCGATGGCACATTGGCATGGGACACTACTGCTGTGCGTCAGAATGGCGACATATGGGCGCTTCGTGTTGAAGGCGGCTTGTATGGCACGATGTATCGTGGCCAATGGAATGCCAAACTATATTATTATGATAGCGAGAAAGGCATACCTGGAGCCATTGTGAATAATGTTTGGAAAAATTCGCAACGCCAATGGGACCGCAACTTCTTTGCTCAGGGTAGTGTGAGAAAATCATTTAGTGAGCGATATTCGCTTATGTTGAACGCTAAATATGCTCACGATTATATGCACTATCTCAATCCCGACACTACATTAATGTATATTGACAATGAATTTTGGCAAGATGAGTTATACGTATCGCTTGCCAACCGATTGCGTGTTACCGATGGTTGGGATATAGGGTTGAGTGCCGATTATCAGTGGAATAAACTTGATGCCAATTTGGTGAATTTTGCCTATCCAATACGTCACACAGGTCTTGTGGCGTTGGCTACAGCCTATCGATGGCAGCGATTTAAGGCGCAAGCCAGTGTGCTGGGCACATTTGTGAGCGATAGTTACAAGGTGCGAAACAATGGTGTGCAGTTGGCGAAGAAAACAAAGAATTTGAGCCGATTCACTCCGGCTGTGTTTTTGAGTTATCAACCCCTTGCCGATGAAGCCCTAACGGTGCGTGCTTTCTACAAGCGAGTGTTTAGAATGCCAACGTTTAACGACCTTTATTACACCGACATGGGCAACGCACAGTTAAATCCTGAATATGCTACTCAATATGATTTGGGAGTGGTGTATCATGCAGATTTCGACAATGCGGTGTTCCGCTCGTTGGATGTCAGCGCCGATGGCTATTATAATTTGATTGACGATAAGATTATAGCAGTCCCTAAAGGCAATGGTCAATATCGATGGATGATGATGAACATTGGCAAAGTGAGGATAAAGGGCGTTGATTTCACTTCGAAGTTAACCATGAGTCTGCCTTATGACATAAAGTTGGAAGGAGGATTGAGTTACACCTATCAGCGTGCGCAAGATTACACCGACCCTAACGATTGCCTTGATGAAGCCGGCACATATAAGGGGCAGATAGCCTACATACCACGTCACAGCGGCAGCACCATATTGCAGGCAGCGTGGCGCGAATGCGAATTGAATTATAGTTTCATCTATGTTGGTGAGCGCTATCATAATTCATCAAACATTAGGGCAAACTATGAGCAGCCGTGGTACACACACGACCTGTCGGTGGGCTATCGGTTTAGGCTTGGCGCTGTAGCGGTTAGAGCCACAGCTGAAGTGAACAACCTGTTTAACCAGCAGTATGAAGTGATATGCAATTATCCGATGCCAGGACGTAATTTTAAACTGATTTTGAAATTCGACATTTAATGCAAATAAAGAGCAACATATTAATACTGATCGTGGTGGCAGCCGTTTTTGCGATGCATTCGTGCCGTGAGGACGATGTTATATTCATACCCGAAGAAGTGCAGGTGAATAACCCGGAATATACGTCGATAGAGGGATTTTATCTTCTCAACGAGGGAAACATGGGCAGCAACAAGAGCACTCTCGACTATTATGATTATAGCACCGGCGTGTATGTTCGCAACATCTATGGCAACGCTAACCCCACAGTGCCAAAGGAATTGGGCGATGTGGGTAATGATATGGCCATATATGGCAGCCGATTGTATGCAGTTATAAACTGTTCAAACAAGGTTGAGGTAATGGAAGTGTCGACAGCCAAGCGAGTGGGACAAATAGAAATCCCTAACTGCCGATACATAGAGTTTTGTGACGGCTATGCCTATGTGACCAGTTATGCTGGCCCGGTGGTTATTGACCCGAATTATGAGCAATTGGGCTTTGTTGCAAAGGTTGACACTGCAACGTTGCAAGTGGTCGACAAGTGCATTGTGGGTTTTCAGCCCGACGACTTAGAGATAGTGGAAGGAAAGATATATGTGGCCAATAGTGGCGGTTACCGAGTGCCAAACTATGAATCGACGGTGTCGGTGATTGACCTTGCCACATTTAAGTTAGAGCGTGAATTTGAGGTAGACGTTAATTTAAGCCGATTGATAGCCGATAAGCATGGAAGCCTATGGATATCGACACGAGGCGACTATTATGAGAACGAATCGCGACTATATTGCTACGATGTGCGCAAGAAACGCATGGAAAAGCGCATTGATGTGCCAGTGAGCAATATGCATCTCGATGGCGATTCAATCTATATAGTGTCGCGCGCGTGGAGCCATGTGGAGATGGCAAATAAAATAACTTTCGCCATTGTGGATGTGGTGAAGAAGGAGTGCATGACCGAGAATTTCATCACCGACGGCACAGAGAAGTCGATAAAGGCGCCATATGGCATTTGTGTGAATCCGCACACTAAAGATATATATGTTACCGATGCGAAAAACATGGTAAACCCCGGATATCTGCATTGCTATGATGCCAGCGGAGAGCGAAAATGGAGTGTACGCACTGGCGATGTGCCGGCGCACTTTGCCTTTGTGGGAGATAATGTGAACGAGAAATAAAATCATAAAACGAAATAACCATAATATGAAAAAAATATTTTTGGCAATTTGTCTTTCAGTGGCCTTGCCAATGATTGGACAGAATTCAAAATACATAACAAAGGTTTATGACTTTGTCCCGGCACCGGGCCAATTTGTGAATGAGATACCTGAATGGGAAGAAGGTGACACCCGTGAAAGCATATTGGCTAAGGTTAATGAGCAATTGGTGGGCTATGGCAGCAATAGCGATGGCATGATATCGTTGGGCGCATTTGGCGGCTATGTGGTGTTTGGATTTGACCATCCGGTGGTGAATGTGGCCGGGGTGGCTGATTTCAAAATATATGGAAATACTGCCTACGATGTGTCGAAAAAAGAATATGCGTCGAGCGAACCGGGCATAGTGATGGTGTCGGTCGACGAAAACCAAAATGGAGAGCCTGATGATGCGTGGTATGAACTTGCCGGCAGCGAGTACGATGATGCTACGACGATGAAAAGGTGTAAGATAGTGTATTATAAGCCATCGGCCGACCGTGCACAAAATGCCGACCCAGACCCAAACGATATGGCAATAATCGACAAGACCTACATACGATGGACATCGAACGACCCCGATGCTCCTGAAGGTTATGTGAAACGAAACACAACCCACACAGAAAATAGTTATTGGCCTAATTGGGTGGATGATGCCACGATGGAGTTTGAATGTACCCGCATAGCAAGCCGTATGGAGAACATTGCCACAATGGGAAAGCGTTTTGCGGCAAAACCACATGATTGGGGCTATGCTGACGATATTCCAAACGCCGATGTTAGTGGTTTCGACATAGGATGGGCTGTGGATGCCGACGGAAATAGCGTGCATTTGCCAAAAATTGATTTTATAAAGGTCTATACGGCAGTTAATCAGGAGAATGGTTGGATAGGCGAGATGTCGACAGAAATAGTTGGCGCAGAAGATTTGCATCCAACTGCGAGCATAAGCGGAGCCGGCACTGGCTCGATGGTGACAGTGGCAGGCGGTGAAGGCCGTTTGACGGTGCAAGGTGCTAAGAAGGTTGAAGTGTATACGCTCAACGGCGCGTTGGCTGCAAGTTTTGAGGGCGATGGCGAGGTTAGCCTGATGGCTTCGCTATATGTGGTGCGAGCCGACGGACATAGTACAATAGTGCAAGTAAAGTAACAATAATATAAATATAATGATTATGAAAACTTGGAACAGATTAATTTGGATTATGCTTTGCGCTGCAATTCCACTATGTGGAAAAGCGCAGGAAACAGTGGTGACACTTGATTTAACAAAAGCAGTCACAGAAATGACATTTGACGCAGATAATGGCGCGTGGAATGGGACTTTCGACACATCGGAAGAGGTGGTTGAGAGTCAATGCTTCTTGTTTTTGAAAAATTGTAATCCCGATTATGCAATGTGGTGGGGTTTTACGGCATCAAATTCAACCGATAACACCAAAAAGGATGACACTATGACCTACCAATATAGTAGTATGACAGGCGGCGGCATCGTTTTGAATGAAGACGGAACCATAAAGCGCGACGAAAACGGTGTGATAGAAGTTAGCGGAGATGTGCCATATATGGTGGGATATTATTCAGAATATAATGGGGAAAATTCAACCTGCGTGCTGTTTAACGATGGCAAGGCTCACGAGGCAGTGGGAGTGTATGTGAGCTTGGTGTCGTATCCATATTATGTGCTTCAAGACGGCAATCCGTTTGGCCGTATGTTTAACCGTGAAAACGATAAGTTCACGCTTACTATTCACGGCGTGAAGGAGGATGAAAGCAAGGTGTCGGTTGATGTAGAACTTGGTTCGTACGCTAATGGTGACATGACACTAACACGCGGTTGGAAATATGTTGATTTGTCGCCATTGGGTAAGGTGAATGAAATGTATTTCACCATGACATCGAGCGACACAGGCCAATGGGGCATGAATACTCCAGGCTATTTCAGCCTTGACAAACTGATGGTGAAGACAGAGGTGAGCAATGCTCCAGAAAACAAATTGCAGGGCTTGCATATGACCTACGACCGTTCGGCCAGCGTAGTTGCCTTGAGCGAGGCGGCGTTTGCTGTGGTATATAATACACAGGGCCATAAGGTGATTGCTACTGAAGGCACGAAGATTGATTTGAGCAACTTGGACAGTGGAATATATGTTGTGAAAGCCGGCGAAGAAACAATTAAGGTTGTAAAGTAATGCTCAGTAATTAAAAAAATATTGGCAGCAGCACTCCGCAGTGTTGCTGCTTTTTTTGTAAAAAAGAATTAATGTTTGTGATGTTTTTTAGTGCTTATACTAATGTGATAGAAATAATTTGTAAATTTGCTGTCGCAGAAAGCGAAAAAATTAATTAAAGCGTATTTATATGTTCAATTATATAGTCTGGACAGCAAGTCCTGATTTGATAAGTAGTCCGATAACAGTGAGATGGTATGGCTTGATGTTTGCCATAGGATTTTGGATAGGCTACGAAGTGGTGTCGCGAATTTTCAAGCGCGAAGGCGAAAAAGAAAGTTGGCTGTCATATTTGCTAATCTATACGGTAGTAGCCACTATAATAGGTGCTCGATTGGGCCATGTGCTGTTTTATGACTGGTCGTACTATAAAGACCACCTGTCGGAAATCTTTATGGTTTGGCGCGGAGGTTTGGCGAGCCACGGCGGGACATTGGGCATTATAATAGCGATTTACTTTTTCTCAAAGTTTGTGACCAAACGCCCAATGCTGTGGACATTCGACCGCTTGGTGGTGCCAGTGGGATTGGTGGGAGCGTTGATAAGATTTGGCAACCTGATGAATAGCGAAATCTACGGCGGCCCAACTACGCTTCCTTGGGGTATGAAGTTTGCTCGCTCTAACGATTGGTGGGTGCAATACTGTCCGGACGGAATTTTGGAGAATGGCTTTGCTTGCCATCCAACTCAAATATATGAGGCGCTGTGCTACCTTGCCCTGTTTGGATTGTGTATGTATATGTATTGGAAACGCAATTGTCAGGAGCGCGAGGGCTTAATATTCGGGGTGTTCTTGTTGGGCATTTTCGTGCCTCGATTTATAATTGAATATGTGAAAAATGTGCAAGAGGTGTGGGAAATTGGCATGATTGAATCATGTGGCATGAACATGGGCCAATTGTTGAGTGTGCCGTTTATCATTGCCGGCATATGGCTTGTGATAAGAGCAATGCGCCGACCAAGAGTGCCACTGCAATATCCAAATCGCTTTGCCCCAGAAAATAAGAAATAGAACAAATGTGCCAACTGCCAATGAGGTGGTTGGCATGTGTTTTTTAAAAAATCGGATAAGTGCAATTATGTTACGTAATATTCACTATATTTGCACATCAAAAAAAGCAAGAAGATGACAGAAAAGTTAGCAAGCGATAGTTATTTGAAAGACACTGCGTTTCGTAATTTGATGCAGCGTCGAATCTTTAACGTGTTGTTGGTGGCAACGCCCTACGATGCGTTTATGCTTGAAGAAGACGGCCGATTGGAAGAACAGATATATTTTGAATATACGTCGCTAAATTTGAGTTCGCCACCACGTATTACACAAGTTGCCACCTACGATGAGGCTATAGTGGAATTGACTCAGAAGCGCTACGATTTAGTGATAGCGATGCCAGGTGTTGACATAAGCGAAACCTTTGTTCGCGCAAGGGCCATAAAGGAACTTTATCCCGACATAGCCTACGTGGTTCTAACGCCATTCTCGCGCGAGGTGTCGCGCCGCTTGGCCAAAGAAGATTTCACAGGCGTGGACTATGTGTTTAGTTGGCTTGGCAATGTTGATTTGATTGTGGCAATCATCAAGTTGCTTGAGGACTTTATGAATGTAGAGAACGACGTTGACCAAGTGGGCGTTCAGTTAATTATGCTTGTGGAGGACTCAGTTAGATTCTATTCGTCGATATTGCCCACACTTTACCGCTTCTTGCTGAAACAGAGTAGAGACTTCTCGACCGAAGCCCTTAATGAGCATGAGCAGATGCTTCGCATGCGTGGCCGCCCTAAGGTGATGCTTGCCCGCAACTATGAAGAGGCAATGAGCATATATGAGCGCTATGGTGAGAAAATGCTTGGAGTGATAACCGACGTGTCGTTTGCCCGTGAGGGAGAAAAGGATAGCAAGGCCGGATTGAAACTGGCACAAGAGTTGCGAAATCGTAACCGTAATCTGCCTATCATTATACAATCGAGTGAGGTTCAAAACGCTGAGTTCGTTAAAGATTTCGAAGCTACGTTTCTTGATAAGAATTCCAAGAAACTGCCAGTGGATTTGGAACTTGCCATATTGAACAACTTTGGTTTCGGCGATTTCATTATTCGTAATCCCCAAACCGGCGAAGAGATAGACCGTATCAAGGACTTGCGCGGGCTTCAGAAGCGGATTTTCAGCATACCAACCGATTCATTGTTTTACCATGCCAACCGTGACGACATTTCGCGTTGGCTTTATTCAAGAGCACTGTTCCCTATAGCCGAGGTTATGAAGGGGCAGCGGTTTGACGATATTTCTCAAGAAAAGAACATACGTCAATTGGTGTTTGATGCCATCGTTAAGTATCGAAAGATGAAGAACCGTGGTGTTGTGGCAGTGTTTAAGCGCGACCGTTTTGACCGATATAGTAATTTTGCCCGCATAGGCGAGGGCTCGCTTGGCGGAAAAGGAAGAGGCTTGGCGTTTATTGATAACATCATAAAGCAAAATCCCGAGTTCGATAACTTTGATGGAGTGTCGGTGCATATACCGCGCACAGTGGTGCTGTGTACAGATATCTTCGATGAGTTTATGAAGGAAAACAACCTTTATCCACAAGCCTTGTCGTCATGTAGCGACGAGGAGATTTTGGCTAAATTCCTTGAAGCCCGTTTGCCTCGCCGCTTGGCTTATGACTTCTTTGCATTGTTTGATGTAGTGGAAGGCCCGCTTGCCATCCGTTCGTCGAGTTTGCTCGAAGACAGCCACTACCAACCTTTTGCAGGCATATATTCAACGTATATGATACCCCGCCTTGACGACCGTCGTGAGATGCTAAAGCAATTGAGCGATGCCATAAAAGGAGTGTATGCATCGGTGTTTTTTGCCGATAGCAAAGCCTATATGGCGGCAACAAGCAATGTCATCGACCAAGAAAAAATGGCTGTTATAATTCAGGAAGTAGTGGGCGAAGTGCACGGTGATTATTATTTCCCGTCGTTTTCGGGAGTAGGGCGTTCGCTTAATTATTATCCGGTGAACGAAGAGCGTCACGAAGATGGCGTGTGCGAGATAGCCGTGGGTTTGGGTAAATATATTGTAGACGGAGGTATGTCGTTGCGTTTTTCGCCAAAGCATCCACGCAATGTGTTGCAAACCAGCACTCTCGACTTGGCATTGCGCGATACTCAAACTTCGTTTTATGCAATTAATGCCTCTAACAATGTGGGTGAGTTTAAGATAGACGACGGGTTTAACATTTCGCGCTTGCGAGTGCAGGATGCTGCCACTCAAGGTTGGCTGAAATATATGGTTTCGACCTATAATCCGTTTGATGAAATGATAGTTGACAACGACCTTGGCAAGGGCCGTAAGGTGGTTACCTTTGCCAATGTGCTGAGCCATGAGGTGTATCCTTTGGCAAAACTCACCGACAGCATGCTGCGTAAAGGTCAGTTGGCAATGAATAGGCCTGTGGAAATAGAGTTTGCGGGGATAATCAATAGCCCAGACCGCGTTACTCGAGGCGAAAAAGGCAAGTTATATTGGCTACAGATACGCCCAATCGTTGATAAAAAGGAAATGCTCGATGAGGAAATAATGCGAAGCGACCGCGAAAAACTGCTGCTTTACAGCAATCGGGCTCTGGGTCATGGAATGATGGACAACATAACAAGTGTGGTTTTTGTTAAGCCCGAATCATTTTCTATGTCAAATAATTTGCAAATTGCTACTGAAATTGAAAAAATAAATCGTAACTTTACCGAGAAAGAAGAAAACTACATATTGATAGGCATTGGCCGATGGGGTTCAAGCGACAATGCGTTGGGCATCCCGGTGAAATGGCCGCATATTTCTTCGGCACGTTTAATAGTGGAATTGTCGATGCCGGGAGGCTATATTGAGCCAAGTCAAGGAACACACTTCTTCCAAAATCTGACTTCGTTTGGAGTGGGTTATTGCACAGTAGACACTAATGACGAAGACATTGTGTTTGACAGAGATTATTTGGCGTCATTGCCGGCTGAATATGAGAGCGATAACGTGAGGATAGTGCGATTTGATACTCCGTTGACAGTGGCAATAAATGGAAAAAGTGGTCAGTGTGTGGTTTTGAAACCAGAATAAAAGATAAGAGAAAATTATACGAAATATATAATAATCGATGGGAATAATAAAAGGATTAAAACGAGCATTAGGATATTCCGACGATGATTACGATGAGGAAGATGACTTGGTAGGTATGAGCCAAGGTCAGCGCACACCGTATATCAACCCATTTAAAAAAGAAGAAGACAATGTTGCTGATTTGTCGTCGCTGAAGGTAGAGGAAGCCCCAGTGGTGGTAGCAGAGCCAAAAGTGCCGGCCGAAATTGAGGAAACATTGCCCGACGGAGTGTTCGACGGCATCATCACCATCATAAACGGCAATTTGCCTGAATTTGTACGTGACTGTATCGATATAGAAAAAGAGCGTAAGGCAGTGTATGTGGCAATGGGACCACAATTCCGTGATTATGTGCGAAATTTGCGCAGCATTTCGCGCGAAGAGGCTCGCCAACAGTGGGTCGAAGAGCGCAACCGCTTGACTACAAAGGTCACCCAAGCCGAATCGAAAGCCGAAGAGGCTTTTCGCAAGGCTTCAGAAATAAAAGACCGCTTGATGAGCGAAGAGCGCCAACGCCGTGCCATTGTGGAACGTTCACACGACCTTGAGGCTCGAATTGCCGACCTCGAAGCGCAGCACGAACAAGACCAGTTGCAAAATAAGGGTTTGGTTAACAAACTTAAAGTGGTGCAACTAAAAATAGATGAAGCAGAAAAAGATGCCGAAGAAATTGCGCGATTGAACACGTTGGTTAACGAGCAACGTCAGCAATTAATGGCAGCGAATAATGCCGATGTTCGTATGGCCGAATTAAGCACCGAAAACGAGGACTTAAAGGCGAAACTCGAAACTTTGGAAAATGGCGAGGCTGTGAAGGCCATGGAAGAGGAGTATAAGACTAAGATGGATTTGGCTAATGCTCTTGTGAATGAGTTGCGTTCGGCTGCGGTTGCTAAAGACCAAGAAGTGAGTGCTTTGTCTGAAAAGTTTAAGTTGGCCAACGAAGAGTTGGAGAATGTTCAAAATGAACTTGCTGAGGCTCGTAAAGAACTTGAAATAGCAGAAGAAATTCAAGAAAAGATAGAACAATTCGAGGATTTCAAGGTTAAGAAGGAAAGCGAAGTTAAGTCGCTAAAGTTGCAGCTTGCACAGGCCAAAACTTCGGAGAACGAGCAATTGCAGGCCATGCAGTCACAATTAGAAGAGTTGGCTCAAGCAAAGGCCGAACTCGAAAGCAAGTTGGCTGAGGCTGAAGGAAAAGCGCAAAATGCAGCGTCGGCTGGCTCGGCTGAAACAGCGGCTTTGAAAGAGCAACTCAAGGACAGCGCCGACAAGAATGTGGCTTTAACCAAGAAAATTTCGGAATACGAAAATAAGATTAGTGAGTTGAAGGAAACTAATCGCTCGCACGATGTGGATATGGCCAATCAAATTGATGGATTGAAAAATCAGTTGAAGGTGGCTGTAGAACAAAGAGAAAAGGCTGAGGCAGAATTGAAGTCGGCTAATGACGATGTTAAGGCTATTAAATCGGAGATACAGTCATTGAAGGCCGATAATATGGCAATGAAGGTTCACGAACGCAATCTAAAGGATAACATTTCGGACCGAGACGATGAGATACGTCGCTTGCGCAATGCTCTCAAGGAATCAGGTGCATCGCTACTTGATGAAGTGGTTGAAGAGGTGTTTGCTCCAGTAGCAAAGTCGAGCAACGACGACTCTATAGTGTCGGCGATTGATGACATCGACGACATTGATTGGCTAATGCCTTCACCTCCATCGGAGCCAGAACCCGAACCAGAACCCGAACCAGAGCCAAAACCGGCAAAAACAAAGCCAGCGGATGAGATAGGTTTTTCTCAAATGTCGCTCTTTGGTTGATAATTAATAACAAAAATATGTGATAAGGTGTGTCGGTAACGGCACGCCTTATTTGATAAATGAGAATTGCTCATAATATAGTTTTGGCGTGCCTGTGCGAAAACTTGATAAAATTCACTATATTTGCATAATATAGGATGCGGTTCGGGAACATCTGCCCAAACATAGTTTGGCCTCCGCTCCGCTCACCTTTCACTATATTTGCATAATATAGGATGCGGTTCGGGAACGTCTGCTCAAACATAGTTTGGCGGCAATTCCACGCCGTTGTTAAGAGATAAATATTGCCAAAAATAAAACCATATAATCCACCCTCTGATGAAGATACTTTTTGTGGGAGATGCCAGCAATTTTCATAACACCTTGGCTGCCGCATTGCGTAGCAAGGGGCATGATGTGGTGTTGGTTAGTGGCGGGTCGAGGTGGATGAACACCGACCGCGACATAAATCTGAGCAGAGGAAGCGGCATAATTGGTGCTGTGAAATATGTGTTTGATGTGTTGATGGCTCTGCCTAAGATGCGCGGCTATGATGTGGTGCACATAGTTAGTCCAATATTTTTGGAGTTGAAGCCTCGCAAGGTGCGATGGGTGTTTGATTACTTGCGCCGTCATAACGGCAGCGTGTTTTTATCGGCACTCGGTAGTGACTACGATTATGTTAAGGCATGCTTAGATGGTGATGTGCTGAAATACAGTGAATATATGGTAGGCAATACTCCTACCGAATATTTGCAGTCGGCTGAGGGTGAATCGGAACGCAAAAACAGTTGGCTGACCGAGGAGATGCGTAGCCATCAGCGTTATGTGAAGCAGCACATTGATGGCGTAGTGGCATGTTTGTATGAATATCACAAGGTGTGCGAGAAGCATGTGCCTGAAAAGTTGGCCTACGGAGGCATACCAATCGACATAAAATCGCTCACTCCATGCAGTTGTGAATGTGAACCGGAGAAAGTGAAGTTTTTTATTGGCATACAACGCCAACGAAGCATATATAAGGGTACTGACAAGTTGCTTGCCGCTGCGCAACGAATAGTGGCCAAATATCCTGATTTGTGCACGCTCGACGTGGTTGAAAATGTGCCATATAAGGAGTATGTTGAGAGGATGCGTTCTTCGCATGTCATACTCGACCAATTATATAGTTACACGCCGGCAACCAATGCTCTTTTGGCTATGGCTCAAGGTTTGGTGGCTGTGAGTGGAGCAGAGCCAGAATATTACGACTTTCTGGGAGAGCATGAGTGCCGCCCAATAGTAAATGTATCGCCAATGATAGAGGGCGATATTGACGACAAGTTGGAATGGATAGTGCAAAATAAGAGTAAATTGCCAGAGATGAGCCGCCAAAGTCGTGCCTTTGTGGTTAAGCACAATGATAGCAATCTTGTGGCACAGCGACATATCGACTTTTGGAACAAAATATTAACAGCAAAGCAATGATAATAGAGATACTAATATGCACAATCGACGGAGGCATTGCCGATGTTGCAAAGATGTTGATGCCACAGCGTGCCGACGTCAGATATTTGGTGTCGTGGCAGCAAACCACAGCCCAGCCGATGAATGTGCCAGAATTGTTGCTTCGCGATGATGTGCGAGTGTTAGTGCTTGAAGGCAAGGGGCTTAGCAGAAATCGCAATAATGCGTTAAAGCATGCTCAAGGCGATGTTTGCCTGATAGCCGACGACGATTTGGCGTATTTCCCTGAATCGATAGTGAAGGTTATTGAAACCTTTAGTGCCGACACGACGCTCGACTTTGCCACTTTTAGATATGTTGCAAATAAGAACAAGAAGAGTTATCCGGCCGAAGGGTTTGAATTTGCTTTAGGTAAATATCCCAAGGGCTATTATGTAACCTCGTTTGAGATAGCATTCAGGCGAATGTCGGTGCAGGGTAAATTGTGGTTTGACGAGCACTTTGGCTTGGGCGCGCCTGAGTTGCAGGCGGGCGAGGAGGAAGTGTTTGTTCACGATGCTTTGGCAATGGGATTGAGAGGCCGATTTGTGCCGTTTGATATAGTGCGTCACGATGATGACACCACTGCCGTGCGTATGGCGAAAAACAAGGGCGTGATAATGGCCAGCGCTGCATATTTGCAAGTGGCTTACAAGCACAACTACAAATGGCTTAGAGCCTTGCTTATGGCCTGGCGGATGAGCCGAAAGACAGGTTTGAATCTGTTTAAGGCAATGAAGTGGGTGTGGCAAGGTGTGAAATATGCAAAATCGATAGGTAGATAACAATTAACAACTTTATCATATATATGACAATAAAGAAACTTCTAAGAATAGAAAAATTTATAGCATTGGCATTGATACTTGTTAATGCAGTGCTTTTGATAGTGGGACTTGTAACAGGCGTTAACGTCATAGGTCCGGTTTTGGGGCTTGTGGTGATGATTGCGCTTTATGTGGTGCTTTACTTTCAAGGAAAGAAACTGAAGAAATTTGAAGAAGAAAATCAAGAAAAAGATAATTGATTATGGCAGAAATGATGCAATGGGATAAGTTGATATGCGATAAGCGTCTTGGTTTGGAACATTATCACGAGACCAAAGGTGGAATTCGCAGCGATTTTCAGCGCGATTACGACCGTTTGATTTTCTCATCGCCATTCAGGAGATTGCAAAACAAAACCCAGGTGTTTCCGCTTCCGGGTAGCATATTTGTGCACAACCGCTTGACACACAGCCTTGAAGTGTCGTGCGTAGGGAAGTCGCTTGCGTGTGAAATATCAAAGCACTTGAGGGTGCGCTATGAGGGCGAACCGTGGGTTGACAAGTTAAGAGACATGGGCGAAATAGTGGCGGCTGCTTGCTTGGCGCATGATTTGGGCAATCCACCGTTTGGACACAGCGGAGAAAAGACCATAGCCACTTATTTCTCGGAAGGCAAAGGCCAAAGTTTGAAAGACAGTTTGACAGAAGAGCAATGGAACGATTTGATTCATTTTGAGGGTAACGCAAATAGTTTCAGATGGCTTGTTCATCAGTTTAAAGGACGTCGCACAGGGGGATTTGCCATGACATATTCCACTCTGATGTCGATAGTGAAATATCCGTATTCGTCGTCGAAAGCATCGCGCAAGGGCAAGTTTGGATTTTTCTGTAGCGAGAAAGACATTTTCAAGAAAGTGGCCGATGAACTTGGCATGATATGTTATGACACCAATTGCTATTGTCGCCATCCGTTGGTTTATCTTGTAGAGGCAGCCGACGACATTTGCTATCAGGTGATGGATATAGAAGACGCTCATAAGTTGAAGATTGTGGGCACGCAAGAGGCCATTGACCTTATGCTCGGATTTTATGACGCAGAGCGTAGGGAGCACATGTGCGCAGTTATGGAAACAGTAGACGACCCGAATGAAAAGATAGGTTATCTTCGTTCGAGTGTAATCGGACTATTGGTGAATGAGTGTGCTGATGTGTTTGTGCAACATGAGGATGAGATTTTGCAAGGCAAATTTGAGGGATGCCTGATTGACCATGTTTCGGCGCCGGTGAGAGATGCATATAATCGCTGTTCGGATTTGGCTTGGGCTCGCATTTATCGCGCGAGCGATGTGGTTGATGTGGATTTGGCGGGTAATCAAATTATCACCATGCTGCTTGAGAAACTCGTTGAGGCAGTGTTGCATCCGGAACTCAACTATTCGCAATTGCTTTTGAGTAAGGTTCCGCAGCAATATGAGGTTGATGCACCTACCTTGTTTGAAAAACTGCAGGCCGTGATTGACCATATTAGCGGTATGACCGACGTTTATGCCCTTGACCTATATAGAAAACTCAATGGCATGTCGCTGCCAGCGGTGTGAGAAGACTGATTTTTACAACGAATAAAAAAACAAATAAGTGGATTTGCTTGTTCTTAACATAAGGGCGAGCAAATTCTCTTTTTGTGGGTGTAGGAATTTTAATGTAGAGAAATTGGGTGATGTGTTGTAAAAAGATGTGATTGATAGGTGGTTAGTGAGTGGTTGTTATTTTATTTTAGCCACGAAGTCGGGGCTGGGTTTGAACTTCACTGATTTTTTAGCCGGGATTTCGATTTTAGTGTGAGTGGTTGGGCTGACACCTAATCGTGCTGCTTTGTCGATAGCATTAAAAGTCCCAAAACCTAAAATTGACACTTTTTCTCCGTTGGTTATGCAGGTGGAAATAGCGTCGAGAGTTGCCTCTAAAGTAGCCTTAATGTCGGTTTTCTTAAAATTGGTTGAGGCTGCGATGGCGTTAATTAGGTCAACCTTGTTCATGTTGTGATAATAAAATGTTGGTAATTAGGTACATATATGCGTAGCAAAGATATGTATAACAAACTGGTTAGCAAAATAATTACTAAAAAAATGTTGATTTTACTCAAAAATAATTGAAATTGGCGTTATGCCGGATAATAAAACCTATATTTTGTGTAAATTTGTAGGTTTTATAAAAAGAAAATAAGAATAAGTATGCAAAATAGGGGAAATTCGTTTTTAGATAATATGCCACCAGTTACATTGAATTTATTGATAATCAATGTGGTGGTGTTTGTGGCACAATTGGTTATGCCGCGCATAGGCATTGAATTAGAGGATTATTTTGGCCTGCACTATTGGCAATCCGAAAGTTTTAATATAATCCAATTGTTTACGAACATGTTTTTGCATGCCGACTTTTCGCACTTGTTTTTCAATATGTTCTCGTTGTTTATATTTTCTGGCATATTGGAGCGAGTGTTTGGACAGAAGCGCTTTTTGACCTATTTTATATTTTGCGGATTGGGCGCTTCGATAGTTCAAGAATTGGTGTGGACTTTTACGTGGCGCGACAATTTTGTGCCAGAGTTGGCATCTTTGAATCATATCTCGGTGGCAGAAATGTCGGCTTACATCGATTCGATGATAGCAAAAGGCGAGGAGTTGCCATTTTTGAGCCAATTGGTATCGATAGGGGCCAGTGGCGCAGTGTTTGGCATATTGTTGGCTTTTGGCATGCTTTTCCCAAATGTGGAGATGTTTTTGATGTTTATACCAATCCCGATTAAGGCCAAGTGGATGGTGATAGGTTACGGCATAATAGAACTGATGTTTGGAGTGGCGGGAACAATGGACAACATTGGCCATTTTGCTCACTTGGGAGGCATGCTATTTGGTTTCATCCTATTGTATTATTGGAAAAAGAAAGGACTATTTAACCGTGGGCATTTTTAACGAGTTGATATATAAATATAAAAGCGGCTCGCTATTGATAAAACTAATCTTTATCAATATCGTGGTGTTTGTGGTGCTAAAATTGGCATTGCTATTGTTGATGTTATTTGGCATCGACAGTTCCATTATAGGCATGTTAGTGGAATTGCCATCGACTTGGAGCGGCGTTTTGAGCCGTCCGTGGACACTATTGACCTACATGTTTATGCATGGCGACATATTTCACATTCTGTTTAATATGTTGTGCTTGTATTGGGTGGGGATGGTGTTTATGGAATTTAATACCCCCAAGCAGTTGGTGGCGTTGTATGTTCTTTCGGGCCTTGGAGGTGCGTTGCTGTATTTAGTTTCGTATAACACATTGCCATATTTTTCGGGAGCATATACCACAATGGTAGGAGCATCGGCTTCAGTGCTCGGCATAATGGTTGCTGTGGGAGTGAGAGCCCCAAACTATCGCATAGGTTTGTTGTTTTTTGGCCCAGTTCCGATGAAGTGGATAGTGCTTTCGATTGTTTTAATTGACCTGCTCAGCCTAAGCGGAAGCAACACAGGCGGTCACATAGCACATTTAGGAGGGGTTATGGTGGGCGCTTTGTATGCAGTGCTTATGAAACACGGCTTTGATTTGACGAAGGGCGTGAATAGAGTAATTGATTATTTGGTTGATTTGTTTGAAAAGAAGCCAAAAGGTCCGGGCAAACCCATAGGAGGCACAAAATATCACTATGCAGAGCCTGAGAAAGAGCCACAAAAGACTAAAAAGGCATCGTCGGTGCGTGACCAATTTGTTTCGCCTGAGGAAGCCGCAATTGATGAGATACTTGAAAAGATAAAGGTGAGTGGTTACACTTCGCTCACCAAGGAGGAGAAGCAACGCATATTTTCGGCAGGAAATAAAAACACTAAGCACTAATTGAAAAATGGTTAACCAACATGCGGCAAACATATCATCAGGCCTAAATAAATTGGCTGGCATAGGGGCAATGCTTTTGGCAATGCTTATGTCGCTGTTGTTGCTTGTGGCAGCCTATGGCGGTTTGGTTGACCCACGCTATTCGGTGAAGTTAACCCTATTTAATTTGGCGTTGCCATATCTGGCTATGCTTACGATGGTGTTGGCGGTGGCTATGTTGCTGCTCAAGCAATGGCGAAGTGCGGCGGTTTTGGGAGTTGCAATGCTCTTGTCGTGGCCGTCGGTGGGAGTGGTGATGCCTCTAAACGTGTTGACCGACGATGTTAGTGAGATAGCGCCAGCAAAACGGCTTAAGGTAATGTCGTTTAATGCACGATATTTCAATTATAAAGAAGGGACTGGAGATGGCGACCGCAACCAGAGTGTTGACATGCTGCTTGAGTGTGATGCCGATATAGTGGTGATTCAAGAAGGCAGTGCGGGGAAAAAGTTGAAAACTAAGCCTGGCGTAACGCCAGAAATGATTAGCCAACTCAATGAGAAGTATCCCTATGCCTCGATTTGTGATGAGGCCATGTCGGTATTGTCGAAGTTTCCTGTGTCAGGCGGCAAATATCGATATTTGGGCGAGGATTCTTCGCATGAGGTGGTGTATAAAATAGATGTAGATGGCCGAGAACTTAATTTGGTGAATCTGCATTTGCAGTCGATGCACTTGAATAACAGTGATAAGGAATTTATCACTAATAACGCCAATACCAATTTGGTAACCGATAGCGCAGTGTATAAAACCTTGCGAAGAAGCATCTTTACCAAACTCGGCAAGGCTTTTCGAAGCCATGCCACCCAGGCCGACACGGTTCGTGCACACGTTGACCGCATGAGTGAGAATGTGATATTGTGCGGCGATTTTAACGATGTGGCCACGTCGTGGTCATATCGCACCTTGAGAGGCGACGATTTCAGTGATGCCCACGAAGACTGCGGTTTTGGCCCGATAGTCACCTTCCATGAGCACAAGTTGTGGCTTGGAATTGACCATATATTGTACAGAGGTAAACTTCGAGCCGTGGACTTTGAACGTATAGATGCCAAAGTGAGCGACCACTATCCGATTGTTGCCACATTTGAATGGCTCGACTGATTACGGAGAGAAATAAATTTAATAATCATAAACAAACTAAAATGAAAAGAACATTATTCACAATCACCGCCCTATGCTTATGTGCAATTGTTGCAATGGGCGCGAAGAAAGCTAAGATGAAAGAACGTGTAAATCCATTTTTGACGGAATACACCACAAAGTATCAGATTCCGCCATTTGAAAAGATTACTTACGATGATTATTTGCCAGCAGTGAAGGCGGGCATTGAGCAGCACAATGCAGAAATCAATGCCATCATTATGCGTCGTGACCGTCCAGACTTTGAAAACACTATTCTTGCCCTTGATAATGCAGGCCAATTGCTAACTAAGGTGGCAAATGTGTTTTTTGCTTTGAGCGAAAGCGATGGTACACCAGAAATGGAAGAATTGTCGAAAGAAATTTTGCCATTGATTACTTCACACAGCGATGAGGTGACCATGAACCCTATGCTTTTCCAAAAGGTGAAGGAAGTGTATGACAACAAGAAGATTTATAACTTGACACGTCCACAAGAACGTTTATTGGACAAGACCTATAAGAGTTTTGTAAACAACGGCGCTCTTTTGTCGGATGCTGACAAGGAAGAATTGAAGAAAATCAATCAAGAGATTTCGGCAGCACAAATGCAGTTTAACCAAAACTTGCTAAAGGAAAACAATAGCACCGAAGTGGTAGTTGAAAACGAAAGCGAATTGTCGGGCTTGCCAGAAAGCACAATTGCAGAAGCAGCCAGCCAGGCACAAGCACGCGGCAAGGCAGGTAAGTGGGTGTTCACAGTGCACGCTCCAAGCCGCTTGGCTGTGTTGAGTTATGCCGATAACCGCGACTTGCGTGAAAGAATGTACAAGGCTTATATGAATATTTGTGCTAAGGATAACGAGTATAATAATAGCGCAGCAATCAATAAGATTCTTAATTTGCGTGTGAGAAAGGCTAATTTGCTTGGCTATGAAACATTTGCCGATATGCAAATGGAAAAGGTGATGTCGAAGACTGTAGAAGCAGCCGAAGAATTGCTATATAAGATTTGGAAGCCAGCAGTGGCAAAGGCTCATGAAGAAATTGCCGATATGCAAAAGTATATCGACAATCATGGCGGCAACTTTAAACTTGCAGCATGGGACTACTATTACTATGCAGAAAAGGTGAAGAAGGAACGTTTCAACATAAGCGAAGATGAAGTTCGTCCGTATTTCAAACTCGACAATGTGGTTAAGGGCTTGTTTGAATATGCAAACAGAATGTTTGGCATCACATTCAAAGAATTGCCAAAGGCACCAAAGTATAATCCAGAGGTTACTGTGTATGAAGTAAAGGATGCAAATGGCGACCATGTGGCAATCTTTATGACCGACTATTTCCCACGTGCAACTAAGCGTCAAGGCGCATGGATGAGCGAATTTAGAGGTGAATATAACTACAACGGCGAAAGTGTGCGTCCAATCATTTATAACGTTGGTAACTTCACAAAGCCAACCAAGGACCTTCCATCGTTGTTGACAATTGATGAAGTTGAAACTACATTCCACGAATTTGGTCACGCTTTGCAAGGAATGTTGACACGTGCACAATTCCGTGGCATTGCAGGCACAAATGTTGACCGTGATGCTGTGGAATTGCCATCACAATTCTCAGAACACTGGAAGTTTGAACCAGAATTGTTGAAAATCTATGCTAAGCACTATAAGACAGGCGAAGTGATTCCTGACGAATTGGTTAAGAAGCTTGAGGCGTCATCTAAGTTCAATCAAGGATTCTCAACAGTGGAACTATGTGGTGCAGCATTGCTTGATATTGAATGGCATAAGATGAACTATGCAAAGGACATTGATGTTGCTAAGTTTGAAAAGTCGGTAGCACGCCGTCTTGGTTTGCCAGAAGAAATTCAATTCCGCTATCGCAGCACATACTTTAAGCACATTTTTGGCAGCGACCAATATGCAGCAGGTTATTACACTTACCTATGGGCAGAAGTTTTGTCGGCCGATGCAGCAGCATTGTTCTCTGAAAAGGGAATGTATGACCCAGCATCAGCAAAGGCATTCCTTGAAAACATTCTTGAAGCAGGCGACAGTGAAGACGCAATGGAACTTTACAAGCGTTTCCGTGGCCGTGCTCCAGAGGTTGATGCTTTGCTAATGGACCGTGGCTTGAAATAAACAACGCAAAAAAAGCACCTGATTTTGCTTGGGTGCGATGAGATAACAATACCCGCCGGGCTTGCTTATGTGAGCGAGCCGGCGGGTGTTTTTTTAGGCATAAGTGTCAGGATGAGAGGGATGTGAGGTAGTTTTCGTTGTAATGGTAGAGAAAAGAATGATGCGATGTGTGAATAAACCGAATTCGAGTACCTACTTGATGAGGCAGGCGATAATGTGCAAATTGATATAAATGGCGATAGCAGTAGTGTGCAATTTGTTTCGTTTTTGATTTTTAAATGACAATAAAATTTTTTTGGTGTTTAGGCGTTTTTCAAGTATCTTTGTCGCGATAAAGAAAAACAACAAATAAAATGAAAAAATACATTTACATAGCATTGGCATCGTTGTCAGCCATGATGATGTCGTGCGGAAGCAGTAATGAGTTTAAGGTGTCAGGGACTATTGAAGGCGGCACCGACAGTTTGGCTCTTGTTTTAGAATCGGCAAGCAGTGGCAATTGGTTGTATGTAGATTCAGTGGAAGTAAAAAGTAATGGAAACTTCAGCGTGTCATCGGCAGCGCCAACCTCACCAGGCGTTTATCGTTTGCGTTTGGGCGAACAATCAATCTATTTTCCAATCGATAGCCTTGATAATATAGACGTTAAGACCAAATTGGAAGCCTTTGCAACAGAATACACATTGAGCGGAAGCGAAAACGCAGAGCTGATGATGAATGTTGACAAGAAGGCAATGGAATTGGCAAAGAGTGGCGATGCTGCTAAGATGAGCGCATGGAAAGAAGAACTCACAAAGCAAGTTCTTGCTAATCCAAGCGGCATCGTGTCATATTATGTAATCAATAAATATGTAGGCAATAAGCCAGTGTTTGACCCTGCTAATGATTCCGACCTAAAGATTATAGGTGCTGTGGCTAATGCTTATTACACATTCCGTCCAACAGACCCACGCACACAGTATCTTGTTGACTTATTGTTAGAAGGACAACGCCGCCGTCAGCCAGCAAAGGAAGTTGTGGTTGAAGAAATTCCTATCATTGAAATTGATTTGCAAGACGATAAGGGTAAACAGCAAAAACTTACCGAAGTTGCTAAGCAAGGCAAGGTGGTGATTTTGAACTTCACTATGTATGCAGCCGATTTCTCGCCACAATATAATGCAGTGTTGGCCGACATATATGGCAAATATAGTGCTAAGGGCTTAGAAGTGTTCCAAGTAAGCATCGACCCAGAAGAGTTTGTTTGGCGTCAAGCAGCGGCAAACTTGCCATGGATTACAGTTCTTGACCCAGCGAGCATACAATCGCGCGTGTTGCAGTCATATAATGTATTCTCTGTTCCAACAACCTTCATCCTTAACAGAGAAGGAGATATTGTTGAAAGAGTGGTCGACGTGACAGAACTTGAAAAGGCTGTGGCTAAATATATTTAAAGAAGAAAGAATCATCGGTTGTATTAACTTGCAAAAAGATGAGAATCGGGAAATTAAAGATTACAATATCTGACATCAACGACTATTTGTTTTTGATAGTTGGCGTATTGTTTTACACAATAGGATGGGGTGCATTTATGCTTCCTTATCAAATAACCATTGGTGGCATAGCCGGTGTGTCGAGTATTGTGTATTTTGTCACTCAAATTCCGGCTGACTATACTTATTTTGCGATTAATGCAGTGCTAATGGTGGTTGCCCTGAAATTGCTGGGATTTAGGTTTATGGTAAAGACCATATTCTGCATTTTCGCAATCACGGCAATGCTTAGAGTTATACAGATGCTATTGATGCAGCCCGATGGCACATTGCTTCAATTGATGGGCCCTACCGAAAGTTTTATGGCTTGTATAGTGGGCTCAGCGTTGAGTGGCATAGGCATGGGATTCATCTTTATGTATAATGCCAGCACAGGTGGCACCGACATCATAGCGGCCATAGTTAACAAATATCACGGCGACGTGTCGCTTGGTAAAGTGTTGACCGTGTGCGATATTATTATCGTTTCGTCGTGCTATTTTATCTTCTACGATTGGCGTAGAGTGGTGTTTGGTTTCTGCACATTGTTTGTGATGTATTATGTGATGGACTACTTTATGGAGCGTCAACGTCACTCTGTGCAGTTCTTCATAATCAGTCAGAAATATGAAGAGGTGGCAAAAGCAATCAATGAGCAAGTTAATCGTGGCTGTACGCTATTGTCGTCGGAAGGGTCATACACACGAGCTCAGGGCAAAGTGGTAATGTGCTTGGCTCGCAAGTATGAAAGCGACCGAATATTCTCATTGATTAAGCAGATTGACCCAGAAGCCTTTGTTTCGCAAAGCCGAGTTATTGGTGTTTTTGGCAAAGGTTTTTCGGAGTTATATGCAAAAAAACTGCAAAAGAAAAAAGAAACGGAAGCATAAGGCATTGCATCGTTTTTTAAGAAATATAGTGCGGGGTGGTTGTATAGACAATCACCCCGCATTGTGTTAGATGTGGTGGTTTGTTGATGTGGCTTTAATTTCGTAACTTTGTTTTCAAAGAAAGGGCAATGCTGAACAATAAGATGACTAATGTTATAGATGGTGCACGAGGAAGTGAAAACATAAATGCGCCATTGCCCGATAAAAGAAACATGATAATATGAAGAAATTGCTGATATATGCTTGTGCATGTGTGTGCTGTATGATTTTGTGCAATTGTGGCAGCGAAGCAGAGCAAGTGATAAATAGATGGGAGGTTCAGAACACCGATTGGCACGACACGTTGAGCAATGCGTCGTCGCAGTCGGAGGCTTTGGTGCCAATGGATAGGCGCGTGGAGCGATTTATGGAAAAATGGGACCTCCGTGGCATGTCGTTGGCCATAACTCGCAACGATTCGCTGTTGTTTGCCAAAGGTTATGGTTGGGCTAATGCGGAATTCAACATTCCGATGACACCAAACACGTTGACCCGAATAGCATCGGCCTCTAAATTGGTTACGGGTGTTGCTATTATGAAACTGTGTGAAGAAGGAAAAATGTCGCTCAATAGCAGATTGTTTGGCGAGACTGGAATATTGAACGATTCGGTATATACTCAGGTCCTTGCCGACGAGCGAATGAAGGATATCACTATCGACCACTTGTTGCAGCATTTGGGCGGCTTTTCAAACAGAGCCGGCGACCCTATGTTTAACACAAGAGATATAATGAAATGGAATGAACTGACCGAAGTTCCACGAGGAAAAGATTTGGCCCTGATAGCGCTAAAGCGTAATTTGGCAACCGACCCGGGAACGATGCACAATTATAGTAATTTTGGATATCTTCTGCTTTCGCTTGCCATAGAGAAGGTTACCGGCAAGTCGTATTGGGATTATTTGAAAGATGATGTGCTGAGTGCAGTTTGTGCCACAGGCTTTTATCCCGCCACCAACTATCTGAGCGAGCGATATGATAATGAGTCGTATTATTACGCCCCCGACACAGTGCTTGTGGAGGAATTTAATAATAGTGGAAAGATGGTGCCTCGAGTGTATGGCGGTAGCGACATATATGGCTTGATGGGTGCAGGGGGATGGATAGCCTCGGCTCCGGCTATGGCGCGATTGGCAGCGTCGATTGACGGGCATCCGGGAGTGAGAGATGTGTTGTGCGACTCAACAATCATCACAATGACGCAACGTGGCGAAGAAGTGCCTATTTGCCGCGGATGGAGCGAGATAGACCAAGATGGAAACTGGATAAGAACCGGAACGCTTTATTCGTCGCACTCGTTGGTGCTTAAGTTTCACGACAATGAGTGTTGGGTGATGACCACCAACACGGGAGTGTGGATAGGCTATAACTTCTCGCGACATATGATACAGTTGGCGAAGGATTTGCGTGCCGAATTCGACGACAAATTGCCAAATCAAAATCTATGGACATCTCCAGCTGCAGTACTGCAAGATGAATGATTGTTGCATAACAAGCAGAAACAGCATAAAAGGTGTGTGCTAAAATTATAGGCATACGCCTTTTTTCGTGACATGGAGTAGCAGTCGTTGAGTAGAATGGGCTTGCTTGGGTGTTATTGCGGGCAATTATTGTAAGGAAACCCGAAAACAAAAAAGTCTTGCATCGAGTGATACAAGACTTTTAAGCGGAGAGGACGAGATTCGAACTCGTGGTAGGATTGCTCCTACGTCAGTTTAGCAAACTGGTGGTTTCAGCCACTCACCCACCTCTCCAAGAGGATTATTTGTTAATCGTGGTGCAAAGATATACCTAATTTTTTGAATTTACAAATACTAATCTAAAATATTTTTTTTATTTTTGTTGCATAAATAAAATCAGATGGAGAAAAAGAAGTCAAAAACCAAAGTTAAGGTATTGATAGCCAGTGTAGTCGGGCTGACGTTGGTGGGTGTGTTAGTGTGGGTGCTTCCGTTTGCCTATAGAGGTGCTCGAGAAGCGCAAATGCTCTATGTTTATCCCGATACCACGTTAGAGGCGTTGAGCGACACGTTAGAAGATAAGTTAGGAGAAACAGGCAGCAGAGTGTCGATGGTGCTTAAGGTGGCAGGCATAGACATTGCACGCCGTTCGGGAGCCTATCGAATAGAGGAAGGCGAAACTCCGATAGACATTGCTCGCAAATTGCGAAACGGCATTCAATCGCCAATAAAGTTTACTTTCAATAATGTTCGCACAAATGAGCAGTTTGCCGACCGAGTGGCAAAACGCTTTATGATGAGCAAAGAGGATATGCTTAACGCGCTCAACAATGACTCTGTTTGTGCCAAGTACGGGAAAACCCCTGCAACAATATGCTCGGTAATTTTCCCCGACAGTTATGAATTCTATTGGAATGTGAGTCCAGAAAAACTCATCGATGAGTTGGCTGGTTACAGCAAGCGATTTTGGACAGAAGACCGTTTGAATAAGGCCAAAGCATTGGGATTAACGCCCGAAGAGGTGGTTATAGTGGGTTCAATAGTAGAAGAAGAATCGGCAAAGCGCGATGAGCATGGCAAGATAGGCCGATTGTATGTTAATCGCGTGCAGCGAGGCATACCGCTGCAAGCCGACCCAACGGTGAAGTACGCCTTAGGCGATTTTGGCATTCGTCGCATTACGCTTGCCATGACCAAGTGCGACAATCCATATAACACCTATAGGTATGCTGGTTTGCCACCGGGCCCAATAAGATTTGTTAGCAAGGTGACAATCGATAACATTTTGAACAGCGACCCTCACGACTACATCTATATGTGTGCGAAAGAGGATTTTTCGGGATATCATAATTTTGCTTCAACATTGGCTGAACATAATGCTAACGCACGACGTTATCATAAAGAACTCAATAGAAGGGGCATAAGGTAAAAAAACAAAAAAACAGTAAACGGTATGGCAAACGAAAACGATTTGGTAACGTTATGTGAATTTCATCACATTACCAACGCAGAAATTGTGAAGTCGATGTTGGAGAGCAATGGCATTCCAGCCATGGTGACTGACCAAGTTAATCCTTTTGGTTTAGCATTCACAATGTCGAAGGTGCGTGTTTTTCAACGAGACTATGAAGCGGCAAAGCAGTTGCTCGATGAAAACGAAATTGTTGACCCTTTGGATGTGTAAATTTCCGATGGTGCAGGATTGCAATTGGTGGGGAGTGCAGTGACCGCCAAGATTGCGATAAAATTATAGAAAAAACTGGAGGCAAAGCCTTCAGTTTTTTTGATTTATGTGTGCGTAAGTAGCGAAAAATTTTTACTTTTGTAGTAGATAAAATTTTAATATCTAATACCGGTAAAAAATCATAATTACCATAAAGCTTATCTACTTTATGTTATGCGTAAAATAAAAGGAATTTTGTGTTCAGTGATTTTGTGCGCTTGTTGTGCTACAACGAGTGCCGAAACTACATCGCCAGCGCTTGAGACGGGCGATTCGAATGTGAGTTTGAGGATAGATGCTCGATTGGACGGAAATTATACTCGTATATCAGGGTTTGAACAAATTAATAATGAGACCTATTCGGTAGGGTTAGAGGGAACATACTTGAAACTCTTGCTTAATGGCAAAATCAATGATAAATTTAGTTATTCGTTTAGATATAGGTTGTATAAAAGTAATGTACAGCCACAGTCGTTTTTCAATGCAACCGACTGGGTGAACTTAACATATGCACCAGATGAGCATTGGAGTGTTTCGGCTGGTAAGCAAGTGGTGCTTGTGGGAACATATGAGTACGATTATGCGCCTATCGATGTGTATTTTGCGAGCGAATATTGGAATCATTGTAATCCTTACCAAATGGGCGTTACGGTAGGATACCGTTTTAATGAGGGAAATCAGTTGTTGGCGCAAGTTTCGAATTCGCCCTACAGCATTAAGTCTCGAGAAGGCACATTTGCCTATAACTTGATGTGGTATGGAAAGATAGCTCCGTGGTTTAACACCATGTACTCAATCAACATGATGGAGTATGAGAAGGGCCGATTCATCAACTACTTGGCATTGGGCAATCGTTTTAGTGTAGGCCCTGCAACATTAGATATTGACTGGATGAATCGTTACGGCGGCCATGGCACAAATTTCTTTAAGGACTACACCCTGATGGGCCAATTGGATTTGAAGTTGACAAGCAAGTTAAATGTGCAACTTAAGGCAGGCCATGATTATAACAAGGCTCAAAGCATAGGCAGCAACCGTTATTACGACACATGGGTAGAACCGGGCACCGACCGTGTGTTTTGGGGATGTGCGGTGGAATATCATCCAGTGGTGGGCAAGCGTAATAAGGTGCGTTTGCATGCCTGCTATCATTCGGCACAGCAAAGCAGTAGCCATTTCCTTATTGGTGTGCGTTGGCAGATGGATGTGCTGAAACTTAACTTTTAACCAACGATAAAATTGCGAGTATATATTAGACATGAAAGGAACATTGAGGAAAAAGTATAGACGTTTGGTTGAGCCGCTTGTTACGATAGCGGTTTTGGCCATGGTGTTTGGCTATATGTCGAGCGTAATGGGTGCGCCCAATATGTTTAACACAATGATGAACACCAGTTACCGATTACTAATTGACACAGTGTTCTACCTTATGGGAATCACCGTGCTCACAGGTGCTTTAAGCCGCATTTTAGTAGAGTTTGGTGTAGTGGCAATATTGGAGAAGTTGTTGCGTCCGTTGATGCGTCCGCTGTATAACCTTCCGGGGGTGGCAGCCCTTGGTGCAGTGTTGACATTTGTCAGTGATAATCCGGCCATAATAAGTTTGAGCAAGGATGCCCGATTTTGCCGATATTTCAAGAAATATCAGTTGATATCGCTAACTAATTTCGGTACAGCCTTTGGCATGGGCTTGATAGTGGTGGTGTTTATGATAAGCCGAGGCTACGGCTCGGCAGCAATGGTTGGGCTATTGGGGTCAGTAGTGGGCAGCATGGTTTCGACCCGCTTGATGCAGCGCTTCATCTTGAAGCAGTATCCCGAAATGTCGGACGATGTGTCGGTAGATGATGAGGTTGAAGATGAGGTTGAAGATGAAGATGATGAGAAAAAATGCGATGAGTCGCAAAGTGTGTTTCTCCGCCTGCTTAATGCCTTGCTCGATGGTGGAAAGGTGGGCGTTGATTTAGGAATGCAGATAATTCCTGGCGTTTTAATCATCTCAACGTTTGTGATGATGCTCACGTTTGGTCCTGGCGAAACAGGCGTGTATAAAGGTGAGGCTTATGAGGGCGTAAAGTTGTTGCCTTTTTTGGCCGATAAGATAAGTTTCGTGTTTGAATGGCTGTTTGGATTTGAATCGTCGGAATTGCTGTCGTTTCCAATCACAGCCCTTGGAGCGGTAGGTGCCGCTTTGGGCCTTGTGCCACGCTTGCAGGCCGAAGGTTTGATTGACGGCAATGCCATTGCTGTGTTTACGGCTATGGGTATGTGCTGGAGTGGCTATTTAAGCACGCACACCGCCATGCTCGATTCGTTGGGCTATCGCCAATTGACCTCGAAGGCTATTTTGGCGCACACCATAGGTGGCATAGTTGCAGGAGTGGTGGCGCACTGGTGCTATGTGGCGCTAATGTGATAATGAAGAATAATAAATTAAAATTAAAATAAACACTCAAAAAAAGAAAGATTTATGAAGAAATTAGTTCTTTTAATTGCGGCAATCGCAATGGCTGCAGTAGGAGCCCAGGCAGCACCTCAAGCAAAGAGCATCATAAAGAAGATGAAGAAGGCTGAGGGTATGACTATTTCATACGGCTTGATTGACCGTCCAGAAACTCCATATCGCACAAAGATAGTTGTGAGTGGTACTCAACAATGCAGTGTGGGTCGTGAAGGAGCAGATGAGTATTTCCCAAAGGAAACTACGTTTGTAGATTACTCAAAGAACACTTATTTTCAGATGGCACTATTGGCCAATGGCGATACTGTATGCTCAAAGCGTGAATTTGAAGTGAATAAAGGCTTTGAGATAGTGGGCGACACTACATACATGGGCTTTGACTGTAAGATAGCACGCACCATAATTAACTCAAACACCATGGAAGTGTGGTATACAAAGCAGTTGGGCTATACTGCAACTCCACAGCCAGGTTGGGGCGTGGTTGACGGTGTGGTGTTGCGATTCTCTCGCAATGGCCAGTATGCAATGGGTGCTACCGACATCGAACCAATGAAGAAAGCGCAACAATTGTTTCCTGCATCGTTTGGTAAGGAAATGAATCCAAGCATCTATCGCCACACGCTAAATCACAGTAATGTGATAACAGTGCCAGTGTTTAAGGAAGATGCAGTGAACTTTACAGGCGCCAAGGCACCAGAAAATTATGAAGATGGTGTTGTTTACAGAGTTGGTGGTGGTTCGATAATTTTGAAGAAAGTGACATTGCCAACGGTTAAAAACCGTGATGTGTTTGTGGAACTAACTCAATACTCAAAGGGCGATGCCTATGACCGCACCGGTTCGGTGTTTATGATACCTATGGACAAGGCAAAATCGTTTCTTGATGCAATTAAGGACTTGAAGAGCGTTCCTGGTTTTAAGGCTAATAACGGCGTGTTCTATCCAGGATTGGTGTCAACTGCCGATTACACTGCGCCATTGGAATTGATGCGATTCTTTACAGGTTTCGGTGTTCGTCAATATAACTACAATGTGGTGCCAGGTCAAGAATGGGTTGATGAGGTGCTCTATAAGATGAACGTGAGCAACATAGCCGAAAAGTTGCAAGGAGAGGTGATTATTGGTGCATACATTGGCAACTGGGACAAGAATGGCCATAGCATTACTATGGATTTGAAATATTATCCAGCCGATGAAGATTCTAAGCCATTCCATAACGTTAAGCCATTGTTTAACACAGTTAACTATTTGGAACAGGCAGGTCAGGAATATCCTACATTTATGGGCGATGATGACTTGACCGTTACCTTTACAATGGAAGAAGATGCAGAAGACGTGTATCTATACTACTTGACAACTGGCCACGGCGGCTGGGGCGGCGGTGATGAGTTTAACCGCAAGGTCAACACTATTTTGCTCGATGGCCAAAAGGTTGTTTCGTTTATCCCATGGCGTGACGACTGCGGAACATATCGCAACAACAATCCATGCTCTGGTAACTTCTCAAATGGTGAAAGTTCGTCAGACTTAAGCCGAAGCAATTGGTGTCCTGGCACAGTAACTAACCCTAACTACATTCCATTGGGTAAGTTGTCGGCAGGCGAACACACTATTACAGTGAAGATTCCTCAAGGTCCGGGCGAAGGTGGCAGCATTAGTTACTGGTGTATATCGGGCAGTTTGATTTATTAAAAAAATAGTGTTGTGTTAGCCCTGACTATAGAGAAGTTGGGGCTAATGCAGCAAATGAAGAATAGGCATAGATAATGGCAAACAACGAAGTTAAACTCACAATGCTTGGCACAGGCAGCGCTTTGGTAACAAAGTGCTATAACACTTGCTTTTTGCTAAACGCGGGCAGTGGAGACATGCTTGTTGATGCAGGTGGGGGAAATGGCATTTTGGCCCAGTTCGAAAAAACGGGTTATGATGTGCATAATTTGCATTATGCATTTCTTACGCATGGCCATACCGACCACATATTGGGCATGATATGGGTGGTGCGCAGAATTGCCCAATTGGTCTATGCCGATGATTATGAAGGCGTTTTTACCCTTTACGGCCATGATGAATCGATAGAAATGCTTGATGCGTTTTGCCGTATGGTCATTCCGTCGAGATTCTATAGGTATATAGGCGACAGGCTGGTGTTTAAAACTGTTGCTGACGGCGAGGAATGGGATGCAATAGGTTGTCGTTTCACGGCCTTTGACATCGGTTCGGATAAGACTAAGCAGTTTGGTTTTAGGGTTGACTTGCCCGATGGACGTGTGTTGGCATGTCTTGGCGATGAACCATATAATCGGGTTGCAGAAAAGTATGTGAAGGGGTGCGATTGGCTTATGAGTGAGGCGTTTTGCCTATATGCCGACCGCGAAGAGTTTAAGCCTTATGAGAAGTTTCACAGCACTGCATTAGATGCCGGCCGCGATGCGGAAACGGTGGGTGCTAAAAACTTGTTGTTGTATCATACCGAAGATCGCACTTTAGACACAAAGTCGGTGGCATATGCCAAAGAGGCTAAAGTGCATTTCAGCGGAAATGTGGTGGTGCCTAACGACCTTGATGTGATTGTGCTTTGAAACGAAAAACTCGCACATAAAACTAAATGTGTGAGGCTTTAAGTATTAGAAGAGGATTAAAAACCGTAAAGATTACGAAGTTTGTAATATGGCAGAAAAAAGGAGTTTGATTAAAAGAATTGTGTCGCTCTATGTTGATGGGTTTAAAGGGATGGGCAGTTTAGGCAAGTCTCTGTGGATTCTGTTGATAGTGAAACTTATATTGCTATTTGCAGTAATGAAATTATTCTTTTTCCCTGATTTTTTGTCAATAAATTTCGATAGCGACGCTGAGCGAGCGCAATATGTGCGCAGTGCCTTAGCGCCAGCAAGTGAAGAAGAAAAATAACTCAAAATATTAACCTTAAAAACCGAGAGTATATGAATGACATTGTTTCATTGGTTGATTGGTCGAGAGCGCAATTTGCTCTGACAGCATGTTATCACTGGTTATTTGTGCCGCTAACATTGGGGCTATCGGTGATAGTGGCATTGATGGAAACCATGTATTACCGCACAGGCGACAAGAAGTGGTTGGGTATTACCAAATTTTGGATGCGCATATTTGGGATAAACTTTGCCATGGGAGTTGCCACGGGAATTATATTGGAGTTTGAATTTGGCACCAATTGGTCGAACTACAGTTGGTTTGTAGGCGATATATTTGGCGCACCATTGGCCATAGAAGGTTTGTTGGCGTTCTTTATGGAGTCGACATTTGTGGCAGTTATGTTCTTCGGGTGGAACAAGGTTAGCAAAGGCTTTCACTTGTCGGCAACCTGGTTGACCGCCATAGGGTCGAGTTTGTCGGCGTTGTGGATATTGGTGGCAAATGCGTGGATGCAATATCCTGTGGGAATGGAATTTGACCCAGCACAAATGCGCAATGTGATGAGCGACTTTTGGGCAGTAGCACTATCGCCAGTTGCCGTTAATAAATTCTTCCATGCAGTGATGAGCGGCTGGATTTTGAGCGGTGTGTTTGTTGTAGGCGTAAGCGGCTGGATGCTGCTAAAGAAGCGTAATGTGGAGGCTTCGATAGCAAGCATAAAGATGGCTGGCTGGGTAGGCCTTATAGGTATAGTGGGCACAATTGCCACAGGCGACGGTTCGGCCAAGGAAGTGGCGCGAGTGCAACCAATGAAGTTGGCTGCTATGGAAGGCGTGTATCACGGTAATAAGGGCCAAGAAATTACAGCCTTTGGCGTGCTGACTCCAGGCAAGGAATGGAATGACGAAAAAGATGAGTTTTTATTCCATTTTGCAATACCAAAGGGACTTTCGTTTTTGGCATTTGGCGATTTTGATGCGTTTGTGCCAGGAGTGACAGATTTGATTAAGGGTTATGCCGTTAATGAACAGGGCGACACATTGTACAAAGGCGACTCTTACGCTGTGCGCATAGAGCGCGGAAAGGCTGCGCATCAATCGTTGCGCGAATTTGATGCAGCGATGCAAGAGGGCAATGAGGCTGCAATGGCAGCAAAGAAGGCCGAGTTGATGGAAAATTACAAGTATTTTGGATATGGTTACTTCGATAAAGTGGAAGAAGCTGTGCCAAATGTGCCATTAACGTTCTATATGTTCCACATAATGGTAATAATAGGCGGATACTTGCTTGCGTTTATAGCCTTGATGTTGTTCTTGGCATATAAGAAGCCAGAATTGTTGGCAGGCAACAAGTGGATTCATTATGTCACAATGTTGTCGATACCATTGGTTTGGTTGTGTTCAGAAGCCGGATGGGCAACCGCAGAGTGCGGCCGTCAGCCATGGCTGATTGAAGGCTTGATGCCATCGAAGGCAGCAATTTCGGCAATTCCTACGGCATCAGTAATTTTGACCTTTGTGTTGTTTGCAGTGATTTTCACAGGTTTGTTGGCTGCAGAAATAGGCATCTTGTTGCGTCAAATTTCAAAGCACTCAAAGGAAGATATTTGTTCACCAGAAGTATAAAACCATAAAAAACGCGAGAAACTATGTTTAGTTACGAATTTTTACAATCATATTGGTGGTTCCTAATCTCGGTGTTGGGAGCATTGTTGGTGTTTTTGCTATTTGTTCAGGGCGGACAATCGTTGATACTACAAGCCCCAGACAAAGATAGCCGAAATGTGATAGTGAATGCCATAGGTCGCAAGTGGGAGTTTACGTTTACTATGCTTGTGGTGTTTGGCGGAGCATTTTTTGCATCTTTCCCATTGTTTTATAGCACAAGTTTTGGCGGTGCATACTGGTTATGGATGCTCATCTTGGCGGGGTTTGTGTTGCAAGCCGTTAGCTATGAGTTTCGCCGTCGCAAAGGCAACATATATGGCACGATGTCGTATGACTTGGCGTTGACAGCGCATGGTTTGGTGTCGCCGGTGTTGTTGGGCGTGGCTGTGGCAACATTCTTCTTTGGAGCAGAGTTTACGGTCGACAGAATGAGCCTTGTGGATGCCGGTAGCCCAGTGATATCGAAATGGAGCGACACACATGGGTTGGAAGCCATATTTAACTTGAAAAACTTGTTGTTGGGCGTCACAGTGTTGTTCTTGGCGCGAGTTCAGGCAATATTGTTTATAATGAAAACCACTCAAGTGAATGACACCTTTACTGCATGGTGCAAGCGTCGTTTGCTGGTCAACTCGGCCTTGTTTGTGGTGATGTTCTTGGCTTTTGTTGGCGTGTTGCTAACAAGCGAAGGTGTTGAAGCCGCAGGTGCAGATGAATTTGTGGTGGTTAAATATAAATATTTGCTTAACCTGTTGGAAATGTGGTGGGTGGCAGTTGTGCTTCTTGCCGGAGTGGTGTTGGTGCTTTATGGCATAATACGCCAACTATTGTCGAAGCAATATGTTAACGGAATATGGTTTACTGGAGTGGGCACATTGCTTGTGGTGATGTCGTTGTTCTGGATTGCCGGATATAACAATACTGCTTACTATCCTTCAGTGGTCGACATTACAAGTTCGCTAACTATCCGCAATAGTTCGTCGAGTGAATTTACTCTTCAGGTTATGAGTGTGGTTTCGTTGGTTATACCGTTTGTTGCGGCTTATATGATTTACGCTTGGTATAGCTTAACTCGCACACCAATCACTCCAAGCGAATTAGGCGAAAAGGGTCATAAATATTAATAAAAAATAAATTTTATGTTCAGCAATGGCGCGTCAAAAAAGATGCGCCATTGCTTTTTTTTGAGCAAGAATGTTGGCAAATGTGAAGAGAATTGTCAAATTGTGTTTCAAAAGGCGCGATTTATAATAATTTAGGATAATTATTAGTCAAAAAACGGATAGTTTTAGTTATTTTCGCATAATAATTAAATTAGGATAATAATGGACAAGATAAAAGTAAAGATAGTAAACAAGTCGAACAATGCACTTCCAAGTTACAGCACCAGTGAAAGTGCCGGTATGGATTTGCGCGCATGGCTAAGCGAACCAATAGTGTTAGAACCTATGCAGCGAGTGTTGGTGCCAACAGGCATCAGCATAGAATTGCCACATGGCTATGAATGCCAATTGCGTCCACGCAGTGGTTTGGCGTTGAAAAAGGGCATAACATTGTTGAACACGCCAGGCACTATCGATGCCGACTATCGTGGAGAGATAGGAGTGATCTTGATAAACCTGTCGAATGAACCTTTTACAATAGAAAACGGAGAACGTATTTGCCAGATGGTAGTGACAAACTACTCGAAGGTGGAATGGGAAGCCTCTGAAACCTTAGACGAAACAGAAAGAGGCGAAGGCGGCTTTGGTCACACTGGGGTGAAGTAAATTCAACTCAACAACAATGAAATGTAATTTCTTTTCAAATAAATTGTTTGCTACACTAGCGTTGCTAAGTGTGGTTTTGCCGCTGCTTGCCGATAGCAAAAGTGGAACGCCAGAGCCATATGCGTCGTTTGTGGTAGAGGACAATGCAGAAGTTAGCGACGCCGACCGCAGGAAGGCCGAATATGTGTTTCTTGAATCGCAACGAAAGGCATCAGATGGCGACTATGCGTCGCAATTTGAATTGTTGCGTTATGCCTATCGATTAGACCCCACTAACACCTTTATTGCCTATGAATTGGGGTTTAATATGGTGTTGATGAGTAACTTGTCGGAGAGTCGCGATTCGTTGGCATTAGAACTGATGCGTAAGCATTTTGAATCGTCGTCATCAGATTATTCGGAGGCGAGGGTGTATTGCACTATATTACAACGCACCGGCGACCGCAATGCAGCGGTTGAGGCGTGGGAGAAGATTAATAAACGTTATCCGAATGACCCTGATTTGCTATTCTCGTTAGCAGAATCGTGCCGTGCAGCGGGTGACTTTCAGAAGTCGCTCGACATTTATGACTCCATAGAATATTCGCAAGGCAAGATGATGGAACTCACATCGCGAAAAATAAGCGTGCTCAGCATGTTAAAAGATTCGGCGAGAGCGATAAGTGAGGCAAAGTCGTTGCTTGCCACTGCACCGCAGAGTGTTGATTATAACTTGCTGGTGAGTGATGTGTATGATTTTTTTGCTTGTCATGATAGTGCGTTGGCCTATGTCGACAAAGCTCAATTGTCGAGCCCCGAAGATGGCATGATTAACGTGCGTAGAGCCTTGATTTACAATAATATGGGCGATACTGTGGGCTTTGACCGAGAAATCTATAAGGCCTTGACTAACGACGAACTCGACTTGTTCACTAAGCGAGATATATTGTACAGATACTCGATGGACCTTCTTAAGGATTCGTCGGAAAGAGCCACTAACCTGTTTAAAGTGTTAATCGACAAACATCCGCATGAATATGAAATACACTCAATGTTTGCTCAATTTTTGTGGGAAAGAGATGATTTTGCGGGATGTGAAGAGCAGGCAAACTATGCTGTAGGATTAAAGAACGATGACAAGGAAATGTGGCGAATTTTGATAGCAGCACAAATAATGCAAAGTTCATATGAATCGGCAATAGAGTCGTGCGATGCAGCCTTGAATTATTTCCCGGGCGATGTTGATATTTTAGGAATGAAGGTTTCGCCGTGCATGGCATTAAAAAGATATCAAGATGTGCTTGAATGTGCCGATTCGGCGTTGGCAAAGTTGCCGCAAGATGGTTACGACCTATTTGCGCAGTTTTATGCCTATAAGGGTGATGCCTACTATGGCCTAAACGATATGGAAAACACGGCAAACATGTATGAGAAGTCGCTGCAATATAATCCTGATGACCCGATGGTGATGAATAATTATGCTTATTATTTGTCGGAAGGCAGTGATAATCTTGAAAAGGCCGAAGATATGAGTTATCGCACAGTGATTGATTCGCCAGAGAATCCAACATATCTCGACACTTATGCGTGGATACTCTTTAAGAAGGGCAATTATAAGGAAGCGTTGCTCTACATCGAAAAGGCAATGAAGTTTGAAGAAGGAGAAAGTAAAGAATTGTCTTCGCACTATGGTGATATCTTGTTTATGAATGGTAAACCCGATGAGGCACTGGTGCAGTGGCAAAAGGCTTTGGAACTTGACCCTACCGATGAGTTGCTACAGCGCAAGGTGGAGCACAAAACATATTTCTTTAAGTAACCAAAATGTGAAAAAATGCAGAGTGTAAAGACTAAAAAAAACATATGGCTTTTGCTGGCAGTTTTGCTTGTGGGCATAATGACTACAAGTTGCGGCACGAGCCGTCGCGCAAGTGAAACGTTAGGTGGCGCCGATAAGAAGAGTGTGCAATTGAGCGAATATGCAAAGTATGGCAAGTGGAACACGTTGGTGACCAGTGGAAAAGTGGCGCTTGGCGGAGAAAAGAAGATGAGTTCGTCGATGCAGCTTAAGATGGTGAGAGGCAAGTCGATATCAATATCGTTGCGTCCGCTTCTGGGCATAGAGGTGGCAAAGATTCACATCGAAGGCGATGACATAGTAATTATTGACCGTCTGCATAAACTATACATAAAGGAAAAAGCTTCGCTGCTCACCAGTGGTGTGCCTGTAGATGTAAGCACTATGCAAGATTTGCTGTTGGGCCGAGCACACATACTGGGCAAAGGTACGCTTAGCGCAACGATGAAAGACGATGTTAACATAGTGGCATCGGACTTTGGAGTAGTTATAACCCCGAAAGAACAATATCATGGTTTTGAGTACGGTTATACCTATAATGCAGATAAGGAGTTGGTGTCGCTTGAGGTTAAACCTGTAGAAGGAAGTTCAATCTATAGTGTAGTGTATGGTGGTGTGCAGACAAGCGAAGCCGGAAATGTGGCAACAACCACTCAAGTTGCTACAAAAATCAACGATAAGGCATTGTCGCTTGAGTTGAACATGAAGAATCATAGTTGGAACGCTGAAATAAACAATGATTTGGATATACCCCAGGGTTACAGCCAATCGACAGCTTCGTCGATATTGAAAGCCATGGGTGCAACAGTGAAATAAGATAAATTGAAAGCCGTATGAGATTTTTGCGAGTTTGGTTGATGTTATTGTTTGTAGTAGTGGGTGCCAGTGCCGGCATTCATGCACAAACCGTGAAGTCGATAAAGCAACAAAAGGCAAAGACTCAGAAGGAAATTGGTGAAACGGCGAAGAAAATCGATAAGAACAAAGCCGATACTCGCCGCCAATTGAATCAACTTAATTCGATAACTGCCGAAATCGATGAGCAACAGCGTGCGATAGGTGTGCTGGTTAAGCAATTGGATGAAATTAACAGTCAGCTAAAATTGGTTAACGACAGTATAGCGGAGAATGAAAACAAGTTGGCAGAGATGCGCACCGAATACGGCAAAGCCATAAAAAAAATACGCATAAGCAGCACTTCGACCGAAAAACTGTTGTTTGTTTTTCAGTCATCGTCGTTTCATCAAGCAATGCGCCGCATTCGTTATTTGCGAGAATTTTCGGCATGGCGTAAGCGTCAATCAGAAGAAATAGGTTTGATGCAACAACGCTTATCGGCCAGCCGCGAGCGAATAAATGCTTTGGCTACCAGCAAATCGGAAAATATTAAGGACCAAAATATGGCAAAGTTGGTGTTAGAACAACGCAAACGCCAGCAAAGCGACGTGGTAAGCCGATTGAAAAAAGAGGGTGCTCAGTTGAATATAATCATGGCCGAGAAGAAGCGTCAGGCCGATGCCCTCGACCGTGAATTGGAACGTTTGATAGAAGCCGAACGCTTGGCAGCAGAAAGAGCCAAGAAAGGCGACAAAGAAACAGCAAAGGCTCCTGATAGGGTAAAGCCAGAAAAGAAGGTTGAAAAAATAGATGAAAAACTATCGGGCAGTTTTGAAAGTAATAAGGGCCGTCTGCCTTATCCGGTTACAGGGAATTTCAAGATTGTGCGTAAGTTTGGCGTACAGAAGCATCCGGAGTTAAAGTATGTAACCACCGATAACGGAGGAATAGATATTGAAACAAGCGAAGGAGCCGTGGCAAGGGCTATTTTTGCCGGTAAAGTTTCGGCAATATTCCGCCAAGACGGGTTTAATACGGTGGTGATGGTGCGACATGGCAGTTATTTGACCATTTACGTTAACTTGTCGGAAATTTATGTTCGTTCGGGTGAAGAAGTAAAGCCTAATCAAACCATAGGAAAGATATTTAGCGACAGCGAAGATGATAATCGTACGGTATTACACTTTGAGGTGCGTAACGAGAAGCAAAAACTAAACCCCGAACATTGGCTCCGCCGATAATAAAAAAAGTCAATCACTTTCAGCATATGATAGAAATAAAGCGATATGAAGCATCAAGCAAGCCGCAATGGGATGAATTTGTGCTAAATGCAAAGAACAGTTCGTTTTTGCATTGTCGCGACTATATGGATTACCATAGCGACCGATTTGCCGATTATTCCCTAATGGCTTATGACGACGATAGGTTGGTGGCAGTGTTGCCGGCAAACCGTGTGGGTGATGTGCTATATTCGCATCAGGGATTGACCTATGGTGGCTGGATAATGCCATTGCTTCACTTTAATGTGGTGGTTATGCTCAACGTGATGAATGCCGCTGTGGAGTATTTGAAAAACGACGGCGTGCGTGAAATAGAGTATAAGGCAATGCCGCACATCTATCATAGTTATCCTGCCGAAGAAGACTTGTATGCATTGTTTAGATTAGGGGCGCAGTTGCAAGTAACTAACGTTTCAACAACAATCGACGTGCGAGACCCGTTGCATTTTAACACCGGAGCGAAATCGTCGGTGGCATATGCCAAGAAGAATGGTGTGGTGATAAGTGAGAGCGATGATTTTAGCGGATTTTGGAAGGTATTAACCGATTTGCTCAGTGAGCGTTATGACACTAAACCCGTGCATTCGCTTGAAGAAATAGAACGATTGAAACGGCTTTTCCCGAAAAACATAAAACTATTTGCGGCGCATAAAGACGGAAACCTTCTGGGAGGCGTGGTGGTGTATGTGGTGGGCAATGTGGTGCATTCGCAATACACAGCAGCCACAGCCGAGGGATGGAACAACAGAGTGTTGCCTGCAGTGTGTCATCATATTCTAAACAATGAGTGCCAAGGAAAGCATTATCTTGACTTCGGCATTTCGAACGAAGACAAAGGAAAATATCTTAACGAAGGTCTTGTGTTGCAGAAATGCGGCATGGGAGGCCGTGCAGTAGTATATAATATCTATAAAATTAAGCTTTAATGGGAATGCGCCATAACAACTTGTCGCGTATGGTGGTTAAAGCCATGGGCCTGTTTGGCGGTGTTCAGGTGGTGAACATCGTTTGCAGCATAGTGCGCACAAAGTTGGTGGCGATGTGGATGGGCCCCACAGGAGTGGGCCTGTTTGGATTGTGGATTGCAGCGCAAGAAATGCTAAGCACAGCCACAAACCTGGGCATACGCACCAGTAGTGTGCGCGACATCACGAGCAGCACAGCCACCGGCAACATAAGCAGAGTGTCGAGAATAGTGGCAGTGGTGAGAAAATGGTCGTTATGGCTTGGCTTATTTGGTGCATTGTTGACGATAGCTTTAGCGCCGTTGTTGAGCCAGATATCGTTTGGCGACAGCAACCATATATGGGGATTTGTGCTGCTGTCGGTGTCAATATTGCTGATTTCGCTTATGAGTGGCGAGCATGCCATCTTGCAGGGAACTGCACGACTGAAAAATTTGGCGCGAGCATCGGTTTGGGGCTCAGTGGCAGGCTTGGCAGTGTCGGTGCCGATGTTTTATTTTTGGCGCATTGATAGTGTGTTGCCGTCAATCGTGGCTTATGCATTAACAGGAGCAATGTTTGCTTATGTTTATAGGAATAGAGATGTGGAGGTGCAGCCGCTTCCTTCACGAGAGGTGTATAAGCAAGGAAAGGACTTTGTTCGCTTAGGAATATATATGACAATAGGCACCTTTTTGGCCATATTGTCGTCGTATGTGTTTAGTGCCTATTTAAATTGGCGCGGTGGAACTGAGCAGATGGGATTCTATCAAGCCGGATATACTTTAGTGAACAGGTATGTGGGGCTTGTGTTGACGGCATTGGGAGTTGAATATTTTCCACGCTTGTCGAAAGTTGCTCATAGTAATCTCCGTTTGGGCCTTTTTGTCAATCAGGAAATAAAGATAGCCTTGTTAGTGTTGGTTCCAGTGGTGTTGGTGTTTATGCTGCTGCGTGGCTTAGTGGTGGAATTGCTCTACTCAAAAGAGTTTTCGGCGATTCTCACTTATGTGTCGTGGTTGCTGGTGGGCATGATTTTAAGGGCCACATCGTGGTGCATGGCTTTTGTGATACTTGCAAAAGGCGATGGGAAGACTTATGTCATAACCGAGGCGGTAAGTGTGGCAGTGGGATTGGCTCTGAATATTGTGGCCTATCACTATTATGGCCTAAACGGATTAGGTGTGTCGTTTGTGATATGGTATCTGATATATAATATAATAGTTGGGGCGGTGTATTTCAGCCGCTATAAACTGCATCTGCATAAGTCAACGGTGATGATATCGGTGTTTGCTGTGGCGGTTAGCATAATGTGTATGTTGAGCGAACTGGCAGGCCATCAAATGGTGTCGTTAGCCATAGCATTGGCATCGACGGGATTTTGTTTATTTGCTCTCAAGAAGATATTGTGGTGAGAATCTGCAAGTTATTTTGTTTGAGAAGAAATGCATTAAATTATATAAAAGATGTGAAAAGATTTGCTTTTCGGTTTTTTATATCGTAAATTTGCAATACTTAAATACGGAGAAATATAAACCAGAGGGGGTCTCTCACCGATAAAACGGTGGAGATTCTTTATTTTTTACTAATTTTTAAAACATAGATTTGATATGGCTATAAGCTATATGACCAAAGAAGGTTACAAGAAGAAGATGGAAGAAATCGCGTATTTGGAAAACGTGAAACGTCCAGAAATCTCGGCAGCAATTGCAGAAGCCCGCGACAAAGGTGACCTTTCGGAAAATGCAGAGTATGATGCAGCAAAAGAAGCTCAAGGCATGCTTGAGATGAAGATAGCACAACTTAAGGATATCGTTGCTAATGCTCGCATTATTGACGAAAGTAAGTTGAGCACCGATGAAGTGGCTTTGTTGAGCACCGTCAAGATTAAAAACACTAAAAACGGTATGGAACTAAAGTACACAATTGTGTCGGAAAGTGAAGCAAACTTGAAGGAAATGAAGATTGCATCGTCAACCCCAATCGCAAAGGGCTTGATGGGCCACAAAGTGGGTGATGTAGTAGAAGTTAAGGCTCCTGCTGGCGTTATGCAATTTGAAATTCTTGACATTACACTTGAATAATATTAAAACAGGAAATTATGGCATCAATATTCAGTAGAATAATAGCAGGTGAAATACCATGCTACAAGGTGGCAGAAGATGCTAATAACTTTGCATTCCTTGATATTAATCCGGTGGCAAAGGGTCATGTGCTTGTTATTCCAAAGCACGAAGTTGACTGTTTGTTCGACTTGGAAGATGACGAATATGCGTCGTTGACCTTGTTTGCAAAGCGAGTGGCAGCAGCTCTAAAGAAAGCTGTGCCATGTGTGAAGGTTGGAGAGGCTGTTCTTGGCCTTGAAGTGCCTCATGCTCACATTCATCTTATTCCAATCAATAAGGAAAGCGACATGAACTTCTTTAAGGAAAAGTTGTCGTTGTCGAGCGATGAAATGAAAGAAATTGCTGAAAAAATTGCTGCTAATTTCTGATAATTGTTTCAAAAAATGATAAAAAATAACGGGCAAAAATCTTAGATTTCTGCCCGTTATTTGTGTTTATACTTATGCCCATAAAGCGTTAGGCCAGATTAGTTCTTTTGCCGATGCGGCTAAATCTTTGCATTGTCGAGAAGTGAGATGTAGGTGTGAATCGCTTCGCGCACTTCTATAGAGCAAATATATTCGTTTGCGGTGTGGCTTCTTGCCGAATCGCCAGGCCCAAGTTTAAGTGAAGGGAATGGCATTAGTGCTTGGTCGGAAAGGGTAGGCGAGCCAAACGGAGTCTTGCCCATGGTGATGAGTCGTTGCACCAAAGTGTGTTGCAAACTAATAGACGAAGAATTGAGTCGAGTGGACCTTGGAGTGAAGGTGCAATTAGGCGCTGCCGCACGAATTATGTCGAGCGTTTCAAGATTGGTGTAGGCATCGGTGGTGCGCACATCAACCACAAACTTGCAAATGTCGGGCACTACATTGTGCTGAGTTCCGGCACTAATCATTGTGGTGCTGACCTTGATAGGCCCCAATAGGTTAGACTGCTTTGGAAACTTAATGTTGCAAAGCGCGTTAATTGCTTCGATGGCAATGTATATGGCGTTAATTCCCTCGTTTCGAGCAGCATGTCCCGATTGTCCATAAGCCTCCGCGTCGAGCACCATAAGTCCTTTTTCGGCAATGGCAGGCTGCATGTTTGTTGGCTCGCCCACGATTGCCACATCAATTTTAGGGAGTATAGGCAGCACCGATTCAATGCCGTTTTTTCCGCTCACCTCTTCTTCGCATGAGGCAAGGAAGATGAGGTTATATTGTTGTTTGTGGCAAGAAAGCCATCTGAACGCACTAAGCAGCGACACTACCGAAGCACCGGCGTCGTTGCTTCCTAAGCCATATAGGCGACCGTCTTCTTCAGTTGGAGTGAAAGGGTCGTAGGTCCAACCCATGCATGGCTTCACGGTGTCGATGTGGCTATTTAGCAGAATTGTAGGATATTCGGCATTAAACTCAGGGCTAATTGCCCAAACGTTGTTGCCTTGTCGTTGAGGAGACAAATCCCAAAGCGACATTCTGTTATGTAATCGATAGGCAACTTCCGCCTCGTCGCGACTAACCGAAGGCACGGCAATTAAGTCGGCGAGGAGTTGCATGGCGTCATAATATAATTCGTCGATGTCAATCATTTTTGTGTAAACATTTGTTTGCTTCACAAACTTACAAAAAATAATTTGTACTTATAAAATTCTGCAAAGGATAAAAATAGTGAAGGATGAGCGAAAACAGCAAATGCTGTTAAAAAATGTAATATTTTAAAATGTAAAAAGAAACAATGTTAATGAAAAGGATTAATGTTGGTCAAATGTCATTATTTGAATGTCGAAAAGTCCTATCTTTGTTGCAGAATTATATAATTTTAGAAGGACTATGGCAAATGAATTAGTGGAAATGGTTGCGCGTAATGCAGCCAAGTATGGCGAAAGAGAAGCGCTTCGTTTCCAAGATTATAAGACTCAAGAATGGGTTAGCATCTCGTGGAAAGGATTTAAGAATCAGGTAGACAGAATGGCCTTATCGCTTGAGATGTTAGGAATAGAGGCGTTTGATAAAATAGCCTTCTTTTCGCAAAATTGCCCAGGAATCATGGTGTCGCATATGGCAGCATTCTACAATAGAGCGACAACAGTTCCAATCTATGCAACATGTTCAAAAGACGAGGTGGCATTTATCTTATCCGACTCGGCAGCAAAGGTGCTGTTTGTGGGTGACCAACGTCAATATGAAGTTGCACTTAGAGTAATTGAAGAGGTTGATACACTAAAAAATATCGTATTATATAATCCAACAATTAAGTTGGTTAAGGGCGACACTACAACGCTTTATTGGGACGACTTCTTGGCATTGTCGGAAACAGCGAGCGACAAGAATCGTGCGAATGTGTTGGAACGCAAAAATGCAGGCGACCCAGAGGATTTGGCATTCTTGATTTACACATCGGGAACAACCGGTAAGCCTAAGGGCGTAATGTTGACACATGCTAACTTCGACATTCAACTTGAAGTGCACCGCGAACGCATCACCCAGTTGAGAGAAGACGATGTTTCGTTGTCGTTCTTGCCAATGTCGCACGTGTTTGAATTGGCGTGGTCGCTTGTGGTAGTAAGTTTGGGTATGCACTTGGTGATTAACTATAATCCAAAGGAAATCCAAAAGACAATCAAGGAAATTCACCCAACATGTATGTGCGCAGTTCCACGCTTCTGGGAAAAAGTGTATGCTGCAGTGATGGAAAAGATGCACAAGTCGCCACTAATAATGAAGAAACTCATGAAAGAGGCAATCACAGTGGGTATTCGTCGCAATGTGGTGTATGTGGGTAATGGCAAGAAAGTGCCAACATTGCTTGAAAAGCGTTATCAAATTCTCGACAAATTGGTGTTGAGCAAGGTGCGTGAGGCAATTGGTATCCGTAAGGCAACAATTTTCCCAACAGCCGGTGCTGCATTGAGCGATAATATCACTGCCTTCCTTCGTGGTATTGATTTGCCAATTTACATCGGTTATGGCTTGAGTGAAACCACAGCAACAGTGTCGTGCTTCCCAGACACGGGTTATAAGATTGGCTCAGTGGGAACAAGATTGCGCTCGCTTGACGTTAAGATTGGCGAAAACAATGAAATCTTGATTAAGGGACCATCGATTATGAAGGGATATTACAATCGTCCTGAAGAAAATGCGGCAGCCTTTACTGAAGACGGTTATTTCCGCACTGGTGATGCTGGTCACATAACTGAAAATGGTGATTTGGTGCTTACTGAACGCTTGAAAGACTTGTTTAAGACTTCAAATGGTAAATATATTGCTCCACAAGCCCTTGAAACATTGCTTGGTGAAGATAGCATGATTGAGCAAGTGGCTGTGATTGGCGACCAAAGAAAGTTTGTTACTGCTTTGGTGGTTCCAGCCTATGATGCAGTTATGGAGTATGCCAACAAAAATAAGATTGGTTATGACGGAATTGAAGATTTGTTGAAAAATCCTGCAATCATCGAGATGTTTATGCAAAACATCAATCAATTGCAAAGCAACTTTGCGTCATATCAGCAAATTAAGCGAATTACGCTGTTGCCACGTCCGTTCTCAATGGAAACAGGCGAATTGACCAACACTTTGAAGGTTCGTCGCGCAGTAGTGGCAAAGATTTATAGCAAGGAAATCGAAGCGATGTATGCTTATTAAGCCGTCGTTGCAATATTAAAACATGTAAAAACACGCCGTTTCCTGTGAGGGAAGCGGCGTGAGTTTTTTTATTACATATGTGTATTAAAATCAGATTATGACCTTAATGCTTTGAGTGTCGGTCTTGATTATAAATAACCCTGGTTGTAGGTTAATGCTTTGCGAGCAGTAGTAGTCGATTGATGTGATAAGGCGGCCGTCAAGAGAGAATACCTTAATGTTGCAGCCGTCGGCATTTGTTAGGGTTATGTTGTTGCCGTTGCGAATTATGCCAATAGGAGTTTCGTCGTTGATGTTGATATCGCCGATGTTGGTAGTGAACTCTTCGATGGCCAAGAATTTTTTCCAATAGTTGGCTGCTAAGTAAGAATTGCGAGCACCGGCAGGCACGTAAAGAGTGGCGTTGCTATATGTGGTGGCAGCAAACGACGAAGATGCCAACGTTGGTGGAGTGGTGGCCTTAACTTTCACTGATTCTAATGCCAAGCAGTTGCCGAAGGCAGTGAGTTGTATGGTTTTAACTCCCGAGCCAATTTCTATCGATTTCAGGCTTTGGCATAGGCTGAATGCCGATGCTTTGATGGTGCTGACATTGTCGGGAATTACGAAATCGGTAATGTTAAAGCAATTTCGGAAGGCTTTTGACTCGATTGAGGTCAAAGAACTCGGAAGGTTCACGGTTTCAATTAAACGTGAGTCTTGAAAGGCAGAGGTTTGGATTGATGTCACGCTATAAGTCTTTCCGTTGTGGCTTACGGTTTCTGGGATGTTTATCACTGGGCCGCGATAAGAAGCATAGTTGTTAGAGTATGCGCTTACGCCAACGGTTAGATTAGGTTCGGATGTTATAGAGTAGTATATGCCGTCAACTTCAAAGTCGTGAGCCAGTGTTCCGTTGTCGATTCCGCTGATATGTGCAAATGCCTTCCACCCTTGAGCAGCCGCATATGAAGCACTGCTACCATCGGGAACCCACAGTTTGCCTTTAGATGTGGTGTTAGAACTGAAAGTGCTTTCAGGTATGCTCGATGGCGATTTGCCGAGGCATATCACGTCGAGCAGATTAGAGCAGCCTTCAAAAACCGATTCACCCATCGATAAAAGACTTGTTGGAAGCACTACGGAACGCAAGTTAGAGGCGTTTCGGAAAGCAAAGTTTCCAATGACACGCACGCCTTCTCCGATAGTTATGTTCTCGATAGAAGCCCCTTCAAAAGCGAAATCATCGATGGCGATGATGCTGCTTGGAATGGTGACTGATTTCAAGGATGTGCAGTTGTAGAATGCATTGTGCCCGATGCGAGTCACGTTGTAAGTTTTGCCTTGCACCGAGATGGTGCTTGGAATAGTTATGTGTCCAGAGTAGTTGTTGCCTGTTGGGCCTGAAAAAGAAAGGCTCACGGTGTTTTCTCCCGTAATTTGATACATGAAACCGTCGACAGAGATTTTGTTGCCTTGTGGCAAAGAAGCGCTTGCCGATGCGTTGTCGGTGAGCAAAAGCATGCGCGATTCGTCGATTACAAATTTGTTGTCAGGGTCGTCGGTCATAGAGAGCGGCACAATGGCTGTGCGTCGGTTTTGTACCACGGTGTTAGAGTTCCATACGTGGAACACATACCACATGCTTCCGTTTTTGTCGAAGAAAATATCGCCGTGCCCCGAGCCGCTAATGCCGGTGTTGTGGCGGCTAATGAAAGGATATGGGCATTTCTTCCATGGACCGGTGGGCTTTGTGGAGTAGGCATATGTTACGCCGTAGTCCATATTGCGATAGTCGTTGCAAGAGTAAAGCAGATAATATATTCCGTCGTCCTTAATTACAGTGGGGCCTTCAGAGACGTTCCAAGTGGAATTTTGCGAGTCTTCCCAAGTACCGTCGCTTGCGCCAAAGCATTCTTTAAGTGTTTCTTCTTTAATAGATTGGAAGTCGTCGTTGATTTCGGCCACAAAAATGCGGTTGCCATTGGTTAGTCGCACATGGTAAAGATATTTCTTTCCGTCGGTGTCGAAAAACACAAAAGGGTCGATTTGCTTAGTGCTTGATGGTATTTGGGCAATGGTATTTTGTGTGTAAGGCCCTTCGGGTTTATCAGAGCTGGCAATGGCAATTTCTTCGTTGGCAGCATAGGCCATGTAGAATTTGCCGTTGTGCTTAAAAAACTGAGGAGCCCAAAAACTGCCAGTTCCGAAACTTTGTCCTTTTGTGAGAGCAAGGTTTTGGCTTTGAGTCCAATGCACTAAGTCGGTTGAAGTGTATAGCAGGAAGCCGTCGCTGCTGTATGTTCCAGATAGGTAATAAGTGTCGCCTTCGCATAAGATTGCAGGGTCGGCAAGAACAATGTTTTTCGATGAGGCTATATTGCTTGAGATAATAGCAATGGCCAATAATGTTGTTAAACGTTTCATGTTATGAGTTGAAGAATTATTTATTCAGATATGGTTTTTTCTTTTTCCAAAGCACTTCGATGTTTGAAATGAACCAATTACGGCCGCCAGTGTTGTTGCCTTGAAAGAAGAGGTAAGTGCGCTTGTCGTCGTCGGTGAAAATATGAGGGTGTCCTGATTCGCTGGCATTCCACTCGCCTGGAGCTCCGTTTGTGAGGAATGGCTTGTCGCTCAGGCGTTTCCAGTGTATGCCGTCCTTGCTTGTTGCAACGCCAATTTGCTGAGGTTGATTGTTGTAAGCACCGGCGTAGAACATAAACAGAGTGTTTCCGCGCTTACATATTGATGCGCCTTCGATACACGTTTTTTCCCAATCAAGTTCGGGTTTTAATATGGATTCTGTGCAGGCTTGTGTCCAATCTTCGCGGTTGAAATTGGTGTTTTTTGGAGCAGTGGCCACGCCTTGCATTTGTATTTTATAGTCTTTGTCGCGAGTTGCGAAATAAAGGAAATATTTGTTTTTGAAGAAAAATACTTCGGCGTCAATGGCTCTGCCGCAATTCCAATCGCCCGAAGGGCTGAAGATGGGGTTTGTGGCGTTTCGGGTGAAGTTAATGCCATCGTCTGACCATGCGTGGCAAATTGCGTCTTTAGGCCCGTTGCCGTAGGTTTGGTAAAATAAATGAACCTTTCCATCGCGCACTAATGCTCCAGGAGCACAAAGTCCTTTCTTTTCATATGGCGCGTCTTTGTGCGGTGTTATTTCGCCTATTTTTGTCCAATTTATAAGGTCGGTGCTTTCGGCAATCCCAATGTTCCATCCTTCGTCAGTGCCTTCCACTCGTGGAGGGATGGAGAAATACATAAGATATCGGCCTTGAAATTTCACTACATGAGGGTCTTTGCTAAAAGGGGTGCCTGTGCGCGAGGTGTCGCCAAACATCATGGTTTGTGCGTGTAGGGGAGTGAGATTAAGCAATAATGTAAATGCTACAAAAAGCGCTTTTAACAGATTCTTGTTGTGTCTCATATGTGTGATTGCGTTTTGACTTTAGTGCAAAAATATACGTTTTTTTTATAAAATGAAAGTTGGAAAAGGGTAATAAGCCATAAAATAGCAATTTTGTGGTATTAAAATAAAAAAACGATGTGCTAAATTGTTGTGGCAGAATAAAAAAAGTAATAACTTTGCTCCCCGAAAAAATAAAAAATTTAGGTATAAGATGAAGATTGCAGTAGTAGGCGCCAGTGGCGCAGTAGGTCAGGAGTTTCTCCGCGTGCTTGATGAGCAAAATTTTCCATTCGATGAGATGGTGCTATTTGGTTCGAAACGCAGCGCGGGCCGCACTTACACATTCCGTGGCAAGGAGTATGTAGTTAAAGAATTGCAGCATAATGATGACTTTAAAGATATTGATATAGCCTTCACATCGGCAGGCGCAAGCACCTCAAAGGAGTTTGCTGAAACAATCACAAAGTATGGCACTATTATGATTGATAATAGTAGTGCTTTCCGTATGGACGAAGATGTGCCGTTGGTTGTGCCTGAGGTTAATGGTGCTGACGCATTTAACACACCACGCAACATTATCGCCAACCCAAACTGCACCACTATTCAGATGGTGGTGGCTCTTAAGCCTCTTAACGATGTGTCGAAGATTAAGCGTGTGCATGTGGCAACCTATCAGGCGGCAAGTGGTGCCGGAGCAGTGGCTATGCAAGAGTTGATTGACCAATATGCAAGCCTTGCCGAAGGCAAGGAGCCAAAGGTGGAAAATTTTGCTTATCAGTTGGCCTACAATGTGATACCACACATCGATGTGTTTCAAGATAACGACTATACGAAGGAAGAGATGAAGATGTATCACGAGACTCGTAAGATTATGCATGAGCCAGAGATAAGTGTGAGTGCCATGTGTGTTAGAGTTCCGGTGATGCGTGCTCATAGCGAAGCCATTTGGGTGGAAACCGAACGAAAAATTACACCTGCCGAAGCGCGTGATATTTTTGCAAAGGCCGAAGGTGTGGTTGTGGTAGATAATCCTACTGAAAAGGAATATCCAATGCCTTTGTTTGTTGCAGATAAAGACCCTGTGTTTGTGGGTCGTATTCGTGAAGATTTGGCTAATGAAAATGGCTTGTCGTTTTGGCTTGTTGGTGACCAAATCAAGAAGGGTGCTGCATTAAATGCTGTTCAGATAGCTCAATATATGATTAAGAACGGTTGGACTTCAAAGAAATAATCAATAATAAAGCGTGTATGCAAAAAAGCGTCTCCAATTCGGAGACGCTTTTTTTATGCAGTAAAGTGCTATGTGCTTAAATTATAATCGGTTGTGGCGTGCTATATTAGCAGTTCACAGTTTGCGATAAGTGAATAAAGCCTTCGGCAAGTTGTTGCAAATGCAGTGTTGATTAAATCAAGTGAGAGCCTTTGCTTAGGTCGTTGAGGTTGCTTGCTTTGGTGATAATCACTTTTTTTACACCAGCATCGAGGGTTGCAAACGAGTTGTCGAGTTTAGGAAGCATTCCGCCTGCCACAATGCCTTGTTCTTTAAGTTGGGCATAAAGTGCTTTGTCGATAACAGGAATAACGCTGCTGTCGTCGTTTTCATTGCGAAGCACACCTTCTTTTTCGAAGCAGAACACTAAAGTCACATCGTAGAGGCTTGAAAGTGCTTTTGCAGTTTCGCCAGCCATGGTGTCGGCATTAGTGTTTAGGATGTGTCCCTGTCCGTCGTGAGTGAGAGGTGCAATGACGGGCACAATACCAGTTGAAATTAGGTTCTTAAGGGCTTCGCCGTTAGCCTGTTTCACATCGCCCACCCATCCGTAATCTACGGTTTTCACTGGGCGTTTGTTGCTGAGCAGAATGTTCATGTCGGCACCAGTCATGCCAAGGGCGTTAACGTTGCGTGCTTGCAAGCCGGCAACAATGTTCTTGTTGACAAGTCCGCCGTAAACCATCGTCACCACTTCAAGCATGTCGTTGTCGGTAATTCGTCGGCCGTCAACCATTTTTGTTTCAATGCCAAGTCGCTCGGCTAAGCGAGTGGCCGAACGGCCACCGCCATGCACCAGCAACTTGTGGCCTTCAATTGCTGCAAAGTCGCTAAGCAATTGTGCTAATGTGTCGGGTTCTTCGCAGATTTTGCCCCCAACTTTCACTATGGTTAGTTTTTCCATAATAGTAAAGAGGTATTATTCTTGAGAACCGGCAAATTCCATAAGGAATGCCTTGATGAAGTTGTCGAGGTCGCCGTCCATCACGCCATTCACGTCGCTTGTTTGATGGTTAGTTCGGTGGTCTTTCACACGGCGGTCGTCGAATACATAACTGCGAATTTGCGAACCCCATTCGATTTTCATCTTGCTGTCTTCGATTTTTCGTTGCTCAGCACGACGGTGTTGAAGTTCTTTTTCATAAAGAATAGACTTCAAGTTGCGTATAGCGTTTTCGCGGTTTTTTGGTTGGTCGCGAGTTTCGGTGTTTTCAACCAAGATTTCTTCTTCCTCGCCAGTGTAAGGGTCTTTATATTGATAACGAATACGAACACCCGATTCCACCTTGTTCACGTTCTGGCCACCAGCACCGCCACTTCGGAATGTGTCCCAAGAAATTTTCGATTGGTCGAGTTTGATTTCGATAGTGTCGTCGATAAGAGGAGTCACAAACACCGAAGCAAATGAAGTCATGCGCTTGCCTTGAGCGTTGTAGGGCGACACACGCACCAAACGGTGCACGCCGTTTTCGCTCTTAAGGTATCCGTATGCAAAATCGCCTGTGATATCGATTGTTACCGACTTGATTCCTGCTTCATCGCCTTCAAGAAGGTGGGCGATAGCGGTTTTGTAGCCGTGTCGTTCAGCCCAACGAAGGTACATTCGCATAAGCATCGATGCCCAGTCTTGGGCTTCTGTGCCACCGGCGCCGGCATTGATTTTGAGCACCACGTCCATTTTGTCTTCTTCTTGGCGAAGCATATTGCGAAGTTCGAGTTTTTCTACTTTGTCTACGCAGTTTTCGAAAAGTTTGTCGAGTTCTTCTTCAGTGATGAGTTCTTCTTTAACAAAGTCGAATCCAAGAGCCACTTCGTCGACAAGTTTTTCTACTTCTTCATAACCTTCAATCCAGAACTTTATCGACTTAACTTTTTTCATTTGTGCTTCAGCGGCCTTTTGGTCATTCCAAAAGTCGGGCACATGCGTGCGAAGTTCTTCTTCTTCTACTTCGATGCGTTTGTTGTCGATGTCAAGATATCGCTTTAGCGATGCACAGCGTTCTTGCAAGGTTTTTAGTTGTTCTTGAGTAATCACTATATATAGAGTTTAGAATTTTTTTTGAATAAATTGTTGGGAAAATACGGTCAGTGTTTGGACCAACTGAATTTAGCGATGCAAAGTTAATCATTTTCTTGCTGATAACATAGCAATTAGCGTTTGCAAATGCAATTAAATTGAGGTATAGAGGCAAAAGACGATTGAAATTGCAAGTGGTGAATAAAATGATGCTAAAACTTGTGAGGAAGTAAATAATGGACTTTAATGTGGGTTTGGTGTTGGGATATAAAGCAAAAATTATTAACTTTGTTAGCAAACCTGTAGATTGAAACTATGGACGCAATGACAATCCCAGCATTAATTTCTAATCCGGTGCTAATATTTTTCATAGTGCTGGTGATAATCTTGTTTGCGCCCATCTTGTTCAATATGATACGCGTTCCACACATAGTTGGCCTTATTGTGGCCGGTGTGGTGGTTGGCCCTTATGGGTTTAACCTGTTGGAGCGAGATAGCAGCTTCGAGATTTTTGGTCAAGTGGGGTTGCTCTACTTGATGTTTTTGGCAGGTTTGGAAATCGACATGTATCACTTGCGTCGCAATATGAAGCGCGGAGTGGTGTTTGGCTTGTTCACATTTTTGGTGCCGATGGTGATGGGCACTCTGGCCAGTGTGTATTTGCTGCATATCGATTGGGTGGTGGCGTTGCTGATGGCGTCGATGTATGCATCGCACACGCTGATATCTTACCCTGTTGTGGCCCGTTTCGGCATAATGAAAAGTCCTTCGGTGCTGATAGCCATAGTGGGCACTATTGTGGCCGTAATCGGCGCACTTTTGGTGCTTGCAACTGCCGTTGAAATGCATGAAACCGGAAGTTTCTCAATAGTAGATTTGCTGTGGATATTGATGAAGTTGGCTCTATATTGCATTGTGCTGCTTTATTTGTATCCTCGAATCACGCGATGGTTCTTTAAGAAATACAGCGATAACGTGACTCAATTTGTCTTTGTGCTGGCAATGGTGTTTTTGGCATCTTGGCTTGCGCAAATCATAGGCTTGGAGGCAGTGCTTGGCGCTTTCTATGCGGGGCTGTTGCTTAATCGCTTTGTTCCAAATGTTTCGCCGCTGATGAGCAGCATCGGTTTTGTGGGCAATGCATTGTTTATTCCGTATTTCTTGATAGGGGTGGGAATGATGGTTGATGTGAGTGTTATAATCCAATCAGAAACCATTCTTGTGGCGGCTAATATGCTTGCGGTGGCATTGGTGAGCAAGTGGCTAGCGGCCTACATGGCCCAAAAAGCCTTTAAGATGGAGCCATGCGACCGACAGGTGATGTTTGGCTTGACTACGGCACACACAGCGGTGGCTCTTGCTGTGGTAACCATTGGATATAATCTGGTGTTGCCCGACGGGACGAGGATGCTCGATACTACGGTTCTCAACGGTACGGTGGTGATGATATTGGTGACTTGTGCCATAGCACCGATTGCAACATCGGGAGCAGCGGCAAAGGTGAAACTTCGAATGATGTCGGAGAGCCAAGAAGCATCAGAAAAGCCTCGTAGAGAGAGCATGAATACTCTGATTCCGGTGTCGAACCCGGTGACGGCTGCGAGTCTTGTTGACCTTGCATTGATGATGAAGCGAAAGGTTACGCCCGAAACACTCTATGCATTGCATGTGCGAAACGATAACTCGCGGTCGAGCAAGGCTATTGGCGAAAATGCGTTAAAGATTGCCGGCAATACGGCTGCCGCAGCCAATAAGCAGTTGCAGACAATAGAGCGCTACGACCTCAACACTGTGGCGGGTATTGTGAATGTGATGAAAGAGCGTAACATCAGTGACGTGATATTGGGTCTGCATTTCCGAAACAATATAGTTACTGACAGTTACTTGGGTGGCATGATAGAAACCCTTCTGCGCGATACAAACAAAATGGTTATAATATCGCGATGCTTCATCCCTGTTAACACCATCACTCGGCTTGTGGTGGCTGTTCCTGAACGTGCGGAGTATGAAACCGGGTTTGAGTCGTGGGTGATAAGAGTGGCCACTTTGGCATCGCGCATTGGTTGCGTGATTAAGTTTGAATGCCCTAACGATATGCGTCCGCTGATACGCGGTGTGATTCATAACGAGAACATAGATGTGGCGCAAGAGTATGAGGAATTTGTGGAATGGAATGACTTTGCGCTATTGGCCTATAAACTGCAAGACGATGACCTTCTTGTGGTGGTAGGGGCGCGACACACTTCGCTTTCGTTCAATAGCGTGATGGATGACTTGCCTGGCTTGCTTGGCCGCTATTTTGCGCACACCAACTTGATGATGATTTATCCAGAGCAGTTTGGCGAATCTCCTCGCTTGGTTTCGTTTAGCGACCCGTTGACGAGCGACATCAACTCGTCGACGTCGATATTTACTCGCCAGTTTAGGGCGTTGGCTTACTGGATAAAAAAACATTTGTGGAAACATTAGGCTAATGTGAGTTTGCCGAATGGGGAAATGGTGTGAATGAAGAGCAACTAATTTAGAGAATTTTGTGATTGTAACCTTGGGACTGCTCAATGTAAAGAGTGGGATTTTTTTCTTGCTTTTGTGTTGGGTGTGGATGAGATTTGTTGGGTGTGAAATGACGGCGTAAAATCTTTTTTTTAGAAATTTGAGAATATTGGGGTCTGTTTAAAGTTTTCCAAAATAAATTTTAAATAAATGATAATTAACGATATATGATTTTGTGGAGTTGAAAAAGTTTTCCAAAAAGAAAAATTGTTGATAAAAATAAGTAGTTACTCTTGTAAAATTACGGATAAATGTATAGTTTTGTAGTCGTAAAGAAACGCCCAAAAATATTTTGCATAAATGTGCGAAAGTTGGCGTAAATTATAAATCAGTCATAACAAAAACACTAAATAAAAATCAAGTCATGATACAGACCGTTGTTAAGCGAGACGGAAGAATCGTAGGGTATAATGAGGAAAAGGTGAAGGCTGCAATCAGAAAAGCGATGTTGCAGACTGAGAAGGGTGAAGACGAAAGCCTGATAATGCGCATAGTGGACCGCATAACCGCCAAGGGCGATGAAAAAATGGAGGTTGAGGCGATTCAAGACATGGTGGAAGATGAATTGATGAAGAGTTCGCGCAAGGAAGTGGCGAAGAAATATATTGCGTATCGCGACAAGCGCCGTTTGGCGAGAAATGCAAAGACTCGCGACATCTTTTTGGAAATCATCAATGCCAAGAATAACGACGTAACCCGAGAAAATGCTAATATGAATGCCGACAGCCCTGCCGGTATGATTATGAAGTTTGCGAGCGAAACAACAAAGAAATTTGTGGATGATTATTTGTTGACTCCAGAGGTTAAAGAGGCGGTAAAGGGAAATTACCTTCATATACATGACAAGGATTATTATCCAACTAAAAGTTTGACTTGTGTTCAGCATCCGCTTGACAATGTGTTGGGCTGGGGCTTTAGTGTGGGCCATGGCGAATCTCGTCCTGCGAAGCGAATCGAGACTGCAAGTGTGCTTGCTTGCATCTCGCTTGAAACAGCTCAAAATGAAATGCACGGAGGTCAGGCTATTCCTGCGTTTGATTTCTATTTGGCGCCTTATGTTAGAGGCTCGTTTATAGAGGAGGTTAAGAACGTGGAAAAATTTGACGGTTACGACCACTCTAATTTATATAATGTGGAAATAGATGATTATTTGGCCAAGCCTCTTGATGGACTTAGCGGCGATGAGCGTGTGTTGCAGCATGCCGTTAACCGAACAGTGGCGAGAGTGCATCAAGCCATGGAGGCATTTATCCACAACATGAACACTATTCATTCGCGAGGCGGTAACCAGGTGGTGTTCAGTTCGATTAACTATGGTACTGACACATCGGCTGAAGGCCGTTGCATTATTCGCGAATTGCTTAATTCTACCTATGAGGGTGTGGGTAACGGCGCGACAGCCATTTTCCCAATCCAGATATGGAAGAAGAAGAGGGGCGTGAGCTATTTGCCTACCGACCGCAATTACGACCTTTACAAGTATGCTTGTAAGGTTACCGCGCGCCGTTTCTTCCCTAACTTTGTAAATCTTGATGCAACCTATAATTATCATGAAAAGTGGGATGCAAATGACCCAGAAAGATATAAATATGAGGTTGCTACCATGGGCTGCCGTACGCGCGTGTTTGAAAACCGTTTTGGCGAAAAGACTTCAATTGGTCGCGGCAACTTGTCGTTCTCCACAATTAACATTGTGAGACTTGCGCTTGAATGCCGTGATATTGAAAAGAAGCAACAGCGAATCGATGCTTTCTTTGCTAAGCTTGATAATATGCTTGAAGTTGCGGCTAAGCAGCTCGACGAGCGTTATGCGTTCCAAAAGACGGCTCTTGTGAAACAGTTCCCGCTGTTGATGTCAAAATTGTGGAATGGCGGCGCTGTTCTTAATGGTCAGGATACGATACAGTCGGTTATCAATCAAGGCACGTTGGGCATTGGCTTCATAGGCTTGGCAGAATGTTTGGTGGCGTTGGTTGGTGAACACCACGGCGAAAGCCAAGAGGCTCAAGAACTCGGATTGAGAATCGTGACCTATATGCGCGACCGCGTGAGGGATTTCTCTGAGCGCTATCAGCATAACTATAGTGTGCTTGCAACACCTGCTGAGGGCTTGTCGGGTAGATTCACAAAGAAAGACCGCCTTACTTTTGGCGTGATTCCGGGGATTACCGATAAGGAGTATTACACCAACTCGAGCCATGTGCCTGTGTATTACCATTGCTCGCCACGCCATAAGGCTGAGGTTGAAGCTCCATATCATAAACTTGAAGGCGGTGGCCACATTTTCTATGTGGAAATAGATGGCGATGCTACTCATAATCCGGAAGCTGTGATGCAGATTGTGGATTTGATGGATAAGTATAACATTGGTTATGGTTCGGTGAATCACAACAGAAACCGTTGCATGGATTGTGGACATGAGGATTCGCAAGATGACTTGAAGGCTTGTCCAAAGTGCGGAAGCGCAAATCTTGACAGATTGCAGCGCATTACTGGTTACTTGGTTGGAACAACCGACCGTTGGAATTCGGCTAAGTTGGCCGAGTTGCGCGACCGTGTGGTTCATAAGTGATGATATATATATAATGTGATGGCGTTGAGAATACTCGACATAAAGCAAGGCGCCTCGGTTGACGGACCGGGTTTGCGCGATTCGATATATTTTGCAGGGTGCGAGCACCATTGCGAAGGGTGTCATAATCCGCAGTCGTGGTCGCCAGATGGTGGTCGCGAATGGGGCGACGAGGAGGTGATGGCTGTGCTTGAGTATGATGACTTTAATGTGACATTCAGTGGTGGAGACCCGATGTTTCAAGCCGAAGAAGTGGCCAGGTTGGCTCGGCTGATTAAGGAGCGTTTGGGTAAGACCATTTGGTGCTACACGGGTTACAGGTTTGAGCAATTGGCGGGGCAGGAAAAGTTCATGCCGTTGCTGGGGCAGATTGATGTGCTTGTGGATGGGCCATTTGTAATGTCGCAAAGAGATATTTCATTGCGATTCAGAGGAAGCGCCAACCAGCGTATAATAGATGTGCCAAAATCGTTGAGGCTGGGTAGTGTGGTGCTTGTAGATGAATTTATGCAAGTAGATTAAATTGAGTTTTTTGCCAAGTGAGGCGAAAAAGTTAGAGGGGCTGATTCAGGAGAATCGGCCCCTCTGTTATTGTAGAGTTTTCGGATTTTTTTATTTGTAGTTGTCGGCTTGGTTGTAGATGTGTGTGAAAATGTTCCGGTCTTCGTCGGTAAGGACTTGATTTCTGCGAGCCATCATGCGCTCAGCGATTTGGAAGAATTTTGTTAGCTGCACGTCGGTGAACCCTGAGGCTGAGCCTTCGGAGAACGAAGGTACAAAATTGCGAGGGAATCCGGCCCCGTGTATGTTCACTCCTACGCCGAGCACGGTGGCAGTGTTGAACATGCAGTTGACGCCTGCCTTAGAGTGGTCGCCCATAAACAGGCCGCAGAATTGTAGCCCGGTCTTGAGGAATCGTCCTGTGGGGTAATTCCATAGTTTTATCTCGGTGTAGTCGTTCTTTAGGTTGGAAGCCGAAGTGCCAGCGCCGATGTTGCACCATTCGCCGATTACAGCGTTGCCCAAGAATCCGTCGTGGCCTTTGTTGCTGTATCCGAGCATGACCACATTGTTCACTTCGCCGCCCACTTTGCAGTAAGGGCCTAAAGTGGTGGCTCCATATATTTTGGTGCCCATGTGCACGTGAGCATTTTCGCATGCGGCAAATGGGGCTCTGATGCAACTGCCTTCCATGATTTCGGCGTTCTTACCGATGTATATGGGCCCGTTTGTGACGTTCAGGAACGAGCCTTCGACCCACGCCCCTTCTTCGATGAAGATTTTTGGCATGCCGTATTCGTCGATGGCGTTGCCGATGACTGTATTAGATGAACTCACTGGTTGTGATTTGCGTCCGGCTGTGAGCATCTTGAAGTCGGCTTTTAGTTGGTCGCCGTTTTTAACGAAGATGTCATAAAGGAAACGGATTTGCTCTGGAGTTTTGCTCAGCACATTGCTGGCTGTTACATTGCCCTTTTTGAAATCTTGCCTAGAACATCTGAAGGCAATCACGGCGCGATTTTCTCCGTCGCGGTAGCATAATGCCTCGCCAAGATTGAGCGCAAGGATGGCATCGGCCAATTCCTTGGTGGGGAGTATGTGTGAGGCTATGAATATGTTGTCCTTGCTTGAATGGGCAGGATATTTGTTCTGAAGATACTCAGATGTGCGATATGATATCTTGGTGTCGTCGCCAAGTAATTGCTGCCATTTTTCGGCTATGGTGAGGATGCCGATTCTGATGAGGCTAATGGGCCTTGTGTAGGTGAGTGGCAGAAGGTTGTCGCGCACTTCTTTTTCGTCGTATAAAATGATGTTTCTCATTTTTGCTAATAATTAATGTGCAAAAGTGTTATCGGTGCAAATTTAATCATATTTTGTGAATTCGGTGACAAGAGAGCGTGTTTTTGGCATAAGTGCTTGTTAAAGTGACTTAAAGAGGCTTGCCATCGGCGCGCTCTTGTGGGTGGGTTTTGTCATGTTTTTTGTGTGGAGAATGCAATGCCTTGCTTTCTATTGTGGTGTTGTGACCTGGCGAACTGTTTTTCGGTGTATTTTATGTCGGGAGGTTGATAGTGGAGTTAATTAAGTGAAAGAAAAGTTAAATAAAATTAAATATAAATTTTTTGCTTCGATGAAACCCCTGTTTGTAGGCAATGTGAAAGGGGTGGTTTTGAAAAAGGGGAAAAAGGGGCGTAAAACGGCAGGATTTAGGGGTAAAACCATTTGGTAATTAGAGAATTAGTTTGTATCTTTGCATCGCTTTAAGCGCTAAATGTGTGCTGAAATCTGAACTAAATTGCTGATTTAGTGAGATTTGGGTGCGCATATGAGTGTGAAAAGACGAGAAATAAATACATAAAGTTTAACAAATTTAAAAGTAAAAACAGAACTAAGATGCCTACAATTCAGCAATTAGTAAGAAAAGGCCGAGTAACTTTGGAAGACAAGAGTAAGTCGCCAGCTTTGGATTCATGCCCACAACGTCGTGGCGTGTGCGTTCGTGTTTACACAACAACTCCAAAGAAGCCTAACTCTGCAATGCGTAAGGTGGCTCGTGTAAGATTAACCAACGGCAAAGAAGTGAACTCTTACATTCCAGGAGAAGGACACAACTTGCAAGAACACTCAATCGTAATGGTTCGTGGTGGTCGTGTTAAGGACCTTCCAGGTGTTAGATATCACGTTGTTCGTGGTACTCTTGATACAGCTGGTGTTGCAAGCCGCACACAACGCCGTTCTAAGTACGGAGCTAAGCGTCCAAAGGCTGCTAAGAAGTAATCGCGTTTTCTTTACTAGACAAAAACAAATTTAATTTTTAAACTTAGTTTTTGGTTTTATTGGATTGATTTAAGATCAGGTTGAGTAAATGGCGCAAGAGAGCGCTGTTGAAGAACAAAGAAGCAAACAACCAAGCGGACTAAAACTACAACAATTAACAACAATGAGAAAGGCTAAGCCAAAGAAAAGGGTCATTCTACCTGACCCAGTGTATGGTGATGTAAGAGTTTCAAAATTCGTGAATCACCTAATGTATGATGGTAAGAAGAATACATCATACACAATTTTCTATTCTGCTCTTGACATCGTTGCTGGCAAGATGAAGAATGAAGAAAAACCAGCGCTAGAAATCTGGAAGAAGGCGTTGGAAAACATCACTCCACAAGTGGAAGTTAAGTCACGCCGTATCGGTGGTGCAACTTTCCAAGTGCCAACTGAAATCCGTCCTGACCGTAAGGAGTCAATATCAATGAAAAATCTAATTATCTATGCACGTAAGCGTGGTGGCAAGACAATGGCCGACAAGCTTGCAGCAGAGATTATGGATGCTTATAACGAACAAGGTGGTGCGTTCAAGCGTAAGGAAGATATGCACCGTATGGCTGAAGCTAACCGTGCGTTCGCTCATTTCAGATTCTAATTGATAAATAAGGAAAGAATATGGCAACTAAAAACGACGAAAAACTAGTTTTAACCCGTAATATAGGCATCATGGCTCACATCGATGCCGGTAAAACTACTACATCGGAACGTATATTGTTTTACACAGGTTTGACTCACAAGATTGGTGAGACTCACGATGGTACTGCAACAATGGACTGGATGGCTCAAGAGCAAGAACGTGGTACCACTATCACTTCAGCTGCTACTACAGCATTCTGGACATATGCTGGCGATAAGTACAAAATCAACTTGATTGACACTCCGGGACACGTTGACTTCACTGTGGAAGTTGAACGTTCTTTGCGTGTTCTTGACGGTGCTGTTGCTACTTTCTGTGCAGTGGGTGGTGTAGAACCTCAATCTGAAACTTTATGGCGTCAAGCTGACAAGTATAACGTTCCTCGTATCGGTTATGTAAACAAGATGGACCGTAGTGGTGCTAACTTCTTTGAAGTATGCCGCCAAGTACGCGAAGTTTTGGGCGCAAATCCATGTCCTATCACAATTCCTATCGGTGCTGAAGAAACATTCAAGGGCATCGTAGACCTTGTGAAGATGAAGGCTCTATACTGGCCAGATGAAAACATGGGTGCTGACTATGTAGAAGAAGAAATTCCAGCTAACTTGGTTGACGAATGCGAAACATGGCGCGACAAACTTCTTGAAACTATCGCTGAATATGACGATGCATTGATGGAAAAATATTTCGATGATCCATCAACTATCACAGAAGAAGAAATACGCCGTGCATTGCGTGCTGCAACATTGAAGATGGTTATCGTGCCAATGATGTGTGGTAGCTCATTCAAGAACAAGGGTGTTCAGCCTCTTCTTGACGCAGTTTGTGCATACCTTCCAAGCCCACAAGATGCTGACTTCGTAGAAGGTCACTCAGTGGATGATGCTGACGAAATTATCACTCGCAAGCCTTTGTTTGAAGAACCAATGTGTGCTCTTGCATTTAAGATTGCAACTGACCCATATGTAGGTCGTTTGGTATTCTTCCGTGTTTACTCTGGTCAAATCGACGCAGGTAGCTACGTGTTGAACACTCGCTCTGGCAAGAAGGAACGTATCTCTCGTTTGTTCCAAATGCACTCAAACAAGCAAAACCCAATGGAAACTATCGGTTGCGGTGATATCGGTGCTGGTGTTGGTTTCAAGGATATCCGTACTGGTGACACTCTATGTGCAGAAGATGCGCCAATCGTGTTGGAAGCAATGGACTTCCCAGATCCAGTTATCGGTATTGCAGTAGAACCTAAGACACAAAAAGACCTTGACCGTCTAAGTGTAGGTTTGCAAAAGCTTGCTGAAGAAGACCCAACATTCCAAGTTGCAACAAACGAAGAAACAGGTCAAACAGTTATTAGCGGTATGGGTGAGCTTCACCTTGACATCATTATCGACCGTTTGCGTCGTGAATTCAAGGTGGAATGTAACCAAGGCCGTCCACAAGTAACATATAAGGAAAGCATCACTAACGCAGTAGAAGTTCGTGAAGTGTTCAAGAAGCAAACTGGTGGTCGCGGTAAGTTCGCTGATATAATCGTTCGCGTAGAACCAGCTGACGAAGGTTTCGAAGGCGGTTTGCAATTCATCGACGAAGTTAAGGGTGGTAACATTCCTAAGGAATTTATCCCATCAGTACAAAAGGGCTTCGTGACAGCAATGAAGAACGGTGTACTTGCAGGTTACCCAGTAGAACAACTAAAGGTTACTCTAATCGACGGTTCGTTCCACCCAGTAGACTCTGATCAATTGTCATTCGAACTTTGTGCAATCCAAGCATTCAAGAAGGCATGTGAGCAAGCACGTCCAGTGTTGCTTGAGCCAATCATGAAGGTGGAAGTTGTAACACCAGAAGAAAGCATGGGTGATGTAATCGGTGACTTGAACAAGCGCCGTGGTCAAGTAGAAGGTATGGAAAACAGCCGCAGCGGTGCACGTATCGTTAAGGCTAAGACTCCACTTGCTGAAATGTTTGGTTACGTTACAGCATTGCGTACAATCACATCAGGACGCGCAACTTCTACAATGTCGTTCTCACACTACTCAGAAGTTAGCACTTCAATTGCAAAGGCAGTTTTGACAGAATGCCAAGGCCGCGTAGATTTGTTGAAATAAAAAATCATTATAAAATAATATGAGCCAAAAAATCAGAATTAAGCTAAAATCTTACGATCACAATTTGGTTGACAAGTCAGCTGAAAAGATTGTTAAGACTGTAAAGGCAACTGGCGCTGTTGTAAGTGGTCCAATACCATTGCCAACACACAAGCGTATCTTCACAGTTAACCGTTCAACATTCGTTAACAAGAAGAGCCGTGAACAATTCCAATTGTCTTCGTTCAAGAGACTTATCGACATCTATAGCTCAACAGCAAAGACTGTAGATGCATTGATGAAGCTTGAATTGCCAAGTGGCGTTGAAGTAGAAATCAAGGTGTAAGTTGAAGGAACCTTAAAGTTTTATTAATCTAAAAGATCTTAAGTAATTAAACAATTTAAAATTAAAGAGAAATGCCAGGATTATTAGGAAAGAAAATCGGAATGACATCCGTATTCAGTGCCGACGGTAAGAACATACCGTGCACTGTTATCGAAGTAGGTCCTTGTGTAGTTACTCAAGTAAAAACTGTAGAAAAAGACGGCTATGAAGCATTGCAGTTGGGCTTTATCGAAAAGAAGGAAAAGCACACTACAAAGCCAGAAGCAGGTCACTTCGCAAAAGCAGGAGTTGCTCCACAAAGACACTTGGCCGAGTTCAAGAATTTTGAAGGCGAATACAAGCTTGGTGATACTATCACTGTAGATTATCTAAGCGACGCAGAATTCGTTGATGTTGTCGGTACTTCAAAGGGTAAAGGTTACCAAGGTGTTGTAAAGCGCCACGGTTTCGGTGGTGTAGGTCAAAGCACACACGGTCAACATAACCGTTTGCGCGCACCAGGTTCAATCGGTGCATGTTCTTACCCAGCAAAGGTGTTTAAGGGCTTGCGCATGGCTGGTCAGATGGGCAACGACCGCGTAACCATCCAAAATCTACAAGTAGTTAAAGTGATGCCAGAAAACAACCTTCTAATTGTAAAAGGTTCGATTCCAGGCCACAAAGGTTCAATCGTTTTAATTGAAAAGTAATGGAACTCGCAGTATACAACATTGAAGGAAAAGACACCGGTAAGAAGGTAACGCTTAACGATGCCGTGTTTGCGATCGAAGAACCAAGCGAACACGCAATTTACCTAGATGTTAAGCAATACTTGGCAAATCAACGCCAAGGCACACATAAGGCTAAGGAAAGAAGCGAAGTTTCTGGTTCAACCAAGAAGCTTGGTCGTCAAAAAGGCGGTGGCGGTGCACGTCGCGGTGACATCAACTCTCCAGTATTGGTAGGTGGTGGTCGCGTATTTGGTCCACGTCCACGCAACTATAGCTTCAAACTTAACAAGAAGGTTAAGGCATTGGCTCGCAAGTCGGCTTTGACATTCAAGGCTATCGATAACCAAATCGTGGTTGTTGAAGACTTCGATTTTGAAGTAGCAAAGACTAAAAATTTCGTAAACTTTGCTAAAAATCTTGAAATTTCAGGCGAAAAAGTGCTTGTAGTTTTAGATTCTAAGAAAGAAAACGTATATTTGTCAGCTCGCAATATTCAAGGCGCGACAATTATGACTGCTTCTGAGTTGAACACCTACAAAATTCTTGACAATAAGAAGGTGGTATTGACTGAGAGCAGTGTTGCTGTGTTAAACCAATTTTAATGATAGGAGGTATAAATAATGGATATTACAATTCAACCAATCGTAACCGAAAAGGCAAATGCGATTACTGAAAAGTCGGGTCGTAACTCGTTCCGTGTATCTCCTGACGCAAACAAATTTCAAATCAAGGACTTGATTGAAAAGTTGTATGACGTTAAGGTTGTGTCAGTTAACACAATGAACTATAGCGGCAAGCGCAAGCAACGTTATACTAAGAGTGGTCTTATCCGTGGCAAGATGGCAGCGTTTAAGAAGGCTGTAGTAACACTTGCTGAAGGACAAACTATTGATTTTTATAGCAATATTTAATAATAAGAAATGGCAGTAAGAAAATTGAAGCCCACAACACCGGGGCAAAGACACAAGATTATTGGTGTATTTGATGACATCACTGCTAGTGCACCAGAGAAATCGCTTGTTGTCGGTAAGAAATCAACAGGTGGCCGTAACAGCGAAGGTCACCGCACAATGCGCTACCTAGGTGGTGGCCACAAGCGTAAGCTTCGTCTTATCGACTTTAAGCGTAATAAAGACGGTGTTCCAGCAACAGTAAAGGCTATTGAATACGATCCAAACCGTTCGGCTCGTATCGCATTGCTTTATTATGTTGATGGTTCAAAGGCTTACATTATCGCACCCAACGGTCTAGAAGTTGGCTCTACAGTAGTAAGCGGTGAAAATGCAACCCCAGACTTGGGAAATGCACTTCCACTAAGAAGCATACCTGTTGGTACTTTAATTCACAACATCGAGTTGCGTCCAGGTCAAGGTGCAAAGATTGCACGTAGCGCCGGCAACTTCGCTCAGTTGACTTCGAGAGAAGGAAATTACGCAATCGTCAAATTACCTTCGGGCGAAACTAGAAAGATTCTTGCTACTTGCAAGGCAACAATCGGTGTGGTAGGCAACAGCGACCACGCATTGGAGCAATCAGGTAAGGCAGGTCGCTCTCGTTGGTTAGGACGTCGTCCACACAACCGTGGTGTAGTTATGAACCCAGTAGATCACCCAATGGGTGGTGGTGAAGGCCGTCAATCAGGGGGTCACCCACGTTCACGTACTGGTTTGTACGCTAAGGGCTTGAAGACACGTGCACCAAAGAAGCAATCTTCTAAGTACATTATTGAAAGAAGAAAAAAGTAATTTGATTAAATCGTAAATTTATGAGTCGATCATTAAAAAAAGGCCCATACATCAGTGTAAAGCTTGAAAAGAAGGTCATTGCGATGGAAGAAAGCGGCAAGAAGGCTGTGATTAAGACATGGTCACGCGCTTCAATGATTTCTCCAGATTTCGTAGGCCACACATTTGCTGTGCACAATGGTAATAAATTCATTCCTGTTTATGTAACCGAAAACATGGTAGGTCACAAGCTTGGCGAATTCGCTCCAACTCGTAACTTCCGTGGTCACGGCGGCAAGAAGAAATAAGGGCCCAGGAATGGCAATTTTTTACAAAAAATGAATTAAATACTACAATGGGTAATAGAAAACAAAAATCAGCACAATTAATAAAGGAAGCTAAGAAGCAAGTTAGCTTCGCAAAGCTGAATAATGTTCCAAGCTCACCACGCAAGATGCGTTTGGTAGCTGACATGATTCGCGGCGTTGAAGTGAACCGTGCACTTGGTATCCTAAAATTCTCGAATAAAGAAGCTGCAGCAAAGGTTGAAAAGCTACTTCGCTCAGCAATCGCAAATTGGGAACAAAAGAACGAACGTAAGGCTGAAGACGGCGAATTGATCGTGAGCAAGATCTTCGTTGACTGCGCTCCAATGCTAAAGCGCCTTCGTCCAGCTCCACAAGGCCGCGGATACCGCATCCGCAAACGTTCTAACCACGTAACATTGTTCGTGGATACAAAAGAATCTACTAACGCTAAAATCGAAGCATAAGAAACATGGGACAAAAAGTTAATCCAATAAGCAATCGCTTAGGTATCATCAGAGGTTGGGATTCTAACTGGTATGGTGGCAATAACTATGGAGATACTTTGTTAGAAGACTCAAAGATCCGCAAGTATCTTAATGCTCGTTTGGCAAAGGGTAGTGTGTCTCGCATTGTTATTGAGAGAACTCTAAAGCTTGTTACAATCACAGTGTGCACATCACGTCCAGGCGTGATTATCGGCAAGGCTGGTAGCGAAGTTGACAAGCTAAAGGAAGAATTGAAGAAAATTACCGACAAGGATGTTCAGATCAACATCTATGAAGTAAAGCGTCCAGAACTTGATGCACAAATCGTTGCATCACAAATCGCTCACCAAGTGGAAGGTAAGATCGCTTACCGCCGTGCAGTGAAGATGGCTATCGCATCAACAATGCGTGTTGGTGCAGAAGGTATCAAGGTGCAAGTGAGTGGCCGTTTGAACGGTGCAGAAATGGCACGTTCAGAAATGTTCAAGGAAGGCCGTACACCACTTCATACTTTGCGCGCTGACATCGACTATGCTTTGGTACCAGCTTTGACTAAGGTCGGCTTGATCGGTATCAAGGTTTGGATTTGCCGCGGTGAAGTGTATGGCAAGAAGGATCTTGCACCACAATTCACTACAAACAGCAAGGAAGGTCGTGGTAATAACAACGGAGCACGCAAGGGCGGCTTCAGAAAGCAAAAAAACAATCGTTAAACCGACACATTTTTAGTACAGAACAATGTTACAACCTAGAAGACTAAAATACAGAAGACCTGCCAAGGGCGTCAGCAAGGGCGTCGCTGGTCGTGGTAACCAGTTGGCTTTCGGTTCATTCGGTATCAAATCTCTTGAAACAAAGTGGATCACAGCTCGTCAAATCGAAGCTGCCCGTGTAGCAGTAACACGCCACATGCAACGTCAAGGTCAAATTTGGATCCGAATCTTCCCAGATAAGCCAATCACTAAGAAGCCTGCCGATGTACGTATGGGTAAGGGTAAAGGTTCTCCAGAAGCTTACGTTTTCCCAATCACTCCAGGCCGTATAATTTTTGAAGTTGAAGGCGTTAGCTACGATATCGCTAAGGAAGCGCTTCGTTTGGCTGCTCAAAAACTTCCAGTTACAACCAAGTTTGTCGTAAGACGCGATTACGACCCATCTCAAAACGTGTAATATAGATAGATTATGAAAAAGGAAGAAATCAAAGAATTAAGCACCAAGGAATTGCAAGATCGCCTTGAAGTGGCTGAAAAGGAATATCTTCAACTAAAGATCAATCACTCTATCTCACCATTGGATAATCCTGCAAAGATTACTGCAGATAGAAGAATGATTGCACGTATGAAGACTGAGTTGCGTGCTCGTGAACTAAACATTAAATAATCCCAAGACATAACATGGAAAAGAGAAATTTGAGAAAAGAAAGAATTGGGGTTGTTTCAAGCAACAAGGGTGACAAGACTATCACTGTTACTATCAAGTGGAAGGAGAAACACCCAATTTATGGTAAGTTTGTCAACAAGACAAAGAAATACCATGCTCACGATGAAAAGAATGAGTGCAATATCGGCGATACAGTGCGCCTAATGGAAACTCGTCCGTTGAGCAAAACTAAGAGATGGAGATTAGTAGAAATAATCGAAAAAGCTAAGTAATTATGATACAGACTGAAAGTCGATTAGTAGTAGCAGATAACAGTGGCGCACGTGAAGTGCTTTGCATCCGTGTACTAGGTGGTACAGGTCGCCGTTACGCTTCAGTAGGTGACATCATCGTAGTTACCGTAAAGAACGCTATCCCTTCTTCTGACGTGAAGAAAGGTACTGTATCGAAGGCAGTAGTTGTTAGAACAAAGAAGGAAATCCGTCGTGCAGACGGTTCTTACATCCGTTTTGACGATAATGCATGCGTGTTATTGAATGCATCAGGTGAATTGAGAGGTACTCGTATCTTTGGTCCTGTGGCTCGTGAATTGCGTGCAACAAACATGAAGATCGTTTCATTGGCGCCTGAAGTTCTTTAATCAAAATTAATAAAGAGAATAATTAAGAATATGGCAAAATTGCATATCAAAAAGGGAGATACCGTTTACGTAAACGCTGGTAGTGACAAGACCAAGACCGGCCGTGTGCTTAAGGTGCTTGCTGACAAGAACCGTGCGGTAGTTGAAGGTGTCAACGTGGTTACAAAGGCCACTAAGCCAAATGCAAAGAATCCTCAAGGTGGTCTTGTTAAGATGGAAGCTCCAATTCACATCTCTAACTTGCAACTTCTTGACCCAAAGAGTGGTAAGCCAACTCGCGTGGGTTATAAGGTGAATGAGGACGGCAAAAAAGTAAGAATTTCTAAAAAATCAGGAGAGGAGATTAAATAATGACAACTCTAAAGAAAGAATACGAAGAGAGAATTGCCCCTGCATTGTTCAAGAAGTTTAATTACACTTCTACTATGCAGGTACCTCGCCTTGTAAAGATTGTAATCAATGAAGGTCTAGGTGAGGCAACTGCTGACAAGAAGGTGATTGAAACAGCTATCAACGAGCTTACTCTTATCACTGGTCAAAAGGCTGTTCAAACCTTGTCAAAGAAGGACATTTCAAACTTCAAGTTGCGTAAGAAAATGCCTATCGGTGTGCGCGTAACTCTACGTCGTGACCGCATGTATGAATTCATGGAACGTTTCGTGCGTATCGCTCTTCCACGTATCCGTGACTTCAAGGGTATCGAAGGCAAGCTTGATGGTCGTGGCAACTATACAGTAGGTATCACTGAACAAATCATTTTCCCAGAAATCAACATCGATACTATTCAAAAGTTGATGGGTATGAACATTACTTTCGTAACAACAGCTAAGACTGACGAAGAAGGTTATGCTCTATTGAAGGAGTTTGGTCTACCTTTTAAGAACGCTAAAAACTAATATAGAACTATGGCAAAAGAATCAATGAAGGCTCGTGAAGTGAAGAGAGCAAAGTTGGTTGCTAAGTATGCAGCAAAGCGTGCAGAACTAAAGGCAGCAGGCGACTATGAAGCTCTTCAAGCACTTCCAAAGAACGCTTGTCCAATTCGTATGCACAACCGTTGCAAGATCACTGGCCGTCCTAAGGGCTATATGCGTCAGTTCGGCATCTCGCGTATCCAATTCCGCGAAATGGCATCGGCTGGCTTGATCCCAGGCGTTAAGAAAGCAAGCTGGTAATATTTTAAAGAGAATTTACAGTTAATTTTAGTATTAAATATTGTTCGGACAATTCCACCGAATCAATTTAAAACAAATTTTTTATGACTGATCCAATAGCAGATTATCTAACAAGATTGAGGAATGCGATCAAGGCTCAACACAGAGTCGTTGAAATCCCTTCTTCGAAATTGAAAAGAGGAATCACTAAGATCCTCTTCGAACAAGGCTACATCTTGAACTACAAGTTCATTGAAGGCAATGTTCCAGGTGGTACTATCAAAATCGCTTTGAAGTACGATCCAGTTGACAAGGTCAACGCAATTAAGAGCTTACAACGTGTGTCTCGTCCAGGTCTACGCCAATACACTGGCTACAAGGACATGCCACGTGTATTGAATGGTTTAGGCATCGCTATCATCTCTACTTCTAAGGGTCTTATGACTAACAAGGAAGCAAAGGCACAACAAATTGGTGGCGAAGTATTGTGTTACGTTTATTAATCTATAGGAGGAATATAATATGTCAAGAATAGGAAAATTGCCAATTGTGTTGCCTGCTAAGGTTGAAGTGTCTATCAAGGACAACGTAATCACAGTAAAGGGCCCTAAGGGTGAGTTGTCACAAAAGTTGAATCCTGAACTTACAATCAAGGTTGAAGACGGTCACATTTATGTAGAACGTCCAAATGACGAACGTGAATCACGTGCTCAACACGGTCTTTACCGTTCTCTAATCAACAACATGGTTGTTGGTGTTAGTGAAGGTTACAAGAAGGAACTTGAACTAGTGGGTGTAGGTTATCGTGCTGCAGCTACAGGTCAAGTATTGGAACTTACACTTGGTTACTCTCACGCTATCTACCTACGTCTTCCTGCTGAAGTTAAGGTTGAAGCAAAGAGCGAACGTAACAAAAACCCACTTATCACTCTTGAATCATGTGATAAGCAATTGATTGGTCAGATTTGCGCTAAGATTCGCACATTCCGCAAGCCAGAACCATACAAGGGTAAGGGTATTAAGTTCGTTGGTGAAGTTATTCGTCGTAAGTCAGGTAAATCGGCATCTGCCAAATAATAATTAGTACAATTATGGTAACTAAGATAGCAAGAAGAATTAAAATCAAGAAGCGCATTCGTGGCCGCATCTCTGGTAGCGCTGCACGTCCACGTATGAGTGTTTTCAGAAGCAATAAGCAAATCTATGTACAGCTTATCGATGACGAAGCTGGTGTTACATTGGTTGCTGCATCTTCTAAGGGAATTGCAGAAGGAACAAAATGCGAAATCGCTGAAAAGGTTGGCGAAAACGTTGCTGCAAAGGCAATCGCTGCTGGCATCAATGAAGTGGTTTTCGACCGTAACGGTTTCTTGTTCCATGGTAGAGTTAAATCATTAGCTGAAGGCGCTCGCAAAGGCGGACTTAAATTTTAAGAAATCATGGTAAATAAAAATAACAGAGTTAAATCGACTAACGATATCGAATTGAAGGATCGCCTTGTAGCAATCAATCGTACTACAAAGGTTACTAAGGGTGGTCGTACATTCACTTTCGCTGCAATTGTCGTTGTAGGTAACGAAAACGGCATTATCGGTTATGGCCTTGGTAAGGCAAACGAAGTGACTACAGCCATCGCTAAGGGTGTGGAAGCTGCTAAGAAGAACCTTATCAAAGTTCCTGTTCACAAGGGTACTATCCCTCACGAACAAATCGCTAAGTTCGGTGGCTCACGCATCATCCTTAAGCCAGCTACTCCTGGTACTGGTGTTAAGGCCGGTGGTGCGATGCGTGCCGTACTTGAAAGCGTTGGTATTACTGACGTTCTTGCAAAGAGCAAGGGCTCTTCAAACCCACACAACCTTGTGAAGGCTACAATCGCTGCTCTATCTGAAATGCGCAGCCCAATGCAAGTGGCTCAACATCGTGGTGTAAGTCTAGACAAAGTGTTTAACGGTTAATTCTTTGAGAATCATGGCAAAAATCATTATTAAGCAAGTAAAGAGCCGTATCGGCCGTCCTGCATCTCAAAAGGCAACCCTAGATGCTCTTGGACTTAAGAAAATGAATCAAGTTGTGGAAAAGGAAGCTAATCCACAAGTTATGGGAATGGTAAACAAAGTACGTCATCTTGTTGAAGTGACTAACGCTTAAAAATAGAATTAGATTATGGATTTGAGTAATTTAAAGCCTGCTGTAGGTTCAAACAAAAAGGGTAAGAGAATTGGTCGTGGTGCTGGTTCTGGCAAGGGTGGAACATCTACTCGTGGTCACAAGGGTGCCAAGTCTCGTTCTGGTTACAGCGCTAAGGTTGGTTTCGAAGGCGGTCAAATGCCACTTCAACGCCGTTTGCCTAAGTTTGGTTTCAAGAATCATTTCCGTGTAGAATACAAGGGCATCAATCTTGCTGTTATTGACGAAGTAGCTGTTGCTGCTGGTCTTGACAAGGTGACTGTTGCTGACTTGATCGCTGCAGGAAAGGCTCGTAAGAACCAATTGGTGAAGATTCTTGGTGTTGGCACTTTGTCGAAGAAAGTTGACGTTGTTGCTAACGCATTCTCTAAGTCTGCTGAAGAAGCTATCGTTGCAGCAGGCGGAACAGTTGAAAAACTATAATTAATCCTGAATCCCAATGAGATTTGTTGATACAATAAAAAACATTTGGAAAATTGAGGATTTGCGGAAGCGAATCACAATAACAATTGCGTTGGTGCTTATGTACCGATTCGGTTGTTATGTGGTTCTTCCGGGAATCAGTCCTGCTGAGCTCGACGCTTTGAGAAACTTTACAAGCGGCGGTCTAATGCAATTGCTTGACATGTTCTCAGGTGGTGCATTCTCTCAGGCCTCAATTTTTGCTTTGGGTATTATGCCATACATCACCGCTTCTATCGTTATCCAACTTTTGGGTATGGTTTTGCCACAATTCCAAAAATGGCAACGTGAAGGTGAGAGTGGTCGTACCAAGCTAAACCAATACACTCGCTATCTAACAGTGCTTATTCTTTTGATTCAAGGTCCAGCTTATTTGATGAACCTTCAATATCAAGTGCAAGCTGCTGGTGGCGTTTCTAGCTTTGGCTACCTTGAAATGCTCTATTTGACTATTATCTTGGCTGCTGGTAGTATGTTTATCATGTGGCTAGGCGAAAAGATCACTGACAAGGGTATTGGTAACGGTATTTCGTTTATCATCTTGGTGGGTATCATTGCCCGATTCCCAGGTGCATTTGTTCAGGAATTTACTAACCGATTGACTACTGCTCAAGGTGGTTTGATAATGTTCTTGGTAGAATTCATTTTCTTGTTTGCTGTTATCGCAGGCGCTGTTATGTTGGTTCAAGGTGTACGCCGTGTGCCAGTGCAATATGCAAAGCGCATTGTTGGTAACCGTCAAGTGGGTGGTGTTCGCCAATACATTCCATTGAAGGTTAACGCTGCAAACGTTATGCCTATCATCTTTGCGCAAGCAATCATGTTTATCCCTATCACTCTTGCTGGTTTCGGAAGTAACGGTCAAAACAGCTGGGTTGTTCGCGAGTTTAGCGACATGAACGGTTTCTGGTATAACGCTGTTTACTTCATCCTAATCATAGCATTCACTTATTTCTACACTGCTGTAACTGTTCGTCCAAATGACATCGCCGACGGTTTGAAGCGCAACCAAGGTTTTGTGCCAGGCATAAAGCCAGGTACTAAGACTGCTGAGTATCTTGACTCAATCATGTCGCGCATCACTGCTCCAGGTTCATTGTTCTTGGGCATCGTGGCAATCTTGCCAGCATTTGCAAGCCTTTGTGGTATAAGTAGAGAATTTGCACAATTCTTTGGTGGTACATCTTTGCTTATCATGGTGGGTGTAGTGCTTGACACTTTGGCTCAAATCGAAAGTCATTTGAGCATGCACCACTATGACGGCTTGATGAAGTCAGGTAAAATTAAAGGCCGCTCAAGCTATTAATAGGCTATAAGGAGGCATAATAAATGATTTATCTTAAAACCGAAGAAGAAATTGAACTGATAAGAGAGGCTAATCTCGTGGTGGCGCGCACTCTTGGCGAAATGGCTAAGTGGATTGCCCCAGGGATTACAACTCTTAAACTTGATAGCATAGCCGAGGAATTCATTCGCTCGCAAGGCGCAGTGCCTGGATTCCTTGGATATGCAGGCTTTCCTAACTCGCTCTGCATATCGGTTAACGAGAATGTGGTGCATGGAATCCCTTCAAACTATGCCCTTCGTGAGGGTGATATAGTGTCGATTGACTGCGGTGCCGTTAAAAACGGTTATAATGGCGACTCGGCCTATACATTCTGCGTTGGAGAAGTGGACCCTGAGGTGCTTCAGTTGTTGAAGACTACTAAGGAGTCGCTCTACAAAGGCATTGAGCAAGCCGTTCCGGGCAATCGCATTGGCCACATTGGCAATGCTGTTCAGGAATATTGCGAGAAGAGGGGTTACAGCGTGGTCAGAGAGCTAACGGGTCACGGCGTTGGTAAAAAATTGCATGAAGATCCAGAGGTGCCAAATTATGGCCGACGTGGAATAGGGCCGTTGCTTAAAAACGGCATGGTGATTGCAATTGAGCCGATGATTAATATGGGAAGCAAAAATGTGGTGTTTGAACGTGACGGATGGACTTGCCGCACGCGCGACAGAAAACCTTCAGCGCACTTTGAACACACTATAGCAATCCATAATGGTGAACCTGATATTTTATCATCGTTCGAATTTATTGAAGAAGTTTTAGGAGATAAATCGATTTAATTAATTATATGGCAAAACAACAAGCTATCGAGCAAGACGGAGTTATCGTAGAAGCATTATCAAACGCGATGTTCCGAGTGGAATTGGAAAATGGTCATGAGATTACAGCCCACATTTCGGGTAAGATGCGAATGCACTATATTAAGATTCTGCCAGGCGACAAAGTGAAAGTGGAAATGTCACCTTACGATCTCTCAAAAGGAAGAATTGCTTTTAGATACAAATAAAAAAAATTACATAAGACATGAAAGTAAAAGCATCAGTTAAGAAGCGTACCCCAGAATGCAAGATTGTTCGCCGTAAAGGACGCTTATATGTGATTAACAAGAAAAATCCTAAGTACAAACAACGTCAAGGATAATTTATATTATTTTTGAAAAAAATATAATAATAATATATGGCAGTAAGAATTGTCGGGGTAGACTTGCCCCAAAATAAAAGAGGTGTTATCGCCTTGACTTATATTTATGGAATCGGCCGTAGCGCTGCATCTACCATTCTAAAGACTGCAGGTATCAGCGAAGATATCAAGGTTAAGGACTGGAGCGACGCTCAAGCTGCTAAAGTGCGTGAAGTAATCGGCGCTAACTACAAGGTAGAAGGTGACCTTCGTAGCGAAACTCAGTTGAACATTAAGCGCTTGATGGACATCGGTTGCTATCGTGGTATCCGTCACCGTATTGGTTTGCCAGTACGTGGTCAAAGCACAAAGAACAATGCCCGTACACGTAAGGGCCGTAAGAAAACAGTTGCTAACAAAAAGAAAGCTACTAAATAATATTAAAGTATGGCAAAAAAAACAGTCGCAGCTAAGAAGAGAAATGTTAAGGTTGATGGTATCGGCCAATTGCACGTTCATTCTTCTTTCAACAACATTATTGTGTGCCTTGCAAACGGCGAGGGACAAGTTATTTCTTGGTCAAGTGCAGGTAAGATGGGTTTCCGTGGTTCTAAGAAGAACACTCCATATGCAGCACAAATGGCAGCTCAAGATTGCGCAAAGGTTGCATTCGACCTTGGTCTTCGCAAGGTGAAGGCTTATGTTAAGGGTCCAGGTAACGGTCGCGAATCAGCTATCCGTACAATCCACGGTGCAGGTATCGAAGTAACTGAAATCATTGACGTTACTCCACTACCACACAACGGATGTCGTCCTCCAAAGAGAAGAAGAGTTTAATATTTAGTTTTTTAAGCAATAAAACTCTTAAATTAATTTCAAACCAAGAGTCTCATAAAGTGAATAGATTGTATATAACGAACAACCTCTCTGCAATCGCGGCTGCACTTTCGAGATTCGCATAACTTTAATAATTAAAAAAATGGCTAGATATACCGGTCCAAAAACAAAAATCGCTCGTAAGTTAGGCGAACCAATTTTCGGTGAAGATAAGGTTCTTGCTAAGAAGAAGAACCCTCCAGGACAACATGGTGCCAACAAGCGCAGAAAAATGTCTGAATACGGTACTCAATTGCTTGAAAAGCAAAAAGCTAAGTACACTTATGGTGTTCTTGAAAAGCAATTCCGTAACTATTTTAAGAAAGCCTCTTCAATGAAGGGTATCACTGGTGAGTTGTTGCTACAATTGCTAGAAGCTCGCCTTGACAACATCGTTTATCGTTTGGGTATTGCTCCAACTCGTGCAGCTGCTCGTCAATTGGTGCTTCACCGTCACATCACTGTTAACGGTAGCGTTGTTAACATCCCTTCTTACTCAGTTAAGGCTGGCGAAATCATCGCAGTTCGCGAAAAGTCTAAGTCGCTTGAAGTAATCGCTGATGCTCTTGCTGGTTTCAATCACAGCAAATATCCTTGGATTGAATGGGACGAAAGCGTTAAGGGTGGTAAGTTGCTTCACAACCCACAACGTGAAGACATCCCTGAAAACATCAAGGAACAGTTGATTGTAGAATTGTACTCTAAACAATAAATTTAATAAGATCCATGGCTATATTAGCATTTCAAAAACCCGACAATGTATTAATGTTGGAAGCCGACAACTTTTTCGGCAAATTCGAGTTCCGTCCATTGGAACCTGGTTATGGCGTTACTGTCGGAAATGCTCTTAGAAGAGTGCTTTTGAATTCTCTTGAAGGATTCGCTATCTCTTCTATCCGCATCGACGGCGTAAAACATGAATTTGCTACTATCCCTGGCGTTAAGGAAGATGTTACTAACATCATTCTTAACCTTAAAAAGGTGCGCTTGAAGCAAATAGTAGAAGATGCTGAATTTGAGAAGGCTACAGTTAAAGTTTCGGGTCAGGATGTGTTTAGAGCCAGTGACATTAGCAAAATGCTAACAGGTTTCGAAGTTTTGAATCCTGATCTAGTGATTTGTCATTTGGATCCAAGCGCAAGTTTCCAAATCGAACTTACTATTAATAAGGGTCGTGGCTATGTTCCAGCTAACGAAAACGAAAATCCTAACGATGCTATCGACGTGATTGCTATCGACTCGATTTACACTCCTATTATTAATGTTAAGTATTACACTGAAAACTACCGCGTAGAACAGAAGACTGACTACGAAAAACTTGTTATTGAAATTACAACAGATGGATCTATCCTTCCAAAGGACGCTCTTAAAGAAGCTGCTAAGATATTGATTCACCACTTCCTATTGTTCTCTGACGATAAGATTTCTCTTGATGTCGCTGAATCAGAAGGCAATGAAGAATTCGATGAAGAAGTATTGCACATGCGTCAACTTCTTAAGACCAAGCTTGTTGATATGGACCTTTCAGTACGTGCGCTTAACTGCTTGAAGTCGGCTGAAGTTGAAACTCTTGGTGAGTTGGTTCGCTACAACAAGACTGACCTTCTTAAGTTCCGTAACTTCGGTAAGAAGTCTCTAACCGAACTTGACCAATTGTTGGCCGACCTTAAGTTGTCGTTTGGTATGGATATTACAAAGTATAAATTAGATAAAGAGTAATTAACGATGAGACACAATAAAAAATTCAATCACCTAGGCCGTAAAAAAGCGCATCGCGATGCTCTTTTGGCTAACATGACAATTTCTCTTATTGAACACAAGAGAATTTTCACTACTTTGGCTAAGGCAAAGGCATTGAGAATCTACGCTGAGCCAATCATCAACCGCGCTAAGACTGACGATACTCCAAACCGTCGCGTGGTATTCAGCTACCTACAAAACAATGCCGCTGTTAACGAGTTGTTCAACAACATCGCTAAGAAGATTGCTGACCGTCCAGGTGGATACACTCGTATCCTTAAGACTGGCAACCGTCTTGGTGACAATGCTAAGACTTGCTTCATTGAACTTGTTGACTACAACGAAAATATGCTTAAGGAAAAGGCTGGCAAGAAGGCTAAAGCTACTCGCCGTAGCCGCAAAGCTGCTCCTAAGGCTGAAGTTGAAGCTCCAAAGGCTGAAGAAACAGCAGCTGAATAAAAGAACAATTCTTTTAAACAGTATATTTTTAAAAAGGTCAATCCTTCGGGTTGACCTTTTTTGTGTCTATAGTGTCCCGTCAATAAATAGCGTTGCGGAAATATGCTATTTTGAGGGGCGAACGGCTAAATGTTTGTGATACAGATGTGTACGATTGACAGACGATGCAATTTAATGTCGAAATAATGTCACAAGTTTAAACTGGCGCAAACGCAAACTCTAAACGATAACTTTAATGCTGCAAATGCGGCCGATGGATATCAAAAAAAGGACAGACTCGCGAGCCTGTCCTTTGAAACTTATGCTGATTGGTAATTATTCAACCATTCTGAAAATTCTGATGCCTATGGCGTTCTTGCTGCGGCGAAGATATTCGGCAAGGTCTTCTTCTTCGATTTGCACTTTTTTTCCAGCCGATGAAGCGTTAAGCAAATAGGGGATACCGTCTTTTTTTGTGATTACTCCCATATGTTGCACGTCAAGGCCTTTTATTTTTGTCACAATTGCCACAAAATCGCCTTCTTTTAAGTGAGATTTTATCTTATTGATATTGTTCCATTCCACTTTCAAAAATGGGAAACGGTGGTTACGATAACCGATTTCGTTGCTTTTTATGGTAGCAAAAGTTTCATCGTCGGCCAACGAAGGGTATTTGTCTCGGTTTTTGCTCATGAAATCAATGTTTTTAACATTGTATTTAGCTCCCGGAATGTTTTGAGTCACCTCCTTAAGGTTGCCTCTATAAGCGTTGTCTATAATCCAGTCGCTTATGTAGTGCAGGCGTGAAGCATAACCCTTTATTATGCCGTTGCGATATCTTATCGATTCCAAGTGCTGAGCGTAGTCGCGCCAAGAATATCTGCCCGACAGGGTTGTGCGAGTGAGGGCATAAAGTGTTTCCACAAAAGTGGTGCAGTCAAGCTGGTCGATGTTTATTGTCAACATTTCCTTTTCGCCCTCAAGCGTGTGAGCCACATATTCAGTGCCCATGAGCAGTTCGCAGTATTTCATCACGATGTCGTTTGCGTCGGTGAGACCGCTCGCTATGCCTTGCTTTAAGAGCTCATTAATTTTCAGCGTGTCGTTGGCGCAGTGAAATCTCATTTGCTGCAAAGTGGCTGCTTCAGTCGAGATGGCGAGGCAGATAATTGTGCATAATGATAAAAAGAGTTTCTTCATAGTCTTTCTATAATTTATTATAAATAGGTGTTTGTGCTTTTTTTTGCGAAGATACTACAAATCTTGAAAACTGCAAACACCGTTTGCCATCTCGGCGCATATGGAGAGTTTAATTGCACTTTCTGCGAAATTTTGAAAAGAATATGAAAAATCACAAAAGAAATCTTAAAAAATATTTTGCGGTATTGAATTTTTAGAGTAATTTTGTACCCGCAAACGATAAAACAGTCGCTCAAAGATGAAAATTTGAGAGCGGGCCAAAAAAACCAAAAAAAAGTTGATAAAAAATTTGGTGGATTCGAAATATTTGTTTTAACTTTGCAGAACCAATCGCCTCGTGAAAAATCGTGGGCGTTTTTTTACCGCCTTAGGTAAAAGAAAATAGATCTTTGAAATTATTGCGAAAGGAAACAACAACAGTGAGAGACAAGGAAAAGGTGAAGACCTGAGAACATTGTCCTCGTCACAATTTCCTAAAACGACAGGTAAACGAATAAATCAGGCGTCACCGGGCAGACACGGAG
>JAZLAU010000027.1:0-122051 GCA_045613305.1 Muribaculaceae bacterium
ACACTATTGCCACATCGGCACGATTGTCGGTTGTGGGTTTCCATGGCTGGCCGGTTTGAAACGCCGTTTGCTCCCTGAGTTTTTTGGCACTCGCCACAGCCCCTGTCATAAGGGCTGTAGCAAGTGTTGCAATTATTATTAATCTGCTTTTATTCATTTATCAGAACACTTGGAATTCGTAAATTCTGCTTACAAAACCTTCGCTTTGGTCAGGCTTGGTGATATATAGTCTCACATAACGAGCCTTCACTGCTTCGCTAAGAGTGCGGTCGGTCTCTACGTCAGTATTGTCGTGTACGGTGTCCACTGTTCGCCATTGGTCGCCTTCGTTTTCCTTCACTTGAAGGCTAAATTCCTTAGTAGTGTAATCCAAACTTTCAAACGAAGCATGCAGCACACTCCAGCCCTTAATTGTCATAACTTCACCAAGGTCATAAGCCACATATTTCAAGCGTTGGTCGCTGCCCACGTCACACCACTTTGTTTCAGGATTGCCGTCAACTGCAAATTCTGCCTTTTCTCTACGGTTAACTTCGCCTGTGCGTTCTATGCATGACTTGCCCACCAAGAAGTTCTTGCGAGTAACTACCTCATTGCTCACTTCCTTTTCTGGCAAATCCACATCCAAAAGGTCAGTGGCTGGCAATATTGCATTGTCATCGTTGGCAACAGTTGCAGCAAAGATGGCTATCTGAGGATTTTGTGGCAATTGAACCTTAGTTGCTCCAGCAGGCACATCAACAGGAATCATAAACATATAGGCAAACTCATAGTGTAAGTCGCCCTTAAGCATATTGTGACGGTGAGTGCCCACATATGCCACATCCACTGGCTTAAGGTAGCCCTCTGTGTGTCCGTAATGGCCCCATTGTCCCACAAATTCTGAATACGACGGAACCATAACTTCTTTTGTTTCTTCGCCATTCTTGCCGCCCTTAAATGTGAACTGTGTCTTTGAGTCGCGCGAAGTAGACGCTGCAAGAAGATATAGTTTATTATAGCCTGCAGGGATTTCCACTTCTTGGCTTTCGCACTTCACGCCATTGTTTTCATCAGCTTCAGCAAGATTAAACTTTACACCCTTGTACACAACCTCTGCAGGGAATAATTCTGCAGGATAAGAGTTTCCGCGACCGTCGAAGTTGGCATTTCTGCGGAAAGCATTATAACTTGCCACCTGAGTGTTATAAGGCAACACCACTTCCGCTTGGTTGATTGGCGATATGCTTGTAGGAGCATTAGCCAATCTCACACGGAAGGTCTTAATTCCATACTTGCCTATTTCCACATTCAAGTTTTTGCCCGAAATGTTCGCTTCGCCTATTTTGTCCTCTATACCATTCACTTCCGATGCCGATTCAATAGCCACAGGGAAAGTGAAATTAGCCTTTTGGGCACCCTTGCCCGATGTTTCGAAGAAACGCACAATGTAGTCGCCGCTTCCATCTTCAGCCTTCTTCAAAGCCTTTAGGATAACGTTTTCATTGTCACCACTCACAAACGAGTATTTCTTGCCCAATTCGCCCTTATGCTTTGGTGCCACAAAGCCCTTAATGCTTTGGTTAAGTATTTCGGCCTTGGCCACCACTCCTGCTTGCTGATAAGAGCCTGAATGCGCCACAAGCGAATAAGTGAAGTGGTGCTTACCCTGGTCTTGCTTGCTCTGATATGCATAATTGCCCTTTGTGCCTGGGGTATGCAGCAAGGTCAAGCGTATGGTGTTGTCGTTTGGTTTATCCCATCCATACTTACCATCGTTTAGCACCGACATACCATATGAGCCGTCGGCTGCAGTCAAATCGGTCCATTGTTGCGATATCACTTCATAGGCTTGGTCGGTGTTGTTGCCTCTTTCTATGGCACCGATGCCAAGGTCGTAGGTAGCCTTTGCATTTGAATACGACATTGGGAATTCAACCTTTAGCAATGAGTTGGTTTCCTTCCAGTCTACTTCGTTATACACATCCACTCGGTCGGCTTGGCCTCCCTCATTCAAACTAATATATTGCACTATCGTAGAATTGCCGGCGCCAAACGCACGTTCCACCTTAAGTGTCTTACGCAATTCTCCGTTTTCAACCATAGTAATTTTTGCTCCAGGTATCGATTGTGGAGTTTTCTCTATTTCGCCGCGCATAATTTCCCATGCTGGCCATGCGGTCGACATGTTTGAAGTAAACAATGCCAATCTGAACGCCTTTCCATCGGCCACCAATTGCTTGCCGTTACGTTTGTCGATTAGCGAGCATATGTCACCGTTAGCATCAAGCGTCAACTTATACACGCTGTTTTCCAAAGTGTTTGCATCAACCGACAACGCCTTTGCCTTGCCATACGATGGACGCACGTCATACACCACATAGCCCATTGCCGGAACATTGGCTGAAATTAGCACCTTGGCCTTATTACCCTCAGCACTCACCATTTGAGCCTTAACCTTGCGGCCATTTTCATCATACACCTTTACGCCCTTTATTGGCTTAGCCGAATCAATGATGATTTCAACCATATCGGCCACCTGATATGCTGCCGCATTATATAGCACTACTGGAATGCCGCTTACTTGTGTGTTCATTTTGCGGCTCACCGCTCCCACCGAGGTGGTCAATACGTCGGCAAACTGCTTAAGGCTAATCAACTCGTCGTTCCAAGAAAATTCATATGCGCGAGGCAAACTTGTGCCGGTAAGGTCGTCGTGGAACTGGTGCCATACGAAACGCTTCCACGCTTCGCCAAGCATTTCTGTAGGATATTCCACTGCGCCAAACCAATCGGCAACCACTGCAGCATTTTCGGCTGCTGTTGCCATTTGCTCATTACGACGATTATACCACTTCATAGCGGCTTGCGAGGTGTAGCATCCTGTGCCATGCACGTCCATCAGCAATTCGCCGTCAAAAACCGGCAATTCAGGATGGTTTTCATATGGCATATAGTCCTTATACAACTGGTCGCTGGTGGCACTGATGATTTCAATTGGGCCGTTGCCGTTAACACCTGCCTCAACGGCACGCACCGATGCGATAGTTGGGCTGCCGCCGGTATCGCCTGTGCCGTAATAATGATACACGGTGTTAAGGCCGTCATTATTTTTTATGAAACCCATCAAACTCTTGCTGTTGCTCAAGTCTTCACCGTCTTTCCACTTTGTGGTGTAGTTGTGCGCGTCGGCCACACACATAATGCGTGCTCCGTCTACACCTTGCCACAAACCTATCTCAAACGGAATCTTCTTTCCTGTCTTATAGAACGGATGGTTGCGCCATTGCAACTTTTGTGTAGAGAACCCTATCAGACCACAGTGGTTGGCTATAGTTGGCAATGTCCAGCCAAAACCAAAACAGTCGGGCAAGAAGATATCGGTCGACAACACACCAAACTCATTGCGATAGAAGTGCTGACCATACATCACATTGCGGATAAACGACTCTGGCGACGGAATGTTAGGGTCATTAGCATCCCACGATGCGCCTGTGATGTGCCAACGGCCTTCTTTCACATATTTCTTTATCATGTCGTACTCATGTGGATAATATTCTTTCATCCAATAGTACTTGATACCGCCTTCAAAGTTGAACACATAATTAGGATACTTTTCCAAAAGCATCAGGTTAGTGTTTAAGGTCTTTGGGATATAACTTTTAATCGAAGTCTGAACATCCCAATTCCATTGTGAGTCGAAGTGAGCATTCGACACTATATAGGCTTTGGGCTTGTCTTGTGCCGAAGCCATCAGTGCCATCGCACTTGCTACAAATAATAATACACTTTTCTTCATATATCTTGATTGTTTTTTATTAATTATTCCTTTGTATTAGGGAACGCTGAAATACGCAAACGAGCCGCACCCATTGGCACCAATGTTATCTGTTCTTTTTCGCCCTTAGCAGCGTTTTCCTCTGGCAAAACTGCCGTCAAGCCATATTCATCAAATCCCCAACTTGGCACTTTGCGGCCTACGGTATGAATTTCCACCGGCACGCTTTCAAGAGTGAACGGGAAGTTGTCGGCTGGCCATGGCTTTCGCACCACCTTAAAGTTTTTCAACACATCGTCTTTATCAAGAACAAGAGCATAATTCCAATCGCTGCCGGCATATATTTCAGTGGTTGGCCACTTGCTGGCATCGGCATTTGCTTGCCAACGGCTGTCGCCAATGGCTGTTTCTGTACTGCTGCGTTTTACATATTTTTCTTCAATGCGCAATGAGTAAGTGAGCGGGCCGTGGTCAACGCTGACACTGTTTTTATTCACTTGCCAAGTGCGCATACGCAAATGCATCGGAACATTCAAAGTCACCTTGTCACCGTTTTTCCATGTGCGGTCAATGCAATAATATTTGCCTTGCACAGGTGTCACACTTGCCTTCTTGCCATTTATCAACACCTCTGCGCCATTGGTCCACGACGGAATGCGCAAATAGAACGGGAATTGCACTTTACCCTTCACCTTTACGGTAAACGTAATTGATTCCTCAAAAGGATAGTTGGTGGTTTCAACAATAGTTATCTCTTTGCCATCGGCCACCTTTAGCGTAGCCTCGCAAGCCGAGTAGATTGCAGCAGCCACACCATTGTCGGGTGTAGCCAACATTAAATGTTCACTATAGTAAGGCCATCCTTGAGCATGATTATGCTGACAGCAGCGGCTGCTAAAGGGATTCATCGACAAGAACGGACCATTGTTGTCGATACCTGGAGCATGGTTTTTGCTGTCGCTGATGGTTTGATTTGGCGAAGTGATATATCGCAATGCCTTAAAGTCGGGCATCACTGCAGCCGGATATGTGTTAAATGCCACTTCTTCGCAATGCTCGGCCCACATAGGGTCACCGGTCATGCAAAGCAACAATTCATCGCTTGCCATCTGCTCAACCATGCCACATGTTTCAACTCCCTGACGTGGGTCGATGTATCCCAATCGGGCATTTTCATCACTGCCAAACATACCGCCCGGCACTTGCCCAAATGTGCGACGTATTAGATTATGTACATTGTAGGTTGCACTTAGTAGTGTTGAGTCGCCGGTGGCCATGTACATTGTGGCTGGCTCACGGAAGCACTGAGCAATGTTAACGTTATGCCAGTTTGGCAACGAAGTCGACTTTGTCCAGTCGGCAGTGTTTCGATGCAATTTTTTAGCAAGTTCAAGCAAAAATGGCTCTTTGGTGTGGCTATAAAGCCAAAGCACACTCACAATGTTGTCGCCGCCGCGGCTGTTTTCCCAATAGTCTTCAAGCAGTTTTTCGTCGGGAACGGTCATTTGCCACTTAAAATAGTTGGTCATCAAATCGATTACTCGTTGGTCGCCACTATATTCATAGTAACTCTGCAAGCACCAAAGCATAATCATGTGCGCCCACAATTCACGGCGGCCATTTCGCTCATTAACTGGGCCAAAATATCCGTCAGGCTGCACGCTGGCAAACACACCCTCAAGCCAAACCTTGGTCTCGTCAATCATCTTTTGGTCGCCAAGAATATAGGCCAAGTTTCCGTAACCCTTCAACCAATAGGGCACTTCTTCCCAACCATGGTCGCCACCCTGCTGAAGCCAAGCATTATTTTTCTTTTCAAGCCATGCGCTGATTTCGCCCAAATGGCCTGTCAAGCCTTCCTTTTGCAATTCCAAGTATCGGCGCACCCAGCCTTGTGGCTTAATTGAACCTACTGGCAGTTTTATGAAATTCTGACTTTGCAACGGTGCTGGATAACTCACATAGTGAGAATTTCGCATTTCCGTATTGGGGCGTTCCACTACACTTATTTTGGTATCGGCATGCATCGAGATTGTAATACTCGACACCATTAGCAACAATGCTATAAAAATTCTGGTCATAACTATACGTCTGTTTGGGGGGTTAAAATTCTATTCTATAAAATGTTTTTGTTTCAGCGAATCAAAAAAATTTGGCTCACTCTTCGGCTTCTTCGGGGGCATCGGCACCACCTATCACAAATATCGAAAAGTTCACACTTCCGTAGGTGCGATGCTGGTCAAAGTGAGGCAAATGCGAGAAGTCGTAGTTTTTGCTGTGCTCCATCACAAATATGGTGCCGTCTTTCACCAACTCTGAAGAAAGGATTTTTTCCGGAATTTCGCCGAAATTAGGCAAATCGTATGGAGGGTCCACAAAAATCACATCAAACTTTTGCTTGGTGGTTTCGATAAACTTAAATGCATCGCCCTTAATCAGGGTCATGTTTTTAACATTGAGTTGGTCGCGCACTTTGCGAATAAAGTTAAACTGCACATGGCTTTTTTCCACAGTTGTCACCGATTCGCATTCTCGCGAAAGAAACTCAAAGCTCACCGCTCCCGTACCCGCAAAAAGGTCGAGAGCCACCACACCCTCAAGGTCAATCATGTTTTCTAACACGTTGAAGATATTTTCACGGGCAAAGTCAGTGGTAGGACGAGCACTAATATTATTAGGCACATCAAAACGTCGACGGCCATATTTTCCTCTAATTATTCGCATAAGGCAAGTAGTATTAATTCGTAAGGAGCCTTCACCGCATCGTGGCCTATACGCATTGCTGCAGCCGGGAATATGGCAGGCATCACAAAATTGATGTATTTTCTCATTATTGGCGTTATGGCATCGCGCAAATGCTTGTCGCCCGACAATTGAACCTCATCGGCCAACCCGTCGAACCCATAGTCTTGCCACGCATGCAGTGCATAGTAGGCGGCATCTTCTATGGCGTGAAAAACATAACTGTTGGTCATGGCCAAAGCGCCTTTGTTATATAAGCACAAATCTAATTTTTTGTCGTGAAGATGCACAAACATTCGTCTTATCGACGTTTGCTCTTGCTTCAACTTATAGTATTCGCACAAAGGCACCAATTGATGCATAATTGGCGGATTATAGAATGTGCGTTGCAAAAACGCCTCCAAACCCTTTGGCATCTCAAATCCCATCAATGTGCCGCATTGTGGCATTGGGCAAAGGGCAAATTCGCCCTCTGCTTCGGGAAATGCCGTTTCCATGATATCGTGACATGTGTCATAATCGTCGATTTCGTTTGGCATAACCATAAAGTGATTGCTTTCGACCAACACCTTCACCTCACCATAGGGCTTCAGAAACAACGGATTGTCGTAGATGCAATTTTCCACGCTCTTCAGATAATTGCCAAATGCCGTATCAAGAGCCACAGTGCCCGAAATCAACGAATTGTCTTGCTGTTTGGAATAAAGAACATAGTTGATGCTCTCTTTCCCTACACCCAAATGCATGGTCCACAGTTCGGGATGCTGCAAGTTGATGTCGTCTGTACTGCTCGATAATGTTACGCTCATATGTTTTTTTAACTTCAATATGAATTATTCTTTATTTAACTTCTCATTGAGAAATTCCTTCACCTGGTTCATAAGCCACATAGGTGTGGATGTTGCTCCACATATGCCTATATGCTCATTCCCCTCAAACCACGACATGTCTATTTCGGTTTCGTTACTAATCAAATAACTCAACGCATTCACCTTGCGGCATTCCTCAAACAAGATGCGGCCGTTACTGCTCTTGCTTCCGCACACAAATAGTATCACATCGTGATTTTTGGCAAATTCTTGTATCTGAGGTATGCGGTTGGCCACTCGGCGGCAAATGGTGTCGAAACTCTTAAATTGCACATCATGGCCCGCTATGCGACGCTCTATCTCGCCTACCACCTTCTTAAATCCGTCGAGCGACTTTGTGGTTTGCGAATACAAGTAGATATTGCGCGAAAAGTCAATCTTCTCCACCTCATCAACTCCCTCTATCACCAAGGCTTTACCTTCGGTTTGGCCCACCAAACCATTAACCTCGGCATGGCCCTTTTTGCCATATATCACCACCTGTGGCTCACTTTCGCCTTCGGTGTCGTGATAGGTTGTGCTTATGCGTTTTTGCAATTGAAGCACCACTGGGCATGTGGCATCAATTATCTCAATGCCGTTATCTTGAGCCACTTTATAGGTTTCAGGGGGCTCGCCATGCGCTCTGAGCAAAACTTTCACACTTCGCAGTTGCTTCAACTGCTCGTGGGTGATGGTTTCAAGGCCTTTGCTACGCAAGCGTTCCACCTCGTTGCTATTGTGAACAATGTCGCCAAGGCAATAAAGATGCCCCGACTTATTGATTTCTTCCTCTGCCTTTTGTATGGCCGTAACCACTCCAAAACAAAATCCCGAACCGCTATCAATCTCAATAACTGCCATTTATGATTTTTTGTCTGCCTGTGATTTTTGTTATCTATCTTTATGACACGCTCTGTTTTATTGTGCCACAATCTCGTTATAGAGGTTAAGCAACCATTGGTTTTGCTCATCTCTACTCATGTTGCTATTGTCGAGTTCTACGGCATCCTCAGCCTTGCGAAGCGGACTCTCCTCACGGTGTGTGTCGAGATAGTCGCGCGACTTAACATTCTCAAGCACCTCTTCGTAGGTGGTGGTAGTGTCACCCTTGCCGCGAAGTTCTTCATAACGGCGTTGAGCGCGCGTTTCGGCCGATGCGTTAACAAACACCTTCATTTCCGCATCAGGAAATACAGTAGTGCCTATGTCACGACCATCCATCACTATACCCTTGCCTTTGCCTAACATTTGTTGCTGGCGCACCAAGGCATGGCGCACAAACGGAATTGCCGCAATTATGCTCACCGAATTCGACACTCGCATGTCGCGAATCTTGCCTTCCACATTCTCTCCGTTCAAATAGGTTTCAGTGGCTCCAGTTTCTTTGTTAACTCCAAATGTTATCTTTATGTCGTCGATTACTGCCGACAACTTTTCCTCGTTCACTTTGCCGTCTTCTCCAAGCAAACCGTTATCTAGGCTATAAAGAGTAACTGCGCGATACATCGCTCCGCTGTCGATATAAGCATAACCAATGTTTTTGGCAAGAACCTTTGCCATTGTGCTTTTGCCCGACGAAGAAAAACCGTCGATTGCTATTGTTATAAGTTTATTTGACATATTTATATCCTTGTTTTTTTGTTTAATCCTGTTTTCTAATTTTCTTGCTTGCACGTTTGCCGTTCAATGCCATAACCGGCACGCGCATTCAGTTATTTTTTCAAAGTCTTGTTAAACTCCTCTAACTTCGCCACCACCTCATCAACATCGTCAGTTAGAGCAAGGTGCAGGTTGCGGTACTTCGATTTTTCAACCAAGTGCTCGAGCATAGTGTAGAAAGGCATTTCCTTTGTCCAGAATTCCTTGCCTAAGAAAATCATCGGACTCGACACCTCGAGCGACAGATAGTGATTCTGAACAGCATCTTGAAATATTTCCTGCACCGTTCCGGCACTTCCTGGCGAATACACCACACCACCCATTGCCATTGTCAAAATGCCGTCCTCTCTGATGCTGTTTTGAAACAATTTTGCTATGTGCGACGCAAAAGGTGTTGCTGGCTCGTGACCATAGAGCCATGTGGGTATTCCAAGACTCTCATATTGGCCTCGCGGATACTTTTCCATCACAGCCATAGCACTCGAGAGCCACAACTTGTCGGTAAACATTGGCGCTACTTGCAGCATTGCTATTGCATCGGCAAGGTCGGCTTCGCTGCGTCCGGCCATCCATGCGCCCAAGTGTGTGGCCTCCATTGCACCCGGTCCGCCACCGCTAACCATGGTGTAACCTTTCTCTGTGAGTTCTTTGCTCAATCGGGCCACCTTGGCATACATCTCGTCGCTTCGCGATGCGCCATGGCCACCCATCACGCCCACCATCTTCATCACATCGCGTTCGCCCAAAAACTTATCTACCGCCACTATTATGCTGTGGTCGTGTAGCGAGCGTGCAAGTTTTTCCTTGGCGCTAAAGGTTATCTTGCCTGTTTTTATAAAATGCTGATAAACATATGTATCGTAACACTGTGCAAACGACTTTTCGGGGTCGGCTGCATCAAATTTGTCATAAAGGTCGCTGGCCGAATACAATTGCACTCGGCTAACATCATAAGGCACATATTTCAAATATTCGCCTATTGATTCCAACTCGTCAAATTTGGGGTTACTTATCATTATCTTCAGTGGTTTTGTTATATTCTTTTATTTTTCAAATTCCAAACAAGCATTTTGCATTGGCATCGGTCTTTGCCGACACCTGTTCGGGAGTCATCATCAGGTGCTGCGCTATGCAAGCATTGATGTGCGGAATGTTGGCACTCTCGTTGCGGCGACCTCGGTTTGGCACTGGCGCCAAATATGGAGAATCGGTTTCAAGAAGCAATCGATCGATGCCTATGGCTGGCAACAATTGAGGAATCGTTGATTTCTTAAACGTGACAATTCCATTGATTCCGAAATAAAAATCGCCGCGACGGCGTATTTCTGCCACATCGTCAACAGTTCCCGTAAAACTATGAAACACCCCTTTAGGCAATTCGCCTCGAAACGAATCCATCACCTCAAACACCGTCGATATGCCCTCGCGACAATGAATAATAACCGGCAAACCCATCTCCACAGCCCAATGAAACTGCACATCAAGGGCCTTCATCTGCTCGCTGCGATAGGTGGCATCCCAATAAAGGTCGATGCCGATTTCGCCCACTGCCACATACTTACGCTCCGCAAAATGCCTATACACTACATCCAACGATGTCTTATAGTCGGCATCAACCTCCGTAGGGTGAAATCCCATAGCCATCGATGTGTGCTGCGGGAACTCACTGTGAAGGCTATGCATGGCATCGATTGTCGTCAAATCTACGTTCGGCAATATCATATGACTCACGCCACTATCCACGGCACGCATCACAGCGTCGCTGCGGTCGGCATCAAATTCCTCCAGATAGAGATGCGTATGAGTGTCAATCATATCCTTTTTTTTAACGGTCGCGTTTCACAAGACGGCCTATCAAGTCCACAAACGACTTTTTTGCATCTTCGCTCATGGCTGTGTCAAACACTGCTGCAAGCGCCTTGTTGTTATAGTTTTCAATTGCTTGTTCCGACAATTCCTTCAAGCCCAAGCGTTCATATATTGCTGTCACGGCTGGCACCTTAACTGCGCGGCTGGCATTTTTGGTGCTTAGCCACAAGCCGAGTTCTATGCGATTGTCGTCAGTGGCACGTTGGCACGCATTAATGAGCAAGAACGTTTTCTTGTTGTTCATAATGTCGCCGCCTATCGCTTTGCCAAAAGTGGCCTCATCGCCCCACACGTCAAGCATATCGTCTTGCAACTGGAATGCAAGGCCCACATTCTCGCCTATTTCATAAAACTTTTGCGCTGTTTCTTCATCGGCTCCACCTATTAGCGCTCCCATCTTGCAGGCACAGCCAAGTAGCACCGAGGTCTTTAGCCTTATCATGTTGATATATTCATCCACAGTCACATCGTCACGATTTTCAAAATCCATGTCGTATTGCTGACCTTCATAGATTTCCATTGCTGTGCGGTTATATAGTTCCATCACTTTAGGCATCACTTCAGCATCGGCCTTGGCAATAAGTTGGGTGGCCATTGTAAGCATAGCATCGCCCGACAGTATGGCTGTGTTTTCGTCCCACTTAACGTGCACGGTTGGTTGTCCACGACGCACATCGGCTTTGTCCATAACATCGTCGTGAAGCAATGTGAAATTATGGTACATCTCCAAGCCCACTGCCGGAAGCACCGCCTTTTCAACATCACCGCCTACTGCTTCGCAGGCCATCAACACTAGCACCGGGCGTATGCGTTTGCCGCCCAAAGCCATTGTGTAAGATATGGGTTCATACAAGCGCGATGGTTGTGCCGGATATGGCAATTCGCCAATGGCTCGGTTCACCCGTTCAAGATATTCGTTAAATGTTTGCATATTGTTAAGTTTTTTTATTCGTTCATGCTAACCCCGTTTATTGCTCTTTGGCTAAGATTCTCGATGCCAATTTTGGAGCGCGCTGCTTGAGCGACTCTTCAAATGTGGTGCGAAACACTTCGCTCTCCTCGGTTTTGCCAGCCAAGTCATACTCGCTCTGCACCGATTTAACCTCCAGTATGGCGTGCTCCATAGCAAATTCGTCGCTCGGATTAAGCGAATCAACTGCCATAACCATCGTCACAGCGGCTTCTGCTCTATTTGCCGCTGCTTCATTTAGCCTGCTTTGCTCCGAACACGAACAACTCGAAACAAAGGCAAACACTCCCACCAGCATGGCCTTCGATAATTTATTCATATAAAAATTTTTTATCAGGGTTATATCACTACAAAATTAACCAATCCGCTCTGAAATAAAAAATTATTTCACACTCTTATCACTACCATTTCATTAAAAATAAGCATCGCAAAAATCCCAAGTTGTGAAAATCAAATAATTCTTCTAACTTTGTGTATTACACTAAATTTACCCCCAAAATGAAAATCATCAAGAATATCCTTTTTGTGGCTTTAATCATTGCGCTTGCTACACCTGCACACATTAACGCGCAAACATACTACGACGGCATACGCATTGCTTGGGACTATCACAAACAAGAGTTTTGCGGCTCGGGCGTTTATGCTCGCGTAAAAAAACTGTCGGACGGCACATTGGCATTGGTTTACGACACCAACCGTGTGCTCTACATTCGCAAGAAATCGCCCACCGACAGCAAATGGGGAAACCTCATTAGAGTGGCAACTGACCATACCAACACCTACAACTACACTAATGCCGAACTGATAGAACTCAGCAACGGCACGCTGATGTATGCCTGGAACGCTCGTGTTAATGCCGAAGGAAGGGGCAACAACTATAAAATCATGTGTTGCTTCTCCTTCGACAAGGGTAACACGTGGGACTCGCCGCGCGTGCTATATGAAGCCGGCGACGTGGGCCGCGAAGGTTGTTGGGAACCGGTCATGCTCCAACTGCCTACTGGAGAACTGCAACTATACTTTGCCAACGAATATAACGTGCCTAACGATAACCAAAACATCACCATGATGCGCAGTTTCGACAACGGCGCTACTTGGCAAACTCCAGAAGTGGTATGTTTCCGCGAAGGCGCTCGCGATGGCATGCCTGTACCTGTGTATCTAAAAAACAATCTCGGCATAGTTTTCGCCATCGAAGACAACGGCATTAACGGTGCTTTTAAACCCGTAATCATAAAATCAACAGTTCGCAACAACTGGGCCACGGGAGCAGTGTCGGGCTCAAGCGGCTATCGATATTCTGCATTAAATAGCACCGAAACACTTCCGGCCGAAATCTACGCCGGTGCGCCATACTTAATACAACTTGATGGCGGACAAACGGTGCTTTCAATTCAGTCGGGCGAAGGACGCTCGGTTGTTGGCAACGAGAGCAGAGCATTGATGCAAGTGTATGTGGGCGACCGAAATGCCCGCAACTTTGGTTGCAAAAGCACTCCTTTCCCTATGCTCGACAACCCAAACACTTCGGTGCTTTGGAACTCACTCTGCCAAATCACCGACACCACCATCATAGCGGCATCTTCAGTTTCCGGTCTGCCAAGCAACAACGGCGTGTGGACCAACATCGGAAAAATTATGACACCTCTGAAATCGATAGAATGCCCCGAAAACACCGAAAAATGGAACGACCACTCTTCTTCGCTCTTTATCGGTGCTGAATCGCAAGCCAATGCCAACATTCGCTCAATGTGGGACAACGAGAACTTATATTTCCATTTCGACGTCAACGACAATCACATAACCACACTCGCCGATGCCATGCCTTGGGACAGCGACGGAATTGAGATATATCTCGACACTCGTCAAAGCAGTTCTTTAGGGCTTGTTTCTGGCATGTATAAATTCCTGATTAACACCAAAGAAGAAGCGTTCTGCAGTTATGCTACCACAAACCTCTGGAACGATTGGCAACCAAATATTAATTACCAAGTCATTACCGACGAAACTGGTTATTCTATTACCGTTGCCATTCCCTGGAGCGTAATTGGCGGAATGCCATCAAACAAATCAGTCACAGCACACTTCAAGTTGCACAACAACGACGGTGGCTCTATCATCTACCACGAAAACCTCACAGGCGGCAATCCTGACCGTCCCAACACATGGTGGCGATGCTCACTAACCGAAGCCACTGGCATCAGCACACCATCATCGCCAAGCAACACCATCCAACTGATTCCGTCGGTAGTGAACTGCGGCGAACCCATAACCCTAAAAACCCAAAATTTGATTTTAGACGGTGCTACAGCCACAATATTCGACACACAAGGCAAAATGCTTAGCAATGTGTCGGTTAGCGAAGAAATGACCGTGCTCAAAGCACCTGCTCAAAAAGGGTTGGCTATGCTGATACTTCAACTCAAATCAGGCAAAAAGTTTGTTCAGAAATTTTTCGTAAAATAAACACACAGCATCACCCATGGCAACACCCGTATTCGACCCCTTCTCATCGCCACTTTATGTGATGCTAAAGCCGGCCGGGGCTTTGTGCAACCTTCGTTGTGATTATTGCTATTATCTCGAAAAGGCAAACCTTTATCGCGACAATAGCCGACACATCATGACCGACGAATTGCTTGAACGCTTCATCGACCAATACATCACTTCACAAACCATGCAACAAGTGCTCTTTTGCTGGCACGGAGGTGAAACTCTAATGAGACCGCTCTCATTCTATCAACGGGCCATTGAACTGCAAAAAAAATATGCACGCGGACGCTCAATCGACAACTGCATCCAAACTAACGGCACTATGCTCACCGACGAATGGTGCAAGTTCTTTGCCCAAAACAATTGGCTGGTGGGAATCTCTATTGACGGGCCTCAAGAATTTCACGACGAATACCGACGAACTAAAAGTGGCGGACCTTCGTGGCGCAAAGTGATGCAAGGCATAAATTTGCTCAATAAGCACGGCGTGGAATGGAATGCAATGGCTGTGGTTAACGATTATAATGCCGACTACCCTCGCGAATTCTATCAGTTCTTTAAAAAAATGGGATGCCGATACATTCAGTTTGCCCCAATAGTTGAACGCATAATGAAACACGACGACGGCCGACACTTGGCTTCGCCCGATGAACAGTGCGATAATCTTGCCGATTTCTCTATCACGGCCGAACAATGGGGAAACTTCCTTTGCGGAGTGTTTGACGAATGGGTAAAAGAAGACGTGGGCAAAATTTTTGTGCAATTGTTCGATGCCACTTTAGCCAATTGGGTGGGCGTACAACCTGGAATTTGCACTTTAGCCAAACACTGCGGCCACGCTGGTGTTATGGAATATAACGGCGACGTGTTTTGCTGCGACCACTTTGTTTTTCCCGAATATAAGCTCGGAAACATCTACACAAGCACTCTTGTGGAAATGATGTACGGCGAACGTCAAAAAGAATTTGGTGCAAAAAAACAAGCAAGCCTGCCTTCTCAATGCCGCCAATGCGAGTTTCTTTTCGCTTGCAACGGCGAATGCCCCAAAAACCGATTCATTAATGATGCTAACGGTGAACCAGGGCTTAACTACCTCTGCAAAGGTTACTTTCAGTTCTTCAAGCATGTGGCACCATACATGGATTACATGAAACGAGAATTTAAGAACGAACGACCTCCTGCCAACATAATGGATGCCATTCGCCGAGGCGAAATTTAAAATCGATTACCGGTTAAGAAATAATTTTACTCATAAATACAGGCCCGGCTTTTATGGCCCAATAACTAAAATAAACCCCAAAAGTTTTTTGTCTAACTTTTGGGGTTCATTTCACTCTCTGGTGGTTTATTTATATTTGTGTTGTGTTTTTTCTTTTATTTAGGGCTATCTTCATCAGCGATGACTGTGCGGACATCCTTTGCATCCCGAACACTGCGACGAATCGCAACCACAAGAGCTACCCTTACGGCGATAAAGATAGCAAGCCACAGCTGCCACTAACACCAACACCAATATCAGTATTATCACGCTCTGAATGTTCATACTTCAAATAAATTATTGGGGCTACATCAGCATCTGCCACACAACATACACCACATACGAACAAAGCCATGCAATAGCACATTGGCCTATAACCATCAGAATGGCAGCACGAGTGTTAAGTTCGCGGCGCACGCAGGCTATGGCAGCCACGCATGGCGTGTAGAGCAAGCAGAAAACCAATAGCGACAACGCAGCACCGGCCGACAGCACATCGGCAACCGACGTTCCGGCTCCAAAGAGAACCGTCAATGTCGACACCACACTTTCCTTAGCCATAAAGCCCGATATCAAGGCTGTTGTCATCTTCCAATCGCCAAACCCTACTGGTTCAAACATTGGAGCAAGATAACCTGCCAATGTGGCGAGCATACTTGCGCTCGAATCGTCCACTACATGCAGGCGGAAATCGAATGTCTGCATAAACCATATCACAATCGAAGCCAAGAATATAACCGTGAATGCTCGTTGCAAAAAGTCCTTTGCCTTATCGCCAAGCAAATACATCACATTTTTGAATCCAGGCCATCTGTATTTTGGCAGTTCCATAACAAACGGCACAGCCTCACCCGAGAACTTCAAGTGCCTTAACACCAAAGCACACATCAAGCCCACTACGATGCCCATGAGATAGAGTCCCACCATCACCAGGGTGGCATGCTCACGGAAAAACACTGCAGTGAAAAATGCATATATCGGCAACTTTGCCGTGCAACTCATAAAGGGTGTTAGCATTATGGTGAGTTTGCGGTCGCGCTGCGATGGCAGTGTTCGGCTCGCCATGATGCTCGGAACACTACAGCCAAAGCCTATCAGCAACGGCACTATCGAACGCCCCGACAAACCTATCTTTCGCAACAATTTGTCCATAACGAAGGCTATTCGAGCCATGTATCCGCTATCTTCAAGCATCGACAGGAAGAAAAACAAGGTGATGATAATCGGCAAAAACGACAACACACTGCCAACGCCACCTATCACACCATCGAGCACAAGCGAACTCACAGTGCTCTCTATGTTCCACTTCACAAACAAATTTTCAACCCATGCGCTAAACATTTCGATGCCTCCTTCAAACACCTCTTGCAAAGTGCCGCCTATCACATCAAAAGTCATCCAAAAGGTTAAAGCCATTATCAATATAAACGACGGTATTGCTGTCCACTTGCCTGTCAGCAACGAGTCGATGCGACGACTGCGCACGTGCTCCTTGCTTTGGCGGGGCTTTACCACTGTTTTCCTGCACACTTGGCGTATAAATGAATATCGCATATCGGCTACTGCCGCTGCACTATCAAGGCCGCAATGCTCTTCCATCTGCAACCTGATTTCCGATATCATCTTTTGCTCGTTTTCCGACAAGTTAAGTTCTTTGCACAAAATATCATCCCCCTCAAGCAACTTGCTTGCGGCAAAGCGTTTTGAAATTCCCATTTCTGCAGCATGGTCTTCAATCAAGTGCATTATGGCATGCAGGCTACGATGCACTGCTGCGTTATTGGTTGAGTCGCAAAAATCGGTACGCTTGGGGCGTTCTTGATAATGGGCAACGTGCATGGCATGCTGCATCAACTCCTCTATGCCCTCATTTTTTGCCGCCGATATCGGAACGACTGGAACTCCAAGCAACTGCTCCATCAGGTTGACTCTAATAGTTCCCTGATTATTCTCAACCTCGTCCATCATATTGAGTGCCAACACCATAGAAACATCAAGTTCTATCAATTGCATTGTTAAATACAGATTGCGTTCTATGTTGGTAGCATCCACTATGTTGATAATGCCCGAAGGCTTTTGCTTCAAGATAAAGTCGCGCGACACCACCTCCTCGCTTGTGTAGGGCGAGAGTGAATATATGCCCGGCAAATCGGTTATTTCTGTTTTTGGAAATCCTTTTATTCGCCCGCTTTTGTGCTCTACTGTAACACCGGGAAAATTGCCAACGTGCTGATTTGCTCCGGTTAAACGGTTAAAGAGTGTCGACTTGCCACTATTTTGGTTCCCGGCCAACGCAAAAGTTAAAATATGGCCTTTTGGCAACGGCGTTTCGGCTTTTGGGTTGTGCGACGGCCCCATTTCGCCCAATCCGGGGTGCTCTATATTATTTGCAAGCACTGCCTCATAATCGGCAAGGCTTTCTTCCTTATCAGGGTCGTCAACAATTTCCACCTCTATCAATGAGGCGTCGGCCAAGCGCAATGTCAACTCAAAATCGTTGATTCGCAATTCCATAGGATCGCCCAATGGGGCATACTTCATCAGTTGGAGCGTGCCTCCAGGAATTATACCCATATCAAGAAAGTGTTGGCGTAGGGCTCCTGAGCCTCCCACCTTCTTGATCACGGCCGATTGTCCTATTTTTATATCTGATAATACCATTCGATTGTGCTCGCTGATTAATGTTTAATATGCAAAGATACATCTATTTTTATGCCGTCACAATAGTGTTAACGCCCTTTTGGCATAAAAAAACATAACAAATAATAAAAATGCAAGCCCGCTTTTAGCAGGCTTGCATCTTATGATTATAGTTGAAGAATATCGTCACATCAGTGCTTTACCACAAATTTTGTGGTTGCAATATTGCCTTCACTGTCGATGGCACGTGCTATGAAACAACCTTCACCAAAGTCCTCGGTGCTTATTTCAGCCATGCCTCCGTTTATGGTCACCACACCGCTACGCAACTGACGACCTTCAAGGTCATAGATTGTAACAGTTGCCTTTTCGGCTTGCTCACTGCGAACTATCAACATTTGTGCAGCATAGCGAAGAATCAAGCCACCGTTGTCGGTGCGATTGGTTATCACCTGTTCTATGCCCGACGATGGTTGGTCAACCGCCACCGCATAGGAGTTCATAATGTTTGCCTTGGCTATTGTAGGCACATTCAACAAATACACATCCTTTGAGCCATTAGGATAGCGTCCTGCACTTTCCTCGCCGCCCATAGCGCAATAGTCAAACTTACTGCTCCACGATTGGTCGGCTGCCGAAATCATCATCGTGCCGCCCGACGCTCCAATCTTAAACGGAGCATGAAGCATCTTGTCAGTTTCCTGCTTATCGCACCATATAACCATATAGCCGCCTGCCGGCAAGATGGTATTAGCGCTGCTTTCGCCCTTGGTGATTTGATATTTGGTTGGCTTTTCAACATTGTCGGTCAAATACATTCCTTCCACGTCAATGTCTTCGCCTGTAGTGTTATACAATTCCAACCAGTCGCCGCGGCTATTATATTCGTCGGCAAACACATCATTAGCCGCACACACTTCATTAATCACCACTGGAGCAAGATTTTCTTCTTTACGTTCGGCCTCGGTGAGTGGTTCAAACACGGCATTAATTTCTTGCACGCCGCTGCCAATTGTGTACTTGGCATCGGTTGAAATATAACTGTTGTCGGCCTCGGTTACATACGAAATCGATGCGTCCCACATGATGTCGCTCGAGTTAAGATTATTGTTGTGCACTTCCACTGCTATGGTGTTAACACCTTTTCTGAACAGCGAAGCATCGAGCACCATTTGGCCTTTATCAGGATTGTTGTTTGCTGTCGACGCCAATGTGCTATAAGTAACTTCGCCCGATGGCAAATTATAGCGGCCCGCTTCTCGTCCGTTAACATACACTATAAATCCATCATCGGCCACAAAATCCAACACAGCCGAATGAAGTGTTTGATAGAACGACATCTGCTTACGGAAGTAGTAAGTGGTATGCTTATTATTTGCATCACCGCCGTAATTCAATTCGGTAACAATGCCAGCCTTTGAATAACCCAATGGCGCTGCTCCCTTGCTCCAATTTGTGGTGCTATAGTTAACCAATTTCCACGATTCACCGTCGAGCGAGCCCTTGTCGTAATAATCCCATTCAGAGCCCATGCCAAACAATTCAATCGATTTTGGCGTGCCCTTCCATCCGCAGAACTTATATCCGCCCGGTGCGATGGCCTTAAGTGTTACTGGGCCAAACACCTTGCCATTGAATTCGCTATAAGGCACTTTCACGTCATTGATATAGATTTCAGCCGATGGCAATGTGCTCGTCAATAGCAATGTTTGAGGGTCGGTGCCATTCAAGCCAAAACGAGAATAATTCTTCATCGAGTTAGCCAATGCATCTACACGGCCGTTGATGCCATTTTTCACCGCATTGCCAACATTTGAAGCAGTCTTTCCTTCATAGGCCATGATAGGATTGATGCGTTCAACCAATTCATCTACTATTGCACAACTGCGTTCGTAATCAAACACCGATGCGCTCACCACACACATAACGTCGATGAATCGTTCACGGAATTCTTCGTTTGTAAGCAGGTTAAGGAACACTGTAGCAAACTCTATTTCACCATATCGGCTTCCGCCTTCATCGTAAATGTAATCGTAGGTGTGCCATTGATAGGTGTCGAACATTGAGAATGGGTCATTTGAAGAGAATGCAGCATCGCTATCGAAGAACACATATCTATAACGACCACCGTCGAGTTTTCGCCATCCCTTTAGGTTATTATCTGGCCAGTCCCAGTCGCCGGTATAAAGTTTTGATGCCATATAGTTCATATATTCGTCCATATGAATCAACTCTTTCAATTCGGCATAAGTGTCAGGATTAGCAGCATCGGCCGACAACTGGTGAATGCGGTCAAACACCTCACGAGTGCCAAGCATCATATATGAACCCGAGTCTGGGCTTTGCTCATACATTTCAATCATGTCGTCGTCAAGGCCCCAGTTGGCATACACATGGTGCTTGTTGTTTGGTTCACGAACATTCATCACACCTTTTTTGTTGCCATTAATAAACACCACGGCTGGCTGATATGAGCACATGTCGATGTCGATGCCCGAGCGCTGAATAATGGATTGTATCAAAGCGTCCTTAATACGTCCGTCGCCATCATTACCGCCACCTCGCACCTGAATGGTCTTGCTTTTTATAAATGGTTTCGCTTCCCAAAAACGATGCTCATATGTGTTTTGGCCTTCATATTTCTTTGATGCCTTGAGTTTAAACGACTTTGGCTCATTTGCTCGTGTCCATCCGCCTGAGGTTGTGTAGCTCACTTCTTGGTCGATTGCACATGTGCCGTCAGGCATGATATACTGGAAGCTCACTGGGCGGTCCCAATCCATGTTCCAATTGGCTGGAGTTGACTGTCCGTTACCTGTTCGGCCATTAGTACCCTTCACTGCACATCCTATCACATCATCATACAAATATTCGTGCTTAGTGACAACCGATATCACCGGAACAGTGTATTTGTTTGTATCGAAAATAAACGAGCGTGTAGTAACTGGGCTTGGCAAATAGCCTTCGCGATACAAACGGAATCTATAGTTTGATGTTCTGGAAACTCTAAACGCGCCGTCGGTGCTTGTCATACCTATCACATCGGTAGGAGTAGAACCATCGGTTGTGTATCGTAGTGTGCATCCTGTTGGGATATCCACTTGCAAATCAAATGCCGATGTGCACATCTGGCTTTCAACGTTCACCGTTGGTGCTTGTAGTCTCACTGAGGCAAACTTTGAGCCGACATTGCTCTTTCCTGGTGTAGCCTCCACAGTCCAACCCCATATTTCGCCACCGTCTTCCTGACGTGCAAACGAAGAACGGCCCACCGACGATGGGTAGGTGTAAGATGTGAGCAATTGGCCGTTTTTATCGCTGATGTAGATGGCTCCTCCATCATTATCAAGGTCAAACCATGGCTGTGTTGGGCATATTCCGTGGCTGTCGAACCACACTACATAGTAACCCTTCGCTGGCACGATGACGCCAGTTTTTGGCATCTGAAACATCTTCAACTCATTGGCCTTGTCACTAAAATAACACTCATCAAGAATTACCGATTGGTCGGTTGGGTTATAGATTTCAATCCATTTGTCGAAATTGTAGGCCGTGCTAATGAAGTTATCAACATTGCCTGTCATCACTTCATTTATCACAAGCGACTCTTTTGATGGGTCCGACACATAGGTTAGCATCTCTATTTTAAAGTTGTCCCACACCATCCAGTTATCATTGCTATAGATATCATTATAGAGACCTATGTGCATTGTGCCGTCGGTTACTTCCACCTCTATTTCGTTATAGAATTCACCTTGTGAGAATGCTAAGGCCGCAGCTTCCATCGAGTTTGGATAAAACAAGCCATCAGGTGCTTCATAGCAATTGCCCGAAGGCTTTTGTGTGAAGCCAAAGTCGTAATTACTCTTTACTAATACCTGTTGGTCGTTAACGAAGAAATAACCCGTAAGGTTCTCTCTGCCCCTAACGTGGTCTCTATAGGTGTCAGCATGCGAACCTGCTCTAAACAAACAGTTTACACTCACCCTATACCTTCCGCTCGGAACGTTAGTTATAGTTTTACCTATTCCAAAGGTTCCGTTCCACGTTTCCATACAGCCAACTCTAATCAAATTGAGCGAGCCGGCTTCTCCCATGCACTCCCAATCGCTTTTGTCGTTACTGTTAAATTTTGGATTTACTAAATAATTCGATGTTACATCAATCCATCGTTGAGCCGATGCATTGCCACAAAACGAAGCAACGACAAGCAAAAATAATACAATTCTCTTCACAATTTTTTTTGTTTAATTTCAAGACTACAAAATTAGAAATTTTATTTACCTCACACAACATTAGGCTCAAAAAAATTAGGTCAAACACCCAAATCTTCAATCATTTAAGCATATTTTTACGGTAACGACAAAAAGCAAGCAGACCGATGCAACACACCAGCCTGCTTAAATTATGTTATTACTCTTAATCTTTTGCCTTTGTCACCAAACGTCGGGCACATTGGCCACACAATACACATTGGCCAACACCAACGCCGCTGCAAATAGCACCGTAAAGACCAACATGGCACGCGCAGTAGCACCCAACAACGGATTGAGGGCCGAGCCAATGCTCTTGTTTAACTTTACCCAATTAATGGTGTGCAGCACCAAATAAACCAGCATTGGCACCACAAACCACCACGCTCCTTGCAGCAAAAGGCGCAACCACACCGGCATCAAAACACCTATTGCCACATATCCGTTAATCAAATATGCTGTTGATGCCAATCGGCGACCAAAAATCACAACCGATGTGCGCTTGTTGGCGTCTCTATCATCCTCCATGTCGCGATAGTTATTCACCAGCAACACGTTAACGCCCATAAATCCTATTGCGGCCGAAGCAAGCATCACAAAGGGGTCGAAACATCCGGCCTGAACATAATAAGTGAAATTCACAGGCACAAGTCCGAAGAATATAAACACTGCCACTTCGCCCAATCCGTGATACGACAACGGGTAAGGTCCAGCACTATAAGCCAAGGCAAACACAGCAATCAGCACACCCACCAACAGCAGCCACCACTCGCCATAAAACAGCAAGCCACACCCCACTGCACACGCTGCCACAAGTGTCACAAAAGTGACATTTCGCAACGTGTCGGGCTTAATATCACCTTCGGTAACGCCACGGCGCGGGCCCACTCGGCCCTTCTTATCTGTTCCTCGAAGATAATCGTAATATTCGTTTGCCAAATTGCTAACTATCTGCGCCAATACGGCAAACAGCAAGCACAGCACTGCAGGCAACCATTTCTCAGTGCCAAACCATATAGCCATAGCCACGGCTGTAATCACACCCGACACCGACACCGGCAAGGTGCGCAATCGTATGGCTTCAATCCATACTTTTATTCTGCTCATATCTAATTTTTTTCGTTTTGGCGTGCATCTTCAGTGTCAAGGCCAAAGCAGTGAAGCACTGCATCTCTTATGGCTTGAGCCTCTCTTCCGTCACGCTTCAAAATGTTCAAAATCAATTTCAAATATTCATCTTTACTCTTCAGCCCGCACAACTGCGCCACTCCACATTGCGACAAAACAGTCTTCTCGTTATACACCAAAAGCACCTTTTCATAGTTGTTGGTGTCGGCATACGACTTAAAACGTTGGCAAATAGCCTCATAGGCTTCGCGCGGCTTAATTTCATCAATTAAATATATCATATGCCTTTCAAGGGCTGATATGTCTTGAAAACGCTTATCAATGCGCACCTCAACATTACGCTTCACACGGTGACGAACATGCTCAAGCGCTTGGACTGTTTGGTCCTCTCTAAACATATTAAGCACATTGCGCTTCACACGGTTAAACACCTTATCCTCATCCTTATTGCAATAGCGTGCCACTGCCCTAATTACATCCTCAAGCAACAAGATATTCTCAACCTCAGCAGCATTGGGCACGAAAATGCGCTTTTCGCGAAGATAACGCACCTCACCGTCTTCCCTACGGTCGCGGTCCACTATGCCACGGCTGTCAAGGCTATGAAACGACTGCAACTGATTGAAGGCTCGTGTGGCTTCTATCACCTTATCGCAACTGCCCATGGGCTTAACGGTATATTCCTTAAACACAAGCGTGTATAACTTTGAATCGATGCTGTGCACATTATCGCCCTCAATGAAAAGAATTGGCTTGCGGCTACCCAACAGGTCTACATACAATTCTTCGTTAAACTCCTCGCTTGGGTTAACGAATTCATATTCCCACTCCTCATTTTTAACATCAAACGACTTCACCCAAATGCACTGGTTGCCTATGCGCGATGTGGCAAACTGAACGTCGTGGGTGCTATAGAGGAATGTGCAATCGGGACGCATCTCCTCAATTGTGTTCCACAAACTCTGCATTATGCTACGATGAATGAAGGTTTCGGGGTCATCTACCATGATTAACGCATCTTGAGGCGCATATAGCGCAGCTCCTATGTAGTAGAGTGCTGCCTTTTCGCCATCCGACAGTCGCCCTGCCGAATATGGGTCGCTATCAAGGTCATTCACTATCTACAACTTTCCGCCATCGCGCAATATCTTATTTTTCGGGAATATCGACTGCCATGCCTTTACCAACGTGTCTAACTTGGTGCGAGGTGGCCGCTCGCTCTCTTTATTGAGCAGCACATTGCGTTTGTAGTTGATTAGTTCCACAAATTCGTCGCTCATCATCAGAACCACCATACGCTCAAACTCAGTGTTTGCCTTGCTTTCAAACATCTGGTTTGAATTGAGTTTTTCGTTATATTGGCTCTCAATGCTGTTTTGCATTAGGTTATGATAGGTTTCGGAATGAATACCCTTCAATGCCGACATTCGGTAGGCCTTATCGCCTGCTCCCTGAAGCATTTTCATGCAAAATCGGCTCTTGCCTGCGCCATTTGCCCCAATAACCGTAATCTGACTTTTGTCTGTCAATGTCAGCGGTTCCAAACCTCCGCTTCGCTTTGGTAATTTTATTTCCTTTAGCATGGTTTTTTATGATATCGTTTCCACGAAATTAATGCTTTATTGTCGCAATTCAAAAAAAATCTATGCCCTTTTGTTCTCTCTTTTGAATCTTTAGCACTCATTGACCAAAAATTAGCACCTTCTTGTTTGCACAAACAAATTGTTACTATTATTTTTGTCTAAATTATTTTAGTAAAACCGTTAGAAACAAACTTATTTTCATCATCAGCCAAAAAAATTTGGCTTAACCATAATTAAAAAACGTTCAGTGAAACGCATCGGCATAATTTCCGACACCCACTCACTGTGGGACGACAGATACGCCAAGTATTTCAGCAATTGCGATGAAATTTGGCACGCTGGCGACATAGGCGACGAATCGATAATCGACCGCCTCGAAAAAGTGGCGCCAGTGGTTCGTGCAGTGTACGGAAATTGCGATGGCGGAAATATGCGACGACGCTTTAAGCCAATGGAAATTTTCACCACCGACGGTGTGAAAGTGGTGTTGACTCACATTGGCGGTTATCCCGGGAAATATGCCCCAGGAATTCGCTCTCGGTTAGACCTCTCGGCTCCGCAACTTTTTGTCGACGGACACTCACACATCCTTAAGATTATGCCCGACCGCGAGTTTAACCTGCTTCACATCAATCCAGGAGCCGCCGGAAAACAAGGATGGCAAACGGTGAGAACTTTAGTGATTATTACCATCGACAACGGTGCTGTTAAAGATGCCGAAGTGATTGAATTGGCCGACAAAAAAGCCTAATAGTCATCAGTTGGCATTTATTACATAAAACGAAAAAAACAAACTTATTTTCAAAATTATGACTAAAATCAACAAGCCAAATATTCTTTCTGCACTCATTGCTGTGGCCTGCTTGGCAATGCTGGCGCTAACATCTTGCCACACCACCGAAGAAAACTACAAAGCATCATACGACATTGCTGCCGAAAAGGCCCGCAAAGGCATCGGCGACGAAACTTATAACAAAATTGTTGCCGAACAAAACAAAAACACCGACGTGATTAATGGTGACTCGGTGCGAATTTTGCACCGCAATGTGGGTTATGTGGACATAAAACGTGAAGAAACTAAGGTCTACAATGTGGTGGTGGCGCAATTTAAGCAGCGAACCAACGCCCGCTCCATGAGCAAACGTCTCAAGGAACAGGGACACAACTCTTATGTGCTCTTCTCATCAACCGACAACATGAACATGGTGGTGGTTGAGGGATTCGATACGGTCGAAGAAGCTGCCGACTTTATAAAAAATGCCGGCAAAAAAATAAAAATGAAGGTTAACCTCAATAAACTATGGATTTTGAAGCGCCTATATTAGACTTGGTGCGTTTGTCGCTGGAAAGTTTCACCGACGATAAAAAATTCATTAATCATTTCATCGATACTTTCCACTCCGACGACACTTTCTTTGTGGAAAACGAAAACGACATGCCCGCTGGCGTGATGCACATGCTTCGGTTTACCGACAGCAAAGGCCATCGAGCAGGCTACTTTTATGGCCTCTTCACCATGCTTATACACCGCCGAAAAGGCATTGGTCGTGGATTGATTTCTGACGCCATCGCCACTCTTTATTGCGACGGCTATGATTATGCCGTGCTAATTCCTCACAGCAAGGAAGCCATGCGATGGTACAAAAAAGTGGGATTTAAGACTCTAAACAACAATTCCATCTCCGTTCGCGCGTTCGACGGTTGTGACCTAACCACAGGAAAAGACAATTCGCTGCCTGCAATGTACTACGACCTGCACGACAACTTCAACGAAATTCCCGCCGACAACGTTATAACAATCCCAAAACCCGAATAAAGCAACTACGACCTTCATTAAATATATTATCGCATATTTAATTTTAGCGCTTCGTTTTTGCTTTATCTCTTAAATTAATATTACCTTTGTGGCTCAACTTATAATTATTTCTTTGAATCAAAATTACCTCAATATAATTATGAAAAGAATCTTACTCACTTTCGTTGCTATGATTACCGTCTGCGCTTCGGCTTTTGCAGCAATCTCCGACGGCAAATCATATCGCATCTCTCCTGCATCGGCATACACAAAATCGCTGTTTGTGCAAAACTCTTCTACACTTGCCAGCGCTGCTGTACTTGTATGGACCGAAACCGATGTGCCTGCTCAAGAATGGACTTTCACTAAAGCAAACAACGACACTTGGAGCATCAAAAACGTTTACTCTGGCTTCAGCCTTGCTCGCGCTTCGGGTTCTCCTCGCGCCGGCGTAAAGATTTGCCAAAGCCGCACTGCTTCTTACGGTCAATGGAACTTTGAAGTTGTGGATGAAGCAAATCACCTTTACAGACTTTATCAAACCAACACTTCGGGCGAGAAATTCTACCTCAACATCGCTAATGCCAACGAAGGCACTCAACCTACCACCGAAGCATTGGCCACTTCTGGCAACCTTCAAAATTGGTATATCGAAGAAATTGAGCCTATCACCAAATTCGACGAATATTGCCAAACCCGAATCATGGAAGGTTGGAAAAACCGTTTCTACAAAAAAGCATCTTCAGGCTACATTCTTGGCAACGGCGGATGGTGGGGCGACGCTGAAATGATTGAAACAGTGCTCGACGCTTATGAAACCACTGGTATCAAAGAATATGCCACTATGTATAACAACTTGGTGACAAACTTCTGCTCACGCAACAACACCGACTGGAGCGGAAACGCATTTAACGACGACATCACTTGGATGGTGCTCGCAAGCATTCGCGGTTACTTCTGCCTCGGCACCTCTTCATACCTAAATCGTGCCCGCGACAACTTCGACAAAATGTACGCTCGCGCTCTTAACGAATGGGGCATGCTTCGTTGGAAAGAATGGGACTCTAACACCACCAACGGCACTAACTCTTGCATCAATGGCCCGGCCGAAGTGGCGGCATGCTACTTGGGCATTGCAACCGGCGAAGAAGAATACTTCACCAAAGCAAAAAACCTTTATGCTAAGCAACGTCAATATTTGTTCGACGCTTCTTCGGGAGCCGTTTGGGACTGCTTCACTTGGGTAGACAACACCCCAAGCAACTACAACAAGTGGGTATCAACCTACAACCAAGGCACTATGCTCGGCGCTGCCATCTTGCTTTACCAACACTATGGCGACCAACAATATTACGACGATGCAGTGAAGATTGCCAACCACGTGAAGACAAAGATGATTGACTCTAAACTTGGAATCCTAAACTCTTGCCAAGACCCTAACAATGGCGACTTACAAGGTTTTAAAGGCATTTTACAACGCTATCTTCGCAAGTTTATCGTCGACCTACAAGCATACGACTACATCGACTGGATGCAACAGAATGCATTCCACGCGTTCAACAACATGACAAGCGAAAGCGTGGGCAGCACTGCTTGGCTAACTAAAACTCCTGAAAACTACACCGTAAACGGCTCTTATTTCGGCGGAAACCCATTTGGACCTTCTACTGTGGTTTCGGTGGCTTTCAACACTCCGCTAAGCCTTCAAAAGGTAAAAAAAGATGCATTCACCACAATCAACAGCGAGGACTTCAACTACATTCGCGGTTTCTACCGTGAAGAAGATGGCGACGGCTACGTTATGGGATATGCTAAGAAGGACTTCCACCTTGGATACAACAACGTAGACTTTGGTGAAGAAGGGGCCGATGTTATGAACATCAGAGTATCTAAAGCTTCACGCGCGGGTTGCAACATTGAAGTTCGCCTTGGTTCGCCTACCGGCGAAGCAATCGGCAAGGTGGCAATTCCTACCGATGGCGACTGGCACAACTTAACTTGCAACATCAAGAAAACTTCTGGCGTGCAAAACATTTATCTTGTAGTGGTTCTTGACCAAAGCACCGCAATTGCAAACTTGTTTAAAATCGACACTTTCAGTTTTGCAAACAGCACCGGAATTGAAGACATTATAGCCGACGACGCTGTGGAAGTGGCACGTTTCGACATTCAAGGCCGACGTCTTAGCCAACCTGCTCAAGGCATCAACATTGTGCGCTACAGCGACGGTTCGGCAAAGAAAGTGCTTGTTAAATAACAATTTCACATAGCATACTTTTTTTCAACACCAATACATCTGAGCCCCGTGGTAATTATTGCCACTGGGCTCAGTTTTTTTATCACGCATTTCAATTGGCTCAGAGTTTTTTCCTTTCGGCGAGATTTGTTAACTTTGCCTATATAACGAATTCACTATGACAACAAGCGAACTGCAAAACCTTAAAGATTTTTTAGATAGCGAAGCATTTCGAATCAACCACCCCGACTTTATTGCAAACGACCCGGTGCAATTTCCTCGCCGATTCTCAAGCCTGCAAGACATCGAAGTGGTGGCTTTTCTCTCGGCGGCTATCGCTTGGGGAAAGCGTAAAATGATTTGCAACAACTGCGAAAAAATGCTTTCTATCATGGAAGGTCAGCCCTACAACTACATTATGGACCAGGCTTATGAAGACCTACCCGACTGCAACATACACCGCACATTTTTCGCCAAAGACTTTAAATATATGTTGCGCGGATTTAATCGCATCTTCACGCAACACGGCTCACTACACGACTTTGCAAAATCGCAGCAAGTGACCACTTCGCCCACTCCCTCGTGGCAATTGGTTGAGGCTATGCAAGCCGTGTTTGCCGACGCCAACAACGGCACCACCAACTCGCAATGCCTACCCACTCAACTCAAAAACACCGCCCTTAAGCGCATCAACATGGCGCTGCGTTGGTTGGTTCGTAACGACGGAATTGTGGACTTGGGCGTATGGGACACCATCAAACCGTCGCAACTTTTCATTCCTCTCGATGTGCACGTGGGCGACACTGCACGTGCTTTGGGGCTCGTAACTCGAAAGGCCAACGACAAACGCACCGTGTTAGAACTGACCGAAATGCTGCGAACCATGCGACCCGACGACCCCGTAATCTACGACTTCGCTCTGTTTGGAATCGGCATTGGAGATAAATACCTCCACCCTACAATTGAATAAAGATTCTCTTTTTAAACCACTATACTAAACCCTGAATTATGAAATACGATTTCGATAAAATAGTTGACCGCCGACAGGCCGTAACCGTAAAACACGACCGATGTCTCGACTTCTTTGGCCGCGAAGACATCACTCCCCTCTGGGTGGCCGATATGGACTTTGAAGTATGCCCCGAAATTAGCAACGCCCTGCAAAAACGTTTTGAGCACTGCGTTTACGGATATTCTACTCCAACCGACGGATTTTGGAAATCAATAATCGATTGGCAAGCAAAAAAGAACAACTTCACGTTTACCACCGACGACGTGATTTTTGTGCCCGGAATTGTGCGTGGCATTGCTTATGCAATCAACTTCTTCACAAGTCCAAGCGACAAAATTGTGATACAAGAGCCCGTGTATCACCCATTCAAAAACCTAACCATTGGCAACAAACGCACCATCGTGAGCAACAACCTTATAGAAAGCGACGGCTCTTATCGTATGGACCTTGACAATTTGGAACACATTTTCGCCACCGAAAAGCCCAAAATGATGATTCTATGCAATCCTCACAATCCAATAGGCTTGGCTTGGGACAACGACACATTGGCGCAAGTAGCCCGATTGGCAAAAAAGCATGGCGTGATTGTCATAAGCGACGAAATTCACAGCGACCTTGTATTACGCGGACGCAAGCACTGCACTTTTGCAAACTCTTGCCCCGAAGCCGAAGAAGTGAGCATTACTTTCGGCGCACCTTCAAAAACATTCAACATTGCTGGCATTGTGAGCAGTTGGTGCGTGATTAAAAACAAAGAATTGCGTAAAGAGTTTTTCGAGTGGATGGAATGCAACGAATTCAGTTCACCTAATTTTATGGCTTGCATAGCCACCGAAGCCGCCTACAATCACGGCGAGCAATGGCTCGACGAAGCAAAGCGTTACATTGAAGACAACATCGACTTTGTGGCCGATTATTGCAGCAAGCACATCCCCGCCATTAAGGTAATTAAGCCCGAGGCTTCGTTCTTGGTGTGGCTCGATTGCCGCGAACTGGGGCTCGACGCCGACGCCCTGCAAGACTTGTTTGTAAATCATGCGCTGTTAGGGCTCAACCGCGGCGACACCTTTGGCGCTGCCGGAGCCGGATACATGAGGTTTAACATAGCCACTCAGCGATGCGTGCTCAAAAAAGCCCTTAGTCAACTCGCCGACGCCGTTAACAAACTGGTCATGCCAAACACAAAATAAAAGCCGACGCCAAACAAAGGAAATCGGCAATAAGAATAAATGGCGTGCTATAGTTCATAGCACGGACTCTTTAATTTAACAATTATATAAAAGAATAATAATGAAGAAAACAAAAATTTTAACATTGCTTGTAAGCCTGATGGCAAGTACTGCAACTGCCGAAACTATAGTTTCAACTTGGGATTACCCCGAAGTTAAATTAATGAAAGAATGGTTTTATGGCGGTGTTGGTCAATTTGGTGACTTTAACAACGATGACAATCTCGACCTCATTATTTCAAATCACGAGAACACCAGTCTCTACGAATGGGATAATGGCCAGTATGGTAACAAAATCTTTGATGAACTCAATAACCTCCATTATGGTGGAATACAATGGCTCGACTACAACAACGATGGTTACCTCGACTTTATTATCGTAGCATGCAATAACATCCAAAATGCTAAAGGTACAACTTCGGTAAGTCTTTACACAAATGTAGAGGGTACTTCATTTGTAAAAGATGAGGTCAATAGTGAAATCTTGTCAGCGGCTAAGGTTTATATTCCTATCGGTTCTTCTATTCAACCCGGTCGCGTTGCTTGTGGCGACTTCAACAACGATGGCTGGATTGACGTTGTATTCAGTGGCGAACCAGCTGATGGTTACGACCACTGGCGAATGACAAAATTGTTTTGGAACAATCAAGGAACTTTTGAGGCCGACACTACACCTATTGAACAAGTAAACGACAATGGCACTTACGTAGCCGATTTTGACAATGATGGTTACATGGACTTTATTGCCGGGGGGTACTCTGACCGCGCAGGTAAGCAAGTTGTGAATGTATTCTTTAGTAATGGCGACAAAACTTTTACTATGCACTCTCTCGACAACGGTTGTCAACAAGGCAATCTTATGGTAATGGATGCCGACAATGATGGGAACCAAGATATTTTTGTGTCGGGATATTCAAATAATTTCACCGGTATCCTTATGTATAAGAACAATGGCGACCGCACATTCACATTTAAGTCTAATAGCGAAATAGGATTGGCCGAATCTGAATGGGATTGGGCTGCAACTCGTTCATATATGGTTGCTGGCGACTTGAATAATGATGGTTATAACGACATTGTTACCCAATGTCAGATAGGCTACATATCAGGCATATATACTTACATCTTATATAACAATGGCGATGGCACATTTACTCGCGACAGTAGTCATCGTAACAGCGGAGTTTATTGCGGTGGCATAAGCATCTTCGACTACAACCACGATGGCAAATTAGACATTCACGTTTATGGTGAGGGTCCTAACGCAACCAACAATCCAAACGGTGAATCAAACAACTGGTACAACAACATTATGGTAAACACTACTGAATTTCCTGTTTACACTGCACCTACTGTACCTGAGAACGCAAAATTTGAACAAATAGAAGATGATGTTGTTCTTACATGGGCTCCTGCTCACGACGAAATTACTGATAAAGCCGGCATTCGTTATAACGTATATGCCAAGAACCTAAATTCGGGCAAGATTTCCATGACAGTTCCGGCCAATGTTGAAACCGGCTATCTCAAGTTTACTAACCACGGCTCATTCCTTAACGACACTGTTTACACATTCAAGGGAATGAATGCCGAAGAATATGAGTTTGGCGTACAAGCCATCAATAACGGCAACGTTGCAAGTGCTTTTGCTGTATGTGAAATATTGTCGTCTGTTGATGAGGTTGAGGCTATTTCGGCTATTAAAGTAGATGCTATAGATGGTCATATCCGCATCACTAACAATAGCAAAGCTACCAATTTTGCAGTATATGCAACTAACGGCACACAAGTGGCTGCCGGCAATTTGGCTGCCAACACTACTGCCACAGTAAAAGCAAACAAGGGCGTCTACATTGTAAAGGCTGGCGCTAAGGTGGTAAAAGTAATTCTTTAACAAACAACCTATACACCCTATTAAGAGGTGTCACTCAGCGTTATTAGTGATACCTCTTTTTCTATTATAAACCGATTGAAATTGCACAGAATAAGCCTTTTTACCTCTGTTGGGCAACGATAACTATGCAATTATTCAAATATTATATCTATATTTGTCAAAAATCACTTTTTTGTATTTATAAAAAAACATCAATTATGAAGAAAAGTAATATCCTACTAATTCTTTCGGTTGTTTTGCTTGCATTGGGTTTTGCCTCTTGCAACCAGTTATCAGACTACCAATCGGTAATTCCCGACAATCCTGTTGCTGTTCTTAAAGCCGATGTAGGCAGCATGATTGAAAAATCTGACATCCTTAACGACAACCAAGTAACCGGATTTTTGAAAAACGGCATCAACGAAATGCCCGAAGGCTCACGCGAACTGATGCGTAGCATTCTTGACGACCCATCAAACAGCGGGGTTGACTTCTCTAAACCTGCATTTGTGGTTCTCGAAAGCCTAACAAATGCTCGAGGTTTTGCTTTAATGGCTGTTAACGACGTGGAAAAGGTGAAAAACCTTATCAACTCTCTCGAAGAAAACGAAATTAGAGTGATAACTAAAGAAAACTATAATGTGCTTAAAGTGGACGGCGAAAATCAAGCTGCTTTCGACGAAAATAAGTTAGTTATTGCATTTGCCGACGGTGCCTTCGACGCTACCGAATACATCACGCCAAACGAAAGAAATGGCGATAAGCCTGCTGAACTTAACGACGTGATTTCTTCAAGCAACGACATGGCGCTATATATCTCTTATGACGAAATTATGAAACTGGCCGAAAGCGCAGAACCAGAAATCATGGCTGCTGCCGACTTCGCTAATTTCAAAAATCTTAAAATTATTAGCACGCTCGACTTTGAAAACGGCAAGGCTGTGCTTAACTGCAAAACTTCGGGCAACGAGGAGTTAATAAACACATATAAGAAATATGTGACCGACCCTGAAAGCGACCTACAAAAGTTTGTGCCTAAAGCAACCTACGGATTTATGCAATTTGGCGCAAAAGAGTATGGCAACGCAATTGAAGAAGCCATCGCAAAGCTTCCTAACAACAACCCTCTAAAAGAAGCTGTTGACGAACTTAACGAAGAATTAGAAAGCGGCAAATTCTCTTTCGATTTGCTTAACTCTATCGACGGCGGCATAATATTGGGTTTATCGGAAATCGACGAATCAACCGATATGGAAATGCCACAAATTTCACTTGTTGCTCAATGCAAAGACAATAATCTGTTTAAATTCATCACCAATTTGTTAGAAACCGAAGGTGCTGGCGTTCAAAAAATTGATGAAAATGTTTTGTCATTCAATAATCTCGTATATTTCGGTTATGCCGACAACATGATGTTTGTACTTACAAACAAAATATTCAACGAATGCTATAGCAACAATTCTCTAAAGGCACTTGGTGAAAATCTTTCTGACAATGCTATCAGCGACTTGTTAGGCAACGAAAGCGGCATCATTGTCGACACTAAAGCCATTGCAACTCTTATGGAGCAATTGGGCATGGCAAGATATCGCAGCGACCGCGCCGTTGTGAACACAATCCGTAAGTTCAATAGCACTCACCTCACTATCGACCCAAGCAACGGCAGTGCCGAATGGGTGCTTACTTTTGACGACCCTAACACAAATTCGCTAAAGCAAATAAAAGACATGGCTGTTTCGGCTGCTATCGACGAAGCTATGAACTAACCTAACGACTACAATAGTCACACATAAATACACCCCAAAAGTGAAAAAACTTTTGGGGTGTATTTTTAATTTCCTTATTGGTTACTTTGCTTCTGCAAGCAAACACTTATGAATAGATTCTCATTGCTTTTGCAAGTAAATTATCTTACTGGCAAACACGCCATTAAGAGCAATCTCTATGCCCTGACGCATCAAAAACTCGCCAGTGAACACGCTACCTTCCCAATGGTCTTGATGGCCATCGCGGCAAAGTTCAGTAAGTTTATATCGTGCATTTGCATCAAGACCGGCAAAATAAAAGCGTGGGCGGAAGTGATTCACATATTGCTCAAACTTATATGCAAAGAACACCGCTTCGGTCTTATTATCGTCGACATACATCAATGAGCAATAGCCATTATTGTCATAAGGCGAAAGCAAGCGATATTGGTTGCCCAACTGAACAACAGGGCGAATCTTCTTATATGTAGCAAACGCGTTCTTGGCATATTCCTTTTCGCGGTCGGTAAGGTCACTCGGCTTCATCTCCATGCCCAAACGACCTGTCATAGCCACATCAAACCTGAACTTTAATGGTATCACTCTGCCGGTTTGATGATTTGGCGATGCGCTCACATGCTGTGCGGTGGCACACGCAGGGAAGAACATGCTTGTGCCCCACTGAATAAACAATCGCTGCTGGGCATCGGTGTTATCGCTTGTCCAAAACTCATCGAAATATGGCATCAAGCCATAGTTCACACGGCCACCACCGCTGGCACAACACTGAAGCACCAAATCAGGATATTTTTCGCGTATGCGTTCAAGGGTTTTTCGCAAGCCAAGATGATAATCAACATACAAATGACTTTGGTTATCGCCACTCAAATAATGCGAACCATAGTTGGTAATATCGAAGTTAGCATCCCACTTAATGTAATACAAATTAGGTGCTTCCGTCATTATATTATCAACCACGCCAAACACAAAGTCCTGCACAGCAGGATTGCTCATGTCTAATATCAACTGTGTTCCGCCGCGGCCTGTGATTGGAGTGCGGTTTGGATGGCAAACTACCCAGTCGGGATGATTTTCATATAATTCACTCTTGGTGTTGGTCATTTCCGGCTCTATCCATAGGCCCCATTTCAAGCCACGCTCATTGGCGGCCTGGTCTAATGCTGCTAACCCTCCCGGCAATTTCTCGGTGTCGGTATACCAATCACCTAAAGCGCAATCGTCGACCGAGCGCTTATATTTTCGGCCAAACCAACCGTCGTCCATCACAAACAGTTCTCCGCCTAACTCCTTCAGTCCGTCCATCATTTTGGTCATACCCTCTTGGCTAACATTAAGGTATACACCTTCCCAACTGTTAAGCAATATCTTGCGAGGCTCGTTGCCATTATGCACTTTGTTATTGAGGCGAGCCCAGCGGTGATAACTGCGGCTCACGCCTCCTTTACCCTCATTGCTATATGCAAAAGCCAATTCTGGAGTGGTAAACGATTCGCCTTTCTTGAGAGTATATTGTGCATTGGCTTCATTAATGCCAACTATCAGATGATGCTCCTTTTTGTTGCGAGTGTCGATGGTGAAGCGATAATTACCGCTCCAGCACAACACAGCACCTATCACTCGGCCCGAATTTTCTTGTGGCTTTCCGTCGAGCGACACCATTATGTTGGCCCTGTTGTCGAAGGCATTGCGTGTGCCGGCCAATTCTTGCATCTCCCACACGCCAGCCTGCAACGGCTCTTCATAAAGTTGGGCTTCCGAGCCCCAACCGCCATGCTGATGGCTCACCCACGCCGACCCTTGGCGCAAAGGCATGTAGCCGCTGGCATATTTAAGCAATGTTATTGCTCGTTTCTCATTGTTGCGTATCACGCTCCATGTTTCTATCACATCGGCATTATTATACGCTCTGTAGCAAACATCCACCTCAAAGTCATAGAACTTGTCCTTCATCGTAATCACGTGAAGCACGCTATTCTTTTCTGCCTTTTGGCTATCGCTCAAATATTCCAACTCGGTGCTCATGTTGCCATCGTGATGCTTAACACTCAGTGCCGGCATGCTATTACAACCAGCGCCAAAGGCTGGATAGGCATGCTCCCAAAGGCTATAGGCGGCATACACCTGATGCACATCGTCTATGCGCTCGCCATAATAACTCACATGCAACGGCTTTCCCTGCTCGGCCTTGAGCAAGAGCGTGGTGTTAGGCGTATTTACCAAAATATCCTTGCCGTGAATCGTCATCGATGGAACGCAAAAAAATGCCACCATCGTCATTAATAGGGTTTTTACAAGTTTGCTCATGATAGGTTCGTTTATAGTTATTTTGACAAAAGTAATGAAAGTGCGCGTATTATCATCAATAACACTCCTTAAAGTTTTTGAGCAATTGCGCCAACAACACTAACTCACCCCCTCAACTCTAAGCCATGGCATGATAAACCTTTAGGACACAGCAAACCGTGCCGCAAAAAAAATAGACTATATAATTTAAAATATTTCTCTTTTCAATTCGTAATTGTAACGATTATTTAGTAAGTTTGTAGTAAATTCGCTAATTAGCGCAAAAAATCAACTAAGCAAAAACCATTAAAAAACTGCATATTCTATGGGAACTTTAAACCTCACACCTCAACAGGAAGAGGAAATGATAAACTCCGCCTACCAACAACTGCTTGATGGTTACCTTGCAAGCAACCACCGCAAAAAGGTTGAAATCATAGAACGCGCCTTCAAATTTGCCAAAGAAGCGCACAAAGGCATACGCCGTCGCTCTGGCGAACCATATATCATGCACCCAATAGAAGTGGCTCGAATCGTGAGCCAAGAAATCGGATTGGGTTCTACTTCTATCTGCTCGGCTTTGCTGCACGATGTGGTTGAAGACACCGAATACACCGTTGAAGACATTGAAGCACAATTCGGCAAAAAAATTGCCGAAATAACCGAAGGGCTCACCAAGATTTCGGGCGGTATTTTTGGCGACAAAGCATCGGCTCAAGCCGAAAACTTCCGAAAACTGCTACTCACCATGAGCAGCGACATTCGCGTGGTGCTTATAAAAATGGCCGACCGCTTGCACAACATGCGCACTCTGGGGTCAATGGTGCCAAGCAAGCAATATAAAATTGCCGGCGAAACTCTTTACATCTATGCGCCTTTGGCTCACCGATTGGGACTTTTCGCCATCAAGACCGAATTAGAAGACCTAAGTTTCAAATACGAACACCCCGACATCTACAAGAACATTCAGCAAAAGATTGCCGAAAGCGAAGAAGCACGTAACGACCTTTTCAAACGTTTCTCTTCGCCTATCATGCAACGATTGTCGAAGATGGGGCTAAAATATGAAATGAAGGCCCGCGTGAAGTCGGTTTACTCTATCTGGAACAAAATGGAAACCAAGCACATCCCGTTTGAAGAGGTTTATGACCTCTACGCTGCGCGTATTGTGTTTGAATGCCCTAACGATGCCGAAGAAAAGCACATATGCTGGAACATCTATAGCGAAATCACCGACCTTTATCGATTGCATCCCGAACGCACACGCGACTGGATTAGCACTCCTAAGGCCAACGGCTATCGCGCTCTGCACCTAACGGTGATGGGGCCCGACGGAAAATGGGTGGAAGTGCAAATCAGAAGCCAACGCATGGACGAAATGGCCGAACGTGGATTTGCAGCGCACTGGAAATATAAAATCGGCGAAGGCGAAGAAGAAAACGAACTCGCCATTTGGCTTCGCACTATTGAGGACATTCTCAAAAACCCCGAACCAAATGCAATCGACTTCCTCGACACTATAAAACTCAACCTGTTTGCTTCTGAAATCGTGGTGTTTACACCTAAAGGCGAGTTGATTACGCTGCCTAACGGCGCTTCTATCCTCGACTTTGCCTACACATTGCACTCCGACCTCGGCAACCATTGTATTGCCGGTAAGGTTAATCACAAACTCGTGCCGCTTTCTCACAAACTCAACAGTGGCGACCAAGCCGAAGTGCTAACATCTAATTCGCAACAGCCTTTGCCCGAGTGGGAATCGTTTTTAGTTACGGCTAAAGGCAAGCAACGATTGCGTGCCGCTCTGCGTCGCGACCACCGACAGATTACCGAACAAGGCGAAAAGATGCTTAAAGATTTCCTTATCGAAAACAAGTTGGAATACGACAACAACACCCTAACAAAAATTGTGGGCAACATGGGGCTGCGAAACAGCAACGAATTGTGCTTCATGGTTGGAAACAACGAAGTGGCTTTGTCGGAACAACTGCTCAAATACGCTAAAAAGAAAGATAGCACCGGTTTGCTTTCTAAACTTCTTCGCATCGGTTCTAAACAAAAGGTCGAAGAAAATGTTATTAAGTTTGAAGGCAAAATCGACCCTAAAGTGGTGTACCAACTCACCAACTCTAACGGCGTTCGCAACTACACGCTTGCCGACTGCTGCCACCCTATTCCTGGCGATGACGTGGTGGGGTTTGTTAATCAAAACAACATCGTAGAAGTGCACAAGTTGACTTGCCACGAAATGATGCGACTAAAAAGCAGCTTCGGCAGCCGTCTGCTGCAAACTCATTGGGAAGACTATTCTACAAAGTTCTTGGCTTCGGTTGAAATCAACGGCATCGACCGCATGGGCATTTTACAAGAAATCGTATATCTCATTTCTTCTACTCTTGCCATCAACTTGCGACGCCTCAACATCGCTGCTAACGACGGCGTGTTTAAGTGCGAAATGGATGTGATGGTGGGCGACACTAAAGTTATCGACCAATTGTGCCGACGCATTCGTCAAGTGCCTGGAGTGAAGATGGCTCACCGCATCAACACCTAACTCATGGGGTAGGACGTAGGTTTTTGGCCCTACTCGACTCACAAACATCATGTTTATTTTTACATTTAACTGCAATTTGCATTTATGGCAAAATTAAAATTTAAACTGAAACAAATAACCATCCTGCAGATTCTGATTCTTTTGGCCTCAATAGCCATCGTGTCGCTGTGTCTGCCTAAGGAGCATAAATATCAATACTCTTACCAAGTAGACAAGCCTTGGGAATACTCGTTGCTCACTGCTCCGTTCGACATTCCTATAGAACTCGATGCCGCATCGGCCGAAAAACTCCGCGACAGCATCGTCAACAACTTCGTGAGCGTATATCATCCCGACAAAAACATTTCATCGTCGCGACTGCAAGCCATAGCCAACATTAAGCAAGGCATCAACAGTTACAATCGCCTGTTTTATGTTAGCACTTTAAAGCAAATATATCAACGAGGCATTGTCGACAACAACACCTACGACCGAATTAAAAGTGGCAAACTGCCCTACATTCGACAAGTAGACGAAACCGACCACACCATCAAGTACGTTTCAACCCGAAACCTCTACTCGGTGCGTTCGGCCTACGAATACCTCGACTCGCTGGCGGCTTCTCGCAACATCAGCGAAGAGTTTGCCAACCTGCAAATTAACCGATTCTTAACCCCTAACATGGTGGTCGACTCGGTGCGCTCGTTAGAGTTGCTTAAGCAAAAACTGCAAAAGGAATTGGCTCCTGTGGGCATCATCCAAAAAGGCGAACGAATCATCGACCGCGGTGATGTGGTGACTCCTCAAATCGAATCGGCTCTTAACTACCTTCGCTCTGAAAACATTGCCCTGTCATCTACATCAAACAAATCGATGTTTCAGACAGCAAGCAAGGTGATAATCATTGCCATTTTGTTTATCTTGCTTTATGTTTATCTTGCCGTATTCCGAAACAGCATATTTTGCGACATTCGCAAACTAACGTTTGTGATGCTGCTATTGGTATGCTTCACTTCTATATTCTTCATTGCAATAGGCCTCGACCCTGTTAAGGCAAGTTACATCATGCCGTTTGCATTAGTCCCTATTGCAATGGTAACCTTCTTCGACTCGGGAACAGCAATAGTGGTACATCTCATAGAGGTCATGATTGCATCTATCGTTTCGGCCTACTCTACCGACCTCGTGCTGATGCAGATTGTGGCCGGCATTGTTGCCATCACCTCTATGCAAGAAATGTCGCGTCGCTCACAATTGGCTCGATGCGCTATTCTTGTCATGATTAGTTACAGCATCATTTATTTGGCTTGTTTCTTGATGGAAAAAGGTTCGTTCACCGGCGTGAGCAAATATGTGTTTGGTTACTTCCTAATCAACGCCATCTTCCTTTCTTTCTCTAACTTGCTCATCTATCTGCTCGAAAAAATGTTCGGTTTCACATCTTCACTCACATTGGTGGAACTTACCGACCTCAATCAGCCTGTGCTTCGCCAACTATCGGAATCATGCCCAGGCACTTTCCAACACGTTATGCAGGTGTCGAACATTGCTGCCGAAGCCGCTCACCGCATTGGTGCTAACGTGCAACTTGTGCGTGTAGGGGCCATATATCACGACATTGGCAAAATTAAGAGCCCTAATTTCTTCACCGAAAACCAACGTAGCATCAACCCTCACACCCTATTGACACCCGAACAAAGTGCTTCAATCGTGATTCGACACGTGACCGACGGGCTGGAATTGGCCGATAAAGCCAAGTTGCCTCAAGCAATCAAAGACTTTATCATTCAGCACCACGGCAATGGCATGACTCAGTATTTCTACACTCAAGCATGCAACAACAGCAAAACCGGCGAGGTTGACCCTGCTATTTTCACATATCCTGGGCCTAACCCTCAAACTCGCGAAACTGCCATTGTTATGATGGCCGATGCTACCGAAGCTGCAGCCAAGAGCCTTACCGACCACTCGCACGATGCAATTTGCAAATTGGTGACAAAGATAATCGACTCGCAAGTGGCAAGCGGATTGCTTAAAGATGCGCCTATTAGTTTCCGCGACGTGGAAATCATCAAAAAGACTTTCATCGAACGCCTTGAATCACTCTATAGGACTCGAATAAAGTACCCCGACAAAATTAAGCCCATGCAGCCAAAGGCCGTGACCGATGAGAAACCGGCCGACGAAGCATCAAAAACCGATGCCGCAGCCGAAAATACGGCCGATGAAGCATCAAAAACCGCTGCCGAAAATACGGCTAATGCTACCGAAGCAAAACAATAATTCGATTATATCACGAAAAAAATGCAGCCCGACTCAAGGCTGCATTTTTTCATTTGCTTTTAATTTCCTCGCGGCGGATGACCTCATATGAGCACTTGCGGCAATGAAGCCTTTTCCACTCTTGGTGCCGGTGTCGCTACTATCCATAATGCAGTGTATGAAAGTGTTGTTAACGCCATATTCGCGCATATTTTCATCCATTTTGCCCGCAAAACAAGCGCATGCCGATAAACTTATTTCTTAATTATCTATAATTTTCTAAAATAACATTTTGCATTTTTCGTTACTATAATAAAACGTAAACTATTGCATGGCAACTTATAAATTTACACTCCTACTCATCTTAGGCATTGCGCTACTGTTGATAGCGCTACTGCTATTGTTTAAGCCAAAACTGCCCTCAGTGGTTTTTGCTTTCACCGGCATGCTTGCACTCCATTTCGGAGGACATATATACCTAACCAACAGTGCGTTAGCCACATGGTCGATTGTAACACTAATCATCGGTTGGCTTCACATAATGCAGCCAAAAGATGAGCCCAAATGGTCGAAAACATCAAACCTCTACATCAATCTCGGAAGCATAGCCGGCCTGCTGGTGGGCATTGCTATCGATGCGCGCGTTATGCTGCTTTGCCTTTGCTTGGGCTGCGTGTTCGGATTCATCACTTACACAAAAACACCATCGGGCGCTTGGCTAAAATTTCCTACTTTCACTTTTATTCAGTATTTTTGTGCTAAATGTTTCCCAACGATTGCCACTTTAGCCATGGTAGGCATAGCAATTGAAGGGTTTATCATTGATTAACAAGCGTTTTTGCTCATCTAAACAGAGCAAATTCGGCTGAAATTAATTAGTTTTTTTACGACATTCATCACACATAATGAGATATTTCATATTCACCGTTATAGCCACGTTGCTTTTGGCACTTTCGCTGCCTACTTTAGCACAAAAATTTGTGGTGAAGCCTGTTGACTTCACTGAAATACAAACCGCAACTCTCGACCCTAACTCGAAATATTATTTTCCTCGATTAGAGCGCGAGTTTGAGCGCAACGAGACCATCATGACTCTCGACGACTACCGCTATTTGTATTACGGCTACGTGTTTCAAGAAGACTACAACCCTTTCCGCGAATCGCCTTACAGCGAAATGATTGACTCAATCTATTACAAAAAGGAATTCACTCGCGCCGAATGCGACACAATAGAAAAATATGCCGAACTTTCGCTCGAAGACAACATTTTCGACCTTCAGCAGATGGAATTCTACATCTACACCCTTAAGGAAAAGAAAAAATTTGCGCGAGCTGCAATTCGACAATATCGTCTAAACAACATCATTGCTGCTATCCTTTCAAGCGGAAACGGCACTGCCGAAAGCCCTTGGGTGGTGACTTCGCCTGCTCACGAATACTATATCCTTAACAAACTCGGATATGTGGCAACAGGGCACAAACCTATGCCTAACAACATCGACTTCATTTCGGTGAAAAAGAAAAACGACAAGTCGCCTGAAGGGTTCTACTTCGATGCGTCGAAGATTATCGAAGTGGTGAACACTAAGTTTATCGAAGACACCGAAGAGAGCGTTAGTCAAAACTAATCAGTGCTTTTATCTGCCCTACACTCACAATGAACATCGACGACATTAGAAACATTAAAATAGAAGATTTCAACTACAATCTTCCCGACGAACGCATTGCTAAGCATCCGCTTGCCGAACGCGAAAAATGCAAACTTCTCTTATTTGCAAACAACAACATCAGTGAGCACCAGTTTGCCGATGTGCCAAGCCTTTTGCCGGAGCGTAGCATGCTCATCTACAACAACACCAAGGTAATCAACGCCCGACTTCGTTTCCAAAAGGCTAACGGTGGCGCCACTATCGAAATTTTCTGCTTGGAGCCAGTTGCCCCTCGCGACTACGCACAAATTTTCCAAACCACCGAATCGTGCTCTTGGCTGTGCTTTGTGGGCAACAGCAAGCGCTGGAAATCTGGCGAACTCACACAATCGGTTATTGTCGACGGCCAAGAAGTTGTGCTTTCAGCAACACGCGGCGAACGTCGCGGCAACGCTTTCGAAATAATATTCAATTGGAACAACAGCAACGTAACATTTGCCTCAATTCTCGATGCTATTGGCGAAATACCAATCCCGCCATATCTTAACCGCAGCACCGAGCCAAGCGATTTGGCCGACTATCAAACCGTATACTCTCACATTGAGGGAAGTGTGGCTGCTCCTACTGCCGGACTGCATTTCACCGACAGCGTTTTGGCCGAGTGCGACAAGTTAGGTATCAAACGTCGCGAACTGACCTTACACGTAGGTGCCGGCACGTTCCAACCTGTTAAAAGCGAAACAATCGGCGAGCACGATATGCACACCGAATTCATCTCGGTGCCTAAGCAACTAATCATCGACATTCTTAATGCCGAAGGGCCAATAGTGGCTGTGGGCACTACAAGCGTGCGCACTCTCGAAAGCCTTTACTATATTGGACTGATTCTGCATCGCAACCCTAATGCCTCTGAGCAAGAACTTAGAGTCGGACAATGGATGCCTTACACCGACGGTAGCCCCATCTCTACTGCCGAGGCGCTTAATGCCATTATTGACTATCTCGACCGAAACGGAATTGACACTTACATCGGCTCTACTCAAATCATGATTGCACCTTCTTTCCAATTCCACGTCATCAGCGGCATGATAACCAATTTCCACCAACCTCAATCCACCCTTCTACTGCTCGTTTCGGCTTTTGTGGGCGAGGGGAACTGGACTCGAATCTACGATTTCGCACTTAACAACGACTTCCGTTTCCTTAGTTATGGCGACGGTTCGCTGCTCTTGCGTTAAACAAATAGCACTTACCACTTTTTTTACCACTTTTCACACCTATGAGAAAGAATTTTGGAAGCAAAACATGGATGTTTCCCATGCCTGTGCTCATTGTTGCCGCCTACGACGAAAATGGTAACCCTAACGCTATGAATGCTGCTTGGGGTGGAATTTTCACCGACAACCACATTGGCATTTGCATTTCTGAAGGTCATAAAACCACTAAAAACATTCGTGCCACTAAGGCTTTCACCGTGAGCATGGCCACTGCACAATATGTTGTCGAATGCGATTTCGTGGGCATTGTGTCGGGCAATAAGATGTCCGATAAATTGCAACGTGCCGGATTCTCCACTTCAAAGTCGCAGTTTGTGAATGCTCCTATCATCGACCAACTGCCAATGACGCTCGAGTGCGAACTGATTTCTTACGACGAAGAAAGCAATTTTATGGTGGGACACATCGTCAACATCTCGGCCGACGAAAACATACTTAACGCCGACGGAAACATCGACGCCGAAAAACTTCAACCTATCACCTACGATTCTGTGAGCCATCACTATCGCGCTCTCGGCAAGGTGGTGGGCAACGCTTTTGCCGACGGCAAAAAACTAAAATAAAACAGCACTCGAAAATTTCAGTCTGGGTTGATAAAAACAGGAATGTGGGCATATTCTGTCGCAAAACATTCATGGCTTGCATGCAGCCCAAGCATCACTGCACCAACCAAAGCACCCGATGCATAGAAAACACATTGCAAAATTTCGAGAAAGCCTTGTGGGTGCAAAAGGCTCAAACAGCACACGCCACCCTATCACACAGATTTAACAATGAACACTAAAAAAATAAGCATCCCTTCGTCGAGGGATGCTTATTTTGCTTTATATCAAGGTGTGATTTTTTCACATTTTGCATTCTAAGTGATGCTTGCCTGATGTGAGTTTCACCGCGTCGCCACCCGATGGCAACATCACATTGGCAGTGCTGCCTACAGGAACCTCCACATCGATGCCAAACACGCCATCCACTATTGCCCAGCTCACTTTCACCAAGCCCTGTGGAGTGTCTTTTTCGGCCTTTACCCATGTTATGCCGTCAACCATCTGAGGAGCAATGTTTATCACCTTATAACCAGGATGCTCATCGTCAGGCATAATGCCCGCCAGCGCTTGATAGAACCACACGCCCAAGCCATTATAGCAATTGTGTATCTGGCTACGAACACCGTTCCAATGCTCCCATGTGAGGGTTGCACCGTTGTCAATCATATAAAGGAAACCTGGCATTTCGCGTTTCTTCAGCATGTCGTACATAAACTGCGATTCACCGTTCTTCATAACCCATTGCGTAACCACAGGCACGCCCACCAAACCGGTTGCCAAATGGCCATTGAAGCGGCCGGCGGTTTCATTGCGCAAAGTAGCCTTCACGGCTTCCACGCTTTCGGCCGGTGTAGCGTCAACAAGCATTGGATAAGTTAAATCTATCTGCGTGCCGGTAGAGTAACTATTTGCCACGCTGTCGAAGAATGTAGTGTGAATCAACGCATTAAGCGCTTCTTTCTTCTTTGCAAACATTGCCACATCTTCATCCTTACCCATTGCCTTGGCTATCTTGCCCATCACGGCATAGCAGTCCGACAAGAAACAGTTGTTCACCAAGTCGACCGATAACTTATTTGTTTGGTCAATTCCGGCTGGAGTAGCCCAGTCGCCAAGATACCACCAACGGTAATCCACTTCTTCCCACTCTTGCAACAGTCCTTCAGGCATATTGCTTTCGGCATAGCCCAGCCACTTGAGCATGTTTGGATAGTAGCGTTCCATCAATCGCATGTCACCATAATTCAAATAAGTTTGCCACGACGCGTTAATGATAAAGCCACACCAGAACGGGCCACCGCCTGCCATGTACGGGTTAGGAGCAGTGTGAGGCATATCGCCGTTTTCGCGTTGACTGTCGGCCCACGCCTGCAGCCAGTTCATATACAAAGGTGCAAGGTTAAACATGGTTTGAGCCGTTGGAGTCGAAGCATTGCCATCGCCGCCATAGCCCAAACGTTCTATTTGCGGACAATCAACAATGTATCCGCCAAGGCTGAGAGCCTCGAGGGTGCTGTGCATCATGTTGTGAATGGCATTCATGTCCGCATCAGAGCATTCAAACTTCGCATTGCTGCCATAGCCTGTGCGCACTCTGTAGCCTGTTATCGCCTCCAAAGGCAACGCTTCGGTTAAGCCCTTTATCTTAAGATATCTGTATCCCTTATAGTTAAACTTGCTTTCAAACTTGCCGCCTTCCGCTCCGTTGCCTATAAAGAAGTCGGTATACAATCCGTCGCGGAATTGAGTTGTGTCGGCTATCTGGCAATCGTCGTAGTGCAATTCCACCTGTTCGCCACTGGCCACTGCTGGCATAACCACTTCAGTGAAGCCCACAAATCCGCTTCCCATGTCATACACAAAACTGCTATCGCCTTGCTGCCACACCTTCACCGGATGTCGTGGGTCAATCTTCACATTCTGCTCACACATTTGTGGCGAAGCCTTATGGTTGACAATTTCAGCCACCTCCACAGGTCGCCATTGCAAAGCATCGAGCGTCGAAGCCTCCATATCGGCCGGAGTAGTGCGAGCGTCCACTATTTCGCCGCCCATGTCGTGAGCACGCCACAAGCCAAAGGTGCTGCGACCGCTTTCGGCCCACTGCCAATGGTGATTGGTGGCCACCAAGGTGCGTGCACCCTGTGGCGACAACACATCAACCTGTGCCCTCACGTAAGGACCGCCATCCACTATCTCTGCATTATGTGGCTGATACCAGCCGCGGCCGGCCCATATCACAAGATCGTTTTCGCCATCTTTAACAAGCGACGTAACATCATATGCCACGATTAGCGAACGCTTGGTCAACTGGCTAACGGCCGGATTAAGCACCGATTCGGTCACCGGCTTGCCATTAACGTAAGCCTCGTGATAACCCAATGAGTTGACATATAGAATCACATCTTCGCCATGACCATTATATTCAAACTTGCTGCGCAACAGCGGAGCAGGCTGCGACTTGCCCTCGGTGTGACCAGTGCCCACAAAGCACGCATCTTCAGCCCAGTCGCCCTCTGCAAGCAATCCCACGCCGAAGCGTTGACTTTCGCTCCAGTCCAAGTCGCCATCTTCGCCATTAAGCCACACGCGCACCTTCCAATACGCCATGCTGCGCGACGACAATTGCGAACCCGCGTAAACTATGCCCACATTTTCACCGCTCATCACCTTGCCGCTATTCCACAAGTCGGCGTCTTGCTCGGTGAGTTTGCCAGAACTACTTGCCACCAATATCTGATAAGCAACTTGCTCAGCACCCTGAGCCGAACTTTTTACCTTCCAACTAAAATGAGGCTGTGTATTATCAATCGCCAATGGCGACTCAAGCAATTCGCAACGCACATCAGTCACCTGTGCGGCAGGCACGCACGATGCCACTGCCAGCGTCACTGCCAGTGTTATCAGCGAGAGTAATCGTATTTTCATCGTAATATCGTTTTTATGGATTATTTTCTTTTTACTGCGGCCCACATCATCGTAAGCCGACTTTACAAATATAACCACCTTTTTTCAAACTACCTAACAAACCCACACCACTTTCGCCAAAATCGCCAATTCCGCACACAGCAAACACAGCCCAAACATCCCACACACTCCGACATCAACCACTTTTCTGCCCCACCGAAACCCCACGCCTACTGCACGCGGTGCGACGTCGCCCTCCGCAGAGCCACGACGCCCAAATCTGTTCCACCCCCTCCCGCGCGCGCTGCTTTATTGCCAATTAAATTTCATAATAATGCCTCTAATACATTTTTTTTGCTAACTTTGTGAAGTAAGACAATTCACAAAACCTTAGAAACTAATTATGTTACAAAAACTATTTGGATTCGATTCTACTCAATCTACCGTAAAGACAGAAGTTCTTGCCGGTATTACCACATTCCTCACCATGTCGTACATCCTGGCCGTCAATCCCTCAATGTTCGGAATATTGGAAGGGATGCCACAAGGCGCAGTGTTCACATCTACCGCATTGGCAGCAATTGTGGGATGCTTTGTCATGGCAGTGTGGGGCAAACTTCCATTCGGCTTAGCGCCGGGCATGGGCCTAAACGCCTTCTTTGTGTATAGCGTATGCATCGGCATGGGCAAGGAATGGCCATTCGCCCTTACGGCAGTGCTTATAGAAGGCATTATTTTCATCATCCTCACCGTAACCAATGTTCGCGAAGCAATAGTTAACGCCATCCCGCTGAGCCTGCGCAATGCCATAGGGGCCGGCATAGGGCTATTTATTGCATTCATCGGCTTGAGCAGCGCTGGCGTGATAGTGTCCGACAAAGCCACACTTGTAGCTCTTGGCGACATCACTTCGGGCTCGGCATTGCTGGCAATTATAGGCATTATCATCACCGGATTTCTATATATCCGAAAAGTGCCGGGAGCAATTCTTTTGGGCATCATCGTAGCAATGCTTTTAGGCATCCCTCTAGAAATAACACAATTTAAGGGCATCGTTTCTACCCCCGAATCGATAGAACCAATATTTTGCCAATTCCAATGGGAAAACATTTTCACCCTCGACATGCTGGCAATTGTGTTCACCTTCTTGTTTATCGACATGTTCGACACCGTGGGCACTCTTGTGGGCGTATGCACACGAGCAAACATGGTGGACGAAAAAGGCAATATCTACCGAATTAAACAGGCATTCATGGCCGACTCCATAGCCACCACCGTGGGCGCTATGCTGGGCACTTCAACCACCACAACCTATGTAGAAAGCGCTGCTGGCGTGGCTCAAGGCGGACGCTCCGGACTCACTGCTTTTGCCGTGGGATGCTGCTTCGTTGTTGCCCTGTTCTTCTCGCCGTTGTTCCTGTCTATTCCAACTGCCGCCACTGCTCCGGCGCTTGTTTTCGTGGGACTCTTAATGATGGAACCTATTGTCAGAATTCCGTTTGACGACTTCTCCGAATCAATCCCGGCGTTCCTTTGCCTAATCACCATGCCGCTATCTTACTCTATATCTAACGGCATTCTTCTTGGCATGATTTCTTATGTGGTGATTAATGTGATTTGCGGCAACTTCAAGAAGATTACCATTACAATGTATGTCCTTGCTGTGCTATTCATATTGAAATTCATTTTCATATAGCCACGCCGACTTTAATAACCTATCAGCGGGACAAACCACCATCGGTTTGCCCCGCTGATATTTTTAACGGCTAAAGCGCCCACAATCAACGGCTCTCCTTTGATTTTTTATCGGTTTTTTAAAAAAATTTTTTTTCTCCGCTTACAATTATCTAACGCATTTTTATCATCTTTGTAAAAATAACCCAACACATCTAATTATGAAGAAATTTTTATCTGTATTGTGCGCCCTCTTGATTTCAGGCTCTGCCATTTCAGCATACGCCCAGAAACTAACTCCACGCACCACTTATTACAACTATGCAAAGAAAAAAATTGAAAGCACCTACACCACCCTTCCCGACGGCACCATGCACGGTGTGTGCAAGATATACCACAAAAGTACCGGCAAAATTGGGCTCACCACTAACTGGGACAAGGGAATATTAACACATTTAGTCATTCACTACGAAGATGGCAGCCCAAAAGAAAAACACGTCCTTAAACTGAGAAATTCAGATAGCCAAAAATATTATCAAAGCATTGACTACACCAGTTACGACATATATGGCAAGGTCGACAAACGCTACACCATGCGTCCTGTGGCCGGTAGCTCAACTTTAATTAAAGACCGTGGCGAAGACGCCGGACGAATCTTTAAAGGATACATCCTTGCTACTTATTCCGACAAAGATGTGAAATACACACTCTCGGCCGACAACAAAAGAGCCGAAATTAAGTATACAAAAGGCAATCATTTTGTATACGATTTCGAGAATGAAATCCTTACAATCAAGGCTGCCGACTTTTCATATGGCTGGGATGACCTCAAATTTACCTATAAAAACAACATTGCCACAATTAACAATATCGACACCTACCACGATTACAAATTCCTTCGTATTGGTCAATCTATTTATGACATGAGCAATGGCATTTCTACAACAATCCCTGCCCTAACCCTACCACTCAAAAAATCTGTTTTTTTCGAAAAAATACTTTTTTACGATAGCGAATGGTATAGCAGCGGCAACCAATTATTCTGTTGGTTAGGAATAAGAAATTATGCTCCTAATACAATATTAATGTCCAACGATTTCACCAGTCACCTCAACGATTTTTATCGCGGAAGTATATTAATTTTCGCCAATATCAATATGTTACTAAAATTAACTTCGGGCGACAGGCAAAACGGAACATGGGAATACACCAACGAAGACGGCAGTGTTTCGGCTTCGGTAATTTCAGAAAATGGCGAATTCAACCATATTACATATCGCTACGATAAAAAAAATATTAATTACACGGGAAGCATTAAGACCAACACCACAGATTCTGATTTATCTTACAGTTGGTATGAAGAAGAAAAAGATATCAACGGCCCACGTTATGAGCTAAACGGCGACGGAGTTTTAGAGACAGAACAAGAAGGCCGAAAAACCGGCAAGTTTGAGAACGGAGATTTTGTGTCAGGCACAGTTGAATTTAACAACAGCAAGCATTACAACGCGAAATGCCTAAAATACACTATCGCCGACAAACAAATCGTCCCTAACTCAATACATATCGAAAAAGAAAACGGCGAAAAATTCGTAGGCAACATTTCAATTCCATACCATTACACCACCAACACCATAACCGGCACATACACCTCGGCCAAGGGTAACAAATATACCGGCGAGTTCAGCAACGCTCGCAATAGCGACGAAGCGTTTCTCACAAACGCCACCACGTTCTACGACCAAAATACCGATAAATTCAACTACAAAGGCCTGAGTAAAGGCAAAGCCGACATCACCACCAACCGCGGAAAATATGTTGGCGACTACAGCAAGGGCGAGGCCGAAGGCTTGGGATTTTTCACCGACAACGACGGCAACACGTTTGAAGGACAGTTCAGCAATAACTACGTGAGCAAATTCGACACCATCATTACGCACTACAAATTCCCATCTGGCGAAGTATATGACGGCGAAATGGTTAAAGGCAAATTTAACGGCAAAGGCAAACTTACCATGCCAAACGGCGACTTCTACGAAGGAGCATTTAAAGACAGCAAATTCCTGGGCAACGGCACAGTTCGCGTAACCACCAACAAAGGCGTTTACGAAGGTCCTGTAACCGACTTCAAGAGCCCCGACAACAGCACAAAAATCAAATCGCCCAAATTACCTAAATTCAATCTTGAATACATAGCAGTGGGCATACCAGAAGATTGATTTACACACAACATCAACTTCATAAAAAACAACATCAGCGGGACAAACCCCATCGGTTTGCCCCGCTGATATTTTGGTTATCAACCTTTGCTACAACTATTAATATTCTTCTTCATCGAAAAAGAAATCGTCCTTGCTTGGATAATCTGGCCAAATGTCTTCGATAGTTTCATAAACATCGCCTTCGTCTTCAATTTCTTGTAGGTTTTCGATTACTTCAGCAGGAGCACCTGAACGCATTGCATAGTCAATCAATTCATCCTTGGTTGCTGGCCATGGTGCATCTTCAAGTTTTGTTGCTAATTCTAATGTCCAATACATAATTCTATACGCGTTTATATTTGTAAAGTTTATTCTCCCAAAAAATTTTCGGCAAAAGTAATACTATTATTTAGATAAAAAGAATATTTCAACAACAAAAAAGCCAAAAAGCGCCTAAATTTTAGTTAAATCGTGCTAAATCGGCATTTGTGCTAATATATTCATTATCAATCAGTCAATATTTGCACTTCTCAATACGGCAAAATCTTTGTAACTTTGTGTCCTCAACAAAAAAATTAAGCATAACACAACACCCAAACAACGATGAAACAAGGTTTAGTGCTCGAGGGCGGCGCCATGCGCGGCTTGTTTACCGCCGGAGTAATCGACGCAATGATGGAGCAAGGCATAGAATATGACGGTATCATAGGGGTATCGGCAGGGTCGAGTTTTGGCTGCAACTACAAATCGCACCAAATTGGCCGCGTGCTGCGCTACAACATTCGCTTCCACAACGACCCCCGTTACATGGGGCTTCGGTCGCTGCTCACTTCTGGCAACTTAGTAGGCGCCGAATTTGCCTACCACACAATGCCGCTCGAAATCGACATTTTCGACGTCGATACCTTTGAGAAGTCGCCTATGCAGTTCATAGTGGTTTGCACCGACTGCATCACCGGCGAGCCTGTGTATTACGACATGGACAAGGTCACCTACGACTCGCTTGAATGGCTAAGAGCATCGGCTTCGATGCCCGTAGTGACTCGCCCTGTGAAAGTTGACGGACGTGTGATGCTCGACGGCGGAATTAGCGACTCTATTCCGCTTAAGCACTTCCAAGAGATGGGGTATGAGAAAAACGTGGTGGTGCTCACCCGCCCTCGCGACTATCGCAAAGAGCCCTCTAAGATGTGGCCATTTAAACTGTTCTTGCGCAAATATCCTAAGATTATAGATGCCATGGCACGCCGTCACGAAATGTATAACAAGCAATTGGAATACGTGGAACAACAAGAAAAGGCCGGCAATGTTTTGGTGATTGCGCCACATCAGCCGCTGCCCATCAACCGCGTGGAAGTGAAGCCCGACAAGATGACCTATGTGCACTCTGTGGGCTACAAGCAATGCCAGGAAATGATGCCGCAAATCATCGATTTCCTAAACCACAAATAACATTCACCCCACTATAAAACACCACGAGGGCTGAAATCGATGATTTCAGCCCTCGCTGTTTTAATCTATATCGCCACTTGACGGCTGCGAAAAAGAGTATGCTGGAGAAAGTGCACTCCACACAGCGATTGCTGCGACAATGGTGGCCACTTTTAAAAAAATCATTCTTCGCTCATTGGGTGCAATTCTGCCAAGTAGTCGTAGTGCTCACCTTCTTTCACAAGCCGGCACGAGAAACCATTTGCCTCGGCATACACACTAAGCGTGTTGAAATCGATATACAACCAGTCGAACAGCTCGCCCTTAATGTTTTTATACTTCATCATGAAGTCCATCTGACCATAGTAATCGCCATTAAGGTCTATGTCGAAACTGCCATCTTCGTTTTCATAGAGATAAATCAAATCGCTGCTGTCAACATAAATTTTTCCGCCAAGTGCCAGCAACTGCCTCATACGGGCAAAAAACCGAGGCATATTATCCAATCGCTGCATAATGCCCGCCCCGTTCATAAGCAGAATTATGGTGTCGAAACGTTCGCAAAGGCGCTCGTCAAAGAGGTTTATGGCACGAGCATCGCGCACACCGCGTTCACGCATCGCCTCAACCGAGAGCACCGATATGTCGATGGCACACACCTCTTTACCCATATCCTGCAGAGCCAAAGCATGGCATCCGCTGCCTGCTCCCACATCGAGAATCTTGCCCTTTGCAAGGCGCAAAGCCTCCTGCTCAATGGCCGGCATATCGGCAAAGTCGCGAAACAGCACATCTATGGGCATCACATCATCGTCGAGCACGGTAGAAGTCACCACCAGTTTGCCCGCCTTTCCGGTGCGAGTGTAGTCGGCTATGGCCTGACCCATAGGGTCGCGTTCGGGAGGAGTGAGAAATGTAGTTGATTCCATTTATTAATTTAATCTTTATAGTTGAAAATCTAACGATAACTGACCGTCGTCTTTCTTTCGAGCCTTAGCATAAAACTTCAGCGCCTCGTTGATGTATACCGATAGCACCTTTTGCTTTTCCAGTTCACGCCAATTTTCCTCGGTAATGTTGATTGTAACCGAGCGATAGGCGTTTTTCAACCGTCGCACCTGCTTGCTTGCGCCCAAGCGCTTCACCCAGTTCGACACCGTAGAGGGCGACACGTTAAGGCTTTGGCTGATGCTTTTTATTGTTTCGCCACGCTGATACATCTCCAGAGCGCGATATCTCACAAATTGCGGTTTTGCTTTCATAGGCTTGGATTTAAAAACGTTTTCGGAGCCTCCGCCACTGAGGAGGCTCCTTTGGTCAAGTATATCGACGTTAATTTCACTCTATCACTGCAGTGAAGCCACCGTTGCGCACCATGCGAATGTTAAGCATAGTGTTGCTATTTACATCGGCATGCTTCTTGCGATAATCTACGGCAATTGTGTGTGCATTATAACCATCTTCAAACATGGTCATCTTATATTGCTTATCCTTTGGCAAGAAGTCGAGATTCACCTTAAAGTTGCGCTCACGCACCTTGCTGTTAGTGATTCCGGCCACATACCACTTGTTGCCGCTGCGCTTTGCCACTATCATATATTCGCCCACCTTTGCATCCAAAGCACGGGTTTCGTCCCACTTAACTGGCACATTTGATATGTATTCAGTGCATTCGTGTTCCTTATAGTAGCGAGTCGGGCTGTCAGAAAGCATCTGTATGCCGCTTTCAAACACTGTGTAAAGCGCCATCTGATATGCTCTTGTGCCAAACGATGCTGGCTCTGGCCAAGTAGAGCGCACGCCATGGTCGGTTTGCATCGCAAACATTGAGCCTGGAGTGAAATCCATTGCGCCAGCCACGTTGCGGACAAATGGCAAATAGATTGAGTTGTCGGGGTGACAGCCTTCGTTTTGTTCCAATCCTCGCACGCCTTCATACGACAACAGGTTTGGATACTTCATTTCCAATCCCGATGGCTTGTAAGCACCGTGGAAATCAATCAATATGTGATGTTCGGCTGCGGCCTTCATCACTCGCTCATAATAGTTTACCATAAATTGGTCTTGGCGGTCCATAAAGTCGATTTTACATCCTGCCACGCCCCACTTTTCATATTGTGCAAACAAGTCCATATTGTGTTCCACAGCAAGCCATGGCAACCACAAAATCAAGCCCACATTTTTGCTCTTGCCATAACGCAACAATTCAGGCAAATCGATTTGTGGAATGGTTTCGTAAACGTGCTTTGTGGTCTTTGCCCAACCTTCGTCCAAAATAATATATGGTATGCCATATTTCGATGCAAAATCGATGAAATACTTATATGTTTCGGTGTTTACGCCGCCGCTAAAGTTCACATCTTCGCCCCAAATCATTTTGTGGTTCCACCAGTCCCACGACACTTGTCCGGGACGCACCCACGACATGTCGGTTTCGGGTTGCTGAGCAAGGGCAACGTTCAACGCACACTCAAGCAATCCCTTCGAATCGGTAATGGCCATATAGCGCCAAGGGAAAGTGCGAGTGCCCGATGTGCGAGCCACATAATCGGCCTCCTTGAGAATCTTCATGCTGCGGTCGCCTTCGTCAACTTGCTCAATAGGGCATTTTGGGAATATGCTTGTAACACCATTTGCGCCATCGCTCTTCAAGAACATGCCCGGATAATCCATCACATCGGTTTCCGACACAAAAATCTGCATGTCGCCGTCAACACTGCTATACAAAACTGGCAGTTCGCACATGGTTTCGCTCTTACCCCATTCGCTTGTAAGTTTATGAGTATAAGGCTCTTCACACGATGTTCTGAAATAGTTGGTCAATTGCATGTGAGCCATCATCGGAGTAGCCAACTTCATATTGAACGACTCGTTCATCACATCAATCGAGCCCTTTATCTTTGTGGCAAAACGATAAGCCACGCCGTTGTCGAAAGCGCGAAACTCAAGGCTGTAATCGCCATAGTTCAACACCACGCCGTTATAGTGGTTTAGCACTTCGGAATGCTTCAACGGAACCACCGGCTTAATCACCTCGCGCACTTGCGTTTGCTTCACTTTTTTCACCTTCGCATTTTCGCCCAGCACACGGTTGACAAGAGTCATCTGCAACCCGTCTTGACTAAGCACTTTTGCGCCTTCTTTTAGCACTTCGTAGCCAATTGCGCCATTGGCCGAAATCTTCACTTCTATACTACCGTCGGGCGACTTAACGCTCACAATTTTTGCCTTTGCCGACATAATCGGAGTGCACAACAGCACTGCTGCTGCCATTGCACAAATTATAAAAAAGCGATTCTTCATTTGTGTAATAATTATTTATCTGTGTTTTTAATTGATTTTCTGTGTTGTTTCAGCAAAAACTTGCACCCTCAAAGCCCAGACTCATTCTCAGCGCAACAAAAAAAGACAGCGCAAACTTTCACTATAAATGCAAATATAACCAATCTTGAGCACATTACCTCGCATTTAACGCCCATTTTTAAGTCCAAAATCAAAACAAGCACACATCATTGCACACACACCGCGCCACTCAACGCAAAAACCGCCCAAGCCACGGCCACATTATGCCTTGCCAAGCCCCAAAACCACCCGTTATGAGCAAAAAATAGTTTTAAATACACATATTAATAGGTAATCCAAAAATTAATTGCTAACTTTGCACGAATTTTATAAAGCTGAAAACAAAATTATATGTTAACACCTATCAAAAAAACCATCGATTTGGGTGATGGACGTGTGATCACCCTCGAAACAGGAAAGCTTGCAAAGCAAGCCGATGGAGCGGTTGAACTGCGCTTGAACAACACAATGCTTCTTGCGACAGTTGTGTCGGCTAAAGAAGCCGGCGAAGGCGTGGATTTCATGCCTCTAACAGTAGAATACAAAGAAAAATTTTCTGCAGCAGGACGATTCCCTGGCGGTTTCACAAAACGCGAAGGACGCGCATCTGATTACGAAATTTTGACATCACGCTTGGTTGACCGCGTGTTGCGTCCTTTGTTCCCCGACAACTATCACGCTGAAACTTTTGTCAACGTGATTATGTTCTCGTCTGACGGCGTTGATATGCCTGATGCGCTTGCTGGTCTTGCAGCATCGGCAGCTATTGCAGTTTCTGACATCCCATTTAATGGCCCTATCGGTGAAGTGCGCGTTGCACGAATCGACGGCGAGTTTGTTATCAACCCAACCTTCAGTGAACTTGAAAAAGCTGATATGGATTTGATGGTAGGTGCTACTTATGATAATATCATGATGGTTGAGGGCGAAATGAACGAAGTGGGCGAAGAAGATTTGCTTAACGCTTTGAAGGCTGCTCACGAAGCTATCAAGATTCAATGCAAGGCCCAAATCGAATTTGCTGAAGAAGTTCGCTCTACAGTGAAGCGCGAATACTGCCACGAAGTAAACGACGAAGAACTTCGCGCTAAGGTGAAGGAAGTTTGCTACGACAAGGCTTACGCAATCGCTAAGGCTGGTTGCGCCGACAAGCACTGGCGTGCCGACAGCTTCGCTGCTATCTGCGACGAATTCATCGAATCGCTTCCTGAAGAAGAACGCGAAGAAAAAGCTCCTCTTGTTAAGCGCTACTACCACGACGTAGAAAAAGAAGCAATGCGTCGTTGCGTGCTCGACGAAGGTGTGCGTCTTGACGGCCGTAAGACTACCGACATTCGCCCTATCTGGTGCGAAACCGACTACATTCCAGGTCCTCACGGTGCTGCTGTGTTCACTCGCGGTGAAACTCAAGCTCTTGCTACCGTAACTCTTGGTACTAAACTTGACGAAAAGTTGGTTGACGACGTGCTTAACCACAGCACCGAACGCTTCCTACTTCACTATAACTTCCCTCCATTCTCTACTGGCGAAGCTAAGGCTCAACGCGGTGTTGGCCGTCGCGAAATTGGTCACGGTCACCTTGCTTGGCGTGCGCTTAAGAGCATGTTGCCAGAAAACTTCCCTTACACTTGCCGCATCGTGAGCGACATCCTTGAATCAAACGGCTCGTCTTCAATGGCTACTGTTTGCGCTGGTACGCTTTCACTTCTTGACGCTGGTGTGAAGATGAAGAAGCCTGTGGCTGGTATCGCTATGGGTCTTATCTCTGACGGTCAAAAGCACGCCATCCTTTCTGACATCCTTGGCGACGAAGACCACCTTGGCGATATGGACTTCAAGGTGACTGGTACTACTGAAGGTATCACTGCTACTCAAATGGACATCAAGTGCGACGGTCTTTCTTATGAAATCTTGGCTGAAGCGCTTAACCAAGCTAAGCAAGGTCGCCTTCACATCTTGAATATCATTAACGAAACTATCCCTGCTCCTCGCGAAGACTACAAGCCTCACGTTCCTCGCATCGTTTCGATGACTGTCGACAAGGAATTCATTGGCGCTATCATTGGTAAGGGCGGCGAAACCATTCAAGGCATTCAAGAACAAACTGGCGCTATCGTTACTATCGACGAAATCGACGGCGTAGGAAAGGTTGAAATCTCTGCTGCTAACAAGGCTTCTATCGAAGCTGCTGTGGCTCGCATCGAAGCCATCATCGCTGTTCCTGAAGAAGGCAAGGTTTATACCGGTAAGGTACAAAGCATTCTTGAATTTGGTGCTTTCGTTGAATTCATGCCTGGCAAGGACGGTTTGCTTCACATCTCTGAAATCGCTTGGAACCGTATCGAAAACATGGAAGCAAGCGGCATCAAGGAAGGCGACGTAGTGGAAGTGAAACTTATCGAAATCGATAAGAAGACTGGTAAGTTCCGTTTGTCAATGAAGGCTCTTCAAGAAAAGCCAGAAGGTTTTGAAGAACGTGCTCCTCAACGCGGCCCTCGTCCTCAACGCGGTCCTCGTCACGAAGGTGGCAATCGCCCTCAACGCGGCAACGGCCCTCGCCCACAACGCGGCCCTCGCCACGAACACCACGACAACAACAATAACAACAATGGTGGTGGCAGCGAACAAATGATTTAAGATTTTTCATCTTACTCATCATAACGCAAATCCCGAGCAACACACATTGCTCGGGATTTTTTTGTCACACTGCGCACTTGGCAAGTGAATAAAAACAGTGTCAGCATTGACCAATGCCCACTCACTTACTCATTGCTCTTCCCCATAACAACAATCAAAAAAAAGGACTGATTCCAGCATTGCACGAAACCAGTCCTGAATTTTTATTCGCTCAAAAAAGTTTTATCAGGCGCTAATAGATTATAATATTATTGCCTTTCGAAACGAGTTTTATCTTTCCATCTCCGATACTATCAAAACGAGTTCACCGCTTAAGTTCATAAATCCGGTGTAATATTTGTCATTTAATAATATTTCATTCACACGAGCATATCCGCCTTTACGATAGTTGTCAAAACTAACGATATGGTCGTAGTTCTTTTTAGAATGCCATGACTCAATGCGAATGCCCGAAGGGCTTAGAATGTAACTTTTACCACCATCATTATATACAGCAGTGTTCGATTCATTAAATTCGATTTCTTCCACTTCGCAAGGTTGCATTGTGTCGAAGTCAAAATCTTTTTGTTTCAAGAAGTCGCGGTCCACAACTGCCACATCACTATTACTTTCGGGTACAATATATGCCAATCCATCGTGAAACGAAGCTCCACTATAGCAACTACCTATCACATTGCCCAAAAGGTCGTAGTAGGTGTAATAATGGGTGTTGTCGCTGTTAGCCTTATTGATATAGAACATGGCGCACTTCACATCAGATGGTTTCTTATAGTAATCTTGATGTAGGTTCATGTCTAAAACCACACGTCCCTGAATGTTTATTAACACCCATTTTTTCTCTTTATTATCTAAAGCCCAAGCATAGCCCTCGCTAAAGTCTTCAATGGTTTTGAACTTTCCTGGGGGAATAACCACTGTGCCATCGCTGTCAACACATCCCGCACCTGGAGTGTTGTAGTCGCCTGAAAAGAAAACACGTCGGTTGTCATTCAGTGGGCGCATACTCCTATCTTTAGAGCCAGTGATTACCGGATATCCTTGTTGAATTTCACCTTTTGTGTTAATGTAGAAGTACTTATCTCTTTCACCCAATTTCTTTCGCTTTACTATGGCAAGACCATCTTTGAAATGAGAGATTTCCTTATAAGTTGGGTCGAGTTTTTTGGTAGTTCCATTAGCGTATAGCAGGTGAATTACCTTATCGCCATTTTCGTCACGGGTGGCACTGAGAACACCGCACACGCCATCGCTGAAAATAGGTTCACGGTCTTCATGTTTTATGCTATACGTAGGACAGCGTTCCCATTCCCCATCAAAGAGTTTCTTTCCTGTTTTGACACTCCAAAATGAGTATTTATTGTCATAAAGCACGCTGAAGATGCCGTCATGCGCTTCAGAAATAATTTTAGACGGCACTTCGATGTAAATAGGATTAGCCTGCATAAATCGCATGTAAATGGGGTCGAATTCGTCAGATTCAACCTGCGCTTGTTCGGTGTGGTCAATCGTGGTAGGAGTGGCGTTCTGTTGCTGAGGCTGTTGCTCTTGATTCTGTTCCTCGGTAGGACTTTTTTTATTGTCGGCCTTGCTCTGTTCACTCTTCTGCTTCTGCAACTTGTTTAGATTGTCTAAGCCTTTGTTCGCTTTTTCAAGTCCTTTATTTACTTTCTCCAACCCTTTGCTCAGTTTTTTTAGAAATTGACCTTCCGCCGTAAGTGGAGCCGAGAGCAGCAGTAGACTAATGAATACGTGCACTGCCATTGAAAAGTGCTTAAATTTCATAGCTTTTCTCGTTTTTAATCGTTCTACAATATTTGGTTATTTGGTTACAACGCAAACATAACAATTAAAGTTGAGATTTCATACTCTTTCATTCAGTATTTGTTTTTATCAGGCAACAATAATAAGAAGAAGAAATAAGGGCCGAGCGCACATCAGCGCCCGGCCCTTTAGTTTATTTCCTAAACCGCATGTTTTATTCTCCCTTCAAAATGGCATAATAACGCTTGTCATCGTTAATAATGTCGAGAGCCTGCTTCAATATTTCATTAGTGTGATTAACTACCATAAAATAAGCCTCTTGGTCGCTATAGGCATCGCGCGCAATCAGAGCCTTCACTATGGTATTAATCATGTGCTTGCTCTTGCCATATTCTTCCTCCTTAAATTTAATGCCGTCGCGCTCACCGGCAGCAATGATATCCTTTTCCATTTGCTCGCTAACTGCAAACGACTTGTCGAAGTCTTGCAAAGTGGGATATTGCGCGTGAAGTGCGCCACGGTTCTTATCCACATAATCGATGCAATATTGTGTCATCACACCCTTTGCCACAAGGTCACGATAGTAGTTGCTATATTCCATTGTGTCGAGCGGTACAAACACATCGGGCATAATCCCACCGCCGCCATAAATGGTGCGGCCATTTTTCAACGTGCTATAACGCAACGAATCGGCAAAATGAATGCTGTCGGCGCTATAAAGTTCGCCCTCATTATAACGGTTCACAATGTCCATATCATAGCCTTGCTTATCGCCTTTCTTATATGGCTTTTGTATGCAGCGACCAGATGGAGTGTGATAACGTGCCACAGTGAGGCGAATCATCGAGCCATCTTCAAACTGGAATGGGCGTTGCACCAAGCCCTTGCCAAATGTGCGGCGTCCAACCACCACTCCGCGGTCATAGTCCTGTATGGCTCCCGTCAAGATTTCTGATGCCGAGGCCGAATACTGGTCTACCATCACCACCACTTTACCTTTCTTAAACATTCCGTTACCCATAGCCTTAGCCTCGTTGCGTGGACTGGTGCGGCCTTCGGTATACACTATTAACTCGTTTTTCTGCAACAATTCATTACCCATTTCAATAGCCGAATTCAGGTATCCACCGCCATTTCCGGCCAAGTCGATGATAAGTTGCTTCATTCCTACGCCCTTCAGCGAGTCGATGGCTGCCGTGAATTCCTCATTGGTGTTAGCAGCAAATCGTGCCACTTTAATGTATCCTGTCTTGCTGTCTAACATATACGAAGCATCAATGCTGTATAGAGGTATATCGTCGCGAGTGATTCTGAACACAATCGGGTCGGCCACCTTGGCACGCTTCACTTTCACGTCAACCTTCGTTCCCTTTGGGCCACGCAGACGCTTCATGATGTCGTTGTTTTTCATCTTCACGCCGGCTATCACCGTGTCGTTAACGGCTATAATGCGGTCACCGGCAAGAATTCCAACACGTTCCGACGGGCCGCCTGCCACTGTTTGGATGACATACAAGGTGTCTTGATTCATATTAAACTGAATGCCTATGCCCGAGAACTTGCCTTGCAATGGTTCGGTAAGTTCTTTGGTTTCTTCAGCGGTTGAATATGAAGAGTGAGGGTCAAGTTCATTAAGAATGCCGCGAATGGCATCTTCCACTGTTTTTGCCTCATTAACGCTATCTACATAAAAGGCATTGATGGCATATTGCGCATTAAGCAACTTCTTCATGTGCTGTGGCATGGTTTGCGCCACGGTAGCAAATGCCATCATCACAAACGTTATTGCTAACAAACGACTCTTTTTCATAGTTATTAATTGTCAAATATATAATATCTTACGGTTACTTGTCAATCCTTTTTTGGCAACAAGTGTAAATTGCATTTTGTGGGTAGGAAATCAGCCAAATCGCCGCCTTCGGCTATCAACTTTCGCACTTGGGTGCTGCTAATTTCGCACTCGCCCGGCAGAGCCAACAGCATAACGGTTTCGATGCCCGCGGCATTACGATTATATTCGGCCATTGCCTGCTCATAGTCAAAGTCTTTGGCATTGCGTACTCCGCGCACTATGCAAGTGGCGCCAGCCGCTTGCGCTGCCTCAACCGTCAATCCCGAGTAACTCACCACACTCACCCTGTCTTCGCCTTCAAAAACACTTTTAATCCACATTTCCCGGTTAGCAACGCTCATCATGGGTACTTTATCAGGATTAATGCCTATCCCTATAACCACCGCATCAAAGAGTTGCAGAGTTCTACGCACTATCGATTCATGGCCACGGGTAAAGGGGTCGAACGTGCCCGAAAAAAAGGCTATGTGTGGCGTAAAGTCCTTACTGGGTAATGTCTTCATCTTCTTCAAACACCAGATTATCGATGATAAAGCCTTGACGCTCTATTGTGTTTTTGCCCATATAGAATTCAAGCATGTCGCGCACGGCATCCTCTTTGCGAAGAGTCACTCTGTCTAATCGCATATTTGGGCCAATAAAGTCCTTAAACTCATCTGGCGAGATTTCTCCAAGACCTTTAAATCGAGTGATTTCGGCATTTGCTCCAAGTTTTTCGATTGCTGCCAAGCGTTCCTCTTCGCTATAGCAGTAATAGGTTTCTACCTTGGTTTCCTTAACAGCCTTTGATGTTGTTGAGGTCTTGCGTTTAGCATCCTTCTTGTTACGCACACGGAACAATGGAGTCTGCAATATATACACGTGTCCGGTTTTAATCAATTCGGGGAAGAACTGCAACAGGAATGTGAGCATCAGCAAGCGTATGTGCATACCATCGACATCGGCATCGGTTGCTATAATCACACGGTTATAACGCAAGTCGTCAAGACCGTTTTCGATGTTCAATGCAGCCTGCAGCAAGTTGAACTCTTCGTTTTGGTAAACAATCTTTTGCTGCTTGCCAAAAGTGTTCAAAGGTTTGCCTCGCAACGAGAATACAGCCTGAGTTTCCACATCACGAATCTTGGTGATACTTCCACTCGCCGACAAACCCTCGGTGATGAATATCGACGACAATTCGCGTTTATCGCCCTTAGCGTCGTTATAATGCACACGGCAGTCACGAAGTTTCTTGTTGTTTAGCGCCACCTTCTTGGCTCTTTCGCGTGCTTGCTTGGTGACTCCGGCTATTGCCTTGCGCTCTTTTTCACTTTCTTGAATCTTCAAGAGCATAGGCTCCGCTATCTGCGGAGTTTTATGCAGGAAGTTATCGAGTTCCTTCTTGATAAAATCGTTTATGAACTTATACACCGTTGGACCGTCCTTATACATCACAGTACTGCCCAACTTAATCTTTGTCTGCGATTCAAAAATAGGCTCCACCACCTTGATGCTGATGGCCGCCACCATACCCGCACGTATGTCGCTATATTCGAAGTTCTTATTAAAAAACTCCTTGATGGTGCGTGTAACCGCCTCACGGAATGCCGATTGATGCGTACCGCCCTGTGTGGTGTGCTGACCGTTAACAAACGAATAATATTCTTCGCCATATTGATTAGCGTGCGTAACCACCACCTCTATCTTATCGTCCTTAAAATGAATTGGCTGATACAATGGCTCGTTGGTCATATATTCTTTTACCAAGTCGCACAAACCATTGCGCGAACGGAACTTCTTGCCGTTGTAGATTATTGTCAAGCCGGTGTTTAGGAACGAATAATTCTTAATCATCACCTCAACGGTGTCTTCGCGGAAAGCATAGTTCTGGAATATGGTGTTGTCGGGCTTAAATCTGATAAGCGTGCCGTTTTTAGCGTCTTCGCCGGCAGGCTGCACGCCCACTTCCTCTACCACCTCGCCTCGCACAAACGAAGTGTAGGCCGTCATTCCGTCGCGAGTCGACTGCACAAAGCATGTCTCGCTCAATGCGTTTGTTGCCTTCAAGCCTACGCCGTTCATACCCACCGAACTCTGATAGTTCTGGGTATCGAACTTTCCGCTGGTGTTCATCGCTGTTGCTGCCTTGGTAACATCTTGCAAAGGAATGCCTCGGCCATAGTCGCGTATTGTGACCTCGCCGTCTTCTACCGTTACCTCCACAACATCGCCATAGCCTGCTGCGTGTTCGTCGATTGCATTGTCAAGGATTTCCTTTAGCAACACATATATACCGTCGTCGTTTTGAGAGCCATCGCCAAGTTTTCCGATATACATACCGGGGCGGTGCCTAATGTGCTCAAGAGGCGACAGGGTTACCAATTCATCATATCCAGTGGAATTTGCACTAACTTCGGGTGCGTTTTGTTCTACGTTTTCTGCCATAATCATCTAAGTCGCTGCCTATAAACTGCAACAATTCACAAAGATAATAAATTTCTTTGTAAATAACGAATTGTATTTTTACCCTCCTTTCCGTATGCTCTAAATAATATGCCGCACCTAACTTTTCATTGCCGAAATTCTTTTTTGCTCTGAGTTTTGTGTATGTTTGCACAGCGAAACACATTGCATCACTAACTTACAACATCAAAATAGTTATGAATAAAATCTTTTTCTCGGCCGACACTCACATTGGGCACAAAAACATTCTCAATCACAAGCCGTTGCGACCTCACGCCGACAGCCTCGACATCCAAGCCCACGACAAATGGATTATTGATTTGTGGCGAAAAACCATTTCAAAACACGACCGAATATACTTTGCCGGCGACTTAACTTTCTACAACAGCGCCAACGCCCGTAATCTCTTGAGTCATTTAACCGGCGAGAAATATCTTGCCGCCGGCAACCACGACGACCACCTTAAGGCTCACTTGTCACATTTCCAAAAAGTGGCACAGATTATCGAACTCACCATTAAGCCATCAATGTGCGATTGCCTGCCGGAAGACCTCAACATTGTGCTTTGCCACTACCCTCTGTTAGACTGGCCGGGCAAACGACAAGGAGCCATAATGCTGCACGGACATTGCCACGGCTCTCTCGACGATTATAACGCCCAGTCGGCCGACTTGCGGTTTGATGTGGGCATTGATGGCGTTCTCGCTCATAGAGCCGGCGGATTCATCGACTTGCCCACTCTATATGAAGCAATATTAGAAAAAACGAGCCAACGCACACCGCGCCAATATGCCGCAGAGATTTACTAACTGCTCGGGGCTAACTGCATAAAAAATGCCGGCAAACTCTTGCCGGCGGCTATTTTTTCAGTTGCGCAACTACGCCACCTTCAACTTCTCAAGTGTGGCCAAGGCTTTTCATATTACTGCAAATGCGTGAGATGTTTTTATGCTAACAACCACCATTTCATCGGTCAAATCAAAACACGACACGAATCAACCTTCCAAAACCGCGGCCGCCTTTGCTGATATAGCGATAGGCAAATTTCAACATCATCTTTCGCCACATGCAACCTTCATATTTTGCCAGCACTTCACTCAGCATCGCTTCAGCCACCTCACTCAAGCCCTCACGGCAATAGTGTGCGGCAAGCACCACTCGCCTATAATCCACAATGCGCAACAAGCGTTGCTTTTCATGATGTTGCGAATTGGCAATATCTGCCTCCACTGCTGTGAGCGATTGCTCCCATACTCCCAGTTTTGAACCAAAATCGCTGCCTGTGAGCGATTCCTTGCTGAATATTGTAGTAACTCTTGCCTTATCGCCAACAAAAGCCAATTTTGGCCTGCAAAGCAGAATTCTCACCCCTAATTCCCAATCGTTCCAGCAACGCAAATCGGCATTCCAGCCGCCCGATTTCAACAATACTTCGCGGCGGGCTATAAATCGCTGTGTCGACAACGAACAATGCAACAAATGGTTGGCAAAAATATCATTATCAAAGTATGGCAACACTGTCTCAACGCCTTCAGAATCACGATAACAGTTTTTTGTGACCACCACCTCAGTTTCGGGATTTTCCGACACTGCTCTTGCATAACTCTCAAGCAAATCGGGCGCCATCAAGTCGTCGCTATCAAAAAACATAACCCACTGCGTGGTCACTGCTCGCAAGCCGCAATTTCTTGCTGCGCTCGCTCCTGGAGTTGGCTCCTTCAACAATGTAATGGCGAAATCTTCACTCTCACATCGCGCCTTAAAGTCAACCATGTGCTGCCAACTGTCGTCGGTGGAATTATTATCAACCAGCACCAAACGCAACGGACGCAACGTTTGCCCTGCCACGCTCGCAAGTGTGGCATCCACAACGTCGGCCCTATTATACACCGGTATGATAACTGTTATGTCCATATCAAAAACAATGCTTCAAAAGGTAAATTTAATAAGAAAATACAACATTCCAACCATCAGCACCACTTTTTATTGTCGGCCGGCTTATTGATTCCAGTTTTAGTACCGCAACGGTCAATTTGCATCTGGTATTTTGATTTTTGATTTATTGTTGTAACTTTGAGAGCAAGAAACAATAATAAATCTCAAAGACATGAAAAAGATATTTGCATTATTAGTCATTGCACTAAGCATCGGATTGTCGAGCTGTTCAACCAAACAATCGGCCATCAACGATTTGCGCGACCTTCGCAACGACATTGCCAACTACGGCTACCAATATGACGTGAACGACTGGATTCACGCGAAAGACCGCTTCGAAAGCATCCAAAACAAACTTCGCAAGCATCAAGACGAGTTAACCTACCAAGAAAGCAAAGAAGTGGGACGCCTTAAGGGTGAATGCATTGCCGAATTTGGAAAAGGCGTGATTCAAAACATCGGCAACAAGGCAGCCAACCTTCGTGGCGAATTTGAAGGAATCTTGGAAGGCATCAAGACTTTTAAAGACGCTTTTAAGGAATAATTAAACATATCACAAAGCAATAGCGGCAGACACTCAAATGAGCATCTGCCGCTATTTTTTTATCTATATGTCTTCAATGTGTCAGAATCACTTTTGAGGCACCATTGTGAAGCCCAGTGAATAATCTGCATTTGCTGGTATCAACGAATACTTTTCAGGTATTGCGCCCCAACTGTCGTAGCCACCCACACCCGAGTGCTTAGCATCGATACAAACTTCCACAAAATTGCGTGGAGTAATATCGTTGATGTGAGTTTGACGACGCATCTTATTCTTCACTTCATCGTCGTTGCGGTTAGCAATCTCTTCAGCCGAGCGATTAGTCCATTGACGTGGACGGTTGATGTTGTTTTCGCTGTCGTAGTCTTCCACAGAGTTACGCAATGCATTAAACTCTAATGTTTCGTCAGCCACAATCATCAAGCCCTTGCCCTTCTTAGTGCCAAGTTTCAACCAGCGAGTGTCGGTGTGGTGACCACATTCTTGTGGACGCACATAATCGAACTTCATATCATCGACCAACGCTGAATACAAGCCCACCAATGTGCCGTGGTTACGGTCAATGTAGTTTTCTTCTGGTCCGCGACCATAATACTGCACATTGTTCATTTCCACCGGCATGCGGAAGCGCACACCTATACGTGGCACATTCTTGTTCTTGCTTTCGCCCTCAGTAACTGCGGCAAAGTGGAATTGAACATGCACAGCACCCGATGGCGACACTACATACTTCACACCGAAGGTGTTGCCTGCTGGCAAAGCATATTGTGCTTCAACCACAGCATTCTCGCCTTGCATTTGTGCACTTGCGCTAACCACCTTAAAGTTGCTGCTGGCTTGCTTCCATATTTGCAAGCGATATGGCATTTCGCAACCATAGTCGTTGTCGTTTGGACCTCTCCAGAAGTTTGGCTGAACACCAAAACCTTCGCTGAAATATTCCGTTCCGTTAACCTTATATGAAGTAACCATACCCTTTGCCTTATCGAATGCAAAGTGCACCTTGTTTGACTTAGCAACCACCAAGTTGCCAGCATTTTCCACGCTCAACTTAGGACCCTTTGCTGCCAAGTAATCGGCCTTAGCGCCGCCTTGCTTAACCACAAATTGGTCGTGAGCCACCTCATGTCCCACTGGCACCAATTGCGTAGCCTTAAGTGTGGTTGCCGATAGGCGCATCATGTATTCTTTTCCTTCCTCCAACTTTGGCATTGGCACGGCAATCTCTTCTGTGCCTTGTGGAGCCACGTCGAGCACCATGCTGCCTTGCTTAACCATCTTGCCGTCGGCAAGCAACTGCCAGTGTATCTTATGATTCTTCAGTGTTGTGAAGTAGAAACGGTTTACCACCTTAAACTTTCCTGCTGCAGCATCTACAGCCTCAAATGCCACATCCGAATATGAATATTTCACTTCGGCCATGCCAGGATGAGGAGTTCGGTCGGGCATCACTATACCATTGCACAAGAAGTTGCCATCCGATGGACGGTCTTCGCCATAATCGCCGCCATAAGTGAAATAATGCACGCCGTTTTCGTCTACTGCATCCATACCCTGGTCAACCCAGTCCCAAATGTAACCACCTTGCAAGTTAGTGTACTTGTATATTTCTTGCCAAATGTTCCAAAGGCTACCTGTAGAGTTACCCATAGCGTGAGCATATTCTGATGGACATACAGGACGGTCAGAACCGTTTTCACCCATTCGGTGGAACCACTCTGCGCCCGGATATTGTGGCACTATCATGTCGGTGTTCCATTCCCATTGTGCACGTTCGTAGCACACCGGACGGTTCATGTAATTCTTTTCGGCCTTTTTAAGCATCAAGTATGTTTCGTAGAAGTTATAACCGTTACCGGCTTCGTTACCAAGCGACCAAATTGTAACACATGGATGGTTCTTATCGCGGTCAAACATATTCATAATGCGATACACATGTTGCTTTAGCCATTCAGGATTGTTGCCCAAAGTGCGACCTTGCGACAAGTCGTAACCCATGGCATGGCTCTCCACGTTAGCCTCGTCATAAACATACAAGCCATATTCGTCGCACAATTCATAGAATCGGCGGTCTTGTGGATAGTGGCTCAAACGTACGGCATTAATGTTATTGAGTTTCATCAACTCAAAGTCCTTACGCATCAACTCTTCATCAACGTAGTGTCCGGTTGCAGGGTTGGTTTCATGAATATTCACACCCTTAAACTTTATAGGCTTGCCATTGATGAGCAATGCTGTAACAGGACGTCCGCTTGGCGACTTTTCGTCGAGAGTCTTAATCTCAATGCGACGGAAGCCCACATTTTGTGGCACATATTCAGTAACCTTATTGCCCTGCTTAACGCTCATCACAAGTTTATACAAGTTTGGTGCTTCCGACGACCATGTCTTTACATTTGGCAATGTAGCCTCAAATTCCACCATGCTTGTCTTTCCGCTCTTTATGGCCACAGTGCGTTCGCCGCTGCGAACCACAGCGCCCTGTGCATCGAGCAATTCATAGGCCACGCCCACACCCTTGTCAACAAGTGCATTATTGCCTATTTCCACTCCAAGTTTAAAGATACCTGTGGTGCAAGCCTCATCGAGAGTCGACACCACATGAAAATCGGCAACCTTAACCTTTGGTTGCGAGAACAAATACACGTCGCGCTCTATACCGCTAATGCGCCAAAAGTCTTGACACTCAAGGTATGAGCCTACGCTATATCGATAAATCTTTATTGCCAATTCATTGTCGCCGGCCTTAACATAATCGTTTATCAAGAAACGTGCATCAACCTTAGAGTCTGAATTATAGCCCACTTCCTTGCCATTGATATAAACATACACCCCCGATTTAGCACCCGCCAAGTTTAGATATATGTCACGGTCCATCCATTCGCTTGGAATGTTGATGTTACGGCGATATACGCCCACCGGATTTTCCTCTGGCATTGTTGGAGGCTTTGGATTGCTTGGACAAAAATCATAAGGCACATTAGTGTAGATTGCATCACCAAAGCCTTGCAATTCCCAGTTGCCTGGCACTTTTATGTCGTGCCACTTCGAGGTGTTGACATTTGCATCAGTAATGCCAGCTGGCAAGTCCTTCTCATAACCCACATAATAGAACTTCCACACACCGTTCAGCAACTTATAATACTCGCTGTTCTCATATCGGCCAGTGAGCGCAGTTTCACGAGTGCCGTAGGTCATAAACGACGCCCTCGTTGGCTCGGCATTCACCGATGTCACATTAATGTCTTGCCAATAAGGCTTATTTCCTGATGTTACATTTTGCGCAAACAATATAGCGCAAAGTGCCACCATTTTCAAAGTTTTAAGTCTCATATTTTGTATTTTATAGTATTATTCGAAATATAGTACAATATTAGCAATTTTTTGCCATTTTTCCTAATCACATCTACATTTAGGCCGCTTCACCCTACACTCAGCACCAGCCTACCCGATAGTGTATTCTGCTGCTGTGGCCGGTTTTACTTTTCCCAAAGCATGTCGATGTGCATCAGGCCCTCATACATAAACGGTTCGCCACATGCCTTAAAGCCAAATTTATGATAAAACTTCTCGGCCTGCTGCTGAGCCCTAATCTTTATGCGCTCAGCGCCAAACTTCTCAACTGCGGCATCTATGGCATGGCCAAATATCTGCATTCCGTAACCCTCACTGCGACGCACGGCTATAACTCGGCCTATGGCTATCTCGTCGAGATAGGTGTTGGCCTTCAGCACACGTGCATATGCCACCACCTCACCGCCTTCGTGCAGCCATATGTGAAGCGCGTCCTGGTCTAAATCGTCTAAATCCTGATATACGCAATCCTGTTCCACCACAAATATGGCTGAGCGCCATTTCAATATCATATATAATTCATCGAGTGTCAACTCTCCGAACCGTTTTGCTACCAATTCCATCGTGCCGTTTTTTTAATCGTTCAATTTCCACAAATTTACTCATTTATTCTGAAATTTGAAGTTTTTTATGCTTTTGTGTAATTTTTACGCAAATAAATTTGCATATATCAAAAACTTGACATACTTTTGTGGTGTAAATTTTACACATATAGTAAAATTACCGTGCCCTAGGAAAATTATTGTATAACTTTAAAACACATTTTTTATTATGTTAGGAGCAATTATTGGCGACATAGCCGGAAGCAGATGGGAGTTTAACTCCACAAACAACTACAACTTTACTTTATTTTCTGAATTCAACGATTTCACCGACGACACCATCTGCACGGTGGCCATTGCCGAAGCAATTCTCTACAACAGCGACTTCGGCCAAGCGCTTCACAAATGGTGTCAACTGTATCCTCACCCTATGGGAGGATACGGAGCGCGATTTGCCAGTTGGTGCCGCAGCGACAATCCTCAACCCTTCAACTCCTACGGAAACGGCGCTGCAATGAGAGTGAGCGCTGTGGCGTGGGCTGCAAAATCGTTTGACGAGGTAGTGGAAAATGCCAAACGCTCTGCAGAATGCACCCACAACCACCCCGAGGGAATTAAAGGCGCTCAAACCACCGCTATTGCTATATTTGATTGCGCCATGCTCTTCGCTCAAAAGGTTGAAGTAAACAAACAATCAATTATGCAAGCCCTCAAAAGAGCCATCGACTTCAGCAACTACGACATTAACATCGACCGTCAATCAGTAACAAATGTCTTCGACGAAACATGTCAAGGCACTGTGCCAGTGGCTTTGTGGATAATCAGCAACAGCACATCGTTTGAGGATGCCATACGCCAGGCTGTGAGCCTCGGTGCCGATGCCGACACATTAGCGGCAATTGTGGGCAGCATTGCCGAAGCAATTTGGGGAATACCCGAAGATATTAAAAATGCCGCTTTAGAATATCTGCCTCTTTGCATGAAAAACATTATTGAAAATTTCTACAACATATTCATCGCCAAACCATAAAATAAAGCCCCGTAGCAGCCCCTTTAGTTTGCACAACGCACAATTATTTGCTATCTTCGCAGAAACATAGATAATTACGATTAAAAACCCATAAAACATTTTTATCATCTTAATATGGCAACAGTTGACGATAAAAAAATTATCTTTTCGATGGTTGGGCTTAACAAAACCATTAAGCAAACCAACAAGCAAATATTGAAAAACATCTACCTGTCGTTCTTCTACGGAGCAAAAATCGGCATCATCGGTCTAAACGGTGCCGGTAAGTCTACGCTTTTGAAGATTATAGCAGGCATCGACAACGACTATCAGGGCGAAGTGGTATTCTCGCCTGGCTATAGCGTGGGCTACTTGGCTCAGGACCCTCACCTCGACGACGACAAAACAGTGCTCGAAATCGTGAAAGAAGGCGTGCAACCAGTGGTTGACGCTTTAGCCGAATACGAAGAAATCAACAACAAGTTTGGCTTGCCTGAGTATTACGAAGACGAAAATAAGATGAACGAACTTTTCGCTCGCCAAGGCGAATTGCAAGACATCCTCGACGCTACCGACGCTTGGAACCTGGATTCGCGTCTCGAACGCGCCATGGACGCTCTTCGCCTGCCGCCTGCCGACCAAAAGGCCGAACACCTTTCTGGTGGCGAACGTCGCCGTGTGGCTCTTTGCCGCTTGCTTTTGCAAAAACCTGACGTGCTTTTGCTCGACGAACCTACCAACCACCTTGACGCCGAAAGTATCGACTGGCTCGAACAGCACCTTAACCAATACGAAGGTACTGTTATCGCAGTTACTCACGACCGCTACTTCCTTGACGACGTGGCAGGATGGATTCTTGAACTTGACCGTGGCGAAGGCATTCCTTGGAAGGGTAACTACTCTTCTTGGCTTGACCAAAAGTCGAAGCGCATGGCCATGGAAGAAAAGGTGGCTAGCAAGCGACGCAAAACTCTTGAACGAGAACTTGAATGGGTGCGCATGGCGCCTAAGGCTCGTCAGGCTAAGGGTAAAGCACGTTTGAACTCTTACGACCGTTTGCTTTCGGAAGACCAAAAGGAAAAAGAACAACACTTGGAAATATTTATCCCTAACGGACCTCGTTTGGGCAACAAGGTTATCGAAGCACAAGGCATCGCTAAGCAATTTGGCGAAAAGGTGCTTTATAGCGACCTCACTTTCTCGCTACCTCCTGCTGGCATCATCGGCGTCATTGGCCCTAACGGTGTGGGTAAAACCACTCTTTTCCGACTAATAATGGGATTGGAAACTCCCGACAAGGGCACTTTCGAAGTGGGCGAAACCGTGAAACTTGCATATGTTGACCAACAACACAAGGACATCGACCCTACAAAGAGCGTTTACGAAGTGATTAGCCAAGGCAACGAAACCCTTCGCATGGGCGGTCGCGACATCAACGCACGCGCTTACTTGAGCCGATTCAACTTCTCGGGCGGCGACCAAGAAAAGAAGTGCGGCGTGCTTTCGGGCGGTGAACGTAACAGATTGCAGTTGGCGCTTGCGCTTAAGCAAGAAGGCAATGTGCTTTTGCTCGACGAACCTACCAACGACATCGACGTTAACACTCTGCGTGCTTTGGAAGATGGTCTTGAAGCATTTGCCGGCTGTGCTGTAGTAATCAGCCACGACCGTTGGTTCCTCGACAGAATTTGTACTCACATTCTTGCTTTTGAAGGCAATGGCGAAGTGTTCTTCTTCGAAGGTAGTTATTCCGACTACGAAGTGAACAAGGCTAAACGCTTAGGAATTGAAGAGCCTAAGAGAATCAGATATCGCAAACTCGATGCTTAAGGAAATCTTCATTCTGACACAATAACAAAAAAATGCTGTTCCTCGCAAGGAACAGCATTTTTTGTTTCTTTATGCCTATTAGCGGCATTCTCTGTCTACAAGGCTACAGCACGACAATAACTTATGCCCGCAAGCGGCGTGCTTCGTGCCGCGTGACCACAGACACCTATTTTCAGCCTAATTAGCGGCGCTCTTTGTATACTCCTAATTCCACTATCGACAAATCCTCTTGCTTATAGTCATACACCGTCAAGCGCACTGCATCGCCCCACACATTGCCAAAGCGATGATATTTCACACGCTTGTCGGTAGTAGCCTTACCATCAAATATGGTGTTCCATTCATTGTTTTGACGATATTCTATCTTATAGCGCTGCATATTGTCATTATCGCCCTCGGTAATCACTATTGCATTAAACTCTTGCTCGCGGCCAAGACTGATGGTTACTTGCGGCGTCTCAACTGCACGGTTGGCATACCACGCTGTCTTGAAATCATCGTCGTTGATGAAGTCGAAAATTGCCATGTCGTAACTCCAAGTGCCATCGGCAGGCTTATCGATTGCAATGTTCGACGATATTATGGCATCATCATATTGGCCCAACGGCGCCACTGCACTGCGGTCAACATACATCTTACCTATCTCCTTCAAGGCCTTCAGCGCATTGTCATCCATCAAGCCGTCGCGGTTTGGTGCAACATTCAGCAAAAAGTTGCAATGCACTTTTCCCATAGGATTAATGTTTTCCTTCACGATAAATTCAGCCGTTTTAAGTTCGGGAGTGGTTGGGAAATAATCTTTCCAGAACCACCACTTAGGTTGCAACGGCAAACACGACATTGCCGGCAAATTATTATCGTCTTTCGAAATTTTCTGTCCTGCACCCTGCTCATAAGCCTTAATGTCGGAATAAAATAAGCCTTCGGCCGGATATTTGCCCGAATTCAAATCCATAACAAGGCAATTAGGCTGCAACTTCTTAATTAAGTAATATATGTCCTCAAATGGAATCTCATCATAAGATATACGGCTCCAACGCGCATCCCAACCGTCAATAATCACGGCCGAAATTTCGCCGTAGTTGGTAAGCAACTCGGTGAGTTGTTCCTTTATCATCGTAATGTGCTCCGGACGTATGCAGTTAGGACGCAAACGGTGATGTGTGTCGAGAATCGAATAATAGAGCATCACCTTCAAACCCTCTTTTCTGAAAGCATCGGCATACTCACGCACCACGTCGCGCTTCAAGGGCGAACTCATAACTCCGTAATCGGTGGTTTTGGTGTCCCAAATGCAAAATCCACTATGATGCTTAGTTGTAAGGCATCCGTAGGTCATGCCTGCGCTTTTGGCTGCCTTGGCCCATTGCGAGCAGTCGAGTTTGGTGGGATTAAACAATTGCGGACTTGCATCAGGGTCGGGCCAGTCTTCTCCGCAATAGGTTGGCATATTATAATGTATAAACATGCCGAAGCGAAGGTCCACAAACTCTTGTTGCAACTGCTTTAATGGCTTCACCTGCGCCATCGCTGCCACAGCCACCGCCAATGCTACAAGCGTAAAAGTAAATCGTTTCATATGCTTATTTAATTTGTTTTTGCGATTTTCGTTGCTTCAACCCAAGCAATTCAGGTTAACGCACTCACAATATTAGCAAAAAAAATGTAGGTTTCCAAAAGATTCAAATCATATTGGGCGCACCGACACCACTCTCCAAGTGCAAATTCTCACTCTTGACTTTAAGGTTTATACTTCTTAAGCACACAAAGGAATGTTATCAATCACGATTAATGTCCATCGGCCGAAGCATTTGCTCAATTTGCCACGCTTATGACAACTCTTGCCCTATTCGTGTTTTTACAAAAACATTTGCCCACTTGCTTCATCTGGCAAAAGTTTTCATTTCCTTCTTCGCCAATTATGCGAATTTGGTTTGGTCATCCCGTAAAACAAAAAAAGGAATTCGACATTGTCAAATTCCTTTTTTGAGTGACCCCCCAGGGATTCGAACCCTGGACCCACTGATTAAGAGTCAGTTGCTCTACCAGCTGAGCTAGGGAGTCATTCTTTTTCTCAGCGATTACGGGTGCAAAGTTACGCATATTTTTTAATTTGACAATAAGTTTTGCAATTTTTTTTCAAAAAAGTGCAATTTTTTATTGCATTCACCCTATTTACGGTCTCAAACCATCAAATTTATGCCCAAAATCAACTTTCATTCCCCGTTTTCTCTGCTCTCAGCCGTAACAAAAAAATTAAAGCAAGATCCACAAAATTTCTCCAATCGAAGCAAAAATTACAAGAATGCAACGAAAAAAGTAATTTTCATCAAAAAGCAGCATGCGGATTTGCTCATTTCGCGCATCCCTTCGGCAAATGAAAACCGTGAGGCAAAATTTCTCAAAATTACACCATGGCCAGTGAAACATAAAAAAAGCGGGAAAAGCCTTTTTGCTTTTCCCGCCTCAGTACCCCAGAGGGGAATCGAACCCCTATCTAAAGTTTAGGAAACTTCCATTCTATCCGTTGAACTACCAGGGCATCGCCATTGCACTCGGCAACAGTAATGCAAATTTACAAACATTCTTTGATAGTTACAAGTGCCGTGGCTGTTCCGAAGTTAACAAATAGCGCCAAGGTGCACCGGCCGATGCCACCAAGCAAGCCTATAAACTTGATATTATGAAACGAAAATAGCGACTTCGCCAATCTCCTACATTGATGCACTTACCACTTAACTCAAACGGCATTCGGTTGCTCTCTGGTCTCAATTCACGCCACAGCAATGAGCAATGCACTCTGTCTCTTGACAAAGAAAAAAGGGCCGGTCGAAAAATCACCCACCCTGCTTACTGACAAAGGAAAAAGAGCCGGTCGAAAATTTCGACCGGCTCTGCCGTTATAATCGTTTAAGTTCGATTACTTCTTTGCATTCTTGCGGCTTGTAAGCTTGTAAGCTACAGGAGCAGCAATGAATAGAGATGCACAAGTACCTACGATTACACCAATCATCATTGCGAAGATGAAGCTGCGGATTGATTCACCACCAAGGATGAAGATAACAACCAACACAAGCAATGTACTCAATGATGTCATCATTGTACGAGCAAGAGTGCTGTTCAATGCATTGTTGAATGTAACCATGTTATCTTGCTTAGGATATAGGGTGCGAGTTTCACGAACACGGTCGAACACAACCACGGTGTCGTTAACTTGGTAACCAATAACTGTCAAGATAGCAGCGATGAATGTTTGGTCGATTTCCATAGAGAATGGGAACATACCATACAAACCATAGATACCAATGATGAAGAATGCTGAGAACGCTACCGCTGCAAGAGCACCAATAGAGAATGCGATGTCGCGGAAACGAAGCAAGATGTAAAGTGCCATAGCGATTAGCGAGAACAACACTGCCCAAATTGCTTCACGTGTCATGTCGCCAGCAATGCTTGGACCAACCTTTTCTGATTGCACGATACCGACTTCTTCATTCGATAGGCTGAAGTCTTCTACCGACATGCCTTGAAGTTCGTCCTTGCAACCTTCGTATAGAAGTGCTGCAATTTCGTCGTCAATGTTTTCGTCGTTGCTTTCAATCTTATAGTTAGTTGATACACGAACCTTAGTGTCGTTGTCGATTGTGATTACCTTAACGTTTGCATCACCAAATTGTGCTTGCAACTTAGCCTGCAATTCTGTTGTGCTAACTTCTTGAGGGAATTGGATTACATAGTTGCGACCACCTGAGAAGTCAATACCCAAACTCAAGCCACGCAATGCTACCAATGCACCCAATGCTACGATTACAGCAAGAACCACAATTTTGCTCTTGTTGCTGTTGCCAATGAAGTTAATCTTGATGCCTTGGAACCACTTCTTAGAGAATGAAGTAGAGAAGGTCATGTTTTGGAACTTCTTCTTGGTAATCAACCATTCCATCACAAGGCGAGTTGCAAACACTGCTGTGAAGAATGAACAAGCAAGACCAATAATATATGTGGTAGCGAAGCCCTTGATAGGACCTGAACCGTTAAAGAACAAGATGATACCAGTGATTACTGATGTCAAGTTAGAGTCAAAGATTGCTGAGAATGCGTTCTTGTAACCATCGGCTACTGCAGCCTTAACGCTCTTACCTGCACGAAGTTCTTCCTTAGTGCGTTCGAAGATAAGCACGTTAGCGTCAACGGCCATACCCAAAGTAAGAACCATACCGGCGATACCTGGCAATGTAAGCACTGCTTGGAACGATGCCAAGATACCCAACGCGAAGAATAGGTTAAGAACCAAACCAAGGTTAGCAATACAACCAGGGCCAAAGCCGTAAACCATATACATGAATACAACCAAAAGCACAAGAGCCACGATGAATGACCAGAAACCTGCTTCGATTGATTCTTTACCCAATGATGGACCGATTACGCTTTCGCTGGCAATGTTTACGCGAGCAGCCATCTTACCGCTCTTAAGCACGTTTGCCAAGTCTTTTGCTTCTTCTGGAGTGAAGTTACCTGTGATTTGTGAACGTCCACCTTCGATTACGCTGTTTACATTAGGATATGAATATACTTGGTCGTCAAGTACGATTGCTACCGATTTGTTTAGGTTTTGTTGAGTTACGCGAGCCCATTGACGAGCACCTTCGTCGTTCATGGTCATTGAAACCACGTTACCTTGTAGGTTGTCGAAGTCGCTTGATGCATCTACTACTACATCACCGCCAAGTGCTGGACGACCTTGGTTAGCCTTCAATGCTACAAGATTGAAGAAGCGGCCCTTTTCGTCGATTGCCTTTACTGACCAACACAACTTCAAGTTTGTTGGAAGCAAACGCTTAGCTTCTGTTGAACGTAGAATGCCGTTAACTGCTGCTGTATCTTGTACGTGAACTGTACCAACCACTGGACCACCGATTTGACCGTTTGCCCAAAGCAATTGTGCCAACTGACGTGTTGCTGGTGCTTCTACTGCAGCGCTGTCGGCTACTGCTGTTGTGTCGGCTTCAACCTTCGATGCAGTTGCATTGTTCAATGCTGTTAGAGCATTTTCCAATTCTTCAAGTGTGTAAGTTTCGTAGAACTCAAGGTTTGCAGCGCCTTGAAGCAGTTTGCGAACACGTTCTGGTTCCTTAACACCTGGAAGTTCCAACAAGATGCGGCCTGTATTTTCAAGCTTTTGGATATTTGGAGCCACAACACCAAAACCGTCAATACGAGTACGAAGCACATTGTATGAGTTATCGACCATTGCGCTAACTTCATCCTTCAAAATGCCTTCTACTTCTGAGTCCGACATGCCTGGTTCTACCTTTTCCACATTGCGGAAAATTTGGCTTAGACTACCGTCACCAATCTTTTTGTATTCGCTTACGAATGCTGCAACGAAGTCTTTTTCGTCACGGTGTAGTGAGTCTGTTACAGCAATTGCCTTGTTGAACATCGCATCTGGATTTTGACCTGACAATGCCTTCAAGATGTCTGGCACTGAGATTTGTAGGGTTACGTTCATACCACCCTTCAAGTCTAGACCTAAGCCAAGTTCCATTTCGCGAACTTCTTGGAAAGTGCGCCAGTTTAGATACACTTTCTCGTTTGCAATAGAATCGATATACGACTTGTAGTATGTCTTGTATGCGTCATTTGACAAGTCGTTAGTCTTCGACATTGTTTGAGCATACTCTACTGCCTTGCTTTCATAGTGATTTGACACAAATGAGAAAGACAAATAGAAAATACACACTAAAATCAAACAAGTGGTAATGATTCTAATAAAACCTTTACTTTGCATGAGTTTGTTTAATTTTTGTTTGTTTTTATGTTACTAATTTTTTGTAAGCATTTAATTTCAATTTGCAAATATACATTAAATTATTCAAGTGGGAAATATTTCAAGCCGTTTTCATCTTAAAATAAGGTGCATTTACGCAAAATTTGGCTTTTTCATCACCTTTTTTACTCTTATTTTCACCTTTTTCCTTCTCTTTTTTGGCGCACTATCGTAACCAACGCTATTTTGAAAATTTCTTCAGCCTCGCATCGGACTACGATTACAAAATGTGCTTTTTAGAACTTTAACCCCTAAAACAAAGATATTAACAACATTTTTTCGTAACTTTACCGCCAAATGTGCAGTTGGCAATCGGTAGCCTTGCGACAATCGCTGCAAGTGGCTCGATTGGTCCAATCGCCCTAAACAAATTTTTATTGTGAAATTAGAAAAAACCACTTCAATAATCAGCCTCGTTTTATTGGCTTTGATGCTATACTCGTGCGCTAACATCGGACGCCCAACAGGCGGCCCTCGCGACGAATTGCCTCCTGTGTTTGTCAGCAGTTCGCCAAAACCTAACCAACTTAACTTCAACGGCAACAAGGTTATAATCACCTTCAACGAATACATAAAATTAGAAGAACAAAACACCAAAGTGGTGGTGTCGCCAGCACAAAAAAACATGCCCATCATTCGCGCCAACGGCAAAAGTGTGAGCGTGGAATTGCGCGACTCGCTATTGCCTAACACCACCTACAGCATCGACTTCTCTGACGCTATCGTCGACAACAACGAGAGCAACCCACTAATGGATTTCGCCATTGCCTTTTCAACCGGCGACAGCATCGATTCGCTGCAAGTGTCGGGCATGATGCTGCGCGCTCGCGACCTCGAACCTATGCAAGGCACTATTGTGGGCATTCAGGAAGACCTTAGCGACACGGCTTTCTCTTCGAAGCCGCTCACTCGCGTGGCTCGAACTAACGACGCGGGCGAATTCACTATACGAAACCTAAAACCCGGCCGATACCGCGTGTTCGGACTTAAGGACATGGACGGAAACTACACGTTCTCTCGAAACGAAGACCTTGCGTTTTTCGACGAAATCGTAGTGCCATCGTTCTACACAAAAGAAACAACCGACACTATCTTTAAATTTAACGGCGAAGTCGACACCATACAGCCGGGCTTGCACACTGTGTTCACGCCTAACGATGTGCTGCTCACAATGTTTAACGAGGAATACATGCCGCTTTATCTGAAAAAGGACGACCGCCCGTCAGAAAGCAAACTCCACATCCTCTTCTCGGCTCCAGTCGACACTTTGCCCGAACTCAGAGTGCTAAAACCTGCACCGCAAAGGCCCGACTGGTACCGATTGCAACGTGACCAAAGCAACGACTCGCTTTTCTATTGGATTACCGACAGCACTCTCATCAAGAGCGACTCTATTCTTATTGAAGCCAAATACTTAATTAGCGACTCGCTCGACAATTTGGTGCAAACAACCGACACCATCAACTTCTTCTTTCGCCACAAAGGCAAGAAGCAAAACAAATCGTCGGAAAAGAACAACAACAAGTCGAACTTCCTAACAAAACTAACTGGCCAACTCGCCGGCGAGAAGAACGATTCGGCCGACAACAAGCCAAAGAGCATGTTCGACTCGATAACTACGGTTAGGATGTCGATTCCTATGCAGTTGGAATATGGCGACACTCTAAAAATCACCTTCGACACGCCAATCGACTCTGTAAACCAGGCGGGACTGAAAATGATGCACAAAGAACACGACGACACCACTTGGCACGAAATCGACAAGCCTTACAAACTGGTGCCGTACGATTCAATTTCTATCTTAACCTACCGCATCGACTATCCTTTCGACGCAGGCATGAATTATAAGATTCAAATCGACTCGCTATCGATATACGACTGCTACGGTTCGCCCAACAAGACTCAAAAAGCAGAATTCTCTGTGCCGGCGTTCGATGAATATGCCAACCTTTATCTCACCGTTAACGTTAACGATAGCGCATTCGTGGAACTGCTCAACTCTTCTGAAAAATTGGTGAAGAAAGCACCAGTTATTAACGGTGTGGCTTCAATCGAAAACATAAAACCAGGACCTTATTTTGCCCGTTTGGTTATCGACAGAAACAACAACGGCGAGTGGGACACCGGCAACTTTGCTCAAAAGCTACAGCCTGAGGAGGTATATTATTATAACGAGAAAATAAGTCTGCGCAAGAATTGGGACGTTGAACAGACTTGGGACATCTATTCGGTGGCTCTTAACAAGCAAAAGCCTTTCGAAATCAAGAAAAACCGAACTAAGGCTGAAATCAAGAAGCACCAAAAGGACCGTCAACAACAGCAAGATGACGACGAATTTAACGAGGACGACCCTTGGGGTACTAACAACTACAACAACCCTTACACTGGCAACAAATACAACGATTCGCGCAACAACATGGGTGTTGACCCTGGTAACAGAGTGCAGTTACGATAACCCGCAAAAAACTTACACCCTATAAGAAATCCCGACACTTGCAGCAAGTGTCGGGATTTTTTATACCATACGATACACCATTTGGCTGATGTATGACTCATTTTTGACACGTCAAACGTTACATATTTAGGCCGCTTCGACTTTTCTGTATGATTTCATTTCTTGCGTAATAAGCACCACGGCGAGTATTGTCGACAATGCATCGCTCACTGGCATGCTCCACCACACACCGGCAACGCCAAAAAACTTAGGCATGATGATGAGCAACGGTATGAGCATCAACACTTGACGCGACAACGACAGGATGATGGCTTTCACAGGCTTGCCTATGCTTTGGAAATAATTCGACACCACCATCTGCATGCCCACTATAGGGAACACTGCACACACCGTGCGCAATCCCTTCGCTGACAAGCCAATCAACTCTGCGTCGGTAGTAAACAAGCTAACCACACTCTCCGAAAATGCCACAAACACCACAAAGCCCGTAGTTGTGACTATAGTGGCGGCACCTACGGTAAGTTTAAGCACATGCTTCACTCTATCCATCTGATTGGCTCCGTAGTTATAGCCCGCTATGGGCTGCATGGCTTGATTAAAGCCCATAACTATCATAACCATCACAAACACCAATCGGTTGACTATACCATAAGCCCCAATCGCCAAGTCGCCGCCATATTGCAACAAGCCTTGATTAATAAGCAACACTACAAGGCACGATGCCATATTCATGAAAAATGGCGACATGCCTATCGACATGGTGTCTTTCATTATGCGCTTATTGAGCTTGAAACTGCCGCGGCGAAAATGTATCAACTCCTTCTTGTCGCTAAACACCTTAAGTTGCCATATCAGCGACAGCATTTGCGACACAACGGTGGCTATTGCTGCCCCTCTAATTCCCCAGTCAAACCAATAAATGAAAATCGGGTCCAGAATTGTATTAACCATCACCGTGGCAATAGTGGCATACATGGCCAATTTTGGATGGCCCGACGACCTCAACATAGCATTAAGCCCAAAATAGAGATGCGTTATCACATTACCCAGCAATATTATCTCCATATAGTCGCGAGCATAACCTATTGTGGAGCCGCTGGCACCGAAGAAATACAAAATGGGGTCGAGATAAAGCAGCGCCACTGCCATAAGCACCACACCAAGTATTATGTTCATTGTCAAGCAATTGCCCAACACTTTAAACGCCGTATTATAATCCTTCTGACCAAGTTTCACCGACAACAACGTGGCACATCCAACACCCACAAAAGCGCCAAATGCCGTTGAAATATTCATCAACGGAAACGTCACGGCCAACCCCGATATTGCCAACGGGCCAACACCCTGACCTATGAAGATGCTGTCGACCATATTATACAGCGAACTGGCTGTCATTGCAACAATTGCCGGAACGGCATATTGTCGCAACAACTTACCTATAGGCTCTGTGCCAAGCGCTGTTGCTCCTTTTACTGACATATATTTTTCTTTTGTATTACTCGTTTTTCACCACAAAGTTACCTATATAAATGCAGTTATCAAAAAAAATGAGGCTCTGCAGTCTGCAAAGCCCCAACCTATATTTTTCACCGCAGGCAATTTTTTTAGTTATTGCTCATCGGATTATACGCCACAATCTTAACGAAAGTTTGAGTGCCGTTAAGGTCTATAACTCCCAAATAAACGCCTTTGCCATCCTTTTTAAGCGGATTATATTCTGCAGGCAATTCAAAAGAGATTATGTCTTCTTCTTGAGTCAAACGGCCGGCTTCGACATCAACCGACTGACGCAATTCCATATAGGTGTAGCCTTCTGGTACCACGGCATTCGATGGCAGCAACTTAATGCTTGGAACCACCAACGTGAACTTACGCTTTGCTTCTGAAGAGTAGAAATATTTAACCGAAAGGTCAATCCAGTTACCCTTCACCAACGAAGCGGTTGGGTCGACCGACACCGGTTCTTGACCTAACGCATCGAGCTCACTTTGGGTTTCAACCTTAACCACGTCGTGGTGAATTGTAGTCAACTGATATGCCATCACCTTTATAACCTTGTCATAGCCAGTCACTTCTCTATCTTCCAAAGAATAGAAAATCAAAGCACGACGACCTTTATATTTAGCCAAATTAACAGTGGTTGGCAAAGAGTGAGGATAATATTTTCCTTCATCGCCTTCAAACCACATTGCGCCTTGGTCGGCCGTTGCATTAATCATAACAAACTCGCTATAATATACAGGGTCGTTATCATCGTTGCTCATATCAAGGCATGATGTTGCCATAACCGACACTGTGATTAGCGCCATTAACAATAGTAATTGTTTCTTTAAAGTCTTCATCTTTATTGTCTTTTCCTTATTAAATTGTCAGCAAAGTTAATAAAGAATGACAACACTATGCACAATTCTCACGTTTTTTAACTTTACGGCTGGTATTTTTTGGCCTTTTCTGCTCATCGTCCACAGAAAAACCTTAAATTTGTATTTTTAAAGGTTTAGTAAACAACAACATTGTTACGCCATATGAACATCAACGATTTCATTATCGACCAAAATAGTTCGGTTATCGAAGCGCTTAAGCAACTCAACACCTTGCCAGGCACCGCCATGACACTTTTTGTGTGTGCCGACGGCAAGCGATTGGTGGGCTCGCTAACCGACGGCGACATTCGCCGTAGCCTAATTGCAGGCCACCAACTTTCCGAACCGGTGGGTCAGGTCATGCATCGCAATTGCGTGGCATTCAAAGGCAAGGACATCTCAATTGCCGCCGTCAAGCAATTGCGTCAAAAGAGAATTATGTTAATCCCTCACCTTGACGAAAATGGTCAAATTATCGACATCCTTGATTTCAACAGCATACACTCTATGCTGCCCATCGATGCCGTGCTAATGGCTGGCGGAAAGGGCGAACGATTGCGTCCGCTCACACTCAACACGCCAAAACCTCTACTTAAAATTGGAGATAAGTGCATCATCGACTATAACATCGAGGCTCTTGCCCGAAATGGCGTTAAGAACATATCCGTAACCACCAACTATCTGGCCGAGCAGTTAGAGGAGCACTTTGAGCAGCCTGTGGCCGGGGTGAAGGTGCAATGCGTGAAAGAACCTTACAGAATGGGCACTATCGGCAGTTTGGCTTTAGTGAAGGAATTCCACAACGACACCATTCTACTCATGAACAGCGACCTGCTTACAAGCATCAACTTTGAGGACTTCTATTTGGCTCACCTCGAAAACCAAGACGACCTAACTGTGGCAAGCATACCCTACATGGTTTCGGTGCCTTACGGTATATTCGTTCTCGACGGCGACCAAGTTAAATGCGTGGAAGAAAAACCAACTTACAACTACTACGCCAACGGTGGCATATACCTCATAAAGCGTAAATGGCTTGACATAATTCCTCGAGGCGAATATTTTGATGCCACAAACTTTATGGATGCTCTAATTGAGCGAGGCTGCAAAGTGAGCCATTTCCCAATCAACGGAACTTGGATTGACATAGGGTCGCCTAACGACTACAAACACGCTCAAGACCTTATGCAACACCGAAACAGCCTTTCAAAGTTGTAACGCGCATCACAGTTTGCATTTACACAAAGAATTAGCCAACAATTATGATTGAAATAAAGAACATAAACAAAAGTTACGGGTCACTGCAAGTGTTGCGCGACGTTTGCGTCGACATTCAACACGGCGAGGTGGTTACAATTGTGGGGCCAAGCGGCGCCGGAAAAACCACCCTGCTGCAAATCATCGGAACCCTCGACAAACCCGACAGCGGAAAGGTGCTCTACGACGGTGTGGACGTGCTTAGCCTTAAAAGCAATGCTTTGGCGCATTTTCGCAATAAAAACATTGGCTTTGTGTTCCAATTTCACCACCTATTGGCCGAATTTAACTCTCTCGAAAATGTTGCCATTCCGGCTCTGATTGGCGGAACAAAACAAGCCGAAGCATACAAGCGCGCGGCCGAACTGCTCGACTACATGGGACTAAGCCAACGCTTAGACCACAAACCTGCCCAACTTTCAGGTGGCGAAAGGCAACGTGTGGCCGTGGCAAGGGCTTTAATCAACAACCCTCATGTGATTCTTGCCGACGAACCATCTGGTAGCCTCGACTCGCAAAACAAAAAAGAACTGCATCAGTTGTTCTTCCGTCTGCGTGACGAGATGAAGCAAACTTTTGTGATTGTCACACACGACGAATCGCTGGCACACGATGCCGACCGCGTGCTGCACATGCGCGACGGAATAATTGTTGACGACATCAAAAAACCCGACATTATCATATAACACCACCACATAAGGTCATAGCATGAAGCAACTATTCTACATATTATCTGCCCTCTGCATTGCGGCTCTGGCCGCTTGCAGCGATTTCAATCAGGACTCTGAACCCCAATTAGAGTTCCGCTATGACATGGTAACATATAACGGTTACAGCAACGGCATTGCCGAATTCGACAACATTTACCGAAACGACTCGCGAACCGTGACTCTTCGCGGACAATGGAAAAAAAAGCCCGACTTGAAATCGGGAGCAAGAGTGCTGCTTAGTTACCTAAATCAAGGGCAAGAAACAACCCTCGAAGGCAAAGCATTGCAAAACATAAGCATCAACAGCATCAGCAAAGCCACTACCGACACGCTGCGGATGGCAAACAAAACCAGAATCGACACGCTTCGTAAAGACGACATCAGGTTGCTGAGCCTCTGGCGCACCGGAAACTACCTAAACCTGCAAGGCGAAGTGGAACACACCGGCAAACCCCGTTTTTTCTATCTGCTTATGGACAAGGCTACTGCCAACAACGACACCGTTGACTGCTATCTAATAAACGACCCGTTAGACAACACAATTTACTATTGGCGAAGGTTCTACGCATCGTTTTATGTGGGCGCTGCCTTTAATAAGCAGTCATGCAAAACACTTAGAATCATAATTAATGACGCAAAATCTCCAAATAGGCACGATTTTTGCTTTACTAAAGAATAAACTAACATTAAACACATATTTTTTCACTCAACGATAATTACATACATTCATTATTATGGACGAAAATAAGATACAAATAGAGTTAACTCCTGAAGTGGCACAAGGCAAATATGCCAACCTTGCCGTTATTGCACATTCTGCCAACGAATTCGTGTTCGACATGATTTGCATGTTCCCTAACGGACCTCAAGCCAAGGTGCAAAGCCGAGTTATCATGACTCCCGAAAACGCTAAGCAACTTATGTTTGCCCTTCAAACCAACATTCGCAAGTTTGAAGAAACTTTTGGCGAAATCAAACAACGCCAGCCAAAAAATCCCGATGAACAAATAACTTATTTAGGCCCTAACGGACAAGCCTAACCAATCTACATAAAAAAATCATAGCAATGACTCAAAACACGCTGTTAATCTATAACACACTCTCTCGCACCAAGATGGCATTCAAGCCCATTCACGAAGGTCGCGTGGGAATGTACGTTTGCGGGCCTACTGTTTACGGCGACCCACACTTGGGACACGCTCGCCCTGCTATAACTTTCGACGTGCTTTATCGTTACCTCACCAACCTTGGCTACAAGGTGAGATATGTGAGAAACATTACCGACGTCGGACACCTTGAACATGATGCCGACGACGGCGAAGACAAAATCGCTAAAAAGGCTCGCCTCGACCAACTCGAGCCAATGGAAGTGGTGCAATATTACCTCAACCGCTACCACAAAGCCATGGATGCACTTAACGTGTTGCCTCCAAGCATCGAGCCTCATGCCAGCGGACACATCATTGAGCAAATAGAGTACATTAAAAAGATTATTGAAGCCGGTTACGCCTACGAAAGCGACGGAAACATATACTTCGATGTGCCTAAATATAACAACGACCACCGTTACGGCAAATTGTCGGGACGAAACATCGACGAACTACGTAACACTACTCGCACACTCGACGGTCAAAGCGAAAAACGCAACCCTGCCGACTTCGCACTATGGAAAAAAGCAGCACCTGAGCACATCATGCGCTGGCCTTCGCCTTGGAGCGACGGTTTCCCTGGCTGGCACTTGGAATGCTCTACAATGGGCACAAAGTATCTTGGCGAGGAATTTGACATTCACGGCGGTGGCATGGACCTTATGTTCCCTCACCACGAATGCGAAATTGCGCAATCGGTGGCCGCTTGCGGACACGACGCTGTACGCTACTGGATGCACAACAACATGATTACCATCAACGGTCAAAAAATGGGCAAATCGCTGGGCAACTTCATCACCCTTGAAGAATTTTTCAATGGCTCGCACGAAAAGTTGGAACAAGCCTACAAGCCTATGACCATACGCTTCTTCATCCTTCAGGCTCACTACCGTGGCACTGTAGACTTCTCTAACGAAGCACTTCAGGCTGCCGAAAAGGCCTACGAAAGAATGATGGACGGCTGGAAGCGTCTAAACGACCTCAAGGCTGCCGACTCTTCAAGCGTTGACGTGAGCGACATTCGCAGCCGCTGCTTCGACGCTATGAACGACGACCTTAACACACCTACTGTCATTGCCACTTTGTTTGACGCTTGCCGCATAATAAACCAAGTGAACGACGGAAAGGCTACCCTATCGGCTGCCGACATCGAAGAACTAAAGTCGGTATTTAAGACTTTCTTGTTCGACATTCTCGGAATCAGAAACGAAGCCGACGGAAGCACTGGTGTTAACCTTAAGCCTTATGAAAGCGCCATCGACTTGCTGCTTGAAATTCGCAAGCAAGCCAAGGCTAACAAGGATTGGGCAACAAGCGACCTTATTCGCAACAGCCTAACCGAAATAGGCTTTGATGTTAAAGACACCAAAGACGGATTTGAGTGGAAGGTGAAATAACCCCACTTCGATTTGCTTTAGTGGCACAAACACATAGTCAACGACTATCACAAAACACAACATACCAAAAAATGCCGCCCCATTGGGACGGCATTTTTTTATTCGTTTCAAAATTAGCGTTTCTTGTCAAAACAATACGCAAGCATTTCAGCCTGCAGCACACCTGGAATCAATATCCAAACATCTTTGCCACTCGGGCAGTTGCAGCAAGAAACTTCTCAACCTCATCCATAGTGTTATATACGGCAAACGAAGCCCTCACAGTGCCCTCAATGCCATAGCGATGCATCAACGGCTGAGCGCAATGATGCCCAGTGCGAACCGCTACGCCAAGTTTGTCGAGTATCAAGCCTATGTCGTAACTGCTCACATCACCCACCAAGAACGACAGCACAGCATCTTTGTTCTGCGATGTGCCATAAATTTTCACAGCAGGCATTTTCAACAAGCCTTCAGTAGCAGCATCGAGCAACATCTTTTCGTGTCTCGCAATGTTCTCAATGCCCAGTCCTTCAATAAAATCGATTGCTCGGCTAAAGGCGGCAATGCCCACAAAATCGGGTGTTCCTGCCTCAAACTTAAAAGGTAGGTTGGCAAAGGTTGTCTTTTCAAACGACACTGTGCCTATCATTTCGCCTCCACCTTGATATGGAGGCATTTTTTCTAAATATCTTTTCTTGCCATACAGCACACCCACCCCTGAAGGGCCATACATCTTATGCGCCGAGAAGACATAGAAATCGGCATCTAAATCTCGCACGTCGACCTTCATGTGAGGTATAGCCTGAGCGCCATCAACCATCACCGGCACTCCGTGGCGATGCGCTATCGCTATCATCTCCTTAACCGGATTGATGGTGCCAAGAACATTGCTCACATGCGCAATGCTCACAAATCGAGTGTCGTCACTAAACATGCGTTCATAGGCTTCCATATCCACCTCGCCCGAATCACTTATGGGAACCACGGTGAGTTTCAATCGCTTATTGCGCTGCAACAACTGCCATGGCACTATGTTGGCATGATGCTCCATGGTGGTGACTATTATCTCGTCGCCATTGCACAAACGGTCGCCATAGCTGTTAGCCACCAAATTGATGGCTTCTGTGGTGCCGCGAGTAAAAATTATTTCTTCGGTCGACTCGGCATTGATGAATTGGCGCACCTTTTCGCGGGTGGCTTCAACCATATCAGTGGCCTCTTGCGACAATGTATGAACGCCTCTGTGCACATTGGCCTTTGTGTGATAATACATCTGCTCGATGCACTCTACCACACTACGAGGCACTTGCGAAGTGGCCGCATTGTCAAGATATATTAAAGGTTTCCCCGACACTTCTCGTTCAAGTATCGGAAACTCCTCCCTGATTTTTTCTATGTTTAGAAATTCTGACATCTTGTTTTTATTTATTGTTTTTCTGGCTTCACCACCTCATGGCAACCATTCAAGCAATCGGCACATTGAAGCAACTGACCGCAGAAACGCTTTTCAACCAAACGCTGCAATCGGTTTTTCAACGAATCCAAACGCACTGCGTCGATAACGTCGCTCATAAAGGCTTGCATTAGCATGGTGCGTGCCTCTTCTTTTGTAATGCCGCGTGCCTGCATATAGAATATTGCATCTTGGTCGAGTTGGCCTATGGCTGTACCGTGGCTACACTTAACGTCGTCGCAATAAATTTCTAATTGAGGCTTGGTGTGAATCTTAGCGGTGTCGGTAACCACAATATTGCGATTGTTCTGATATGCTTCGATTTGATTAGCACCTTCGGCAACAAGAATGCGACCAGTGAATCCGCCCACCGAATTGCCGTCGAGAACATACTTAAACAATTCGTTACTCTTGCAATGGCCCTCATTGTGCATCACGCGAGTGTAGTTGTCGATTTTCTTTTCACCGTCTTCAATAGCCATTCCGTAGAGGTAGGTTTCTGCCCCCTCGCCGTTAACATTCACCACAAAGTCGTTGCGAGTGACGCCATTGGTTAGCGTGATGCCATTAAGCAACACATTAGAGCCCGCCTTTTGTTCCACATAGTGAGCACAAACACGATTCGTTTTCTCTGTTGATTCCTCTATGTCGTAATAATCGAAGTGCGAATTTTCGCAAGCCACGATTTCCACCACTTGATTAACCAAGAAATTATGCTCCTTGTTTTGAGTATGGTCGCACACAAGCATCTTGGCTTGAGCGTTTTCGCCAACTATCACCAAAATGCGGCGAACAGCCATTATTGGCGCAGCAGCATTCATAATGTTCACCAACTGAATTGGACGCTCCAACACCACATTCTTCGGAATATACACCAATAATCCATCTTGGCCGAGCAGCGTGTTTAGAGCCACGCGTACATCGTCGGCAGGCGCCACAGTGCCCAAATAACGGCTAAGCAACTCAGGGTGCTCGATGGCTGCCACCGAAAATGGCTCTACCACCACACTCTCTGGGAGCGATGGCGACTTGCGCGACGCCTTAAACACATCATTGTAGAAGAAATACATCCATGTGCTCATATTAGGCACATCACAGCGAAATGCCTCTGCCGGGTCGGCCGACAACTCCAAGCGATTGACATTCACCCCATAGTCGGGAGCAAACATCTTTTCAAGGTCGGTAACCTCATAGTTTTCCTCTCCACGACGCGGCAAGCGCTTTGTTTCAAGCACTGCCAAGGCTGCTTCGCGCTGTGCATTCATCGCAGCCGGTGCATTTGCCTCAATGGCGTGGCGGTGTTCCTTAAAGAGGTCTATATATTGTTTTAATGCTGTCATAGTGTTTCTCTTGGGGGGATTATGCCTCTTGGCTGTCTACTTGTTGTTTAATCCAATCATATCCCTTCTCTTCGAGTTCCAATGCCAATTCCGGACCTGCCGACATCACTATGCGGCCCTTGTATAGCACATGCACAAAGTCGGGCTTGATATAATCGAGCAAGCGTTGGTAGTGAGTAATAACTATAGTGGCGTTGTTTTCGCTCTTCAACTTATTGACACCGCCTGCCACTATACGCAAGGCATCGATATCGAGGCCGCTATCGGTTTCGTCAAGTATCGATAGGCGTGGCTCAAGCATTGCCATTTGGTAGATTTCGTTTCGCTTCTTTTCGCCGCCCGAAAATCCTTCGTTCACCGAACGCGATGCTAACTTATTGTCGAGTTCAACCAACGCACTCTTTTCTCGCTTCATCTTCAAGAAATCGCTGGCCGAAATTGGGTCTAACCCGAAATATTTGCGCTTGGCATTGATTGCGGCATGCATAAAGTTTACCATCGAAACCCCTGGTATTTCCACTGGATATTGGAAACTCAAGAACAGCCCTTCGTGTGAGCGGTCCTCTGGCGCCAACGAAAGCAAGTCTTTTCCATAAAAATCCACAGTGCCCGATGTCACCGTAAACGCCGGATTTCCGGCAAGCACACTCGACAACGTACTCTTACCTGAACCATTTGGGCCCATTATGGCGTGAACTTCGCCGGGGCGCACTGTTAGGTTTACACCTTTCAATATTTCTTTGCCTTCGATATTGGCATGAAGATTTTTTATTACTAACATATATTGTGTCGTGATTTTTTCGTGTTATTAAAAATATCGTTTTTTATCCTATGCTGCCCTCAAGCGATATCGACAGCAGTTTTTGGGCTTCAACAGCAAACTCCATCGGCAGTTTCGACATCACCTCTTTGGCATAGCCGTTCACAATCAAGCCCACAGCGTCCTCGGTTGAAATGCCTCGCTGATTGCAATAGAATATTTGTTCCTCATTGATTTTTGATGTGGTGGCTTCGTGTTCCACAACCGAACTATCGTTTTGGCAGTCGATGTATGGGAAAGTGTGTGCACCGCAAAGCGAACCAAGCAATAGGCTGTCGCACTGAGTGTAGTTGCGGCAATTCGATGCCGATGGCACAATTTTCACTTGTCCGCGATAACTGTTTTGGCTGCGACCGGCCGAGATACCCTTCGACACTATTGTGCTGCGAGTATTCTTACCCAAGTGTATCATCTTCGTGCCGGTGTCGGCCTGCTGATAATTATTGGTCAATGCCACCGAATAGAACTCCCCTATTGAGTTGTTGCCCTTAAGCACGCAACTCGGATATTTCCATGTTATGGCACTGCCGGTTTCTACCTGTGTCCACGACAACTTCGAAAAGTCGCCACGGCACAATCCGCGTTTTGTCACAAAGTTATATATGCCGCCCTTGCCATCTTTGTCGCCTGGATACCAGTTTTGCACTGTTGAATACTTCACTTCGGCACGGTCTTCAACAATTATTTCCACAATCGCCGCATGCAATTGGTTTTCGTCGCGCATTGGAGCTGTGCAACCTTCAAGATACGACACATACGACTCGTCGTCGGCCACTATCAGAGTTCGTTCAAACTGTCCTGTGCCACTCGCATTGATGCGGAAATAGGTCGACAATTCCATTGGGCAACGCACGCCCTTTGGAATATACACAAACGAGCCGTCGCTAAACACCGCCGAATTTAATGCCGCAAAGAAATTGTCGGTATAAGGCACCACAGTGCCCAAATATTTCTTCACAAGGTCGGGATAGTCTTTCACGGCTTCGCTAAATGAGCAGAAAATTATGCCCAATTCGGCTAAGCGTTCGCGATACATTGTCTTCACGCCCGAAGAGTCCATCACGGCATCCACAGCCATCCCGCTCAAGCGCATCTGCTCCTCTAACGGTATGCCGAGTTTGTCGAAGGTCTTTTTGATTTCCGGGTCAATTTCTTTATTTTCGTTATCAGTTTTTGTCTTTGGAGCAGCAAAATAACTGATGTCTTGATAATCAATTTCCGGTATGTCTAAGTGTGCCCATTTAGGCATTTCCATTGTGAGCCAATGGCGATAGGCCTTTAGCCTATATTCCAAAAGCCACTCTGGCTCATTGCGGTAATTCGAAATATAGCGCACCACATCTTCATTGAGGCCCTTGGGAATTATATGGGTCTCAACATCGGTCACGAAGCCATACTTGTATTCACTCGATGCGGCTTCCTGAATGATGTCGTTGTGGTCTTGCTTCTTGTTTTCTATATTGTTCATCTTTTTGTTGTCTTCTTGTTTTGTCGTCAGATTATTGTATCCACAGCCGCCACTTCATCAAACCCTACCGGCTCCACCACTTTGAGCGAGTCGCCCGGCATTCCATCTTGGCCCAAAACCCATGGCGCCAAATTCAGCGTAAGTTCAAATGGCTCGTTGTCGAGAATGTGCTTTGTAGTAAACACTTCGCTCTTAGGCGATATCAGCAACCAAAGGTTGAGCAAAATGCTAAGAACAAAGAAATATTTCACCACGCACAAAGCGGCTCCGCCTATTTTATCAACAATCTCCAGATTAAACAGTTCAATTGTGTTTTTCATAAACATGCCCAACACCTTCACAGTGAGCCAAATCACCACAAAAAGAATGATTACGGCCATGGCGTGCGTTGTAATGTTTGCAAGGGGCCAATTTGCTGCACTGGGGATTACCTCCAAAAGCAATTCTGTAGCGCTATCGCCAAACACATGGCAGGCCACTATACCAAGCACAAAGCCTACTATTGTCGACATCTGCTTTATCATGCCTCGCATGTAGCCCATAACCACACCCGCCACAAAAAGCAGTATCATTATAACGTCTAATATTGTCATCTGTTTTTCGTTTTTATTTAATCTCGCAAATTTACGAAAAAAAAGGCACATTATTGTGTTTTTCGGCCCGAAGTTACGCCTTCACACTCCGTGCTTTTGATTAGGCTCTTAATAATAACAATTTCAAACCACCTTTTACCCTTATTTCGCCATCACTTTTGCAAAAATTAATATACCTTTGTGATTCAACATTTAACCACCGCAAGGCTATGATTAAACAAATCATCAAATCCACCATATGCGCATTGCTGCTGCTTTTCGCAGCCAGCTGCTCCAATCAGCCCCAAAACCCTAACCTGGTAGTGTATTTTTCGCGCGCCGGGCACAACTATCCCGACCCTAACGGCAAACCTCTCGACAAAGGCCACACCGCTGTGCTGGCCGAAATAATCGCCGAAGTGGCCAACACCGACACTTTTCAGATTATACCCGTTACTCCATACCCCGAGGACTACAAAGAGTGCGTGGCTATTGCTCGGCATGAATTAGACACCAACGCCCTACCCGAATATGTGGGCGACATTAACATCGACAACTACGCCACTATCTTCATAGGCTATCCTATTTGGCACGGCGAAATGCCGCAAATTGTGAAACATTTCATCGAAAGGCACAATTTCAACGGCAAAAACGTGATTCCGTTCTGCACTCATCATGGCAGCGGCTTGGGAAATAGCGTTGACGAAATGCGAAAAATGCTCCCCAATGCAAGCGTCTTTTCGGGCTTTGCTCTTTGGGACACTGAGGCCGACAAGCAAAAAAGCACTCAAAAAGTGCAAGAATGGATAGAATCTATCAGCGAAAATTAAAAATTTTTACTCGCTTTTAACCCGCTGAACCATTGCGCAATAACACCCTTCAAGACACCCAAGCATAAAAATTGATGACGTTTTTTTGCCAAGATTTTTTGTCAATTCCAGAAAAATGTCTACCTTTGCATCCGGGTAAGTCCTATACGGCCAGCTCCTTGTCAATTCCCCCAGGTCTTGACCGAAGCAAGGGTAGCAGGTTGTAGCGGCGCGATGTAGTAAGCTTACCTACTTGCCTCTTTAGCTCAGTTGGCCAGAGCACGTGATTTGTAATCTCGGGGTCGTTGGTTCGAATCCGACAAGAGGCTCTAAAAAGCACCATCATTCGATGGTGCTTTTTTGTTTTACTATATTCCCCTCTCTGCTGCCGCACAAGCCACCATATCGGCACACCTTAAGCATTTCTCCGTCGGCTCTACCCTTCTCGCATATTCAAGCCCCCACATCGGCACACCCCACAATTTCAAACCATCAATACAACAAATTCAATGGCTTCACAGTGGCCGACAAAGGCACAAACAAAAAAGTGCATACTTACGATAAAATTCTAACACAAAGAAACAAAACACGGCACGGCTTGCAACACAAAGCCAACTTCCATCTTCACTCAACGCAAAGCCAACTTCTTAACACAAAAAAAACGACCGCTTTCACAAGCGGTCATTTCCCAAAATTTATTATATAAAATCACTTGATAAGAATCTTCACAGCATGCTTATTGCCCGATTTTAGCACATAAGTGCCTTTGGCACAAGTTGTGACATCGATTGTCACAGCCTCAGCTCCTTCAACCGGCACAACAGTCACCAACGCGCCGCTTAGGCTATAAAGAGCCACGTTACTTTCGGCACCTTCCACAGTGATGAAATCGGTTGCCGGATTAGGATATACGTTTATAGCAAGGTCACTTTGATTTTCTTCTATGTCATCGATGCCTGTCACATCGTTTTGATTGCTTGTGTAACCCGCAGCAACAACTTGGCTATTCTTTTCCATTCCGTCGACCACAGTCTTCAAATAATATTTCACTTGAGTGCTTTTTGCTCCAGAATAAACATCAGAATATTGCAACTCGTTTGTTGTGGCAATCTTTTCCCAACCATTGCCATCATTGCGATACACCTCATATACCGAAGCAACACGAGCAGCCGACTCAATACGTTTGTTCCAAACAAGCGACACATACATCTCACCCTCATCATAACCAAGGGCATCGATGCGTGTTGTTAGCGCCAATTCGCTACGATAGCCTTCATACATAGCCTCCATTTCATTGGTTTCATACATCACTCCGTTTGACTCAAACGATAATGTATACAAGAAACCAACTATATCAGCATCGTTCGACGACACCTCGCCTGGATTAACTGGCATATCTTCAACACTATCTATAAATTTTATTTTTCCATCAACAAGAGGCAAAACTCTCTTTTGCACCGTAAACTCACCTTCTTCGTCGGCAACAAACAGCACATATCCGTTGGCTGTTGATTTCACAACTGCCACTGTTTCAAAATTTCTATTGATGTTATATGATTCAACTCCTTCGATTGGAGAAAACTCCAAACCATTGCAGTATAATTCAACGGACTGCAAATCTGCATCGGGAGTGCCCGAACGGTGCATCGCACTTACCGACAAAAAGTTTGACGATTTGTATTCTTTAAGGCTAATAGCGCTTGCATTGTGCGAAAATCCACACAATATTACTATTACGGCTAATGTAGTTAGGAAATTTTTCATAAACCAACTCCTAAATCAATTATATCAAGTGAGTAAATTCTTATCGTGATTTTGTAGTTGCAAAATTAATAGCTCATTTCCCTATAGCATCATAATTATGGCGCGTTAACTGTCGATTTACCAAAATTTACATTCCATTTAACATTTCACGCCTAAACAATCAATTTAAAACACACCCTTTTTACACCCTAAAAACATATCTATTAATCTATATATCAATATATTATATCTTGCAAATATTTTTCATACTATTTTTACCTCCAAATCCCATCAAAGTAAAAACGCAATAAAACACACCCCCGTGTTGTTAATAATTTAAGTTTTTCTGCCGCTCACAGTTTTAGGCAGTTATCAATGCAACAGCAAGAACGCCACCCTTTGCAAGTGCCGCTTTCCACCTTTAAGCCCCATTGGGCGAAAACCACAAAAAATCCAATTATTACCGATTAAAAGCCCACACTATTGCATGGCAGGCAATTCTCCCAAGCCGAATTACAGACTTTAGTAATGCTAATCGCTAAAAATTCAAAGAGTCTACTTGACCTTAGTAGTCGCAGCATTAGTGCGCTCTTTTACCTCTACAGGTGCGTTGAGTGTGGCGTTATTTAATTGCGCTTGCCTATTAACCACATTGCCGCGCGAAAGCCCTGCCGACGGACGCACTGTAGCACTCTTTGCCGGACGGCCCACAATATTAGTGCTTGGTGCCGTATTCTGCTCTTCTTTCACCGTTGCGGTCTTATTTGCATTCGCCGCATTAGGCTTCACAGCCTCTTCGGCCTTCACGGTAGCAGTCTTATTATCGGCTGGCTCTGCCTCCGATTCCTCAACCGCAACAGCCGCAGAATCGGTAGCCGCTCCGCCCATACGCGATTCGTCGATTGGCAAGATTGCCATCACCCTGTTAAGGTGATACTTGGTCATTTTTTGGTTCGAACGAAATCCGTAACCTTCAATAATACGGTCTACGCGTTCTATATGCACAAACGAGTCGCTGCGCACTTCTTGCCACTTTTGGTCCCAAAACAATTGGTTAGTGAGAATAAGTTCACCTTTCACGTTTTGAATTCGCACATTGCCATCGAGTTGCCACAATTGCTTGCGAACATCATATAGCGCAGTGTCGCACCTAACCGATGCCGCCACCTTAAACTGCTTGTCAAATTGTTCGAGGAAAGCGCCTTCCGGAAACCACCAACGAGGAAACTCACCTCCGTCGTACACATACCACACCGGTGTGGTGATGCGATATTGGGTAATTCCAGAATCGCTTATCAGTGTCTTCACATCATGAGTCACCAATTTAGGCACAGAGTCGTGATTCATAGGCTCCACCACCGTCACCTCCTCCTTTTGCTTGCACGAAAGCATAAGGCAGACCAAAAGCATCGATAGCAATATGTAACGCGATTCTCTCATTCCGTTTTTGGCGATTTTTATAGAAAAATAGGCACGCCGAAAAAATTCGCCGTGCCATATATGTTTAACTTAATATTAACGAATCTTATTTTGCCAGAACCACATTTCATTAAATGTGACGCCAACAGTTACGTTGATGTAGTCTTCGGTAACGAGTTTCTTTGGCGACGATTCTCTGTGCTTATATTCAACGCCAATGTTTATCAGCGTCTTGCCATTCGGAACTGGCAAACTAACACCCAAACCTACGCCATAGTCGCGCACCGAATTGCCCAATATGTTCATGTAGTCGTTATTGTAGTACATACCGGCACGGTAGGTGATTCGCTGAAAATATGAGCCACGGTCGTTGTGCATATACGACATACCCAAGCCCACTCTCCAACGGTCGTTGAAGTCAAGAGTTGTTCCGTCGGGGTCAAAACTTGGTAGTGGAGCAAATTTTGCGTCCTTCCATGGCTGATAAGTGAAGTCAACTTCTGCAGTCAAACGGTTGTTCCAAGTGTAGCTCAAACCTGCACCATAAGTGGCTGGTGTGGTATATTTGCCCGACATGCTTAATGTGTCGGTCGACAAGATTTCTTCGTCTTGTGAGTCGAAATATGTACCCCATGTTTCACCGTTAACCGATTTGCCCAAAGTGTACACTGCACCAAGAGTGAAACGGTTGCGACGGTCAATTTCGCGGGTGTATTGAGCACCAAACTGCAAGCCCCAGTCTCTAACCTTTATCATTCGTTCGTAAAGGGTGGTAGTGGCCGATGCCGAATTATAGGCATACACGTCGTTAACTATCGCACCAAACACATACGAAGCATTGAAACCTATAGAGAAACCGCCAAACGGACGAATTGCATAACCAGCATAAAGTTGGTTTATACCACCGTTACCGTTACGCGTGTCAGTACCATTTTCAATTGTCTTAGCATAACTATAACCTACTGCCGAAAATGGTATAACACCAATACTTGCACCCATGTTCTTACCGATTGGGAACTGCATTGTAATGTAGTCCAAACCGCCACCGAATGCACTGCCCTTATGTTCGCCGTCTTTCGACCACAATTGGGTTAAGTCAAGCCCCATATCAAACAAGAATGTCAATGTGTCGGTTGCTGCATACGATGCAGGGTTCATGGCATTTACCAAACGGCCGTTTTGCATAGCATAACCCACGCCACCCATTGTGCGTTGGATACCTGTTGCTCCATCACCCAACAAACCATAGCCAAACTTCGAATATGGACTTGTAATTCCTTGTGCATTCACTTGTGCAATACCTGCCAATGCGATGAATGCTGTTAATAGTATTCTATATACTTTTTTCATTTCTGATAATAAATTCTTCTTTTTCATTGAGCCTCGCGTTACGACCATTTTCGCACCGTTAGGCTCGCGATGATTTCTTTCGGTTGCAAAATTAGTAAATCTTATCTGATTATCGGCATTTTAAGGCATTTTTAGCAATTCACGGTCGAAATAAGACGCATTTTTAACTATTCAAGACACATTTATGCCATTTTTCCAACCCAAAACCGACTACGAGTTGCGCTCGTGTTCCTTCTTCTCTTCGTAGGAAATCATGTACGAAGTGTAAATGTGCACCACCGCACCTGCAAGCAAGAAGGCTATCCAGTCGCCTCCGCCCAGGCGGTCGCCATAATAAAACAGCAAAAACGCCGAAATGCAATACAGAAACGACGACACTCGTTCCAACGAGTGCAATCGCTTCACACGCATGTTGCTGCCTTCGTACGACTCAGTTAAACGCACAGCAAGCACTGTTGCCGCGCCGGCGGCAAAAACATAACGCATCAGCAAAAGGCCTTCTGGCCATATGCCAAACAAGGGAAAGGCCGCCGACACAAGCATCATCAGCATGCCAAGCGCCAACGCCACACCCTGTATTTTCTCTATTGTTTGCTTATCTAACTTTTTCATATTACGCTATAAAAAAATTCTCCTCGTCAAGGTATCTCGGTTACATACACTTCTTCATTTTCGTGCTTCATGCCATATTTTTCTCTGGCTATGCGTTCCAACGATTCCTTGTCGGTGTTAAGTTCCTTTATCTTTTGCTGATATAGTCGTGTAGTATCGCGGTTCTCTTTTATCTCCCGCTTCAACTCATTGATTTGCTGCGTGTATTCGTTCGATTTCATGTAACTCGACTCTCCGTAAAACAGCATAAACACCACAAATATCACAAACACCACAAACGTGAAGGTTACCCATTCAGGCACCCATTTAGGTTTTAATCCCTTCCACTGATTTAATTTTTCATCCATTTTTTCCCCTATTACTTTACATTATTTGTCGGCCAACAAATCAGGACGCAAACGCATGGTTCGCTCCATACTCTGATTGTGCTTCCACTCATCGATTTTAGCCTGATTGCCCGACAACAACACTTCGGGCACTTTCCATCCCTTATACTCCGACGGACGGGTATACACCGGTGGGGCCAACAGATTGTCTTGGAATGAGTCGCTCAATGCGCTCTGCTCGTCACCTATTGCTCCCGGAATTAGGCGCACCACGGCATCGGCTATCACCGCTGCCGGAATTTCGCCCCCGGTCAAAACATAGTCGCCTATCGAGATTTCGCGGGTTATAAAGTGCTCTCTGATGCGATAATCTATCCCCTTGTAATGTCCGCACAAAATCATGAGATTTTGCGACATCGACAACTGATTGGCAATAGGTTGCGAAAACTGCTCGCCGTCGGGAGTGGTAAATATTATATCATCGTAGTGACGTTGTTCTTGCAACATCGATATGCAACGGTCCACAGGCTCTATCTGCATCACCATACCAGCCTCGCCGCCAAAGGGATAGTCATCAACCTTACGATGCTTGTTTAACGAAAAGTCACGCAAATTGTGCACCACAATTTCCACCAACCCCTTGTCTTGAGCACGCTTCAAAATCGAACAATTTAGAGGCGAGTCGAGCATTTCGGGCATTACGGTTAAAATATCTATTCTCATTTTTGAGTCACTCATTTCTCTTTTTGTTTATATGTCTGCAAATTTAATGATTAACTATGAATTCTTTGCTACCGCCCACGCACTTTTTGCATTTATAGCCTCCTGTTGCAGAACTTCTGCACGCGAGTTATTAATAAAAAAAGTGACGACATCGCCGAATCACTCGTAAATGCCGTCGCTGGTAATATTAAAACATGTATATAAGTATTTCTTTATTCGTTGATGTCTTCTGCCGGATTTTTGCATTTCTCATCATAAATCACTCGGCTCGCTTTCACATAGCGGCGTTTGTAATACGATTCTTCGCTCGAACTTACGGTTACGCCCTTGCTGTTGCACGAATGAATGAATTCGAATTCGCCATCGTCCTTAACCTCTGTCACAATGCCTACGTGGCCTATTCGCTTGCCAACTGCTCGACCGTTGAAAAACACCAAGTCGCCCGGACGAAGTTCATTCTTTGCCACCGGAACGCCATTCGACACCTGCATGCGCGAGGTGCGATTTAATTCATACCCAAATTCCTTAAATACAAAACTCGTAAAACCTGAGCAATCAAAACCCTTTGGGCTCGAACTGCCAATTCGGTATTTTGTGCCTAAAAATGTGTATGCATAATTAAGCAGCTCCATCACTTGCTCATATGAATTGTCGTTATACATAGGCAGTTGCGCCAATTGCTCACGCACGCTTCCGCGCTTGCAACCAACAAGTTCCTGTGCTTGCACCGATTGGCTCAATGCCAAAACGGCCACAAACACAAAAAGTGCTCTGCTTATGTAGTGCTTTAAATTCATTGTTAAGTGTAGTTCCCTATGGCTAATTTATCTTTCTTCCACAAAGATACATAAAACAAAAGTTCACTCAAAATGCGTTAAAGATTTGATAACATTTGCCCAACACGCCTCAACAATCGTAAAAATCATCACAAATTCAGCCCATAACACCTTCTCGGCCACATTGGCACTAATCAAACAGAACTTCTGAACACTATTTGAAAAAATGAAAAAAATACATTTTTTAACATTTCTTGCCCGTTTACTCATCCTCGTTTCTCCGCACAAAACTCACACTCCCAGCATTAACTACTGCCTTTGACCTTTGTGTTTCAGCCCATTAATCACCCCCGCCAAAATCCACAACGCCACACACATGCAGTTATTGAAAGCAGCATTTTTGGCTCGGCATTGCCATAAAACAACTTATCGCCACCCAAAAAAGCATTCATTATTGCCCCACTTCGCAAACATCACACTCACTGGGCTTCAAACCCAGCAACTGATGGCAGCCGAAAAGACACAAAAACGCCACAACGAGGCAGCCTACGCCAGGAGTATACACGCAGCGCTATCTGCATTTGCAAAATGTAAAAAATTTGGGCGACATGGAGAGTTCCATATCGCCCAAATCGTTAATATCTAAACATGGTAGCAGGTAAGTTTACCCACCCCCACACAATTTCATCATCAAAAGGTTACTTCTTCTCCACCTCAGGAACTTCAGCCGCTCCGATTTCCATCACAGCACCAGTTTCGGGATAGAATTTCACAAACGAAGGTGCCTTTTTGTTTGAGAACAATTTAGGGTCAAGTCCGTATTCCACGCCCAATTGTGCCACATCGAAAATTTGTTCTTTCACCTTCTTGCCTTCGTAGGTGAGCGTGAAACGGGCCTTGCCCGGCATGTTATATATCACAGCATCCTTAGGCAATTTTTTAGTCACGCCTTTTTCGTCAATTGGCAACTCGCCACGTTCTATCACCGACATCGACAAATATAGAGGCTCGCCGCTATAATCGGTATTGTCAACCATACCCTCAAAGTCGCTTATTCGCATCAATACCGAATTCTTCACATCAAGAGTGTCAGGCACATAATCAAACACCTTCACTTCGGTGCTCACCTGTGTAGTGCCCAAAAACAAAGCCGTAAGGGCCTTTTCTTGTTCATCGAGTTGCTGCAACACCAATTTCATGGCATCGCCATCGGGTGGCATTTGGTCAGCCTCGCCTGTAGCATAGTTGGTGCGGCTTTCGCGCAACTTATAGATTTGCTGAGCGGCTATTTCGGCACGCTTTGCCAACGATTCGCTAACCAACAATTCGCCCGACAACGCCTTAACATATCCGTTGTTTTCAAGAACAGAAGTTTGTTCGGCCACACCCTTGCGCGACTCCTTAGGGTCAACCACATTTTCGGCATTCACCGAAAGCAGAAGGCCATCTTCGCTCTTCATGACATACACATTTGTGCCGCTCTTGAATTGCATCAAATATTCCTTGTTCTTATCGGGCACGCCATATGTGGAAATGTCAACACGCTTTAACGTCCATTCCTGACTATTCTCTGCTATGGCATCCACAGTTCCCAAATATTTCTTTGCATATTTATAATATGGGCCGGCAATTTTCACCGTCTTTTGTGCCTCTACCTCCACACGCAAGTGTGTGGTTGGCAAACTATAGGTCAGCCCATATTCGTTATGCTTGCCTGCCGTGAATTTTTGCGTCGATTGCGCCATCACTGGCAACGTAAGCATCACAGTTAACGCCGCAGTTATTACTTTAGCAATATTCATATTCTTATAACGTTTATTTTTTACAAACTTTTTTTCTTGTCCATAAGGCGGTTAATGGCACAGCCTATGTTGTCAATGATGTCTGTCGCCAACATGCTCACCTGCCCCAATTTCTCTGCAGCCAAATCGCCTGCCAAGCCGTGCACATACACACCCATCACCGCTGCCGTATCGGGCGAATAGCCCTGAGCCATAAACGACGCAATGATGCCAGTCAGCACATCGCCGCTGCCCGCTGTGGCCATTCCGGCATTGCCGGTGCTGTTGATATACACCTTTCCGTCGCTGCGCACGGTCATGGTGTTGTGACCCTTGAGCACTATTGTCACCTCATGCAAACGAGCCACATCTATGGCCTTTTGCAGACGCTCTTCCTGTGTGTTATGCTTTCCAAACAAACGGTCAAACTCTCCACTGTGCGGAGTCAACACCGACCCCTTTGGAATGCTTCGCAACAACATCGGTCGCTTGGCTATGCAATTCAGAGCATCGGCATCAATCACCATTGGCCTCTTAACCTTCTTCAAAAACGAATCGAGTGCATCGATAGTCACCTCATTGGTGCCCAATCCGGGGCCTACGGCTACTGCCGAAAACTCTCGGTGTATGTCGGCTGAAGTAACCACCAATTCATTCTCATCGCCTTCAAAAATTGCCTCTGGCACCATGGTTTGCATTGGCACAAATCCGCAGTGCGGACTGTGAACAGTGAGCAACCCTGCACCCGAACGCAACACCCCTCGCGCCGAGAGGATGGCTGCACCCATCATGCCATAACTGCCCGCCATCAGATACACAGTGCCAACTTCATACTTGTTGGCAAACTTATTTCTTGGCTTTATCTTTCCCTTTAGGTCGCTTTCTTCAATCTTATAGAAGTTGGTGGCAGTTTTGCTGATGGCATCCTGGCTCAATTCTATATCCACAACCTTAACTTCGCCCAAATATGGCTCGTTTTCTTCAAAGAAAAACGATAGTCGCTCAAACTGAAAGGCTACTGTAACATTGGCCTTAATGATATTGTAGCGCGGAGTGCTGCAATTCCACTCGCCGCACAGCCCTGACGGAACATCTATCGATATCACAAACGCCCGAGAGTCGTTAATGAAGCGAATCAGTGTTGCAAATCCCTGATTAACTGGCGTGCGCAAACCTGTTCCAAACAAGCCGTCAATCACCACATCGTCGGGGCCAAGTTCTGGAGGCGTGAATGTGCCCACCACTTCGGTGAAAGCAACGCCCGGAATCTGAAGCAATCGGTCGCGGCACACTTCGCAACTTTGCGACAAATGCGACGATTTAACATTAAACAAAATCACTTCAGGACGATAGCCGTGCTCATAAAGCATGCGAGCCGCAATTAGGGCATCGCCTCCGTTGTTGCCCGAACCGGCAAACACCACGATGCGCTTTGAAGGGCGAAAGCGCGACTCAACCTCATAGGTTACAGCCATCGCTGCGCGCTCCATGAGGGTAAGGCCATTAACCTTATCTTGCTCTATCGTGTAGCGGTCTATTTCGCGTATTTCTTCTGTTGTAAATATCTTCATCCCTGTTGGCTTTTATTACTTCCGGGTTGCGTCAATCACTATTACCCCATTTTAATATTCTGTGCAAAAATAAATGTTTTTGAGTAAAATACAAAGTTTACTTAAGCATAGTTACTCTTTTTAAAAACAAATCTCTTTTGCATATCACATATTTCTCGCCACAAACATTTAATTATTTGTGCCAATTTTTGGACAAGAATTAACTTATTTACTTGCAAGCGTAATTATTCTTTTCTAACTTTGCCACAATATTTTATTGGCCAATGAAAGAAATCACACTTCAAGGTCTCAAATTTGAGCCTTACATTTCAAGAGAAGAAATTGCCACACAAGTGAAGCGCGTGGCTAACGAAATCGTTGATGACCTCGACGGCGACGAGGCTCCTGTGTTCATTTGCGTACTAAATGGAGCATTTATGTTTGCGGCCGACCTTTATCGCGAAGTTAATCTCCCTCATTCATCTATCACATTCATGCGTTACAAGAGTTACGACGGAATGGCAACATCTGGCGAACTTGTGCAACTCATGGGGCTGTCGTGCGACATCACTAACAAAAATGTGATTGTTATTGAGGACATTGTCGACACTGGCACTACTGCTGCCGAACTCATCGACTTCCTTAGCAAGCAAAATCCTAAGAGCATTAAACTTGCCACTTTGCTTTTCAAGCCAAACAGTTTGTTGAATCAAATCATGCCTAACTACATCGGATTTAACATCCCTTCTAAATTCATAATAGGCTATGGTCTTGACCTCGATGAAGAAGCTCGAAACCTCAAGGACATTTACATCTTGAGCAAAGACAAAGAGCAATTCAACGATTTAAATCTTAGTATGTAATATAAATTGTTAAATAAAATGTTCAATATTGTAATCTTTGGAGCTCCGGGTTCTGGGAAAGGTACTCAGAGCGATAATCTTATTAATTACTACAATCTTTTCCACATCTCTACTGGAGAAGTGCTCCGCGACCACATTAACCGTGGCACCGAGTTAGGAAAAACAGCAAACGAATTTATTTCTGAAGGACAACTTATCCCCGACGATTTAATGATTAGCATTCTTGACAGCGTACTCGACGAACATCAAGAATCGGTTAAAGAAGGCGTTATTTTCGACGGTTTCCCTCGCACTATCAACCAAGCAGTTTCGCTTAAAGATATGCTCAGCAAGCATAACGCTAAGGTTGACATCGTAATCGGACTTGAAGTTCCTGAAGAAGAATTGGTGGACCGTTTGCTAAAACGTGGCCAAGAAAGCGGACGCAGCGACGACAACCACGAAACAATCATGAAGCGACTTGAGGTATACAACAACCAAACTTCGCCTCTTAAGGAATTCTACCAAAACGAGCAAATCTATGCCGCTATCAACGGCTCTGGCTCGGTTGAAAAGATTTTCGAAGATATTAAAAAGGCTGTTGACGCCAAGAAATAATAAGTCAACATTGGCTTTTACATAAACCGAAGGGGGTGCATCAAATTGACGCACCCCCTTCGGTTTTTTCTTATCGCTTAAATCCGCGTGTCTTAATCACTTCCGATTGCCTGCCACCTCAACTTTAACGCACAAAGCATAGATTGACAACGCAATCAATTAAGTTAAAACAGCAACATCGCACACCCCCATTTTCGGGGCACGAGCCTGCCGACACCCGTTTTTTTCAAAAGTTGAGCAACTTAAAATGCGCACGAGCATATTTTATGCGATAACGCTCAAAGTGCCACCACTCGTGGCGATAGGTCTTATAGCCCGATTCGGTCATAACCTTTCGCAACAATTTGCGGTTCTTCAACGCCTCCTCGCTGATTCGGCCCTTCTTCACTAGCCACTGCTCTGATGTGATGTGAGCATCGGATGTGAAACAATCAAACTCCGTGCCCATGTCCACCGGCTTGCCTTTATAGGCTAACCCCACATCTACAGCCACGCCAAAGTTGTGAGTGCCACCCTTACCCGGACGAGCCACATATTGCTGCTCGGGAGTATCCTTAACCACGTTCCACATGATTTGCTGCACACTTTGCGGACGCGCTGCATCGTAGATTATCAACGAATAGTTGGGGTCGATGCTCTTCAATTTTTCCTGTGCCTTAACCAACGATTCTGCAGCATCTTTTATCAAGTAGGTCTTGGTGAAACCGCCATACATGTCTTTTCCAACAAAATTGTTGGTGCTTGCATAACGAATGTCCACTATAAACGTGCTGCACATGGTGGTAACATCGACCAAGCCATATTCTTTCATCTTTGCATCCCAATCTTGAGCCATGCTCGCAAAGCACACCATCAACGACATGATGCCTAACAATATTACTCTCATTCTATTCATTCCTCTATAACATCGGTGGCAACATAAACCGAACTGCCTCGCCATGGCAACGCCATATGATATTGCTTATACACCACCGTTAATTTCTTACCCTTGTTTTGAAGTCTCATCATCTTAAACGACAACGAATCGCTTTCTATCGAAAACTTAAAGTCGTTGCTCTTTCGCTTTATCGTGTCGGTAACATATTGCTCCGACACCATCTCGCCCTCATAGGTCTTAAACATGATACCTCGGCATTCCACTTTCATCAAACGGCCTGTGGCATGCGCTTCGCTTATGATGGGATGATAAAACAGCCAACTAAACACAGCAACAAACAGCAACAACGCACCACCTATTACGCCAAACACCATGTTGCGATATTTGTCGCGCGGATTTACCACTACAAGTTCTTCAATCTCTCGGTCCTCGCGCTCTTCTGGGGTCTCTTCTTGTTGAGGAGTTTCTTCTTGCACATCGTCGCCGTCGAAGAAATCATACTCTATCTCTTTTTCCTTTTCTGCCATTATTTGCTTACTCCCTCGATTTTTTTTGGTTAATCTTTTTGCACTGTTGTTATTTTTGTCTTACCCGAAGCAATGTTTCGACGGTCTACTTCCATCGACACGAACGCATAGATTCCCAACGCTATCAACAGCACAGTTTGAATGCCCCACACAAGCATCGCAAATCCCGATGCATTAGGGTCAAGGTTGTTGACATCAAATGTGCCGATTCCATAAATCGACAAGCCCAAGATGATGGCCATATGCCATGCGCCAAGACCGCCATTGGTAGGCACTCCCATGCCGATACTGCTCAACACAAACAACACAAGCACCGGAACCATGCCAAGGTCTTTGGTGAAATCGAACGCGAAAGTGGCGATATAAAGTTGCATATAATAGCAACCCCAAATGCACAACGAATAGAACACAAACATCCACTTGCCTTCCATCTTGCCTATCGCCGCAAAACCATTCCATAGGTTTAGCACCAATTCACGCACCTTGAGAATCATCTTGTTTTCGGTCTTTACAACCATCAATGCCACCAACAAAGCCACACAAACCACCACGGCTAACCATAGCACCGGATTAGTGACCAATCCCATCACTGTGGCTTGCATGCTATCGCCCAAGCATTGATATATGGCGTCCTTGGCCAAAAGTAGCGCCAAGAGTGTTATCATTAAAACTATAAACGTGTCGCTCAAGCGGTCGGCAACCATCGAACCCACCACTTTCGTAAACGATGCCTTCTCGCGGTTGGCAATATAGCCACAGCGCCAAACTTCGCCTGCTCGCGGAAACACCAAATTCACTGCATATGTCCCAAATATTGAGTTTATCAGCGCACTCAACGGTGCATTCACACCGATGGCTCTGAGTTGCAACTGCCAACGCATTGCGCGGAAAATATGGCTAAAGGTGGCTATTATTATAACCAACACAAACCACCAATAGTTTGCCTTCGACATCACGCGATTCATCTCTGCGATATCTACATTTGCATACAAAAACCATATTAGGCCAACGCCTATCAACACCGGCACGCCATATTTTAGCAGCCCTTGAAGTATTTTTTTCATCTTTATTATCTATTAAGTTTAAAAAACGGCCTTTTAGCAACCTTTTAAGTCACTTTTCAGACCAAAAATTCACTTAATTTATCTCACTTACATTATCTTTGCATACAAAGATACGCCTTTTTATCCGTTTCATTGTCTTTATCAGGCAATTTTTAAAAGAGCGTCACATAATTTTTCACTTAACTCAGTGATATGCAACAAGTAAAAGCAAAGAAAGCATTAGGTCAGCACTTCTTGACCGATTTATCAATAGCAAAACGAATCGCCGACACTCTTAACGACTACATAGGCAAACCTGTGCTCGAAATTGGGCCAGGAATGGGAGTTTTGACTCAATTCCTTATGCAATCGGAACATGACCTTAAAGTGGTGGAACTCGACGGCGAATCAGTTGAATACCTTAAAGTTACGTATCCCGAATTAGAACAAAACATTATCGCCGAGGACTTCTTGAAACTCGACCTTAAAAACATATATGGCGATAACGAATTTTGCATCATAGGCAATTACCCTTACAACATTTCCTCTCAAATCTTCTTTAAGGTGCTCGACCACAAAGACCAGGTGGTGTGTTGCAGCGGCATGCTTCAGCGCGAAGTGGCCCAGAGAATTGCCGCAAAACCCGGCTCGAAAGTTTACGGCATCTTGTCGGTGCTGCTACAAGCATGGTACGATATCGAATACCTTTTCACCGTCGACGAAAACGTGTTCAACCCTCCTCCAAAGGTTAAGTCGGGCGTAATTCGCTTGGTTCGCAACAACGTGACCGACCTCGGTTGCAACGAACGCTTGTTTAAAACAATCATCAAAACCAGTTTCGGCCAACGACGCAAAATGCTGCGCGGGTCGCTAAAAGGCATGTTGCCTAAGGGTTGCGAACTGCTTCAAGACCCTTTCTTCACCAAACGACCAGAACAACTCAGCGTTGAAGAATTCATCAATCTGACCAACATGATTGAGCAAGCCAACAAGCAATAGGACTGCGCTTTAGCCACACCTATTAGTGCCTTACTCAGACGATATCTTAAAAGAATGAACAATATTATAACCTCAATAAACGACTTGTTTCACAACATATTTGTTGCCAACAACGGAATGAACTTGATTCTTGGCGGTCTTTACACCACTGTGGTCATTTTCATTTTTGCAGCAATATTTGCTTTTTTGTTGGCCGCTTTATTGGTATGGCTCGCACACACCGATAAATACAAGTGGCTCGGCAAGCCATTAAGTTTCTTCGTCTACACCATTCACGACGTGCCTGCCGTAGTGTTGATGATGTTTTTCTACTATGTGCTGTTTGCCGGAGTAACCAACGGCACTATTGTGTCGATTTTCGCTCTCGGGGTTTACTCGGCTGGTATGCAAGCCAAATTATTCAAAACCGGGCTGCACAGCATCGACCGTTCTAACTACGAAGCCGCCCGAATGCTGGGAATGACACCTTGGCAAGCGTACAAATATGTCATAATACCGCAAACTGCCAAAAACATTTTGCCCGTTTACATCGGTGAAGTAAAGTCGCTTTTCAGATGCACATCTTACGCCGGCTACATTGCTCAAGTCGACTTGGTGAAATCGTTCGACATTATTCGCAAAGACTCAGGCGAATCGCTCATCGTGCTGCTCATTTGCGCCATCATATACCTATTGCTTTCGATATTAATCAGCAAACTCATCAATTGGATTTGCCAAAAGTTCTTTACACATGATAACTTTAAATAACATATCAAAAGACGTAAAGGGCACAATGATGCTCAATAATGTGTCGCTCAATATCATGGACAATGAGATTGTGTCAATAATTGGGCACGTTGGGAGTGGTAGAAACACCCTTTTGCGATGCATTGCTGGTTTAGACAAGGTCGACTGCGGTTCTGTGGAAGTTAACGGCAACCCCATAATGGTGTTTGAGCAAAACAACCTTTTCCCTAACTACACCATTCTGCAAAACTTAACTTTGCCTCTTTGCATCGTTAAGCACCACACAAAAGAAGAAGCCGAAAAAATTGCAATAAAGCACCTCGAAGAAGTTGGTATGGCCGAACTTGTAGACTTCTATCCCGAAAAACTCTCTTTAGGGCAACGAAAGCGTGTGGCTATTGCTCGCGCTCTGGCCATGAACCCTTCGGTGCTGCTGCTCGACGAACCCACTTCGGCGCTCGACCCCGTGTCGGCAAGTGGAGTGTTTGACCTTTTGCACGAGTTGAAGAAGAAAAAAACCACTATCGTCTTAATCACTAACGACATGCCTTTTGCTAAAAGCATTAGCGACAGGTTGGTGGTGATGCACAGCGGCAAAATCATTGAAATCGGCACTCCTCAACAAGTGTTTATCGAACCTAAGCATCCTCTAACTCAAGAATTTATCAAGTACAGTCAAAGTTTAGTTTACACCATATCTTCGGCTCGATACGACTATCTCGACCTTAATGCTCGAATCGAACAATATTGCAACAGGTTTGCCATGGGCGCTAAGGCCTACCGAACTGTGCAACTCGTGGTTGAAGAATTGGTTAATCTCATACCTCTCGACAGCGGCGCTGAACTCACTGTGCTAAAATCGCAAGAAGAAATTAAGATTAGCATCGACGTGGTGCTACCTAACACCGGTGTGATGTATCTCGAAGAAACACCCGAAAACATGCTTAGCGTGTCGATTATTACAGGTCTTTGCGCTGTAGCCATCGAAAACAACCTCGATAATGGTTCTCGACTTATACACCTCGAATTAGAGAAAAACTCTCTTATCGACTAATTATAACCCGAATTTACAACAACCCAAAATATGAATACTGAAATTTTAAAAACCGACAACGAAACAATTGTTAAGATTGAAGGACGCCTCGACACCATCACTGCACCTCAACTCGAAGCAATAGTGGCCGACGTCATTATTCCAGAAAACAACATCGTCTTCGACTGTAACGACATGGAGTATATTAGCAGCGCAGGCTTGAGAGTTGTGCTTTCAACCTACAAAAAGGCTACTGCTGTGAAGGCAAAATTTGCTTTGCGAGGCTTGTCGAAAGACGTGATGCAAGTGTTTGAGATGACCGGATTCTCTAAAATCCTCACCATCGAATAATCACACCTGCCACCAATGGCTCATCAGCGATGGCATCAGTGGTGGGCACTAATCTTCCACTCGCATCTTATTGCACTATGCGGCATTCATTGCAAGCAGGTGCATCTCACATACCAAACAACCAAACTCCACCCGCACATAAACCCGTTTTTATGAGAAATATAGCATCTTTTATTATCCTAATGGCTTCTATGCTGCCCTTCGGCGTTAATGCTCAAAAACTCATTTTCACGCCGCAATGGACTGCACAAAGCCAGTTTGCCGGTTATTATGCTGCGCAAAAACTCGGTTACTATCGCGATGCTGGACTCGACGTTACTATTGAGCACCCAAGCAACTCTTCGAACTCTATCGAACGGCTAAAAAACGGGCGATGCAACATCATTTCCATCGAAGCGATACAAGCCTTAATGGAAATTGACAAAGGCACAAAACTCATAAACCTGCTTCAAACCACTCAACACTCTACTCTACTCATCATTGCTCGCGACAAAAATGTGAAATCATTTAACGACCTGAAAGGAAAGCGCGTGGGCACTTGGAAACTTGGGTTTGTAGAAATTCCGCACATGGTCGACAAAACCGAAAACCTCGGCATTGAGTGGATTAAATTCATAACTCCCATCAACCTATTCATAACTGGCGCAATCGACGCAACTTTAGCCAAAAGCTACAACGAAGGCATACAAATTAGAATGGCCGGACGAGTGGATTGCAACACCATTAACCTGCGCTCGTTAGGTTACGACAATCCTGAAGACGGAATTTATGTGACTGCCGATTTCTACAACAAATATCCTACACAATGCAAAGCCTTTGCCGAAGCCTCGAAAAAAGGCTGGGAATGGGTGCGAAACAACCGCGAAAAGGCTCTCGAAATTGTGATGGAATATGTCAACAACGATAATATTGCAACTAACAGGCATATACAAAAATGGATGCTTGAAGAAATACTTAAAGCTCAAGTCGACAAACCCGGGCAAAAGCCTTCTTACAAACTAAACAAAGAGCAATTACAAAATCTTTGCAACACTCTTCTTAAGCATGGCTACATTAAAAAGCCTATTACTTACGAATCTATAACCCGACAGCCATGAAACTACTCAATAAAATATTGCACTCCATATCAGGACGTTTAACCACCCACGTGCTGATGGTTTCGGCTCTGCTTTATTTGGTAGCCTTCTCGCTGCTGCTCAACAATGCCGATAAAAACGTGAAGGCTGAAGCCGAAAAGCACGCTCAAAGCGAACTGAAACTTACCATATCGGAAATCGACAAGGTGCTTAAATCGGTGGAAGTGGCCGTGGAAAACATCGCTTGGATTGTACCCGAACAACTCGACAATCCCGATTTTATGTATTTCGCCACCAAGCAACTTCTAACCAGCAACCCTTTCATTTTTGGCAGTGCTATAGCTTTCGAACCTAATTATTACCCCGAAAAAGGTTTATTCTATTCGCCTTACTCTTATCGCGATAACAATGAGATAAAAACCAAGCAATTGGGTAACGACGACTACGACTACTTCTGCATGGACTGGTATCAAATTCCAAAGTTGCTCAATCAAAGCTTCTGGAGTGAGCCATATTACGACGAAGGTGGAGGCGACATGATGATGACCACATATTCGCGCCCGCTTTACGACGAAAACGGCAAAATTTATGCTATAATCACTGCCGATATTTCACTCGAATGGCTCACCAAACTGGTGTCGGATATACACGCCTTCCCTAACTCCTACAATATCATGACTGGACGAGGGGCTACATACATCGTTCACCCCGACCCCGAAATAATACTTAACGAAACCATCTTTACTGCCACTTACGACAGCAATGATGATGCTGCCAACAAGATGCGCGACGACATGGTTAACGGCAGGTCGGGATATGTTCTATTCAAAAAGAACGAAACAAATTACTACATCTACTACTCTTCAGTAGAAAAAACAAATTGGTCGGTGGCTATCGTATGCCCAGAAGACGAAGTTTATGCCAACGTTAATTCGCTTCGTACCACTGTAATAATCATTGGCATTGTGGCATTGCTCATTATGATTGTGTTATGCTACAACATAATCAGATACATCACCGGCCCTATCGAAAAATGCACCATCGCTGCTGTGAAGATAGCCCGTGGCGAGTTTAACACGCCGCTGCCCGATGTTAAGCATCAGGATGAAATTCAGATGCTGCGAAACTCTTTTGAACATATGCAGTTATCACTCACAAAGCACATGGATGCACTAAAGGCCAACACCATTGAGCACGAACGCCACGCGAGTGAATTGCGCATTGCCAACGCCATTCAGCAAGGCATGCTACCTAAGGAATTCCCTATTCGCCCCGACATCGACCTTTATGCTCGAATCGACACGGCGAAAGTGGTTGGTGGCGACCTTTACGACTTCTTTATAATCGACGAAAAACTATACTTCATTGTCGGCGACGTGTCAGGCAAGGGCATTCCTGCTTCGTTGGTAATGGCCGTTACTTGCCGCTTGTTCCGTAGTGTGGCAAGCAGCAGCGATTGCCCCGAACAGATTATGAATGCTCTTAACGCTTCGCTTTCTGACGGAAACGAATCGAACATGTTCTGCACCGCTTTCTTAGGCATCCTCGACCTTAAGACCGGATTGCTAAAGTATTGCAATGCTGGGCACAATGCGCCTGTAATCATTCGCCATGCTCAAGAACCTTCGTTCATGAAGATTATACCTAACATTCCTTTAGGCATTTTCGACAATTTCTCATACACATCCGAATCGATTACTCTCGATAACGACACCGCGATTTTCATTTATACCGATGGTATCACTGAAGCCGAAAACAACATCAAACAGCTTTACTCCGACAATCGACTGCTTGAACTCCTTAACGTAAACAAATCGGTTAAAGCTCAAGAAATTATCGACATTGCCTTTAATTCCGTTAAAGAATTTGCCAATGGCGCTAAACAAAGCGACGATATTACCGTTTTAGCTTTTAGATACAACTCTATTTCTTCAGCTATGAAATGCGACATAACTCTACAAAACGAAAAATCGGAAATTGAAAAAATAGCACCTTTTGTCGATAAGATTAGCGATAAATTTGGTTTGCCTTTGAGCCTGAACTTCAACCTTAATTTGGTGTTAGAAGAAGCACTGATTAATATTATCAGTTATGCTTATCCTAATGGCGAAAAAGGCGAAATAGCGCTTTCTGCTAAACTTATTGAAAACAAGATTATGTTTGAAATCACCGATTCGGGCATAGAATTCGACCCTACTAAAGTGCAAAAGCCAAATATCGAACTTAATTCCGACGAGCGCCCTATTGGCGGACTCGGAGTGTTTATCATTCATCAAATCATGGACCAAGTGCAATATCAGCGCATCGATGGCAAAAACGTGCTCACTCTTATCAAAAGCATCGAATAACTCTATCGTCATTATACAAGAAAGAAAAAAAACAAGCCACCGGCACAATGCCGATGGCTTGTTTGCTTTTTATTGAGTTTCTGTTTTTTCCTTACAACCACTTACGCTTCTTAAAGAGCATCATCGAACCGATAGTGGTAACTATCGAAATGGCAAGAGCCACAAGCCAGCCCCACTTCCAATTTTCCATTCCGTTTATCAAGTTCATACCAAACAAACTTGCCACCAATGTTGGGAACATGATAATCATGTTTAACGATGTCAAGCGACGCATCACCTTATTCATATTATTATTAATAACATTGGCATAAGTGTCCATCGTTGAATTCAAGATGTTGATATAGATTGCCGTTGTTTCACGGGCCTGGTTCATCTCAATGTTAACGTCCTCAATCAGTTCGGCATCCAGTTCATCGACCGGCAAACGGAACTTCAGCTTCGAAAGAAGGGTTTCGTTACCACGGATTGATGTAGCAAAATAAGTCAAACTGTCCTGCAAGCGCGACAAACTCACAAGGTCGCTATTGTCGATTTCCTGGTCAAGGTTACGCTTAAACTTTTCAATCATCGAACTTACCTGCTTCAAATATTTCAAATACCACACCGAAGCCGACAAGAACAAACAGAACACCAAGTCGGCAGCATCGCTAAAGCCCACAGCTTTACGGCGGTGATGATTAACGAAATCCTGCATCATGCCTGTTTCCTGATGACAGATTGTGATAATGATGTCTTTCTTGATTACAATACCCAACGGAACTGTTGTGTAGGGCGAACGACTATTGTTTTTCTTCAATTGTGGAATACGCAAAATAATCATCAACCAGCCTTCATCATAGTCATAACGGGCACGCTCATCGTTGTCGGCAATGTCCGACAGGAAATAGTCGGGCAACTGCAAATTCTCATTTAGATACTTGATGTCTTCATCGGTGGGGCATGTTACCTGAACCCAACAAGATGGCTTCCATGCTTCTATCTCGTTTATGCCCTTATTTATATTCCAAAATGCTAGCATAGCTAAATAATCAGTTTTGTCGTTTTTACTCCGTTTGTCGTTTGCTGGTCTGTAACGATTAGCTTGCGATAATCACATTTCGCGCAAAGGCAACTATTGCGCTCGGCAAAGATAAGAAACTTTTGTCAAAATTTCGGATTTAACCCTCAAAAAATGGCATCCTTCTGCTCTTTTTTAACCTACTCTTTCACCTCTCAGCCCTCGTTGCTTACAATGTGATAATTTCACACTGTTTTATTTCACACTCTCCCACGCTTGGGCTTGCTATTATTTTAGGATGCTTGTTTTTCTCGTTTTGGAGCATATACATGGCTCAAATACACCAATTCGACACATCGTTTTACCATTTTATTGAAATTTATCTGCCATTATTGACCACTTACGTTATTTTTTCATTAAATTTGTTGTAACTAAATTGAGTGGAAAGCGCCAATTTGCGCCCAACACATTTTATTCACTTTTTTAATTCTTTATACTGACTGAAAATGGGTAAAGTTTTGATTATCGGATGCGGTGGCGTTGGTACCGTGGTTGCACACAAATGTGCTCAAAACCCTGACGTATTCAACGAAATCGTTATCGCATCTCGCACTAAAAGTAAATGCGATGCTGTAGCAAAAGCTATTGGCGCTCCTAACATCACTACCGACGCTGTTGATGCCGATAGCGTGCCTCAATTGGTGGAATTGTTGAAAAAGCACAAACCAGACATTGTTATCAATGTGGCTCTTCCCTACCAAGACCTTACTATTATGGACGCTTGCCTTGAATGCGGCGTAAACTACCTCGACACTGCTAACTACGAGCCTCGCGACGAAGCGCACTTCGAATATAGCTGGCAATGGGCTTACCGCGAACGCTTCGAAAAAGCCGGACTTACTGCTATTCTTGGCTGCGGTTTCGACCCTGGCGTTACAAGCATCTACACTGCTTACGCTGCTAAGCACCACTTCAAGGAAATTCAATATCTCGACATCGTTGACTGCAACGCCGGAAATCACCACAAGGCTTTTGCTACCAACTTCAACCCTGAAATAAACATTCGCGAAATCACACAAAAGGGTCTTTATTGGGAAAATGGACAATGGGTAGAAACTGAACCATTGGAAATTCACCAACCTTTAACATACCCTGAAATTGGTCCTCGCGAAAGCTACTTGCTTCACCACGAAGAAATCGAAAGTCTTGTATTGAACTTCCCAACCATCAAGAGAGCACGTTTCTGGATGACTTTCGGTCAACAATATCTAACATACCTTGACTGCATTCAAAACCTTGGCATGTCGAGAATCGACGAAATTGAATATGCTGCTCCTTTGGCCGACAATCCTGATAAGACCGTTAAGGTTAAGATTGTGCCTCTTCAATTCCTTAAGGCTGTGCTTCCTAACCCTCAAGACCTTGGCGCTAACTACGACGGTCAAACAAGCATTGGCTGCCGCATTCGTGGCATCGGTAAAGACGGTAACGAACTTACTTACTACATCTACAACAACTGCTCTCACGAAGCTGCTTACAAGGAAACTGGCATGCAAGGCGTTAGCTACACCACTGGTGTGCCTGCAATGACTGGCGCTATGATGTTCCTTAAGGGTATTTGGAACAAACCTGGCGTGCACAATGTTGAAGAATTCGACCCAGACCCATTCCTAAAGGTGCTTAACGAACAAGGTTTGCCTTGGCACGAAATGTTTAATTGCGACCTCGAACTATAATAACCGGTTCTTATAATCGCAACTCTAAAATAAAAAAGTCGAGAATTAATTAATTCTCGACTTTTATTATTTTCATCAAAAATGCTTTCAAAACCAGCCGACACACAGAGTTTATAAGGCTCTTTTTGCCCAACTTTCTGCATAGTTCCTACTATCAGCGCCCGTGCATTGACGCACTCGCATCTATCAGCGCCCTGTGCAGGCAATGCTCTAAAAAGTGGCTGCGGTATTTTTTGGCGACGCCGTCGCCTTAAGCATCTTTTTCACACATCAACCTTACGCAGGTTGCCACTTGCAGCGCACTGGAGACACTATTGCCTCTTCCTTCTTCAAAGCAGCAAACGCCTTATCCACTTCCTTACGGTCGATTCCTGTTATCTTAGCCACTTCACCTGCCGAAACTGGCTTGCCCGCTTCACGCATTGCATTCAATACTTGTTCTTTTGTTTCCATAATATTCAATTATTTAAATTATTAATATCCATTTTCATTATTACTCATGCAAACCCCTGCTGCGCAGATAGTTAACCAGCATTTCCGGTCGGTCGGTTTGGAGCATGCGGGCATTTAACTTATCTATCAAGTATCCCCATCCGGCATCTACACCTTCCACCAACGACATATCATCGTCATGACCGCCGGCCATAGTATCCCATAGGCAATTATACCATATCTTCGAAGTCTTTAATGTCTCAGCCACATTTTGTGGTACAGGGTTGCTATCCTTCAAATATAAAAACTCAAATGCCACAGGATTAATCTCTTTCACAAACTTATCTATCTCCTTTTCCACATCTTTTTGGTCGAGATTTAGAATAGGCATATATATTACCTTGTCGAGATACTTTCCGAAATGCTTCTTCACATCTTTTGGACTGCTGCCGCCCTTCATCACTATTTGACGAGTAGTTCCCGTTTTTTCAAGCAACTCCATCACTTGGTCAAAGTAACGGTCAGCCTTGTCAAGATTAAGCATCACCTTTCCTTTTGTGGCTATAAGCACTTCCTCAAGAGTAGGAACTCTAAAACGTGTGTGCGCACTCGCACCATTTTTTAAACGTAACTTTTTAATTTCTTCTAGCGTTGCATCACTCACCTTTCCACTGCCTGTGGTGGTGCGGTTCAAACTTCCGTCATGCATCAGAATCAAATGTCCGTCCTTAGTGCGCTGAACATCTATTTCTATTATATCAGCACCCATGTTGGCTGCACTAATCACTCCTTCCAACGAATTTTCTGGGTAATTGCGCCAATCGCCTCGGTGACTAATCACAAACACCTTTTTGCAGTCCATGTCCATCATGTCAGCCCTCAGGCTGTCGATTTTATCAGTGGCATATGCACTTATGGCTGCCAACAACGCAAATGTAATTAAAAGTATTTTTTTCATGATTTATTGATTTAGTAACAACAAAAATAATAAAAAATCCATTTTATCCAACTCACAAAACTATTAAAATTCCTTATACAACCATTTATCATACCAATCTCGCCCTCTTTGCATTACTTTTTATTACATTAGTTATTGTAACCCTCGCCTACCATCATATAAAACTTCATCTAACCACCACTCTGCTTATACGGCATAATCAAAGTCCGAAACGGGCCACTGTTATTCTCACTGCGGCTGTTACATCTGCCAGCTTCTCTGCTCGATTTTAAATTGTTCTCTTTGCGAATAACAACTCACTCTGCTGCTGATTAAGCGGCCTGCTTTATTTCACTTTCGGGCATAAAAAAAGCCCCGAGCGCAGTGCTCGGGGCTTCAGGGGGCGGTTACCTACTCTCCCACTTTCGCAGTACCATCGGCGTGGTGAGGCTTAACTTCTCTGTTCGGAATGGGAAGAGGTGGATCCCTCACGCTATTACC
>JAZLAU010000028.1:0-215545 GCA_045613305.1 Muribaculaceae bacterium
GTAGTATTCGGGGTCAAGCGATTTCAGACGTTCGAGCATGGCCTCCAATCCTTCGTTTTCGTAGAGTGCATAGGTGGCTTCTCTGACCTCGGGAGTAATGGTGGGTATTTGGTCGATGCCTCGGCACACAGCGTCGACATACATCATGGAGCCGCCGCACATCACTGCAAAATCGCTTTTTTCGAACAGCGACGGGAGCAACTGCATCACGTCGTCTTCAAACTGGGCTGCGCTATAGTATTCGTCGAGCGATTTAAACGCCACAAAGTGGTGCTTCACCCGTGCCATTTCTTGTTTGGTAGGGGCGGCCGTGCCGATAGGGATGTCGCGGTATATTTGTCGCGAGTCGGCCGAAATAATTTCGGCATTTAGGGCTTCGGCAACACTTATTGCGGTGTCGGTTTTGCCCACCCCTGTGGGGCCTGTGATTACTATTAGCGTCTTTTGCAAGGTTAGGGAGCGTTAGGGTGTTTATTTAAGGAAATCTTCGAAATAGCGAGTAATCATTTCGTGCAAGTGCACCGATTTGTGTCCGCGCATGTTGTGCTCTTGTCCGGGATATGCAAAGAAATCGGGGTATGTGCCTTCTTCGGCGCAACGGTCGAGGAACATTAAGCAGTGTTGAGGCACCACGGTGTTGTCGTTCATGCCGGTGATGACTAAAAGTCGGCCCTTGAGGTCTTTAGCCTTGTTTAGCAACGATGTTTGTTCGTAGCCCTCAGGGTTAGTTTGAGGGGTGTCCATATATCGTTCGCCATACATAACTTCATACCATTTCCAGTCGATTACAGGTCCGCCGGCAACCCCCACCTTGAAAGTGTCGGGGTAGTTGGTTATAAGCGAAATTGTCATGAATCCGCCGTAACTCCAGCCGTGCACGCCAATGCGGTCGGCGTCGACGTAAGGCAATGATTTCAAGTAATCTACGCCGCTCATTTGGTCTTGCATTTCCACTTGACCGAGTTTGCGGAATGTGGCTTGTTCGAACGCCAAGCCGCGATTTTCGCTACCACGATTGTCGAGTATGAACAAGATGTAGCCTTTTTGAGCCATATAAGTTTCCCAAGAGCGAGAAGCCCAATGCCAAGAAGCATCCACATTGTGAGCGTGAGGGCCTCCGTAAACATACACCACGGTAGGATATTTCTTGTTAGGGTCGAAGTCGGCGGGTTTCACCATTCTCCAATATAGGTCGGTGGTTCCGTCGTTAGCCTTTATTTTTCCTGATTCAAAGATAGGCGTTTTGTAGCCTTGCCAAGGGTCTTTGGCGCGAAGCAGTTCGATGCTTTTTCCGCTTTTGGTGTTGGTTAGAGCGTATGCACGAGGCACATCGGGTTCCGACCAAGAATCGAGAATCCACATGCCGTCGGCCGAGATGCTTGCGCTGTGCACGCCAAGGCCGTTGTCGATGCATTTCTTTTTGCCGTTTTTGATGTTGAGCGTGAACGTGTTCATTTGCAACGGATTGATTTCGTTGCCGGTGTAGATTATGCTATTGGTTTTTTCGCAGAAGCCTACGAGTTGCTTCACAATCCATTGACCTTGAGTGAGTTGCTTTTCGATTTTACCGTCGGTGTCCATTAGGTAAAGGTGCATAAATCCGTCCATCTGACTCCAATAGATGAAACGAGAGTTGTCCCAAGGTAAGAACACGATAGGGTGAAGAGGCTCGGTGTATCGGTCGTTGTGCTCGGTGTATAGAGTCTTAATTTTTTTGCCAGAAGCAGCATCATAAGCATCGAGCGACGAATCGGTTTGGTCGCGGTTTAACTCGATGAGATATAGGGTGTTGCCGTCGGGCGCCCATGCTATGTTGGTAAAGTATCGGTCGGTAACGTCGCCAAGGTCGAGGTAAGTGGTTTTGCCGGTTGCCACATCAGCAATTCCGATGGTCACCTTGTGTGAAGTCATTCCGGCCATAGGATATTTGTCGGGTTCATAAGTTGCCGAGCGGTTAAAAGTGTTCACTTGAGGGTAGTCGGTAACCATTGACTGGTCCATTCGGTAGAACGCCAATTTCTTGCCGTCGGGCGAGAAGAAAGTGCCTTTGTGTATGCCAAACTCGTTGCGGTGAACAGACTGACCATACACTATTTCGCGCGAGCCGTCGGTGCTTAATTGTATTGGCTCACAATCCTGCGACTGCACATACAGGTTGTTGTCGATTAGGAAAGCCCAAGTGCTGTTTTCGGCATTCCATTCAAGCGCTTGAGCGTTTTCTGGTAGTTTAAACGATGATTGTTGTGGCTTTTCGATGGCAATCTTATCGCCGTTCTTGGTGTCGTAACGGTAAAAATTGTCGCCGTCGTTGGTTATAAGGTCGTTGCCTTGCCAGCGCGCATTGAGGCGCTCTGGAATCATGTTTCGATAATTGTTGCCGCCGAAGTTAAGGTCTTCGAGGGTAAATAACTTTTGTGCGTTAAGACTTGTAGATGCAATACACATTGCTATCAAAAGGATTAATTGTTTCATACACGTTATAATGATGCTCGAGTGGAATGTAGTTTGTATGCAAAACTACTAAAAAAAACTGGTATTGTCAATAACTCCACGCCGGGGCACAGCCGAGCAGAGGGCATTAACACAAATGTGGCGGCTGCGATTGGATGCATGGGATGTGAAAAAGGTGATTGTTTCCTACTCGTTCGATAGACTGCTGCAAAAAGGCGTAACAGCATGGCGCTGAAAGATATAAAGCCAGCCAAGCGTGCAATAACAAAACGAGGCCGACTAAGTTAATTAGAGGGCCTCGTGGTTTGTGATATATTTAGTTGTAATATCAACCGCAATGGAAGTATTTTTCCACAAGTTGCTGCATTGCAGAGTGGTTTCCATCAATGTCGGAGCGCAAAGTGGAGTCGTTAAATGCGTTGAGTTCTTTAATGATGCCGTCAATCATTGCCGGGCTAAACACATTGCATGCTTCATAGTGCTTGCGTTGCAATTCCAGACATTTTGCCGAAGCCACGCAGTTGTCGGGCAGTTGCTCAAGCGAATCTAGTTTGTCGGCATTTTCGGCGTTGTGAATGTTAACGCTCACATAGGTGCTTTCGGCGAGTTCGAGCGCATTTTCCATTTCGAGCCCGTGTCGGCAAGCCACAGCCAAGCCGGCGATAAGTTGGTAAACGTCGGCAGAGCCGTCAGGAGAGCGCATTTCGAAGGTTTGCTTCATGGCGGTGCTGTGATGTTGCTCGTTTTCAATAGGGTTTGCCAGATGGCACATGTCGGTTTTAGCCTGCCAGCCGAGAGGCACTCTCACTAAAGTGGAGCGATTCATGTCGCCCCAACAAACATTTGTAGGCGCTTCCTGGTGCGGCACAAGTCGGAAATAAGAGGTAGGGTTTTTGTTGCCGAAAGCGGTGATAGATGGCGCCAAGTGCATTAAACCGGCAATTGCGCGGCGGGCAATGTCGCTAAGTGAGCCGTCGGGGTTAACCATCACGCTTTCGCCGTTTTTCACCATGCGCATGTGTATGTGCAAGCCTGAGCCGGCCTTTCCTGTGGTGATTTTAGGTGCAAACGTAACGTTAAGTCCGCGTCGCTGGGCTTCTTTGCGTATAATCCATTTTGCCACCACCAACTGGTCGGCAGCATCTTCGGCATACACCGGAAGGAATTCTATTTCGTTTTGTTCGTAGAGTTTGCCGTCTTGCTTAAAAGTGCCCACTTCGGAGTGACCGTATTTTATTTGTCCGCCCGACTGAGCGATGTATGCCATGCATTGTGCTCTGAAGTCGCCGAATTTAGCAAAAGGCCCCGATTCGTGGTATCCGCGTTGGTCGGTGCCCGGATACATTTGGTCGTCGTCGGCAATCACATAATATTCGAGTTCTCCCATGCATTGAAATTCTAAGCCGGTGCTTTCGTGAAATGCTTGGCAGGCACGTTGCAGCGTTTGAATCGGCGTTGAGGCAAAAGGCATGCCGTCTTTGTCGAAATAAGTGCAAAGCAAAGAAAGTGTTGGCAGTTCGGCAAATGGGTCGAGGAATGCTGTCTTGAAACGAGGCACTACATAAAGGTCGCTTTTTCCGGCGCCTATAAAGGAGAACAGGCTTGAACCGTCTACTCGTTCACCGCAACTCAATATTGTGTCGAGATATTCGATGCTGTTGATGACAAAATTTAGCGTTTTGAGTCGTCCGTCGCCTGCGGGATATAGGAAATTCACCATGTGTATGTTGTTGTCGACAATGTATTTTATAATGTCGGCCTTTGTGAACTTTTGGCAAGATTTACCTAAGTAGGCTTCAACTTTGTTAGGACTGTAGGCGTATGATGTAATCATAGATGTATGTTTTTTATGATATTAATTAATGACAAAATTATGTATGCTTCATTCGGCAATGGGCATATGTTATTACAAATATAGTGATAAGAATTCTTATAGTCAAAAAAACGACGGTGTTATGTGGTGTGTATTTGGCGCGGTGTGGGCTATAGGTAGCGGTTAGTTGAGAATGAAAAAAGGGTATGCTCTGCTGAGCATACCCTTTTATGAAATAATTATGTTGTGTAAACAAATTATTAGTCGATTTCTTCGTCTGCTTCGTAACCGCCCATTTCACGCAAAGCGTTCTTTAGCATAACATATTGTTGGAATAGGTGGTTAACTGGAATTTCGTCTTGAGTGTAGTCGTGCATTGGGCTCTTAAGGAAGAAGCTCAAGAAACGTTGAGTACCCCAACGGCCAGCGCGAGCAGCAAGGTCAGAAAGAAGTACAAGGTCAAGACACAAAGGAGCAGCAAGGATAGAGTCGCGGCAAAGGAAGTCGATCTTGATTTGCATAGGATAGCCCATCCAACCGAAGATGTCGATGTTGTCCCAACCTTCCTTATCGTCGTTGCGAGGTGGGTAGTAGTTGATACGAACCTTGTGGTAGTAGTCCTTGTAAAGGTCTGGTTGATTTTCAGGAACAAGGATAGATTCCAAAGTAGAAAGCTTACTTACTTCCTTAGTGCGGAAGTTTGCAGGTTCGTCAAGCACAAGACCGTCGCGGTTGCCAAGGATGTTTGTAGAGAACCAACCAGAAAGGCCAAGGCAGCGAGTACCGATGATAGGAGCGAAACCAGACTTAACAAGAGTTTGACCAGTCTTGAAGTCCTTACCAGCGATAGGCATCTTAGTCTTTTCTGCAAGTTCCCACATAGCAGGAATGTCAACAGTAGTGTTAGGAGCACCCATGATGAAAGGAGCGCCTTCGCAAAGAGCAGCATAAGCGTAGCACATAGAAGGAGCGATGTTTTCCTTATCGTCGGCCTTCATAGCAGCTTCAAGGTCAGCAAGAGTGTAGTGAACCTTTTCGTTGATTGGAACGTAAACTTCAGTAGAAGCAGCCCAAAGAACAACGATACGGCTTACGCCAGTGTTAGCCTTGAATTGGCGGATGTCTTCGCGGATTTGTTCAGTCATATCCCAACGGTCCTTGCAAGTCTTTACGTTGTCGCCGTCAAGACGAGCAGCATAGTTCTTGTCGAACGCAGCCTTCATAGGAACGATTTGAAGAAGTTCGTCCTTAACTGGGTTGATATCCTTTTCCTTTAGAACTTCGCAGTTGATAGCGCTTTCGTAAGCATTAGCTGGATAAACGTCCCATGCACCGAAAACGATGTCGTTAAGGTCTGCCATAGGAACGATGTCCTTATAGTGTAGGTATTGCTTTTCTGCACCGCGACCAACACGAATCTTATCGTATTGTGTCATTGAACCTACTGGCTTAGTAAGACCTTTACGAGCCATTAATACACCTGTCATAAAAGTAGAGCTTACTGCTCCAAGTCCAACTACAAGAACACCTAATTTGCCTTCAGCTGGTTTTACATTACTTTTCATAATCTATTAAAAAATAAAATTATTAGTTTGTTGTTGTTAATTTCAAACACTGATTAAAGTAACCATAAGGTTACATTTTATTGAAAATCCAAGCAAATGTAGGACTTATTAATAGCATAAAAAATAATTTATGTTTAATTTTTGTTAGCAAACCGTTAAAAAATGTGTAATCACTATACTGACAGTTAATCAACGTTAAAACATAATATTTAGACGGGGTGATATGTAAACAAAAGTTAATGCTACATGCCCATAAAATGCTGTCAAATTGCTAAAATTGTGCTTTTGATTGCCTTGAGTGAAGGTTGGTTTTAGCAAATTTATGCCACTTATGTTCAAAAAGTACACAAAATGTGTTAAAAATGCTCATTAAGTATGAAATGCGGGTTGAGCGAGTCGCCATAATTGGGGTCGTACGCAAAACCGTCGTAGGTGAATTCGAGCAGTTGTTCGGCCGCGCTGCAACGGTTCTTGATGATGTGGCGAGTCATGGCGCCGCGGCAGGTTTTAGCATATACGGTGACAGTGCGTAGTTTGTTGCATTTATTAACAAGGAATTGCGGCTGAATGACGGTGACTTGCTTGGTGACATCTTTCCAGTTAAAAAGATGCTGCATTTCTTCGGTGGCGAGGTGCACTAAAATGCCGTCGTCGGCCTTAACCGAATCGATGAGGTGTTGGGTTAGAAGGGGTTTCCAATGGTTGAACATATTCAAACCGTCGGCCGAAGGCAAACTCACTTTTCCTTCCATGCGATAGGGGTGTATGTTGTCTAAAGGACGCAGCAACCCGTAAAGAAACGATGTGATGTGCAGATGCTTTTGGGCGAAGCAGAAGTCGTCGGTGGTAAACGTGTTTGCATTAAGCCCTTTGTATGCTTGTCCGTTATAGGCAAGTATGGCCGGAAGATGTTGTGACTCTTCGAAGAATTGCATATAACGGTTGAGGTTTTCGGCTGCAATAGTGGCTGAGCATTTCAGCATTTGGCTTATTTCAGGCACCGAAAACTGCATCATGTCGAGTGCAAACCGTGCTGCCTCATCGGCAAAATGAGGCTTTGTGAGCATGGGCACTGCTGTGGAAGTGCTGTCGAACATTATTTTGGCGCAGGCCAGTAGTATCTGCATATATATATTAAAATATGTATGGTTGGTGGTTTGCTAATTTTTATTTGCTAATTTTTTTATGTCGTCGCACATGTCAATAAACATTCGGCTTAGTTTGCATAAAGCGCACTCACAAGGAGTGGGAACTATATGTTAATAACAAAGATACATCAAAATAATTGATTTGGTGAGATGAAATGCTGGGCAAAATTCAGAAGGGGAGCACAAAAAAGCAGTCCTCGCTAAGCGGCCTGGTGCAATTTCTGATGATTTTTGGAGTAATTATAGAAATCGCGAGTGCCTAAAAGCGAGGACTGCAAACAATCAAATTTTACCTTAAAAGAGAGACTTATTGTATGGTGTTAATTTCGTAAACGCGGCTTGAGAGATGTGAGTGGCTGAAAGCATTGATGCCCACAGTCATAAGATATTGTCCGGAGAAAGTGCCCACAGTGTGGTCGCCTTCGTTATAGCGGTTAATTTCTTTCACGCTGTATTGCTTGTTTTCGTCAAGGCCTTGCATCACCACAGGAAGCAGGTGTTCGTTGTAGCGAGGATTCATGTCGAAGGCAAATAATACGGCCTTTGTCTTGTCGGTGTTGACAAACATTGTAGAAGCGTGGTTGCCGCTATAAGGCGAAACAAGGCGGTACATGTCGCCGTCGAGAATCACAGTTTTCAAGCGGTTATAGTTCTTTACGGCCTTTTGGCAGAATGTTAGGTCGGATTGCGACATATCGGTTAACTTGATGTCGAAACCGAGTTTGCCCATACTTGCCACATCAACCTTAAACTTGATGCTTGCGTTGCGGTTCCATGTGGTGACGTGAGCGCAATGAGTTTTGCTTGGGAACACCATCGACATGCCATATTGAATATAAATTCGTTCAAGAGGGTCGGTGTTGTCGCTTGGCCAGAATTCGGTGAAGTATTTAAGCGCTTCGTAGTCGCCACGGCCGCCGCCGCCCGAGCAGAGCATCATAGGCACATCGGGATATTTAGCCTTGATGCGGTTAAGCACGTTGTAAAGTCCGCGCACATAGTCCACATATAGGTGGCTTTGCTTGTCGCCAAGGTAGTTAGAGTAGATGTTGGTGATAGGGCTGTTGCAATCCCATTTGAAGAATGCAATTTGTGGATATTCGGTAAGCAGATGGTCCACTACGCCAAACACGAAGTCTTGCACCTTAGGGTTCGACAAATCGAGCACCAATTGGTTGCGGAAATAATATTCTTTGCGGTTAGGCAATGTGATAACCCAATCTTTATGTTTTTCGTAGAGTTCGCTCTTAGGATTCACCATTTCAGGTTCAATCCAGATGCCGAATTTAATGCCTTTTTTAGCGGCTTGGTCGCAAAGATACGACACCTTGTTAGGCAATTTTGTTTTAGTTTCTTGCCAGTCGCCAAGTCCTTGAGTGTCGCCGTTGCGAGGGTATTTGTTGCCGAACCAACCATCGTCGAGCAAGAAAAGGTCCACGCCAAGTTTCACGGCGTCGTCCATGAGTTGAGGCAACTTTTGCTCATCGAAGTCGAAGTAAGTGGCTTCCCAGTTGTTGAGCAGCGTCATGCGGTCGCCCTTGCCGTTTTTCAGTCTGTAGTCTCTTGCCCAAGAGTGAAGGTTGCGGCTTGCGTTTCCGCGTCCGCTATTGCTAAGTGTGAAAATGAAGTCGGGGGTTACAAACGATTTGCCCGCTTGCAGGGTGTACTGGCTGAAGTATGGGTTAATGCCCGAAATTACGCGGAGTTTTTTGTTTTGGTCCACTTCGAATGTGTAACGGAAGTTGCCAGTCCATGCCAATGTTCCAACAAGAACATCGCCTTGAGTTTCGGTTGAAGGTTTGTCGAACGAAACTTGGAAGAATTCAGAAAGAAACATGTTTGCTCTTGAGCCAAGTTTGGTGTCGAGCACTTTCTTGCCAAAGTTTAGTTCGGTTTCGCTCATATTTGCTTCATTAGCCCAGTCGCCGCTGTATTCTGTAAGGAAATATCGGCTACGGTTAAATGAAAGCAGCGAAGAAGCGTATTTGTGAAGTACCACAGGCTTCTTGTGGTTGTTGATTATTTCGGTGTTGGCCACGATGACATCGTTTTTGGCATAAGCCGAATAGTTCAACACTACAGTCACTGGGTATTGAGGGTCGTAGAGGGTGATGGTGGTAACTTTAGCGCCGTCGGCATTTGTGGTCACCTTATGGTCTTTATAGATAAGTTCTGTGGAATGATTATTGTCGGGGTGCTGAATGTGCAGAGCAGGCTCGAAATAATCTTCCATGCCGTGAGTCAGGTAGGCTTCGATGCCGTTAGGCAAATGATTAATGTCACTGTCGTAGATTAGGCGTTTTCCGAAATACGATTGGTAAAGACGTCCGTTTTCGGCCACTTTAAGGATTAGTGACGTGTTGTTGGTTTCTACTTTTATGGTTTGCTTAGGGGCTGCTATAGCGGTTAATCCGCATATAGTGGCCAGCAACATTAGGTTTAGAATGCGTTTAAACATGTTTATTTATTTGTGTAGTGAAATAGATTATTTTTTAGGAATGTAGTCGAAATAAGAAAAGTCGGCCGAAACTTGCGATTTCGGTGAGTTTTTAGTGCAATGCATGCCAATCATCACACCGGTGAAGCCGCCAGCCACTTCGGTGCTGATGTATCGGGTGTTAAGTTTGCCTAAATTTATAAAATTATTTCCGTCGAGAGAGTATTCGAAATGATAATTTTCGCTGTCGCCCACCACTCTCAGCGTAGCCTTGTTAGCGTTGACTTTAGCAGTAGCGATATCAAGGTCTAAACTTTCGAGGCGGCAACGTAGTGCAATAGTCATGCCTTTGTCGGTTTTGCGAAGCACAATGTTATAGTGCGCGCCGGCGTCCATATACATAGTTAATCCGGCTTCATCGCCATTACGAGCGTTGTTGAGGGCAACTTCGGTTTGAGTCGTGAAGTTGATGTGCTGTTGGCGACGGAACACAGCCGTAGGGTATTGCATAGAGTTAAGGTTATCGGGCGATGCCTTAAGATGCAATTTGCCGTTTTCGAAAGAGTAGTTGCTAGTTATAGGATTTCTGAGGTATACCCATTCAAAACCCAACTTGCCGTTTTCGAAAGTGGTTCGATTAGGCACGTTGATGGGTTCGGATTGTGGCAAAGTAGGCACTTTCATGTCGATTTCTATTGTGCCGTTGCCATTAACCACAGGCCAAGCGTTTTTGTCCCATCTCACGGGTGCGAGAAAAGTTTCGCGTCCCAGGTTGTGAGTTCCGTTCGACATGGTTCTGTAGGCCAGGCACATCAACCACCACGACCCGTCTTTGGCTTGAACCATTTCGGCATGTCCGGTGGCTTGAATGTGGTCGCCTTGCTTGAGTTGATTGAAGTGGTTAAGGATAGGGTTTGAAGGGTTAGGCATGTAAGGGCCATATATGTTTTTGCTTCGAGCAATAGTTTCGTTATGACCGATTTCAGTGCCACCTTCGGCTATCATAAGATAGTAATAACCGTCTTTTTTATAAATGTGCGGCGCTTCAGGATAACGACCGCCTGTTCCGCCCCAAATGCATTGCGCTTTGTTGAGCACTTTGCCGGTATTGATGTCGATTTCGCACATATATATTGCGTCGTGGGGGTTCGACACCATATAGCATTTTCCGTCTTCGAAATATAGCGAAGGGTCAATCCAACCTTCGTCTACCTTTATAGGCTCGCTCCAAGGTCCGCGAGGGTCGGTGGCAGTTACAAAGAAGTTGCCGCCGTTGGTGACGTTGGTAGTAATCATATAATACACGCCGTTGTTATAGCGTATAGTTGGAGCGTATATTCCTCCCCAAGAGTTGCAGTTTTTGAGGTTAACCTGCGATTCTCGGTCAAGAACGTTGCCAATTTGAGTCCAGTGAATGAGGTCGGTGCTGTGAAAAATGGGCACAGCCGGGAAATACTGGAAACTGCTGGTAACGCAATAATAATCATCGCCAACACGAATCACGCTTGGGTCGGGGTAGAAACCCGGAATTACAGGGTTTTTATATCCGAAATTATTGCTTGCAATGGCTGTTATAGCCGTAAGCGTCAATAAAAAGGCAATTGTTAGTTTTTTCATGTTGGCGATAGATTATAGCAGTATTATAGTTGAACTTTTAGCGATTTTTGAGCCTTCTTGGCCTTGGCATAAACCATGTAGATTCCACCTTCAAGGTCTTCAATAACTCCAGTGCCTGAAACTTTAGTTTTGCGCACTAAGCCGCCAATGGTGTTATAGATTTCGATAGTGGTGTTCTTAGGGGTGCTGTAATGTAGCATGCCCTTAGTGGTGTAAATCTTGATTTCGCCAGCCTTAGTGCTGCTGATGCCCGATGCGGTTGAAGGGTTGAATGTAGAAGTGGCAAATGTGCTGCTCATGCGGCCGTTGTCGATTGCCTGAACGCCCCATTCGTAGTCTTCATCGGCATTTTCAACCTTCACCGAATAAGAGTTGCGCATCAATTGGTTGGTGTATTGGTTAACCTTGATAAAACCGGTTGAGATGTTTGCCGGAATCACCATGCTGCATTGGTCGCTGCCAGCCTTCTTGATGAAGAAGTTGTAGGCAATAGCGTCAGAAGGTGTAATATCGTCGGTTGAAGTGTTCCAAGTGAAAGTGGCAATGCCAGTGTTCTTGTCGTAGCTGCAACTCAATCCGTTAGGTTGCTGAGGTGCAGTGTTTGCCACGATGTCTTTGTCGGCCGATACGTTTTCGTAGATGTGAGCAGCGCACGAGTTAGAGCAAACACTTGATTGAGCCCATCCCATGCTCCATGCGTCGAGATAACCGTCGTGGTTAAAGTCGAGCAAGTGGTTGTTGCCGTGGCTGATTCTGTCGAACGACCAAAGTTTGCCAAACACGTCTTGATAGTAAGCACCGCAAGCAGTGAAAGAGAAGTCACCATTGTTTATATATAGCCAAGTGGTGATTTCGTGTTCGCTGCCGTGTCCGCCGATGAAAATGTCAGGAAGACCGTCGTTGTTAACGTCGGCAACGTCGTGAGTAGCGCCGTCAACGCCTTCAAATCCGCAATATTCTTTTGGAAGGAAAGTGAAGATGCGGTCGCCCACGTTTTGATAAACGTAAACGTTTTTGCCGCTGCCGTTGCCGCTTGGGTTAGCGTAGCCTGCACAAACAATGTCGAGTTTACCGTCGGCATTAAGGTCAACAGGGAAACTTGAACCATCGTAAACACCGATAAATTCTTGAGCGCTTTCGCTGAAAGTGCCGTTGCCGTTGTTGTAGTAAATCATCATATTGCCTTCACGAGGGCCATATCCTGAAGCCAAGATGTCGAGCCATCCGTCGGCATCCATGTCGGCAAACCAAACCGAGCCGCGAGAAAGGCCGGCGAATGGAGCATTGCCGTTGAGTGGAGTTTCTTGCAGTTCAAATCCTTGACCGCCGTTGTTGCGATAGAGTTGCAACACTCGGTTGTCGGTTTGAATGTAAGGTTTTCCGTTTTCGTCAACGCTGTTAGGGTCAACATAATCTTCTTGTCCAGCTACCACGATGTCGGTAAATCCGTCGTTGTCGTAGTCACCAGTCGCCACCCAATGACGAGAGCGTCCGCCACCAAGAGGGTTGTGTATAGGAGTGATGCCCATTTGGTTGCTGTCGGTGCGTGCTTGGTTAACTTCTTCAAATAGAGTTACCCCGTTAGAGTTGGTGCCATTGTTTTTGTAGATAAATGCGGCAACATCTTCAAGGTCGTCGTAGTTGTAGTTGTTGAATCCTGGTATGAAGAGGTCTAATTTTTCATCGTTGTTATAGTCAATCCAAGTAGGGCAAGCATAATAAGCCTTGTCGAAAGGACTTTGCAAGCGCACGTAGTTCTCGCCGTTGTATTTGTAAAGAACTGCCGCCGACTTATTGCTTAAGTGAGCGTTGTGACCTGAATATACAAGTTCAAGGTTTCCGTCGTTGTCAATGTCGCCCCAAGCAACGTTAGAGAAGTCGGCCGTGTGGTAGAATTGACCGGCTTCAGTAGCCGATACGCCGCCGCTTTGAGCACCTTCGGCAGGCACAGGCTTATCTATTTTTGCGAATTTTGGCGCTTTAGCAGAGCCTACGGTAGGCTGTTCTGCATAAGGAGGGTTTTCAAGGTCTTCAAACGATTCGGTGTATTCGAAGTCGGTGTCGGTGTAAGCCGAGATGCCGATATCCATGATTTGTTGGCCACCGCCTTGACGGCCTTCAACAGCGATCAAGTTCCAAGAGTTAGGCTTAAGAGTGCTAAGAGCAGCCTTAGAGATATCGATAGGACCATAAGAGAAGTTACAGCCCGAAACAGTAGCGGCAAGAACTCCGTTTAGGTACACGGTGATGTCGTCGTCGTGGAACGATTGGAAACGTAGTTTGTTGATGTTTTCTTGAGTAATTTCGCCCAAGTAGAACCATCTGCGCATGTGAATCACGTCGTTAGTCCAAGGAGTCTTAAGCAGATGCTTAAATTCTTCAGGACCGCCGTTGCCAAATGCAGCAGGACCCTTGGCCCATTCAGAATCGTTGAATGTGGTTTCATACCAATGGCGGTGCACACTGCTATTGGTGGTGTAGCGCCAAGTGTAGGTGTGCTCGTTAGCAGTAGAAAGAATTGTTTTAGGTTTGATGCCGTTGTTAGGCATATTGATTGTTTCGAGCACCTTTTGTCGCACTTCGTTGATGTCGTGCGATTTAAACACCTTTCTGTCGTAGGTCCAGAAACCGTTTTTCTCGATTTCTACGTCTGAGAGCTGAGTGTAAACAGCTGCGTTAAGTCCAGAGTAGTATCCGTTTTGTATTTTGTCGCACAGCATATTGAAATAAGCAGTGAAGTCGGTCTTAGTGTCGACAACAGTGTACTGGAAGTCGCCGCCAGGCCAAATGTGACCGGGCACTTTCAGTGTAATACCGCCATATTCGCCACACACAGCTGCACGGGTGTTGCTGTGAGAGAATGATGGGTAAGGATAGCTGTGGTTGTCGATGATGTTACCAACTTCGGCGTCGGTCCAACCGCTTGCGCAGCAAATTAGGCTTGCTTTGCCGTAGCGTGAAGGGCTAAGTGAGTTAACGAGACGGTCAACAAGGTTTGTTACGTCGACAGTGTCGAATTGTCCCCAACCTTCGTTAAATACCACCCAATGAACGATAGAAGGGAAGTTCTTTAGGCTGCGAATGATGTTGGTGGTTTCTTTGCGGAAGTTTTCTTTAGCGAAGTCTTCAGACCCTTTAGGAAGGTTAGGGCTTGGGAGGTCTTGCCAAACGAGCAAACCTTCGCGGTCGCAGTGGTAATACCAACGAGCAGGCTCAGTTTTGATGTGTTTGCGCACCATATTGAAGCCAATTTCCTTCATGGTTTGCACGTCGAACAATAGCGCTTCGTCGCAAGGAGCGGTGTAGATGCCGTCGGGCCAGAAACCTTGGTCAAGAGGGCCAAGTTGGAAAATCTCCTTGTTGTTGAGCAAAATGCGAGTTATGCCGTTGATTTTAGAGACATTAATTTTACGCAAAGCGCAGTAGCTCTTCACGTTGTCGGTAACAGTGCCGTTGCTCACGAGTTGCATATCCACATCGTAAAGATAAGGGTCGTCGGGTGACCAAAGATGAGGATTTTCGATGGTGATACGAGTCACAGCGCCGGTGCTTGCGTTAGCAGCCGAACCCACCACATTGCCGTCTTTGTCTTTAACGGTGATGTTGACTGTGGCGTTGCTCACCGATGCTTCAACCTTATAGTTAATCCAGTTGCGGTCTACGGTAGGTTCAACTTCAAAGTATGTGATGTGGGCTTTGTTTACAGCTTCTAACCAAACTGTTTGCCAGATGCCGCTCACGGCAGTGTACCAGCAAATAGAAGGGTTTTTCGATTGCTTGCCGGTAGGCTGACCTTGCACGCCGGTGTTGTCGTAGATGTAAACGGCCAATTCTTGTTCGCCAGAGCCTTTAAGGGCCGAAGTGATGTTGAAAGAGAATGGGTCGTAACCGCCAGTGTGTTCGCCAACCTGAGTTCCGTTAACAAACACCTTGCATTGCCAATCCACGGCGCCAAAGTTAATTATCACATCTTTGCCTTTCATGTTGTCGGGCAAAGTGAAAGTGCGCTTGTACCAATAGCATTGTTCGTCGCTCTTTTCCATCACTCCCGAAAGAGCCGATTCGATAGGGAATGGAACGAGAATTTTTTTATCGTAGTCGAAACTTGCAGAGTACGCTTCATCTACAGTTCCTTTACGAAGGTCCCAAATGCCGTTTAGGTTCATCCAATTGTCACGTTCCATTTGAGGACGTGGATACTCTGGGAACACGTTGTTAGGGTCAATATTTTCGGCCCATGGGGTCATCATAGGACCTTGTTTCATTTGCCATTCGGCGGCTTGTGAAAGTATTGGCATTGCCAAAACTATTAGCAACAAAATGGTTGAGATAAGTTTTCTTGTTGTCATTAGTTATGATTGGGTTTTTAAGTTTGTATTATCTGCAATATATGTTTCAAAATTAATATTTTAATAAATCACGTTATAAAATTAATATTTTAAAAAATAAAACAATTGTAGAATTATCACATTAAGAGCGGATGGAAACATTAGTTGCCATCCGCTCGACCTAAAAATGTGCTATGCACTAAACCAAACCTATTTACACTAAAAAATTTTCTGCTATAATGAAAAAGTAAATGTTCTGTTGAAATTATCGATAATTGTAATGCAAATATATATTTTAGAAATATAAAGAAATGTAACAGATAAAGTAAAAAATAAAACAAATCGGCCTATTTAGAAAATAGACCGATTTGCGTTATAAAGCTTTAAAAATAGTTCAATAAAAGTTATTTCACGATAACCTTAAATGCAGAAGCACCGTTTTCAGTTTCAACCTTCACGATGTAGAAACCAGGAGCAACGTTGTAAGAAGTTTCGCCAGCCTTGATTTGGTCAGCAGCGATAGTAGCGCCGTTAGCGTTGTAGATGCTTACAGTAGCGTCGTTTTCAGCAGCAACGATGATTTCGCTAGCAGCAGAATAAACTTCAACGCCTTCAGCAGGCTTGTCAACGATAGTGATGCCAGAAGTTTCTTCAACTGGATCCAACCAGATGTCGAATACGTTAGCGCCAGTGTTGTTGTCAGGAGTGTTGTAAACCATGTAAAGTTCGTGCAAGCCCTTCACTTCGCGAAGAATCTTGCCAGCAGTTCTGCGGCGTTCTGACCATGCGCCAGTGCCTTGAAGGCGAACTACAGCGATTGGGTCGTGGCCGTTAAGAATAGTTGGAAGTTCTTGTTCCCATTGTTCCTTAGTGTACATGAAGTCAGGGTCAAGGTCGATGTAGAATGAGAAGTTAGAAACGTCGACGTCGCCAATCCAAGCTGGTTCGCTTGAGTGGTTGATGATGATTCTCTTGTAAGAACCGTCGCCGAAGTCTACACCTTCGCCTTCGCCGTAGAAGTCGATTACAGTGCCAGGACCAGTGTAACCAATGTTACCTGCATTTTCCCATTGACCGCGAGCAAGAAGTTCGTAGCCCCAAGGGTCACCTAAACCTTCTTGGCAACCAACGAAAGTGAAGTGGAATGCTTGGTCAGATGGTTCAACGTCTTCAAGAATAATACCGCAGTCAGTACATTCAATCCAAGGCTTGCCCTTGCAGAATTCTACTGCTTCAAGGTTAGTAGAACCGCCGTCCCACTCAACAAGCACAAGGTGTTGGCCTGTGATGTTAGTTTGTAGGTTCTTAGCCAAAGCAACAACTGCGTTACCACCTAAGTTACGGCCTGTCCAAATGCGAGCGATTTGGTTTTCAGGCTTAACTTCGTCAAGATATACGTTTAGGTAGTCGTAGATGTTTTCGTTGCCGTGAGTAAGGCGAAGAACGATTTGTTCGTAACCGCCAGTGCCGAAGTCAACATTGCCATAAGAAGCTACGAAACCGTCGCTTGTCCAACCCCATTGAAGTGGGTCTTTGTTTTCGTCGAAGCGAGGAGCGTCAGATTCTGGGTCGAAACCAGCATACTTAGTTGAGTTAGCAGTAGGTAGAGCGATGGTGTTGTCGTAGTAACCTGGCTTTTCGTTTGGTTCAAGCAAACGAAGCATATAGTCGCTACTTTCTTCGTTTTGGTCGAAATCAGATGGGACCAATTTGTTTTCGTAGAAGTTTACCGAGCGGATGTTACCGGCGCCACCAATGAATGTAAGGTATACCTTTTGCTTGCCTATAGGCTTTGTGTAGGTAAGGCCTTCGATAGCAGCAATGCCACCTGAAAGTTCTTCAGGAGAAGAAGCATTGTAGCCCATGTTTCCTGCAAATGTGCGGAAGTTGTCGTAGCCACCAGTTTCGTTAATCATCATTTGAGTGAAAGGAAGAGAACTTTCATAGTCTTCACCAGCGTGAAGGATTGCATAACCGTCAACATACCAACCGTTGGCAAGAACAATACCAGATGCTTGGAAGTTGTTGCCGTCAGCTCCAAAGTCAACTTCGCCAAGATAGACTTGAGTGTCGGCACCGGCGAAGCCGATGTAGTTGCTTGCGCGGTTAAATTGGGCCGCGTTCATGATTTCAACGCCGCTTGAATGATTTGTGTAGATTATCAAATCTTCAGCGGAAACAGAAGCTGCGCATAGTGCGATGCTTGCTGCAAAAAGAGTAAATTTTTTAATCATACTGTATAGATTTAAATTGTAATAAATTTCTGCTATGAGATATCACAAATTTAAATTGTTTGTATAACAAAAAATAAAACGATTGTTTCAATAAATGTAACTTTCAAGCCGATGTCAAAGTCTTGAAAATTGTTATTAAGTGGCGTGAAGTGCCTGTTTGAGTGCAGTTTATGCATGATGTGGTCTAACAGTTGTGGTCTTATTGTTGGCATTGTGTGCCGACAAACGAAAAGGCACGCCCTCGATATCGGGGGCGTGCCAAGTGTTATGTGGGTTAAATGAAATTCTAACTTTCGTTTTTAACCGTTTTGATTAAGTTGATTACTTAACAACAACCTTTTCGTTGCCAACAATGTAGATGCCAGCAGCAAGGCCTTGAGTTGCTTCAGAAGCCTTCACGTTGCTGCGAACAAGTGTGCCAAGAACGCTGTAAACGTTTACGATAGCGTCTTCGTTGCCAGAAAGGATTTCACCAATGCCAGAAACGAAACCTTCGCAATAGATGTCCTTAATGTTAGCGCCTTCGCCAGTGTTGCGAGGATTGTTGAATACGATGTACATATCGTGGATGCCTTCAACAGGAGTCATAGTTCCACCAGTAGTGTAGTCGTTGCCCCAACCACCAGTGCTGTGGCGGCGAATAGTAGCGATAGGTTCGTTGTCACCAATTGAAGCAGCCTTGTCAGCCCAATTGTCTGATTCAAGGTCGATGTAAATCTTGAAGTTGCAAACGTCGCCATAACCATACCAGTCGTTGTTTCCTGTAGCGTAAGTTAGGTAAAGAGTCTTTTCGCTTGCAGCGCCAAAGTCAACGTCGTTAACTCGAAGGATAGTGCCGTCGCCAGTGAAGCCAACGTTGTTGCCTTCGCGTTGACCGCGGTTAAGGATTTCGAATTCGTATGGGTTACCTACACCAATTTGAGTGTCGTTGTTCCAAGTGTTGTTGCGGAATGTGAACATCAAGTCTTCAGCCTTAGGAGTAGCAGCGTCAGCTTCCTTAGCAGCGAATTCTACAAGGTCGTGCATAGGAGTTTCTGGAAGAATTACGTTCTTGCTGAAACCGATCTTGTAAACATTGATAGAACCACCAATCCACTTAACAAGCACCTTGTGAGAGCCAGTTACAGGAGTGTCAAGAGTAGCAGCGAATGGACGGTTGTGGTCGCGAGACTCAAGACCTGCGAAGATTGTAGTAACAAGGTTTTCAGGAGCTACTTCGTCGAAGTAGATTTCAATCTTGTCGTTAAGGTTGTTGCTCCAGTGGTTGAAGAATGCGTATGCTTGAACATATTCGTCAGTACCGAAGTCAAATGTGCCATAGTCAGCGATGAAGCCGTCGCCAGTCCAACCCCATTCAGAATTGTCGGCACCTGTCATAGCTGCTTCTGGGAATAGTTCTGGGTTGATTGCTTGAGAGTCCTTTGACATAACTTCCACAACTCCTTCAGCAGGAACAGTTAGATAAGTAGCTTCAGCGTTAGTAGCAGTAGCCGCTTCGATGATTTCAGAGCCGAATAGGCGTACAGCGAAGTAGTTACCAGTGTTGTCGCGAGCAGAAAGGAATAGGTGTTGCTTGCCGCTCAATTCCTTAGTAAGGTTAGCCACGTAAGTAGTTGCTTGAGCATATGAGCCGTTAGGCTTAGTAGCGATTTCAGCAATCACTTCGGCAGTTTCAGCAGTTTCACCAGCCTTAATGATAGTGTATCCAAGGCCATCGCCCCAACCATTAGCGAAGTCAACGCCAATAGCCTTCACAGAACCAGCTTCGCCAAAGTCAACTTCACCAAGGTCAACCAAAATCTTGCCAGCGTCGGTGTTGCCGATACAAGCAGGTTCGCGATTGAACCAACCGCCGTCAATAATCTTCACGTTGTCGCAGTTGTCGTGAGTTGTAGGGATTGTAGCCACAAGAGGCATGTGAGTAAGAGGTGCTACGTAAGGCACTCTGCGTTCAAGATATATGTCGAAGATGTTAGCGCCAGAGTCGTTGTGACGACGGTTGTTGTAAACGATATACATGTCGTGAACGCCGTCGATTTCGCAAGTTAGGTCAGCGCCATTCATAATCTTGTTGCCCCAGCCACCAGAGTTTTGCATGTCAAGGATTGCAATTGGTTCAGCGCCGTAGGTAGTAATCCAAGGCTTAGTCCAATCGGTGATTTCACCATCCTTTTCAAGGTCAAGGTAAACAGCGAAGTAACTATCTTCCATTAGAGCATAGTTATCGTTGTTGTTATCGGTAGCATAGTTAAATATAATGTGGTCGTAAGCCTTTTCGCCGAAGTCAACGTCTTTGAAACGAATTACAGTGCCGTTGCCGGTGAAACCAATGTTACCACCGCTTTCATATCTACCGCGGTTAAGCAAAGTGTAAGCCCAAGGGTTGCATTGACCTTCAGGTTGTCCGCTGAAAGTGTTAACGAAAGCGCCTTCAGAAGGAGTGTCGTAAGTGTTTTCAGGAACAGTTAAAGTAGCATATTCGTCAGCTTCAGGCCAAACAGTATTTTCAGTGAATTCAACATATTCAAGGTTGATAGAACCACCAAGCCACTTAACAAGCACTTTGTGTGAGCCAGAGATAGCGTCGATAGATTTAGCCACAGGATAAACGCCACCGCCGTAACTGCGGCCAGCCCAAATCTTAGCAACCAAGTTTTCAGCAGTAGGTTCGTCAACGTATACTTCAAGATAGTAGTTGTCGCGGCCTTCAGCGTCAACCTTAAAGCCAGTAACTACTTGCTTGTATTTGCCTTCACCGAAGTCAACAGTGCCATAGTCGGCAATGAAACCGTCGTGAGTCCAACCCCATTGAGTGCCGTCGAAACGAGGACCGTTTTCGGTTGGAGCTTCTTCGCTATAACCTACAGAGTTTGTTGAAAGCAACTTAATGGCAGTGTCGTAGTAGCCGTTGGCTTCATTAGGGAATGCCACATAGTTGGCATCTTCTTGTTGCTTAACATTAGTAGGCACGTTTTCGTAAAGGTAAACGCGGTTGATGTTACCGCATGCGCCTTCGAAAGTCACAAATACGTTTTGCTCGCCAGCAGGAGCGTTGTTAACGATGCCGATGAAGTTTTTGTAAGCATCGTATCCAGGAGTAGTCTTGGTAACAATAGCACAAACTGCAGTAGCGTCGGCAGGATTGTTGCCCACTTTCACTGTTGCGGTGCCGTTGCCGTCCCAACCGTTAGCGAATTCAATGCCGACAGCTTTGAATTTGCTTAGGTCGTATTTGCCAAGGTCAAGGATAGTGTTGGTGCTTGTGTTACCAACGTGTCCACAATTGAAATTGAAAAAACCAGAGCCTAAAATCTTAGCTTCGCCGCCTCTTCGAAGAAGAATCTCAGTGTCGGCCGCTGTAGATGTAAAAGGCATCATTAGGGCTAATGCAAGCCCTGTTAGAATAGTAAATCTTTTAATCATACCTAACGTTTAGTTATAAGGTTCTTAAAAATGTGTATAATATGAAACAAAGGTAATTTTATCATTTTTCAAATAATGTAATTAAAGTTTCAAATAATAAAAATATTGAGTCAAGGAAGCGGTGTAAATGGAAAAATAAAACCAATTAAGCGGTTTTGGCATAATTGGTTTTATAATAACATAAAAAATAATTATTCGAAGCTATCGGTTCTGAAAGGAGCCACAGGTAGGTTGTCGTTGCCCTGTAGGTTGCAAGCGGGGTTGTCGGCCCAAGCGTATCGCACAGCCACAGGCATGTCTACCTTGTCGCAGCTCACTATTGCCACGTTGCCTTTCACTGTGGCTTTGGCTTCGTGGAAAATCATGTCGGGGCCGGCCATTACAAATCCCACAGCTTCATCACCGCGGATGCTGATAGGTTGGTTAAATTCTATAATGGCGTTGCGACCCTCGGTGCGGAATTTAGTGTAAGCCGGGATTTGATATTTGCCTTTGTTGTAGGTTTGCGCCAAAGCGGCAAGCGCGAGACGTCGGCCCACTTCTTGCTTGTTTTTAGGGTGAATGTCGTAGGCTTCGCCTATGTCGATTGCCACAGCCATTCCGGTGTTTTCGAGTTGAAGGGCATTAGCTTGCGCTTCGCGAAGATGTGCCCAAGTTGACTCGGGTTGCACTTGCTTTTGAGCCTGCCAGTTGGCGAGTTGCACAAAATAGAACGGAAGGTTGGTGTTCCATAACTTGCGCCAATCGCGAATCATGGCGTGGAATAAAGGAGTGTATTGTTTCCAGCGGTCGCTGTTTTCTTCGCCTTGATACCAAATAACCCCCTTAATGTTAAAGTCGCGGAACGGATACACCATGGCGTTATAAAGGTTAGTTGGGTAGTTTTGGTGGTTAGGTGCTTTAGGCTGCTTGGGCAGGTTTGCCAATGCGGCACCAATTTGGTAAATCCAGTCGCCAGCGAGCGAAATTTTTTCGTTGTTGAGGGCAATGTTTAGGTTGTTGGCATCGCCATATATGCCACCGCCGCCGCTGCCGTCTTGCACTCTGACAGTGATGATTGCTTTTCCGGCATTAACCAGTGAGGCTGGCACTTTGTAAGAACGGTCAATCCAGTAACCACCGGTTTGGCCTATTTTAGTGCCGTTAAACCACACAATGTCGTCGTCGTCGATTTTGGCAAGATTTAGCGTTAGTTCCTTGCCTTGCCAATTTTGCGGAATTTCAACAGTCTTTTGAAACCACACGCATCCGTCGAAGTTAGGCATTCCGCGGTCTTCCCAAGTGCTTGGCAGGTTCATTGTAGGCCATCCGTTAGCCGACTGGTCGTGGTTAACCCAACGAGGCTCACCGTTTAGCATACCGGCATCGGCTGCGTTGTAGTCGCGTTGCCAGTTTAGCATGTCGCGTTTGTGGAATTCGTTTAGTGCGTCGATGCTGCCGTTAGCGGCTTCGATGTCGTGGGCTTGATTTTGCAGACCATATACATTCTTCAGAGTTTCGAGGCTGGTCCATGTTTCGGCAGGAGTGCCTCCCCAACTGCTATCAATGACGCCGATAGGCACTTTAAGGGTGTTGTGCAGGTGTCGCGCAAAGAAATAAGCCACCGAAGAGAAGTTGTCGACCGATTGCGGAGAGCATTCACGCCATTCGGGATGTGTGAGAGTGGCTTTTTCTGATGGTTTGCTGGCAATGACTCTTGCCGACTGCAAAAGGCGTATTTGAGGATAGTTGGCGTTAGCCAATTCTTCTTCGTAGTTCATAACCTTTCCCCATCCGTTAACGGGCATTTCCATGTTCGACTGTCCGGAGCAGAACCACACTTCGCCCGAAAGGATGTTGCTCAGCGTAGTAACATCGCCATCGTTAAACGAGATGGTGTGAGGACCGCCGGCTTTAGGTGTTTTTACTGAAATGCTAAATGCACCATCGGAGTTAACCGGGGCGGTGTGGGTTTTTTTGTCCCAACTGGTGGTGATGGCAACGGCTTGCTTGTTTGATGACACACCTTTGATGGTTAGCGTTGATTTTTGCTGAATCACCATGTTGCTTGTGAAATATTCAGGCAGAGTGACTTTGGCATTTAAAATCAATGCTGATGCGCATGCTGTTGCTAATGCTAAATATCGTTTCATAAAATTGTTGTTATGGTATTTAAACGCTAATTTTCCGGATGCTCTATTTGTGTGGCCGTTAAGCCTTGAGGGTGGAGGGCAATGAGGAGTGTAAGGACTCGTGTATAAATTATTGCTCAACGGGCACCGACCACAAAGTGCAAACCCCTGATTTCAAACCGGGCGATGTAACCTTTACCGAAATTTCGCCAGGAGTGAAAGTGGTGCGAGCCACAATGCGTCGCAAACCGCCTTCGGCATTCAGTTCCTTGTCGCCAGGATTGTGGTAGAAGAGGTCTTTGCTAGGAGTTATGTAGAAGTCGTAAGAGCCTTTATATGAAGCATTGCCTTCAATCTCGAAATGCAATAAATTGTTTGCAAACGGACACCATTTTCCGTCTTTGTCGACGATTTTTGCTGTTATGACAAAGGCGTCGGAACCGTTAGCGGTAAGTGCAAACGGTTTGCCGTTGGCGTCGAGTGTCGCATTTTCTACGTTAAGCACCACAGCGTAAGGCTCGCCCGACGATTCTATTTGGTCGAAGCACACTGGTTTACGGTCGTAATCCATGCCTACAACTTTCACCGTGCCTGGTTCCCACGCAATGTTTTTCCAAGTGCATCGCTTGGTGTCGCCTTTAGGAGTGACAACTCCTTGCGACTTGCCGTTGACAAACAGTTCCACGTATGGGCAGTTGCTCCACGCGTCAACGTCCTGTGTGCCAGAAAAGTTCCAGTGACTTTGAAGAGTTACGCCAGGTTGCTTTTCAAACGGAACCCAAAGGGCGTTTTTGTAGATGCGGTATTTTAGTTTAGGGAATCTGTTGCCGTCCATAGCGCACGAACCCAAACTCTTTTGGTTGCGTTTGCCGTTAAGGTAAATAGTGTAGCCTTCGCCATAAGTTTCGGCAAGCATCCAATCTATCCAGCCACATGCATTGTTGCGAATGTCGTCGCAATAATTCTGCGCATACCAGTTAGAGAACGCCTTTTCGTTGTCGTAGTCGAAACGAGCAATGCACCAACTTGGATTTCCGCTCCAATTAGTGCCATACACTTCGGCATTCATGGCAGGGTGCTGGTCGCTGCCGTAATATCCGTTGGTGTAAGATATTAGAATAGGGTATTTGTCGTCCCAACGGTCGGGTTTGCCGTCACGGTTCGAAACTATGCGAGGAGCGATGAAATCCCATTTGTTTACTTCTTGTTGGGTGTATATAGGCCAATATTTTTCGCCGTCGTGAGCAAGACCGTTGTTTGATTCCCAAACCACAACAGAAGGGTGGTTACGGAAAGCAATAATGCAATCGCGGTCGTATTCACGCTTGTAGGTTAGTGCGGGTTCGTTTTTTAGCGCCCATTCGTTGTCGCCGCTGTTAACGATAAGCATAATGCCTAAAGCATCGGCAGCGTTAAACATTTCGTAGTGAGGAGATTGGTGACCTACGCGCAAGGTGTTGCCACCGCATTCGGCAATGAGGCGCATGTCGTTCCATTGCAATGATTCGGGCATGGCCGAGCCAAGTCCGGGATAAATGTTTCGGTTGCCAAAGCCGCGCAAAATCACCTTTTCACCGTTCACAAAGCAGTGGTTTTTGTCCCAAGTGATGGTTCGTAGCCCCACCTTTTCGCTTCGTGTGTCAACAAGTTTGCCGTCGGCATACACCTTATTAATTAAAGTATATAGGTGAGGCGAGCCCGAGGCACCTATAGGATACCAAAGGATGGGGTTTTGGATTGAAGCCGTGAAGTCGAATCCGCATAACTGATTGCTTTCGATATTGCGGTTTTCGGTGCGAGAGAATGCTGTGTTGCCTTCGCTGTCGATTAGTTCGGTCACCAATTTCACCGATGCGGACTTGCTTGACTGGTTTTCAACGTTCACAAGGCAGCGGAAAGTGGCCTTTTGTGAGGTTGCTTCGGTGGTCGCGAAATATGTTCCCCATTTGTTAAGCGGAGAGTAACTGTTTTCAGGGATGTGAATTTTGTGCTTTTTAAGCAGTAAAATTTTTGAAGCAATGCCGCCTTGAGCTTGGCCGAAGCCTTCGTTTTCGGCAAAATTAGGCCAAGTGAAGAAAGTGTCCTTAGAATTGCTTACTCTTATTGCGATTTGGTTTTCTTCGTTCCATTTCACAAAAGGAGTTATGTCGATGCAGAAAGGCAGGAAGCTGCCGACGTGAGTCACAGGTGCTGGTTGTGGCACTTTAGTGTTTGATTTCACAGGATGCCCGTTAATGTAAACAGCAGCGCCGAGGTTAACGCTAAAGAAATGTAGATATAATAAACTGTTTCGGTCATCTTTAGAAATAAACAATTTCTTGCGATACCAAGTTTCGCCGCGCCAGCAACGTTCGCCGGTGGTGGCGTTGAGGTAGGTGTCGAATTCGTTGAAGCAGTGCGGAATTCCCACGTCTTCCCAACTGCTGTCGTCGAAATCGGCGCTACAAATGTTTTCAACATCTATAGGCTTTACCTTAGGAGTAACAATTGCTTCGCAAAGCACTGGTGTTACCGTGCTTTTATTGATGTTGAGGCAATTGTGAATTGTCACCATTAAATAGCGGTATTCTTTGCCAATTTCGATGTTGGCCGAGGTACTTTTGGTGACAACCGCCGCGCCAAATGTGTTGTTTACGTTTGTTATGTCGTTAACCTGATTAAGAGAGCACTCAATGCTTGAGTTTTGGGCAATGATGTCCCAATTTGAATTGTCGTTGCTGGCTTTAACCGTAACTGTAACGTTTCGTACAGAGTCGGCGCCGAATGTTAGCGAAAGGTTATCGATAACTCTGTTGCTTCGGCAATCGATGTGAATCAGTTGGTTAGTTACATCGACGTGCGTATCGGTTTTGTTATCGCAGAGTTGGTCCACTTGGCGGTTGCCCACCATGACATTGCCATTTTTTGCCAGGTTTTCCTGTTGTTTTAGGATTTTTGTGAATTTCCATGGCGTGTTGCCAATGTTAACTGCTTGTTGGGCACTTGCGCCCATGGCAAAAATGGTTAGAATAACACCTAACGCAATATTTTTCATGATAAGAGTAAAAAATGGAGTTTGTTACTTGATTTGAATGCGAATAACCTTTTGAGCCGATTTGTTGGTAACCTTGGCCAAATAAATGCCGGCGCAATCAACATTCACGCTGCCCGAAATAGCAGGATTAGCCGAAGCAATTTCGATGCCGGCCATGTTATATACCTTCATGGCACTTTCTGTGTTGCTGCTGAAGAATATAGCACCGTTTTCAGCCCAAACATTAATGTTTGTGTCGTCGTTTAAGGCGTTATTAATGCCAGAAATGTTGAACGTTTGAGTTTTAGAAGCAAATTGGCCGCCAATGTTACCGTTGTCGATTGCTTGCACGCCCCATTCATATTCGCCGCTCTCGGTGATTAGAGTTTTGTAAAAGCATTGATATATGAAGTTGGTGTGGTTTGCAGTTTTAATAAAGCCTGTTGCAGTATTAGCCGGCACAACCATGAAGCATTGGTCAGAATCAACCTTTTTTAGGTAAAGGTTGTATCTCAATCCGCCAGCAGGGGTGAAATCGTCGGCTGCAGCATCCCAAGTGAAAGTAATCATGCCGTTTTCGTCGGCAGAGGCTTGCAGGTTAGAAGGAGCCGAAGGAGCGGTGTTAGGATTGATGCTCTTTTGGCTGCTGTTGTTCATCCAAAGTTCGGTGTCGCAACCCTTGTTGCACTTTCCGGCACTCCATCCCGAAATCCAAGCGTCGAGGTATCCGTCGCTATTTACATCAACTAAAGCGTTGCTGCCGTGTGACACGCGAGTGAAATGTCCCTTTTTGCCAAATGGGTCGTTATAGTGAGCGCCATATACCTCAAAATTCAAGTTGCCTTGGTTGGCAAGTATGATAGTGGTATGTTCGTTAGTAGCGCCGTGTCCGCTTGTGAGGATATCGGCTAAACCGTCTTGATTGATGTCGCCAAACGATAGTTGCACACCGTCCATACCCTCGTAATAAATAGGATTTTGAGTGTCGAACTGGCGGTTGCCAAGGTTCTTAACGATGTAGAAGAACTTGGTGTTGGTGTTTTGGTAAGTGCCCGAAAGAACGAGTTCAGGCAATTGGTCGTTATTAAGGTCGGCAACCGAGCAAGAAGAGTGACTCACATTTTTCACAGCCAGGCTGCTTTCGGTGAATGTGCCGTCTTGATTGTTCCAATAAAGGTGTAATTCTGATGTTCTGGTGTAGCCATAACCCGAAGAAAGGATGTCGAGCCAGCCGTCGCCGTCGATGTCGGCAAACACAGCGCTTCCGTCGGTCATGCCGTGGAATTTGCTTGTTCCGTCAACCGGTGTTTCTTGTAGTTCGAAATGTGTTCCGTCGATGTTTTTATATAGGTACATAACACGAAGTGCGTCTTCGAAATCGTCCTTTTTGATACGGTTGCATTCGTCAAAGCCAGTCATCAGCACATCGGTGAGGCCGTCTTTGTTGTAGTCGCCCACGGTGATCCAGTTATGTCCCTTACCGCCGGCAAGACCGTTGAATATAGGAAGTATGCCCGAATCGTCAATTTCTTCAAACTGGGTTTCGTTGTTGGCGTTGTTTCCCTTGTTGATGTAGAGTTGAGATTTGAATTGTGAGAAATCGGTGCTGAAGTCCTTCCATGCATAACCGTGATTGTTGATGCCAATAAGCAACATGTCGAGAAGACCGTCGTTGTTAGGGTCGAACCACACTGGACAAGCCCATGCTGTGCCTTTGAACGGAGACTTAAAGACGCGATTGAAGGTGCCGTTTCCGTTGTTGGTGTAAAGGTTCGACTGAACATTGTTGTCGATTAGCGGGTTTTTGTCGCTATAGAACAGGTCGATTTTGTCGTCGTTGTTAAAGTCGCCCCAAGCAGCACCGGCATAAGTGGCGTGATAGAATTGCTTTGCTGGTTGTGACACGATTGCGCTTTGGTTTGCAACTGGTTCAGATGCAAGAGCAAACTTAATGTTTGAAACGCTATTAGGGGTTTGTGCCGATGCGCATAAAGCCAACCCAAATATTGAAAATTGAAGAAATCTCGTTGCTTTCATGTATAAAAAAGTAAATTCAGTTTTTGTAATGTAAAGATACATTACGCTTAAAACAAAAATTATTGCAATCGTATCAATAAATAAAAACATTCAGTCCTATTAGGGCTTAAACGGAGTTATGATTAGTTGTTTAGGAATTCTTTCATCGACCAAGAGTCTTTCCAATTGATGACAATGTTTTCGTTTTGGAATTCAATAGGCAGCCAAATGTAGCGAGAGTCGTTAAGCATTAATTTGTTCCAATTGTCGAACATCATAATGAACTTTCCGGGTTTTCCGTTAACAGGGATAACGAAGGTGCTTTGACCATAGAACGTTTTGTCGGCATCCTTTCCGGCGCAAGGGTTGTGAAGAGGCTTGAAGGTTCCGAGCATAGAGTCGGCAATGGCAAACTGTGCTTCGTTAGGGTCCCAACCAGAGCACCCCGAAGAAACGATATAGTATTTGCCGTTGTGCTTAAATACGGCCGGTGCTTCTCTTGACAATCCTATGAATTGTCGGGTGTAGGTGTCGGTTACCTTAAGGTAGTCGTCGGTAAGTTGGCTAATGTGTAGCGTAGAGTTGCCTTCAGAAGAATAAAGCAGATAGGCCTTACCGTCGTCGTCCTTAAAAACAGTCATATCGCGGCTTTCGGTGTTGTGAGGGCGAGCATCGCCAATGAACTTAAATGGGCCAGTAGGGCTGTCGCTCACGGCAACGCCGGCAGCAGCACGGCTGTAGTTGGCATTGTCGATGTGCATCCACATCACAAATTTGTTGGTCTTTTCGTTATAGATTACTTTTGGGCGTTCGACCACCATAGATGGGTGTATGCTTGAATGCACATAGGTGGTGTCGGGTTGTAGGACCACGCCTTCGAAAGTCCAGTCGCAAAGATTTTCAGAAGAATAGCAAGAAACGCCCACCACATCGGTTCTGTAGCATTCCCATCCCACACCGGGCGAGCGGTAGGTGAAGTCGCCTTTGTATTCGCCATACCAGTAGTATTTGCCGTTGTGAAACATTATGCCACCGCCATGAGCATTTATAGCCTGATTGTTAGTGTCGAGCCATTGAGCCTTGGGAGTGATGATGTCGTTGGCTGTTGCCAATAGTGGCAAACTGACTAACAGAATTAGAGTTGAGATTATTTTATTCATGTTGTTTTATTGAGTCTTAAAATTCTTCTTTTTCGTTTTCTTCGCGACGTTGTCGTTGCTGCTTTTCGAATTCCTTAGGGGTTATGCCATATTGCTTTTGGAAGAGTTTAATGAAATAACTTGGCGAGTTAATGCCCACTAAGTAGCACACTTCACCGATGCGGTAACTTCCTTCGGTAATCAGTTCTGTAGATTTCTTCAAACGAATTAAACGGATGAAATCGGTAGGCGATGTGCCCGATACAGCCTTAATCTTTCGGTGCAGGCTCGAACGGCTCATGCATGCCTTTTCGGCCAAAAGTTCAACACCGAAGTTAGGGTTGGTGATGTTTTCTTCGATTGTTTCGATAATCTTGTTGATAAGAGTTTGGTCGGCCTTGCTGATGCCAAAGCTGTTGGTTGATATAAACGGCTTCTTGCTGAATGATTCTCGGTCGCGAATGCGGTTATCGATGATTGAAGTTATTTGAGCCACCAAATACTTAAACGAGAAAGGCTTTTCGATGTAAGCGTCAGCCCCAAGTTTTAGCCCTTCCACCTTGCTGTCGAGGTCGTTCTTTGCAGTTAGCAAAATCACAGGAATGTGGCTTGTTTCGATATTTGCCTTAATGTGTTTACAAAGTTCCAGACCGTCCATTTCAGGCATCATAATGTCGGAAATCACGATGTCGGCGTTGCATTCGCTGAGTTTAGCCAGCGCTTCCACACCATTAGTTGCAGTTTCAACGGTGTAGATAGTGCTCAATTTTCCGGCAATGAAAGATAGAAGTTCAGAGTTGTCTTCTACCATCATCACCACAAGGTTACGTTTGTCGTCGTCGGCCAGAGCAGTCTCGTTGTCGAAGATTGTGTCTGGGTGTGGTTCTTTGGCAACAGGAACATTGCATTCTTGCTTGAGGGTAACTTCAAAAACGTTAAGCCCGTTAACGACTTTATATATTAGTGAACCGTTGTTCATTTCGGCCAACTGTTTCGCCAAGTTTAATCCGATTCCCGACGAAGCAGGATTGTTCATGTTTTTGCGAAGTTGGAAGAACGGCTCAAATATTTTATCGTGAGCATCTTCGGGCACGGTGTCGCCATCGTTAAGCACCGAAATTGTGACAGTGCCATTTTCGCACTTCATTTCAACATTTACAAACGAATCGCTGTATTTCACGGCGTTCGATAGCAAGTTGTTGATAATCTTAATTATTGAATTCTTATCGGCCGAAACGTAAATTTCGTTATCGGGGATATTAAATCCTATGTTTTTGTTAGTCTCTTTGAGTTCATCAAACTCAAGCACCTTTTGGTTAAGTAATTCGGTTATGTTGACGCACGAAATGTTGAGGTGCATCTTATTGTTGTCGATTTTTCGGAAATCGAGCAATTGGTTGGTAATGTTTAGCAACTCGTTGGTGTTGCGTTGCATAGTGGCCAGATTGCGTTTGATTTCGGCGTCGGCAATATCCATGTCGACGAGTGTTTCAAGCGGGCCGTTGATGAGAGTCACCGGAGTTCTGATTTCGTGTGCCACGTCGGTGTAGAAATCGAGTTTTGTGCGGTAAAGTTCCTTTTCCTTTTCGCTTTCGTAAAGAAGTTTTTCTTCGTGAGTTTTCTTTTCGCCGCGAATGCGAAGCAGTCGAATTGTGTAAGTTATAAGCACAAGAGCGAGTAGGATGTAGACGATTTTAGCCAATGTGGTGTTCCACCAAGGTGCCAAAATGTTGATTTTCAGGCTTATTTCCTTGTCGCTCCACACGCCGTCGTTGTTGGCACCCTTCACTCGCAGGGTGTAGTTTCCGGGCGTAAGGTTAGTGTATACCATGCTTGCGCCGGTGGTTGTGTGCACCCAATCGTCGTTCACGCCTTCCATTTTGTAGGCAATGATGTTGGCTGTAGGCATGATGTAACTCAACGAAGCAAACTCAAAACCGATGGTGTTTTGATGGTGGTTAAGGGTTATCTCGTCGGTGTAGATAATGCTTTGAGAAAGAGGTGATTTGTCGGATTTTGGTGTTATTTCCAGGTTGTTGACAAGCAGTTTTGTGATAAAAACCGAAGGAGGAGTTTGGTTTTTGCTAATAGAATAGGGGTTGAACGCAATCATCCCCTCGGCGCAGCCAAAATAGAATCGTCCGTCTGAAGCCTTGAGGGCAGATTTGTAAGAGAATTGGTTGCTTGGCAAGCCGTTGTAGGTTGTAAACACTTTGCAAGAAGCGTCTTGAGGGTTGAATTTAACCAATCCGTTGTTGGTGCCGAACCATAAAAATCCATCCTTGTCTTCAAGGATTTTATAGGCAGTTTCATCGGGCAAACCTTCTTTGATTCCGTAACTTGTGAAGTCGTTAGTTGCCTTGTTGTAAAGGCAGATACCGCCGCGGTCGGTAGAGAACCAAATGTTGCCGTCGCTTGTTTCCATGATGCTGCTAACCGAGTTGCTGCTTAGCGACTTAGGATTTTTTTCGTCGTGAGTGAAGTTTTCAATTTCTTGAGTGAGCGGATTGTACTTAAACACCCCTTTACCCATCGAAGCAACCCAAATGTTTTTGTTTATGTCTTCAATTATGTCGAAGATGAATGCGCTGCCAAATTGAGGCATGTGCTCAAATTTCATGGTCATTTTGTTGCCAACATACACTCCCCAGCCGTTTCCTATCCAAGTGTTGCCGTTGCTGTCGTCGCAAATGGCATAAATGCTGGCTTCGTTAATGCCAAGATTGTTGGCCGAATAGTGCTGAGTTGATAGGGTTTTGTTATTTGTAACGTCTAATCCGTTTTTGAAATATCCAATCCACACTTTGTTGTCGTTGGCAAAGAGACTAAGCACTTTATTGCTGTTAAGACGAGAGTTCACGTTGTGAAACTGGCCTGTGGAGTTCGACAAATAGCACACCCCGGCGTCGTAGGTGCCAATCCATATGTTGTTGTTAGAGTCTTCGATAATGGAACGCACTTGCTTGCTGTTGATAGAATTGCTTGTAAGCGGCACATATCGAGTGAAGTCGGTGTAAGAAGGCGGCAAATAGTTCACCCCGCCCAAGTTTGTTCCAATCCAGATGCCGTTTTCACGGTCGCGATAAATTTGGGCTATCTGGTTGTCTGAAAGGGTGAATCCGCACATTGGGTCGTTAACAATGTGAGCCACAGTGTTTTTTGATTCGTTGATGACGTATATTCCGCTTTCGGTGGCCACCCAAATCTCGTCGTTGTAGTTTTGAAGGTCGCGAATAATCTTATGGTTAACTTCAGAAGTGAAGAATTCTGTAAGTAATTGGTTTCGTTTGTTGTATTTTAGCAATTTGCCTTCGTGACATCCCAGCACCAGAAATTCGCCGTAGTCGCACATGCAATAAATGCTTTGTCCGCCCAGGTAGTTTGTTGGGTCGGCCACTTCGGTTGCTTCAAATTTGTCGTTAAGGCTTTCGTAAGAGTATAGCCCCATTCCGTTAGTTCCAACCCACACCTTGCCCGACTTGTCGATGCAAATGCTTTCGGGGCTACCTTTGTCGGGGCTTTGTTGGCTGAAGGTGTAAAGGTGCAATTTGTTGTCGCAAAACCTAAATACCCCTTGGTTAGGTACTACAATCCAAATGTTGCCTTGGTCATCGTTAACGATGCTCTGAATCCAGTCGGTTATGGCTATTCCGTCAGGAGTCTTATGTGTGAAATAAGTGACTTTTTCGCTGATAGGCTCAAAAATGAAAATACCCTTGTCGGTGCCAATCCACAAGTTCTTAAGCGAGTCTTCGTGAAGCGCCGAAACGTTGTTGTTGCGGAACCCTATTTCAGAATCGAAGCAGTCGTAGATTTGGATGTTTTGCCCGTCAAAACGGTTAAGGTTATTTTTTGTTCCAAACCACATAAATCCGCTGCTGTCTTGCAAAATTGCCTTGATGTCGGTAGGCTTAAAACCTTTGTTTCGGCTAAGGTTTCGGAAGAAATAAGAAGAGTGCTGACTTTGCGAAAAGCCAGAGCATACAGATAGGATGACAATTAAAAATAGGGTTACGATTCTCATAAATAACTTGAGTTTTATGGCTATATGCTACGCATATTTTCACTATCACAAATTTAGGTTATATAATAATCGTAATTCTTTCAAAAAATAGCAATTTAGTAGAAGATGCAAGTAGACTCGAAATATAACATTCTGATTATTAGTGTTTAAAATAAAACCCTATAAATGGTCGCGAAATATACTTGAATAAAAATGCTAACTTTGTTAAAGTAAGAATTTTGATTAAAGACAAAGATAATGAAAAAAATCAGTTTAGCGCTAATTGCGGTGGTTTGTGCAGTGGTTTCGATGAGTGCACAAGTAAGGCAAACTACATTATTGCAAGGCGACTGGCAGTTTAAAAAAGGCCGATATGAGCAAGGTTTGGGCGAACAAGGAATAAAAGTGAGCGTGCCCCATAGTTGGAACGCCGAAGATGGTTGCACCGAGGGTTATTATCGCGGTGAAGGAACCTATGAATGCCGATTTGATGCCCCAAAGCACATTGGCGGCAAGCGAGTGTTTGTGCGCTTTGAAGGCGTGTCGCTAACAGCCGAAGTGTTCTGCAATGGTGTGCGATTAGGTAGTCACCAGGGAGCATTCAATGCCTTTTGCTTTGAAATCACCGATTTGCTGAAACCGCACGACAATAGTTTGGTGGTAGTTGCCAATAATGCTAAAAATGCAGACGTGATACCGTTGGCAGGCGATTTTACCGTGTTTGGTGGCATATACCGACCAGTGTGGCTGATGGTGTTGCCAGAGGTGTGCTTGTCGCCCCTCGACTATGCATCGCCCGGGGTGTATGTGAGTCAGAACCATGTGACCGAATCGAAGGCGCAACTCGAAGTGAAGGCTGTGGTGAGCATGGGTAAGCAGCCATTGCAGAAATGTTCGTTAAAGACCACAGTGCTCAATGCTGAAGGTCAAGAGGTGGCAGTGTCGCAAGGCGGAGCCATGGTGACCGACAGCGAAGGCCGTGTGCTGATTAAGCATAAACTGGAAATTGACAACCCAACACTATGGCAAGGGAAAGAAAACCCATATCAATATACATTCCGTTTTGAGTTGTTGAAGGGAAAGCAAGTGGTTGATGTGTTGCATCAAAGCATAGGCTTGCGTTCGTTTAGGGTAGATAACCGTAAAGGATTTTTCCTTAATGGTAAGCCCTATAACTTGCGCGGCGTAAATCGTCATCAAGACCGCCAGGGCAAGGGATGGGCCATCTCAGAGGCCAATCACAACGAAGACTTTGCCATGATAAATGAAATTGGCGCCAATGGCGTGAGGTTGGCTCACTATCCGCAATCGGGTTACTTCTATTCGCTATGCGACGCCGGAGGAATGCTTGTGTGGGCCGAGATACCATTTATAGAACGCGGCACAGATAGCAGTATGCAGTTTGCTCACAACACCAAGGAGCAATTGATAGAGATGATTCGCCAGAATTACAATCATACATCGATATTCTGCTGGGGATTGTTTAACGAACTTGGCGTGGGACATCCCGAAACACTTGTGTGGCAACTTAATGAATTGGCGCATCAGGAAGACCCTACGCGCTTCACTGTGGCGGCTACAAATCAAGACAATAAGGTGTATAACTTCTATACCGACATTTTGGCCTATAACACTTATCCGGGATGGTATTGGTCGGACCCTCAAACCATGCGCTACGCAGTGGACTGGAAGTATGAACCAACTAACAAGCAGCCCGGTATAGGTGTGAGTGAATATGGCGCAGGAGCAAGCATAAAGCACCATGAGGAAAATGTGAAAAAGCCGAAGACCGACGGCGATTGGCATCCTGAAGAATGGCAGGCTGTGTGCCACGAGGGCAACTATGAGGAGATTGTGAAGCGAGAATGGCTTTGGGGCACATTTGTGTGGAATATGTTTGACTTTGCAAGCGCTTCGCGTCGTGAGGGCGACACCTATGGCATTAACGATAAAGGCCTGGTGACCTACGACCGTAAGGTGCGTAAAGATGCGTTCTATTATTATAAGGCGCAATGGAACAAAGAGCCAATGGTGCACATTTGTTCGAAGCGTTTCGTGGAGCGTACGCAAAACTCTACCACTGTGAAGGTGTATTCCAATTGCAGCGATGTGCAATTGGAAGTCAACGGCAAGGCGCTTGGCACCGTTTCGCCTAAACTAAACGTATATGAGTGGAAAGGTGTGGCCTTGCAGAAGGGCGAAAACACCATAAAGGTTACAGCCAACGGTGGCGGCGAAATTATTACCGACACTTGTGTGTGGACATTGAAATAGGAAAAATATAACGAAATATAAAGCGTGATGATAAAAAGAATATTAATATCTGTGGCGTTAGTAGCCACAATGTTGCCAACGGCGTCGGCAAAAACGTCGTTGGTCGACTATGTTAATCCTCATGTTGGAACCGCGTTGAAGGGTGAGGGCGGAACTGCTCCGTTTGTTGGAGTGCCACACATGATGACCAACTTTTTGGCACAAACCCGCGAAAACAAGATGGGCACGATGGCCTATGTGTATGACGACAGTCACATACTGGGCTTCATGGCGTCGCACCAACCAACAGTGTGGATGGGCGACTACGGATATGTGTCGGTTATGCCGCAGGTTAGCGCAGAGCCGTTGCTGTTGCCCGATGACCGTAAGTTAGGGTTTAATCATGCCGATGAGGTGACATCTCCGCACTACTATAGCGTGAAGATGAATGTTGACGATAAGACCAGCATAAAAGCCGAAGTTACGGCAGCAAGCCGCTGTGGAGTGATGCGTTTCACTTATCCGAAGAGCCAAAATTCGCGACTTGTGGTGCAGGGCATCAATCTTAACGAGCAACTCAATGACTGGTGCAACGATTATGGCCCACGTTTGAGGTCGATAAGAGGCTGGGTGAAGGTGGATGCCGAGAAAGGCGAGATTGTGGGTTATAATCCCGACCGTCAATCGGCTCAGTTAGGCCCTGAACTGAAGAACTTTAACGGCTACTTTGTGATAAAAGTGAATAAGCCCTTTGCCGACTACGGAGTGTGGAACGGTAAAGATGTGAAGCGAGGTGTGGTTGAGATGGAGTTGACCCGCGGCGGCGCTTTTGTGGAGTTTGCCACAAAGAAAAACGAGGTTGTGGAGGTGCAGGTTTCTACTTCGTTTATCAGCATAGAGCAGGCTCGCATAAATTTAGAGAAAGAAATTGGTAATAAGACATTTGCGCAAGTTTCGGCCAGCACAAAAGGTGCTTGGGAGCAAAAATTGCAGAAACTTCAAGTGAGTGGTGTGGACGACGAACAAAAACGAATCTTCTACACCGCATTATATCATGCATATCTGTTCCCGAGAGAATTTTCGGAATATGGCAAATATTATAGCGCGTTTGATGATAAAGTGCACGATGGCATCTCATATAATGATTATTCGCTTTGGGACACCTTCAGAGCGCTTCATCCGCTAATGATATTTTTAGAACCAGAGTTAACAGGCAATTGGATTACGGGCTTGTTGCAGATGTATAAAGAGGGAGGCTGGATGCCAATGTGGCCAAATCCTACCTACACAAACATTATGATAGGCACTCATGCCGATGCCTTGATAGCCGATGCCTACATGAAAGGCATAAGAAATTATGACGTGAATTTGGCATATGAAGCAATGCGCAAAGATGCCATGGTGCCGCCTGATTGCGACACTCGCCGATGGTATGGCGACCGTAATTGGTGGACCTCATATGAGGGACGTGCCGGTGCAAGTTGGTATCACACAATTGGTTATGTGCCCGACAATCACACAGCCGAGTCGGTGTCGCGAACATTAGAATATGCCTACGACGACTGGTGCGTGGCTCAAGTGGCTCAAGATTTGGGTAAGACCGACGACTATAATGCGCTTATGCGATGGGCGCAGAACTATCGCAATGTGTATAATAAAGAAGAAGGATTTATGTTGCCACGCAGATATGATGGCTCATGGATTATTCTCGACGACCATAATCGTCAGGGCTTAACTGAAGGGTCGAAGTGGACATATTTGTTCTGCGTGTTGCAAGACATTCCGGGAATGATAGAAATGATGGGCGGCAAGGATGCTTTTGCCAAGAAACTTGATGATAATTTCAACGGAAACCATTACCGCCACGATAACGAGCCCGGACATCACTACATCTATTTGTATGACTATTGCGACATGCCTCGCAAGGCTCAAGAACTTGTTCGTAAGCACACCCGTGTGAACTATCGCAATGCTCCCGATGGCCTAAACGGCAACGATGATTGTGGGCAAATGTCGGCATGGTATATTTTCTCGATAATGGGATTTTATCCTGTCACACCTGGCAGTAACACCTTTGCCATTGGTGCACCGCAGTTCCCTAAATTGCAGATGCAATTGCAAGGCGCTCAAGGTGTTAAGACGTTGACAATTGAAGCCAAAAACTTATCGGAAGCAAATAAATATGTGAAAAACATAACTATTGACGGCGTTAAGCACAATGGCAATTTCTTCACTTATAACCAGCTGATGAACGCCAATCACATAGTGTTTGAAATGACCGACTGAGATAACGCAGTAGTAAAAATAGCCCATAAAAAAATTGAGGGTGTGCCGAAAAAAATTGGCACGCCCTCAATTTTCTATTTTTAGGTTATGATTTAATAGATGTCGGCTTTTATCCAGATTGGGACAAACTGTTGAGCACCAGTTGTTTCTAATCGTATTCGTCGATTAAGTTCTCCTTTTGGGTATCCCACGGGGTCGTATGTGACAGTGACGTGTCCTTTTGCAAAGGGTCGGATGGCTGTTTTTGGGTAGGTTACTTTGGTGCATCCGCATGATGTTAAAGAGCCAATAATAAACACGTCGGTTTGGCTGGTGTTGATAAACTCAAAATGGTGTACTAACAGCCCGCCAGCGATGCTCACTTTGCCAAAATTATGCACGTTTTCGGGAAACACTATTCCCACGCATGGCCTTTCGAGGGCAACGTTAGGCGTCAATTGACATTTGGGCACATTGTTGGCATTTTGCCCAAAAGCGTTAAAAGCCAGAAATAGAGCCGATAATATGACTAAGTGGCATTTCATAGTGCAACCTTTTGAGAGAATTTCTCGCCAGAGTCGGCTGTTGCAACCACGATGTAGATGCCTTTATCGGCAGGCACATAGGTTGTTGGCTGAGGCGATTGTTCAGTGAAAATCAGCGAGCCATCGGCGCGGTAAACGTCCACCGATTTGAGTTGTGAGGTAGATTCTATCAGAATTTCGCCATTGTAAGCCACAATTTTAGGGCTGTTTTGTTTGCTGTCGGCAGTTATGTCGTCGATGCCAGTGATGTTTACCACCTCAAAGTTTACCGACGAGTAGCCGCTGTCGAGAGTTAATTGGCATTCGTTGTTTGCAATGTTTCTCACACGCGATGAGCCATTTGGATAATTGATTGTAATCTTCCATTGAGCATCGGCATCAACATTGAGGCGCACGGTTTTGCCGCTGAAATAACTTCCCACGAAATCGGGTTGAGTGAGCGGAGTGTCGTTGAAAGTCACTTTGCATCCGTTAGGATTGATTGTGACAGGCACAGGTGCACCCAAATTGAAGTATGTGGCAATGATTTGAGGCATCTTTTTAGTACGTTCCTTCGACCAGTTGATAAGGTTTGAAATGCCGTCGTGCCACGAGTCGTATGATGTTGGGTAGTCGAAGCGCTTTAAATGCTCTTCATATTCAGGCTCAAGTTCGCTACGCATGTCCTCAAGGAGCTCTTGAGTGATAGAAGGTCGCAAGAAGTCGCCAAGATAAACGGCGAATTTGTCGGTAAGAATGTCGACAAACTCGGGGAAACTGCACATCACTTGATAAATTTTTACGACTTCGGGGCGATTTCCGGCATCGGTGTCGTTTTCGTGGTTGTGGGTTCGCAAGATTGTGCTGAAATAGACCTTGCTGGTGCTGTTGTAAGAGAAAAAGTCCATGTCTTTAAGCACCCATCTCCATTTTCCGCCTTGTGCGCTTGGTCGCCACATCACCATGTTGTTGCCTGGGAAATCGGTGTTTGCAGCCCATGTTTGGGCTATTAAAGTTTGGACAAAGTTATCAACATCAATGGCTTCGCACATTTGCTGATAAGTGGGTTTGCTGTTGTATAGAGCCACTAAACTGTTGAAACTGTCGATTGTACCGGACTTGAGTTCTTCCCAGTTTTCAATCATGTCGATGTCTTCGAGACCGTTATAGTTTGCTTCGATGATGTCTTCGTTGCTACGTTCGCGAAGGCCGTAAATGCCGTGATATTGCCCGTTGATGTAGCACACTACGGGTTTGTAGGCCTGCCAGTCGAGATTGTCGGCGTGATTTCCGAACAAAACTTGGCAAAACGCGTCGTTGATGCGCGAAGAAGTGAAGTTATTTCCACCGTTTCGTAACACAAACGATTTCGACTTGGTGACGTTAGGCTTGTCTTCCCAGAACGGGTGCGAGAAACCCTTGGTGCCGAATCGCTTATTGGAGTACACAGCCATCGATTTTTGAGCCATGACACGAGTGTAACCTCCGTGAACGCGTAATTCGCCGAGTTGGCTTATAGAGGTGGTGTTTTCACTGGATTCGAAATATTCGATATAGGCCGGACGTCGCCAGTCGTTATAAAAATTGTTGTTGACAAAAATGCCGGTAGAGTTATCGTAGAGATATTTGTTGTCGGTTATGATGGAGATGGTTGGGAGTTTGCTTTGTCGCGGATGTATGATGATGGAACGACAAGTGGAACGAGGCGAAATGGCCTTGCTCGAAATCAGTTTGGCACGGATTACGGTAGAGGTGTTGAAACGCTGGTTGTAGTTGTTGTTGCTAACCGCATTAGCGATAGTTGGCTCTCTGCCGTCGGTGGTTATGCAAAGTTTTGTGTCGTCGGGCACGCCATCGGGCATTGTGATGATGGCTCTAACCACTCTGTAGGTGTTATACGACACGCTGCTTTCGATGCTGAAAGTGGGTTCTGGCAAGATTACGTTAGTTATGCCGCCTTTGTTTGCTTCGCCGGGAGTGGGTGTGAGTTGATAACCCCAATTGCCGTTTTCGTCAATCCCATAAGCCACATTTGGAGCAGGTTGCTTAAGGTGCATTACATGGTGCAGAATTTCGCCTTCGGGCGAGAAAAGATACACTCCCGCTTTGCCCGAATCGAGACGTATTGGGGCGTTATTTGAAGAGAGGTCTTTGTCGCAATATACCAAAGTGTATTGTCCGGCGCGAGCAATGTTCGAGCCGTTGATGATAGCCGCTTCTTCAAAGTTAGGAGAAGTGCCTATTCGATATTTGAAAAGACGGAAATTAGTGTCGCCTGTATTCTTGATTTCAACCCAAGAGTCGGGGAACTCATTTTGGTCGTATATTAGGTCGATGTTCGACTGCATGAACTCCGTAATTTGAAGTTGGGCGTTGCCAACCAGTGGAGCGCATGCTAAAATTGTGGATATGAAAAAGTGTCGAGTTTTCATAAATTCGTTTAAAGGATTTGCGTAAAGATAAATCTTTAATTTTACAGGGGCGTGGAGGTAGCACAATTTTGCTATTTTTTGGTTTTTTGTTTTTATGTTTCGGGTTGAAGAGTGGTGTTGCGCGATAGTTTTAGGGTGCGATATGGCCTGCATGTTAGGGGTTTTGATGAAAAACGGATGGCGCTGATAATTAAAGGTCTAAAAGAAGCACAAAAAACGGATGACACATTTTTTCTATTTTTTGATTTAATGCTGATTATGCGTGTTATTATAAATAAATACATTTGCATTAGTAGAAATACCCTAAAACGAAGAAAATTATAAATCGACAAAAACGATATGAAAACATCAAAAAAACTAACATCTTGGTTACTGCTTGCCATCCTGTCGGTGTCGACAGCATATTCGGCAGAGATAACCTCGGGAAAGTGGACAATCAAGTATGATGAAACAGCCCGCAAGACAACGTTTGAAAAAGACGGTTCGGTGGTTCTTAGTGGAGTATCGGCAAAGTTTAAAATCGGCAATGTGGTGTACGACACCTCCGACTTTACAGATGCAACAGTAAGCGAAACTACGGCGAGCGATGAAGTGGGCAGCATGAAGAAATTTGTTGTGCAATATAACGGCTCGGGCAGCAACGGCTTGCCTGTGGTTAAGCAGAACTTCTACCTGTATGGCGGCGACAAAGATTTTTTCTTGACCGATGTGGAGTTGCAATCGTTGTCGGGAGAAATCCAAACTAACTACATAGCCCCAATCTACACCGAGGCCAAGGATGTGTTCTTGACCAAGGACAATAATAACCGATTCCTTACAGTGCCATTCGACAATGACGGGTTTGTGACCTATGGCTCATATCCGTTGAGCCGCCCATCTGACACATCGTCGTCGGGAGCAGGCCGCTATGCACGCGACAGTATTTCGTTTGAAGTTACTGCGGTGTTTAATGGCGTAACCCAAATGGGCTTGGTGGTAGGAAGTGTGGAACACGACTTGTGGAAATCGGCCGTGAGAATCAAGGGTAGTGGCACATCACTATCATATTTGAGCATGCTTGAGGTGTTTAGCGGTGTTACTCACCACGCAACACGCGACGTGATGGACGATGTGCTTATGCCACACGGAAAGGTTAAGGGCCAAACTGTGAAATCGGCAAAGATGATGGTGGGTCATTTCGCCGACTGGCGCGTGGGTATGGAAACCTATGGCGAGGTGAATGCGGCATATGCACCGAAGCGCGGTTGGGCAGGCCCTACACCGTTTGGCTGGAACAGTTGGGGCGGAATGGAACGCAACGTAAACTATGACGGTGTGATTTCGGTGAGCGATTTCATAAAGGAAAAGATACAAGACAAGAATAACTTCGGCAATGGAGTGGTGTTTGTGGGCTTGGACTCATTCTGGGATAATATGAACTGGGACCAATTGAAGCAGTTTGCCGACCATTGCAAGGCTAATGGTCAGGTGCCGGGCATCTATTGGACACCATGGTGCGACTGGTTCCCAGAAAACGACCGCGCAATGGAGGGCAATAATGGCTACTTCTACAGCAATGCACAACTAAAGGTTAACGGCCAACGCAAGAAGAATTGCGGTGCAGGCTGTCTTGACCCTACCCATCCGGCTACTATCTCGCGAATGAATTATTTCATTGACCGTTTCAAAGACTTGGGCTTCAGATACATCAAGTTCGACTTTATGACCAACGGCATTATAGAGGCAGATAGTTATTACAACAAAGATATCACCACAGGTGTTGCAGCCTATAATTATGGCATGAAGAAATTGGCAGAGCGTTGTGGCGATGATATGTTTATGGTATTGTCGATAGCGCCGTTGTTCCCATCGCAATATGCCAATGCACGTCGCATCAGTTGCGACGCATGGGGCGAAATGTGGCACACTAATTACATGATGAATAGTTTGTCGTTTGGCTGGTGGTTGAGCAAGGTGTATGACTATAACGACCCCGACCACTTGGTGATGGGCGACCGCAGCGAGGCTGAAAACATGTCGAGAATGACCACAGCAGCCGTGACAGGCTATTGTATGCTTGGCGATAACTTGAGCACCAAGGGCACATTTGTGGGCACAACAAAGTCGCAAAACAAGGCGGTTAAGTTTACGTCAAACAAGGCAATCAACGATGTTATACGCTTGGGCAAGTCGTTCCGTCCGGCCTATGGCCATAAGTTGGCGGGCGCAAACCAATCGGTTGACTTGTTCACTCTTGAAACAGAAGACTCATACTACATAGCATATTTCAACTATAGCGAAGGCACCAAGAGCGGCAATTTGGAATTGGCGCCATTGGGCATCGATGCATCGAAGGTGGATGTTTCGAGCAGTCGTGAACTTTGGTTTGATGCTGCAGTGGTGATAGATGGCGGCAAATTGCAGTATAATTTGCCAAACGACCAGGCAAAACTGTTTAGACTGATAAAGAAATAAAGAAAACTAAATACATAAACTTTTAAAATTAAAACAACATGAAGAACTTATTTAAACAACGGATGTCTATAGGTTTCTTTGTTATGATGCTGGCAATGATGTTTGCATCATGTGAAGATTCTGCAGAGAATAACGATGTTTATGACCCATCGAAGCCAGTAGTGCTCGACAGCTACTATCCAACAAAGGGTGGAGTTGCGACCAAAGTAATTTTGGAAGGCTCAAACTTTGGTAACGATGCGACCAAAATCAAGGTTTATTTTAATGAGAAGGAAGCCGCAGTGGTTAGTTCAGTAGGCGATCAAATTTATGTGATTTGTCCTCGCAAGCCAGGAGAAGGCGATGAAAACGACATCATCAGATGTAAGGTGACGGTAGAAATTGATGGCAAGAAGCAGACTTATGCTGAAGAATTTGTTTATCAGATTCAAACCGTGGTTACCACCGTGTGTGGTATGCAGGGCGCTCCTGATGACGTGGTAATGGGCAACTTGGCTCAAACATCGTTCCCACCGGTGACCTATTTGGCTGTGGATGCCGACAACAACATCTTTGCAAGTTTGCGTAACCGCGACAGTTATTATTCAAATAATAAGGTTATCATGGTTAATGAGGATGAAGACTTCAGCAAACTGTTGATTCCTGACACAGGCGCACCTCTAAACCAACCATGTATGCTAAACGACGGCAAAACTGTATACATCCCAACCGACAACGGTCTTGACTTTTGGATGATGTCGTCGGATAACATGTGGAGCCCAATGAAGCAAGTGATGAAGCCAAACACAGGCGATAACATCTCAATCGACTTTAAGCACTCGTTTGCAATGTGTTACGATGATGGCTTTATGTATATCAGAGCAAAGAACGGTATCTTATATAAGGTTAACCCAGTGAACAACTTGACAAGCACAGTAGACAATGGTTTGATGAGCGGTAGCGACTCATATATGTCGTTTAGCACAAAGAATCCAAGAATGCTTTATTTGTGCTACACCAACAACCACTGTATCTATTCATACGACTTGGATACCAGAAAGCACACTTTGATAGCAGGTATTTCGGGCAATGCGGGATATATGGATGGTAACGGAGCATCGGCAATGTTTAGCAGTCCACGCCAATTGATTTTGGACGAGGATGATAATATGTATATCGCCGACACTGATAACCATTGTATCCGCAAGGTAACCCCAGAAGGCCGCGTGAGCACCGTAATTGGTCAGCCAGGTGAGGCTGGTTATCAAGACGGCAGCCCAGAAGATGCATTGTTTAATCGCCCATTCGGCGTATGTATCAATAAGGACGGTATTATCTATGTGGCCGACTTTGAAAATCAATGTATTCGACGATTGGCAATTGAATAACCTACTAAACTGAAGTAACATGAAAAAATTATCAATATTATTAATGTTTGTACTTTGTCATCTGTCGATGATGGCTCAAAGTATAACAGTGTCGGGTGTGGTGTATGACGATACCGACTTGCCATTCCCAGGAGTAAGTATATATGCAAAAGACCGTCCAGGTGTTGGTACGGCGTCAGATGCCGACGGTTCGTTCACAATAAAGGTAAATAAGAACGACGTTTTGGTATTCTCATTCATGGGTTATGAAACTCAAGAAGTGGCAATCACAAAATCGGAAAAACTAACCATTAAGATGGCAGTATCGAGCCAAATGCTTGAAGAAACTGTGGTTGTGGGTTTGCAAAAGCAACGCAAGATTAGTGTTGTGGGTGCAGTAACCCAAGTAGACATGAAGCAGATGCAGACACCAGCCACCAACTTGGTGAATATGCTTGGTGGTAGAGTGCCGGGTGTGATATCGATGCAACGAAGCGGTGAGCCAGGTAAGAACATCTCAGAATTCTGGGTGCGCGGTATCGGTACATTTGGTGCTAACAGCAGCGCTTTGGTTCTTATTGACGGTTTGGAAGGCAATTTGAGCGAAATCGACCCTGCCGACATCGAAAGTTTCTCGATTTTGAAAGACGCATCGGCCACAGCCGTGTATGGTGTGCGTGGTGCTAACGGTGTGGTACTTGTAACAACTAAGCGCGGTACTGCCGACAAGTTGCAAGTGACAGGTAGAGTAAACTTCTCAGTGTCGCAATTGGTGAATATGCCAGAATATGTAAATTCATATGAATATGCACGTTTGGCCAACGAAGCACGCGTGGTGAGAGGTAACACTCCACTATATAGCGACATTGAAATGCAATTGATTAAGAATCACCTTGACCCAGACTTGTATCCAGATGTGGATTGGCGTGATGAGATTTTGAACGAAACTTCACTTTCGCAAACATATTTTGTGAATGCTCGCGGTGGTGGTAGTTTGGCTCGTTACTATTTGAGTTTGGGTTATTCAAACGAATCGGCTGCCTATAAGCAAGATAAGACATCGAAGTATTCTACAAGTGTAGGTTACCAAACATTTAATTATCGTGCAAACTTGGACATTAACCTAACCAAGACTACACAGCTTTATTTTGGTGCCGACGGATTCATGTCGATGAAGAAAGAGCCAGGTAACAATAATACCGATGCTCTATGGGCAACCTGTCGTAACTTGACTCCAATCACAATCCCAACAAAGTATTCAAGTGGAGAATTGCCAGCATATGGTGCCGACAATGCATATAGCCCATATGTTATGCTTAACCACACCGGTATGACCGACATTCGTCACTATCGTGGTAAGGCCACTTTGGAATTAAAGCAAGACTTGTCGATGATTACAGAGGGTTTGTCGCTAAGAGCGCAAGTGGCTTATGATAATGAAACAAACTTGAAGGAAATACGTTCGATACGTCCAGAAATGTACTATGCTGCAACTCGTAAGTACACAGGCGAATTGGCCTTGGTTAAGCGTTTGGATGCTCAAACCGCTACTTATGGCCACGATGAATCGCAGTTCTACAAGATTCACTTTGAAGCGACTGCTAACTGGGACCGCAAGTTCGGTCAAGACCATCGCGTGGGAGCGTTGGTTTACTACTATATGAGTAGCCAACAATCGATGAATAAGAATTTTGATAGCCAACACGCACAGTCGTTGCTAAGTATGTATGCAATTCCTATTCGCTATCAAGGTGTTTCGAGCCGTATCACTTACGGATTCCGCGATACCTATATGATTGACGTTAACTTTGGTTACACAGGTTCAGAAAACTTTGAGGCAGGTCATCGCTTTGGTTTCTTCCCATCAATAGCCGGAGGTTGGGTGCCAACAAGTTACGACGGAGTGCGTGAAGCAATGCCATGGATGAACTTCTTGAAGATTAGAGCATCGTATGGTTTGGTAGGTAACGACCGCTTGACCAGCACACGTTTCCCATATTTGACATTGATGCAGAACAATAGCGGCGGTGGCGGCTGGGGCAGCACCGTTGGCTCAATCACAGAAGAACGCATAGGTGCTAACAACTTGCAATGGGAAAAGGCAAAGAAGGCCGATATCGGTATTGAAGGTAAGTTCTTGAACAACAAGTTGGAATTCACAGTCGACTTCTTCCAAGACCGTCGCGACGGTATTTATCAACAACGTACACAAATTCCTGATTATGCAGGTTTGGCAACAATGCCTTATGGTAACGTAGGTAAGATGATTAGTTATGGTAGTGATGGTAACATCTCATACACACACGACTTTAATAAAGACTGGACATGGACAGTGAGAGGTAACTTCACATATTCGGCTAATAAGGTAGAAAACTGGGAACAACCAGACCAACCATATGACTATCAAAACTACTCGGGATATGTTCACAATGCATTCCGTGGATATGTTTCGTTAGGTTTGTTCCGCGACGAAGTGGATGTTAAGCAAAGTCCACGTCAAACATTTGGTGAGTACACCGTGGGCGACATTAAGTATAAGGACGTTAATGCCGATGGTATAGTTGACGATGACGATAAGGTGCCATTGTCATATCCTAACTATCCACGTTTGATGTACGGTTTTGCATCAGAATTGCGTTGGAAGGACCTTTCATTGGGAGTAATGTTTAAGGGTACAGGCAACACCGACTACTATTATGTAAACGGCACAACCAATGGTGAGGGTTATATACCATTCTACAATGGTGCAACCGGTAACGTGTTGACAATAGTTGCTAACGATAAGAACCGTTGGATTCCAGAATCATATTCAGGCACAAAGGCAACAGAAAATCCTAATGCTTTGTTCCCACGTTTGAGTTACGGAAAGAATGCAAACAACACTCAATATTCAACATTCTGGAAGGCAAATTCACGTTATTTGCGTTTGCAAGAAGTTAATGTTAACTATCGTGTAAATCCAGGTCGCTTCTTGAAGACACTGGGTGTTAGTTCAATGGACTTGCAATTAGTGATGAACAATTTGGCAGTGTGGAGCCCATTCAAGTTGTGGGATCCAGAACAAGCTGAATATAACGGAGGAGCATATCCAATCCCAACAACTTATGCACTTCAAGTGTATATTAACTTCTAACCTAAATCCACACAAACAAAAGAAAAGACTGACATATGAAAACAATGAGAAATATAGTTTGGGTAATGGCGCTGTTGCTAACAGGAGCCTTCAGTTCGTGTGACTTCCTTGATGTGGATGGTTACTTCGACGATACCCTAAAATATGATTCTGTATTTACCAACAAATTATATTTGGAAAAATACTTGTGGGGCGCTGCTGGCCAATTGCCAGACGAGAGTGCAATTTTCGGTAACGACGTGTTGCCAGGCGAAACCGGCACCGACGAAATCTTCACCCTAAACCATCCAAACTTGTTCCACACCAAGGCCTTGACTTTGGGTGAAATAAGCAGTTCGAACCTTAACGGCTTGGATGCATGGTCGCCATGTTATAAGGTTATCCGCAAAGCAAACACCATTTTGCAACGCATTGATGAGTGCAAAGATTTGACATCGCTACAACGTGCAGAGTTTGTAGGTTATGCACACTTCTTGCGCGGATATGCTTATTATATGATATTGATGGCTTATGGCCCTGCAGTGATTTTGGGCGATGAAGTGCTTGATAACAATGAAGAATCAAGTTATTATGCACGAGCAAGAGCCACCTATGACGAAACAGTGGAATATATTTGTTCGGAACTTGAAGAAGCCGCAAAATTTATTCCTGACAATGTTGAAATCTCAAACTTTGGCCGTCCAACCCGCGGAGCAGCCTATGCAATCATAGCACGCGTGCGTTTGCACGCAGCCAGCCCAGCCTTCAATGGCGGCAGCGCGGCATATCGCTATTTCGGTACATGGAAGCGCAGCAGCGACGGTGAGAACTATGTGAACCAAACCTACGACGAACGCAAGTGGGCTTTGGCAGCAGCAGCGTGCAAGCGAGTAATCGACATGAAGAAATATCAATTGCACACAGTTGAAAAGGTGTTGGCTGACGCAGGCGATGCTACTGAAGCAACTCCATCATTGCCAGAAAACGTTTCGGCTCTTGACTTCCCTTACGGAGCAGGCAACATTGACCCTCTAAAGTCGTATGCAAACATGTTTAACGGTACTACCTACGCAATCCAAAACAAGGAATTGATTTGGGGTAAGACATCGGGCTCTATTCAGGGCTTTACTCAACAGTCGTTCCCAATCTATATGGGCGGATATAACAGTATGTGTTTGACACAAAAGGTGATAGATGCATATCGCATGCGCGACGGTAAGACAATTGAAGAAGCCAAGGCAACAGGCGAATATAAGGAAACCGGCAACTCACGCGTGTTGAGTTACTTCTCGGGCTATCGCGTGTTGAGAGGCACACACAACATGTATGTTAACCGCGAAATGCGATTCTATGCATGTGTTGGCTACAACGGATGTTACTGGCCAGGCAACTCATGTTCGAACAACAACTTCCGTCAACAAACAATCTATTACTACTTTGGTGCAAATGCCGGCAAGGATAAGGCAGTGGCCGAACCACGAAACTATTGTGCAACTGGCTATGTGCTAAAGAAGTATGTTCACCCAGAAGACAACTGGTATAACGGAGATGGCTCAACTCGTACATCAAAGACATTCCCAATTATCCGTTACGGCGAAATCTTGCTATCGTATGCAGAAGCAGTTAACCACTTGACACAATCGCACAAGGTGCAAATGGAAAGTGGCCAAGAATACACTTTGTCGCGTGCAACAAATCTTGAAGAAGCAGTGTTTAGTTTTAACCAAATCCGCTATCGTTCGGGCTTGCCAGGACTAAATGAAGAAGAGTATTCAACAGAAGAACAATTCGACGCGTTGATTAAGCAAGAACGCTTCATCGAGTTTATGGCAGAAGGCCGTCGCTTCTATGATGTTCGCCGTTGGGGAACATTGGAAGAAGAAGAAAGTGTGCCAGTAATGGGTATGAATGTTGATGGCGATGCCACTGACTTCTATCAGAGAACAATCGTAAACCATAGCGATTACCGTAACCGCGTGTGTGATAAGAAGATGGTGCTATTGCCAATTTCACGCAATGAAATCAGAAAGTCATCGCTACTTGATCAAAATCCAGGTTGGTAAACGTAAAAAATCAGAAAGATTATGAAAAAGTATCTATATTTATCGGTTGCACTTCTATCGATGGCTATGGCCAGTTGTAATGAAGATGAGCAATTTCAAGGTGAATTATATAAGAAAGTTATCTATTTGTTGAGCGAGGACGATTATTCATTCTCAAACGCACATGCATTGGGCGAAACAACCACAGGCTATGTGACCGTGTATTGTGGCGGTACAGAACACTTGACCGAAGATGTGACAGTGGAACTTGAACCCGACCCAGAAGGCTTGGCAGCATATAATAAATTGTATTACGACATCGATGAGAGCAAGTTTGCAAAACTTCTCGATTCAAAGAAGTATGAAATAAAGAGTTTTAAGGCTACCATCAAGGCCGACCAAGAGGACAACTATGCATTGTTGCCAATCGAGGTTAATCCTGACGGTTTGTCGCCAGACTCAATCTATATGGTGCCACTAAAGGTGAAAAACGTTAGCGCATATGAACTTAACACACAAAAGGCCAGCGTGCTTTATCGCGTGATTCTTAAGAACGTGTATGCAACAATGGAAGAAACCACCTATTACCAAATGACTGGTACAGAAACCTCACACATGTCGAACGGCTCAGTATCGTCGGGTATTTCGTTGACACGTGTAGTGGCTCCGTTGAGCAAAAATCAGGTGAGAATGTTTGTGGGTACTAACACTTATGTGCCTACCAAGGTCACTAAGGAAGAACTTGCAAAATATGCAATGGTGGTAACCATTAATGATAATAACACCTTGACTATAGCACCATATGGAGATGTGGAAGTGGAACAACTTGGAGGCGATGCCGACAACTATATCGAAAAGAATGCAAAGGGTCAATATGTTATGCATATGCACTACCGCTACAAAGACACCGTGACAGCCAACGACAGAACTGAAGAGGCTTGGGTGGAAATGGTAGAAAAGAACATTCAAAGACTATAATTCATAACAGGTGTGACGCGTGGTGTGCCTGCCAAACTTGGCAGGCGCGCTATGTGTTGCGCAATAACAGATGCCTATAACTAAACTTACTGTAATTAATTCAACATCAAACTATTTTCTCGTGCCGATGTTAAAGCATATAAGCATAAAAACAATAGTTGCGAGCATTCTTTTGGTATTATTGGCATGTCCTAATGCCGAAGCAAAAAAGATGCCTGTTGACTATGTGAACCCTTACATGGGAAATATAAGCCACTTGCTGATGCCCACCTTTCCAACCACTCATTTGCCAAATGGCATGATGAGAGTGTTTCCTCGCAGGGGCAGTTTTGTGGAAACTACCATCGACGGCTTGCCAGTGCTGCTGGTTAATCATCGTGAGTTGCATAACTTTAACATTTCGGCTTTGCAAGGCGAGAATGTGGAGTTGCACAAGGTGGTTCGCACCGAATACGACAATGAGGTGATTACTCCTTACTATTTTAAGGTTGATGTTGATGAGCAGCGAGTAGAGGCAGAATTTGCGCCATCGTATCACTCGGCAATATATCGATTCACGTTCACTTCTCCCGAGTCGGCTTACATTATACTCAATTCGTCGAACGGAGCAGTGAAAATAGAAGGTAATAGCATCAGCGGCCACCAATACACTTGGGGCAATGTGAAGATTTACATATATTGTGAATTTGATGCACCGGCAACTCAAAGCGGCATACTAAAGGGCCGCTCAATGGATGCGTCGCGAAACGAAGGCCGAGGCGACGATGCTTGTGCAGTGATTAAGTTTGATGGCAGTCAGGCAGTAAATTTCAAGTATGCCGTTTCGTTTATCAGTGAAGAGCAGGCAAAGGAAAACTTGAAGCGAGAAATTTCGGATTTCGACTTTGCAAAGGTGAAGAAAGCCGGATATGATGCATGGAATAGAGAATTGGGCAAGATAGAGGTGAAAGGCGGCACAGAAGATGACAAAGTGGTGTTCTACACATCGTTATACAGAGTGTATGAGCGTCCGGTAAACATTAGCGAGTATGGCCGTCATTTTAATCCGTCGGACCAAAAGGTATATCCCGACAATGGTCATGAATTCTACACCGATGATTGGTTGTGGGACACATACCGAGCAGCGCATCCGTTGCGAATATTGATTGACCCGAAAGTGGAAAACGATATGATAGTGTCGCTAATACGCACAGCAGAGCACATGGGGAAGCAGTGGTTTCCTACGTTCCCTGCGGTGTCGGGCGATTCGCGAAGAATGAATTGCAACCATGGTGCGGCAGTGGTGGCCGATGCGTGGGCAAAGGGATTACGAAATTTCGATTTGAAACAAGCGCACGAATATTTGCGTGGAGCCATGGAGGACAAAACACTGGCGCCATGGTCGTCGCGCGACGGGGCAGAATATAATGAGTTTTACTATACACATGGCTATGTGCCGGCATTGGCACCGGGTGAACGTGAAACATGGCGCGAGGTTGACGGATTTGAAAAACGTCAGCCGGTTCCGGTTACATTGGGCACTTCGTATGACCACTGGTGTATGTCGCAAATAGCAGGATTTTTGGGCGATGAATCGTTGGCTGCAAAGTATCTCGATTATTCATACAATTATCGCAACCTGTTTAATCCACAAACGTCGTTTTTCCATCCCAAAGACAAGTATGGCAAGTTTATAGAGCCATTTGATTATCGTTTTTCGGGAGGATTGGGTGCACGAGAATATTATGATGAAAACAACGGATGGGTTTTCCGATGGGAAGTGCAGCACAATGTGGGCGATTTGGTTCGCTTAATGGGCGGTGCCGATAAATTTTGCCGTAACCTCGACCAAACCTTTAGTGAATGGCTGGGCCGCAGCAAATTTGAGTTTTATTCGCAGTTGCCCGACCACACAGGCAATGTGGGCCAGTTCTCGATGGCCAACGAACCATCGTTGCACATACCATATCTTTATAACTATGCCGGAAAGCCTTGGAAAACACAAAAGGCAGTGCGTCAATTGGTTGGAGAATGGTTTAGAAACGATTTGATGGGAGTTCCGGGCGATGAAGACGGCGGCGGCATGTCGGCATTTGTGGTGTTCTCAATGATGGGCTTCTATCCTGTAACACCAGGTTCGCCAAGTTATAACATAGGCAGTCCGTTTTTTGAAGAGATAAAGATAAAGTTGGGTAACGGCAAAGTGCTGAAAATAATAGGCGAAGGCAGCAGTTACGATAACAAATATATTCAAAGTGCGAAACTTAACGGAGAACCACTTAACAAGCCATGGTTCTCTCATTCAGATATAGCAAATGGCGGCGAGGTACGACTAAAGATGGGCAGCAAGGCTAATAAGGCATGGGGCTTAGAGTCGGCACCGCCATCAGCACCAATAAAATAATAAACCAAAAACCAAAAAATTGCATAAGATGTATAAGATTGGAAAAGTGTTGATATTGATAGCCCTGACAGTGATGATGGGTGTTGAGGCGTTGGCGTCAAACTATGTGTTTAAGTCGTCGACATCGGATGCATTGTGGCAGGACAATAATAGAGTTACAATTAAGGCATATAATAACCATGAACCTTATGACGTGATGATAACACGTTATGCCGAACAGCAGATAGAGGGTTTTGGCGGCTGCTTTAATGAGTTGGGCTGGATAGCATTAACTCATTTGAGCAAAAATGAGCGCGAAAAGGTTATGAACGAGTTGTTTACGCCCGGTTATGGCCTGAATTTCGTATATAATAGAGCACCGATTGGCGCAAATGACTTTGCCACAAATTGGTATTCGCTTAACGAAGTTCCCGGCGATTTCGAAATGAAGCATTTCAGCATAAAGCGCGACAAAAAGTGCTTGCTGAAGTACATTAAAGAAGCATTGAAGAAGAATCCTGATATGAAGTTGTGGGCAAGCCCATGGAGCCCACCAACATGGATGAAAACCAACGGCCACTATTCAAACCGCGCGGGTGAAGCAAACGATTTGGCCAAAGACAAGGAAGTTCCTACAGGTAACGACCAATTCATATTAGAAGACCGCTATCTAAAGGCCTATGCAGAATATTTCTCGCTCTATGTGGATGCATATGCCAAAGAGGGCGTAAAAGTGAATATGATACAGTTCCAGAATGAGCCTTACACATTCAATATTTGGCCAAATACATCGTGGACACCTCATGGCATGTCGGTGTTTTTGGGTGCATATTTAGGCCCGTTGTTTGCGGAGCGCCATCCAGAGGTGGAATTGTGGTTGGGTACGCTTAACACCGACCGTCTTGACCACGTTGACTACATTATGAACAGTAATGCGGGCAAATATATTAAGGGCGCAGGTTTTCAATGGGAAGGAAAAGACCTAATAGGCCGTGTGTTTAAGAAATATCCACAATTGACACTGATGCAAACCGAAAATGAATGTGGTGGCGGAGAGGCTAATTGGGGCTCGGCAGAGCATTCATTTAATCTGGTAAAGAAATATTTAGAGGGAGGTGCTTCGATTTACACCTATTTCAACATGGTGCTTCAAGATGAGTGTGTGAGTTCGTGGGGATGGAAGCAAAACACCTTGGTCATAGTTGATTCGAAGACGAAGACCGCGAAATACACACCAGAATTCTATATGTTTAAGCACGTTAGTCATTATGTTCAGCCAGGTGCGCATAAGATTAAACTCATGGGTAATGGCGATGATATGCTTGCATTTAGAAATCCTGATGGCTCAACCGTGCTTGTGGTTGTGAATAAGGAAGGCCATAGCGTGAAAAAGAACGTTATTTTTGGCGATAAGGTTTATGAGCTTGAAGTTGATGCAAAGTCGTTTAATACTTTGATAATTAATAAATAAAAACATATGAAGAAAACTATCATTTCAATTTTGGCACTTTTGCTTGCATTGCCTTATTCGGTAGCGCAAAAAATAGAATGCAAGGTGTCGGTAGAAGGTAATTATTGGCAGGCCGATAAGTCGGTTAAATTTTCAAAGACAGCCGAAGAAGGGAGCCAGTTGATAAAGGTGGTGGGCCCAGCGCAAGAAATTGACGGTGTGGGCGGAACCTTTAACGAACTTGGATGGGATGCAATGAGTTATTTGCCTGAATCAGAAAGAGATGCTATAATTCACAATTTCTTTAGCAAGAATGAGAGTAACTACACAATAGCACGTTTCCCGATAGGTGCGAGCGATTTTGCTATGAATTTTTATTCGCTAAATGATGTTGTCGACGACTTTGAGATGATAAATTTCAGCATAGACCGCGACCGTCACATACTGATGCGTTACATTAAGGAAGCATTGAAGGTGAATCCCGATTTGATGCTATGGGCAAGTCCTTGGAGCCCACCGGGATGGATGAAAACCAATAATCACTATGCAAGTTGTGTAGATGATGATGATAATAATCAAAATGGTTTGCCAAAGGACCGCGAACTTGAATTGCCTACAACGGGCATGAAAATGCAGTATGGCTACCTTAAAGCTTATGCGCTATATTTTTCTAAGTTTATCAAGGCCTATGCAGCAGAGGGCGTGAAGGTTTCGTTCATCGGATTGCAAAATGAACCATGTTCAACCCAAAAATACGCGAGTTGCACTTGGCGTCCAGAAGATATGGCCTACTTTGTGGGTAATTTCCTTGGTCCACAATTTGAGCAAGACGGAGTGGATGCAGGAATTTTGTTTGCAACCATCAACCGCGACAATCCTGCATACTCGCGAGTGGCATTAGATGATGCAAAAGCCAAGAAATATTGGATGGGTGCAGGTTATCAATGGGACGGAAAGGGTGCAATACCATATATAAATAAAGAATATCCTCACCTAAAGCTCTATCACACTGAGGCAGAGTGCGGAAATGGCTCTAACGACTGGGGCGCTGCCGAACACACTTGGTGGCAGATTTGTCACTATTTCCGTCACGGTGCACGCAACTTCCAATATTGGAATATGGTGCTCGACCACACTGGGGTAAGTCCTTGGGGATGGAAGCAAAACTCGTTGGTAACGGTCAACACCGAAACCAAGCAAGTGACTTACAATCCTGAATATTACTTGATGAAGCACTTGGGCCACTATTTGCAACAAGGCGCGCATTATCTAAGCCTTGAGGGCGATGGCGACAACTTGGTGGCTTTTGCTAATCCTGATGGAACCACTGCTATGTTGCTGGTGAATAGAGATAACCAACCTAAGCGTTTGTCGGTGAACATTGCCGGAAAATATATTAACATAACCCTTAAACCAAAATCATTCAACACATTACACTTTTAATGTGCTAAAAAACTAATTGATATGAATAAATTTTTTAAAGTAATTTTGTCTGTAATTGTGGCCGCTGCTGCTCTTAATGCAACAGCGCAGCCAACCGATTTGTATAAGGACATGAATGCTCCCACTCATGACCGCATTATGGATTTGTTGTCGAAAATGACAGTTGACGAAAAAATATCGTTGATGATACATAATGCTCGTGGAGTGCCACGCTTGGGCATACCTAAATATTATATGGGTAACGAAGCATTGCACGGCATTGTTCGTCCGGGCAAGTTTACTGTGTTCCCACAGGCTATTGCTTTGGCAGCAACCTGGAATCCAGAATTGATACATCAGGTAACAACAGCAATATCTGACGAAGCCCGCGGAAAGTGGAACTACTTTGAGCAAGGGAAGAATCAACGCGACTTTTCGAGCGATTTGCTCACCTTCTGGTCGCCAACCGTGAACCTTGCACGTGACCCACGTTGGGGCCGCACTCCAGAAACCTATGGCGAAGACCCATTCTTGACAAGTGCCATTGGTGTGGCATTTACAAAGGGTTTGCAAGGCGATGACCCACGTTACATAAAGGTGGTTTCAACACCAAAGCACTTTGCTGCAAATAATGAAGAGCATAACCGAAGCCATTGCAATGCAGTGATATCGGAGCGCAACTTGCGTGAATATTATTTGACACCATTCGAAAAATTGGTGAAGGATGCCAATGCACAATCAATAATGTCGGCCTACAATGCCGTTAATGGAGTGCCTTGTAGTGCGAATAACTGGTTGCTACAAAAGGTGTTGCGTAAGGATTGGGGTTTTGACGGATTTGTGGTGAGTGACTGTAGTGCACCAGCATGGGCAGTTACTGAGCATAAGTTTGTGCGTGATTATGAAACTGCCGCTGTGCTTATGATTAAGGCCGGCCTCGACCTTGAATGTGCAGAAGATGTGTACACTCAGCCATTGAAAGATGCATATAAGCACTATAGAGTGAGCGATGCCGACATCGATTCGGCTGCATATCGCATACTACGAGCACGCATGCGTTTGGGTATGTTTGACGACCCTGCGCAAGTGCCTTACACAAAAATCAGCCCAGATGTGGTAGGCTGCAAAGAACATCAAGAGTTGGCACTTGAAACAGCACGCCAAAGCCTTGTGTTGTTGAAAAACGAAAAGAATTTCTTGCCGTTGAATGCAAAGAAACTCAAGAAAATAGCCGTTGTAGGCCCAAATGCCAACGTTATAGAGTTTGGCGACTATTCTGGCACACCAGTTAATGAGCCAGTATCGATACTTGAAGGCATACGTCGCCAAGTGGGCAACGATGCTGAAGTGCTATTTGCACCATGGACTCAAACCTCAGAAGGCTATGAACCAATTAGCAGAGCATTCTTCCCAGATGGATTGAAAGCCGAATACTTTGACAATGCTGAGTTGCAAGGCACACCAAGAACTCGCACCGAATATGAAATATATTACGACCCAGCAAGCCAACCACCAGACCCAATGTGGGGCACAGCGCCAATGTCGATAAGATGGACAGGCGATTTGCTTCCAACAGTTAGCGGCGAACACGTGTTGTCGGTTCGCACTGACGACGGTGTGCGTTTGTGGATTGACGATAAGATGCTTATCGACGGATGGACATCGCATCCGGCTCAAACCGAGAGTGTGACAATTAATCTTGAAGCTGGCCGACGCTATAAGTTGAAAATGGAATATTTTGACGGTGGAGGCGAATGTTTTGCCCGTATGTATTGGCGTATGCCAGTGCTTGACTCTTCGAAGTTGCTCGACTTGTATGGCGAAGCAGGCAAGATAGCGCGTGAAGCCGATGTTGTGATTGCCGTGTTGGGCATCGACCGAAGCATTGAACGTGAAGGCCAAGACCGTCACTCAATGGAATTGCCAACCAACCAAAAGGAATTTATCCGTGAAATTGTTAAGGTTAATCCAAACACAGCCGTAGTGTTGGTTGCAGGTAGTTCGCTATCAGTGAATTGGCTAAACGACAACGCGCCAGCAATTCTCGACTCTTGGTATTCGGGCGAACAAGGCGGTAATGCAGTGGCTGAAGCGTTGTTTGGCAAGTATAACCCAGGCGGTCGTTTGCCATTGACATTCTATAACTCACTTGAAGAATTGCCACCATTCGACGATTATGCAATTGAAAAGGGTAGAACATATCAATATTTCACAGGCAAGCCATTGTATGAATTTGGTTATGGTTTGAGTTATACCAAGTTTAAATACAGTAAATTGGCTGTCACAGTGGGCGAAGATGCCGTTAATGTGAAGTTTAATGTTAAGAACGTGGGCAAGCGCGACGGCGATGAAGTGGCACAAGTGTATGTTCACTATCCAGAAACCGGCGTTTACATGCCAATCAAGCAATTGAAGGGCTTTAAGCGAGTAGGCATCAAGAAGGGCGCAACTGCAACAGTTGAAATTGCTATCAAGAAGAGCGATTTGCGCTATTGGGACGAAAAGACCGAACAATTTGTTACTCCTAAGGGCGAATATAACATCTATGTAGGTGCATCGTCGGCAAATCTGCCATTGGAAGGAACATTTACGTTGTAAATAAAAGAATATCATGAAAAAGATAATATTAAGTGTTTTAATGCTTGTGTTGTCGGCATCGAGTGTGTCGGCAACAGAAGTGTGGCGCGACATGAATGCGCCTATGCACGACAGAATCGTTGACTTGTTGTCGAAAATGACACCACAAGAAAAGATGTCGATGATGGTTCACAATGCTCAGCCAATACCACGATTGGGCATCGAAAAGTATTACATGGGCAACGAATCGTTGCACGGTGTGATGCGTCCGGGCCATTTCACAGTGTTCCCACAGGCGTTGGCCATGGCAGCGACTTGGAATCCCGACATTGTTTATCAGGTGTCGACAGCGATATCAGATGAGGCACGTGGCCGATGGAACGAATTGGACTTTGGCCGCAAGCAAAGAGAAAATGCCAGCGACTTGCTAACCATGTGGTCGCCAGTGGTTAACCTTGGTCGTGACCCACGCTGGGGCCGCACCACCGAGTGCTATGGCGAAGACCCTTGTTTGACAAGTGCCATCGGTGTGGCCTACACTAAGGGCTTGCAGGGCAATCACCCTAAGTATGTGAAGGTTATCTCTACTGCGAAGCACTTTGCTGCCTATAGCCAAGAAGAAGATCGCGGTAGCAACATGACCTACATCAGCGAGCGCAATTTGAGAGAATACTATTTCACTCCGTTTGAAAATATGGTCAAGAAGGCCAATGTTCAATCGGTGATGGCTGCATATAACGGAATTAATGGTCTGCCATGTCACATCAACCCATGGCTGTTGCAACACGTGTTGCGCGATGAGTGGGGTTTTGAGGGCTATGTGGTGAGCGACTGCGTGGGTCCGGTGAACATCTGGAAGGAATTTAAGCATGTTCGCGACCCTGAAACAGCTGCTGTGTTGCTTGTGAAGGCTGGTCTTGACATCGAATGCGATGATGCCGGTGTGTATGGCGAAGCATTGCACAAGGCTTACGAGCAATATAGAGTTAGCGATGAAGACCTTGATAAGGCTGTGTATCGCTTGTTGAGAGCAAGATTTATGTTGGGCTTGTTTGACGACCCAGCACAAAATCCATATAACGACATCAAGCCTGAGGTGGTTGGTTGCAAGGAACACCAGGAATTGGCCCTTGAAACAGCACGCCAAAGCCTTGTGTTGCTCAAGAACGAGAAGAATTTCTTGCCACTTAACGCCAAGAAGTTGAAGAAGGTGGCAGTGATAGGTCCATTTGCCGACCGATTGGAGTTTGGTGACTATAGCGGATGGCCTGTGAATGAGTCGGTTACTGTGCTAAATGGCATACGCCGTCTTGTTGGCGACCAAGTGGAGGTGATTACAGCACCATGGGTGTCGGATGCAAGTGGCTACGAACCAGTGGGAAAGCAATACTGGAAGAATGGCTTGAAGGCTGAATACTTCTCTAACATGAATTTGGAAGGAACACCAAATTCACGCATGGAGGAAGAATTGTATTACGACCCAGCCAATCAACCACCACAACCAGTGTGGCCAAGCAGTGCGCCGATGTCGATAAGATGGACAGGCGATTTGGTGCCACCTATTAGCGGAAATTACACATTGTCGTTTAAGACCGACGACGGTGTGCGCGTGTGGATTGACGGCGAACAGGTGATTGATGCATGGACAACGCATCCGGCCACAGTAGAAAGCATTGACATGACACTTGAAGCCGGTCGAGCATATAATGTGAAGGTGGAATATTTTGATGGCGGCGGTGACCGATATGCAAGAATGTTCTGGATGGGTCCTGAAGTGACTGTGGAACAGCGCATAAAGATGTTTGGCGATGCCGGCAAGGCAGCCAAGGAAGCCGATGTGGTGATAGCCGTGATGGGTATCGACCGCTCGGTGGAGCATGAGGGTCAAGACCGTGCAGGCATTCAGTTGCCACCAGAGCAAAGAGAATTTATCAGAGAAATCTCAAAGATAAATCCTAACACCGTGATGGTGCTTACAAATGGCAACATCTTGGCGGTGAATTGGGAAAACGACCACTTGCCAGCCATCTTGGAATCGTGGTTTACCGGCGAACAGAGCGGAACAGCCGTGGCAGAGGCTTTGTTTGGCAAGTATAACCCAGGAGGCCGATTGCCGCTTACATTCTATAAGTCGCTGTCGGACATTTCGGGCAAGGATGACTATAACATTGAAAACGGACGCACTTACCAATATTTTAAGGGCACTCCATTATATGCCTTTGGTTATGGCTTGAGTTACACCAAGTTTAAGTACGAAAATTTGAGTGTAGATGCTTCGGGCGAAAAGGTTAAGGTGAAATTCAATCTCAAGAATGTGGGCAAATATGCAGGCGATGAAGTTTCGCAGGTGTATGTCACTTATCCAGAAACAGGCGTGTATATGCCAATCAAGCAGTTGAAGGGCTTTAAGCGCGTAAGTTTGGAAAAGGGCCAGAAGAAGGAGGTTGAAATAGAGTTCGACAAGTCGGATTTGCGATATTGGGACGAAAAGGCGCACAAATTTGTCACACCAGAGGGCCAATACGAATTGCAAGTGGGAGGCTCATCAGATAATATTTTGTTGCGTAAATACTTTGATTTGTAATAAAATAGCGCAAATAGGACAAAAAAAAGATGCATTTGGCGAAAATAATGCAAAATATATGTTGTGATTTGCGTAATTATTAAAAAAATCATTAACTTTACACCGATTATTAATAAACACTTTAAAAACGAAACAACGATGAAAGAACTAGTTGAAAAAATCGCTGCAACTTATGCAGACTTTTTGAAAGACGCTACAGCTCAAGTTGAAAACGGTAACAAGGCAGCAGGAACTCGCGCTCGTAAGGCTTCTCTTGCTATCGAAAAGGCTATGAAGGAATTCCGTAAGGTGTCTGTAGAAGCTGCTAAGAAGTAATAAGTGCTTTTAAGAAAAGTGCTAATGCATAATAAAGGGCTGTCTCGATTGGGATAGTCCCTTTGTTTTTGTTTGTTTGATTTAGTCGCAATAGCCAAAATTTCAGTGTTGATTTTAGCCAATCATCGACGCGCGTATATATATATAATGTGTAGGTGCAAATGTCAAGACAGGCCTATGAAAAACTCATGAAACCGGCGAATGTGGTTATAATTGCAAATATTGAGGGCGGCAGTGAGCAAAATGATTGAAAAAAGTTGCTAAGTGTGGCAAACTGATAGGACTGATTAAGTGAAAAATGTCACAAAGAAAGCAAGAAAAGTGCTAATGTAAGTATAATAAGCCGAAATATTGCAAAAGTGTTAAAAAATGATATGTTAAAAAAGTATACAATTTAACAATCAGCACTTTGGCAGAAGGTTGTGTAGCTTATCGGTTTTCTTGAAGGTGGTAAAAAAATGGGTAAAAATGATTAAAAATTGTAAGTTTATGAATTTTTTGCGAATAAGCCACTGATATTCAGTTTGTTGAGTTTTTGATTAAGATTAAAAGGTAAACCTTGGTGCAAAGGCTAAGTGTTAACGAGTAACGAATTGTAAGTGAATTTGGAGAAAAAGGTTTTAAATTAAAAGTTAAAACGGCTTGCATAGAAAAACTCTTAATGTGTTAATCTTGAAAAAAAACATTAAGCATTGCAAAATTTTGATTAAATTTGCGCCCAAAATGTTTGTTGGCTCAAAGTACACAAATCTCAAATAAGTGTAGCATAAAGTAAAGAAACATAGAAATAAATAAATATTTTGTCTAATTATTATTATTAAGGTATGAAAAAGCTGTTATTTATTATGGTCGCTGCATGTGCCGTATTATTCCCAGCGTTGGCAGAAGCTAAGGTTGTGAGCGGTAAGGTAGCAGACTCAGCAACAGGCGAACCTCTAGTTGGAGCATCAGTTATTCCAGTAGGAGCAACTAATGGTACATCGACTGACTTCGACGGAAAGTTCACATTCAATGTACCTGACTATGTAAAGCAACTTAAGGTGACTTATGTAGGTTATCAAGAAAAGACAGTTGCAGCAGGTCAAGGTATTGTAGTAGCACTTGAATCAGACGACAATGTCCTTCAAGACCTTGTAGTAACCGGTTACGGTTCAGGTAAGAAGGTAGGTTCTGTGGTAGGTGCAGTAAGTGTTGTAAACGAAAAGCAATTTGCTAAGTTGACAACAGCAAACTTTACAGATGCGCTTCAAGGTCAAGTATCTGGTCTTTCAGTATTGTCAGGCTCAGGTGATCCATCAAAGTCAGCATCAATCCGTTTGCGTGGTGTAAACTCTATTGAAGCAGGTACAGCTCCATTGTATATTTTGGACGGTGCCCCAATTTCTTCAGCAGTGTTTAACACCTTGAACCCATCAGACATCGAAAACATTAGCGTATTGAAGGATGCTGCTTCAACATCAATCTACGGTTCTCGTGCTGCTAACGGTGTAATCGTTATCACAACAAAGAAGGGTCGTTATGGTGAAAGCGCACGCGTAAACATCCGTGCACAATACGGTTTCTCAAAAATGGTTGATGACCAACAAGACATGATGAACTCAAAGGAATATATCAAGTTCCGTGATATCATCGGTGTTCCTGTTGCAGACGAAGTACGTACTCTAGTAGAACGTTACAACCTAAACACAAACTGGCGTGAAACAATCTTCTCAAACAACGCGCCAACTTACACACTTGATGCATCAATTCAAGGTGGTACAGCAAATACATCATATTATGTATCAGTAAACCACCACGATCAACAAGGTATTATCGACCAATCAGGCATGCGCCGTGAATCTATCCGTTTCAACTTCGATTCTAAGTTGAAGGATTGGTTGAAGATTGGTTTGAGTTCAAACCTTGGTTACAGCAAGTATGACCAAAACAACGAAATCGAATCATCAAGCATCTATACAACTAACCCTGCATTCTTTGCACGTAAGGCGATGCCATTCGATAGCCCATACTACTACACAATCGAAAACGATAAGATTGTATACGGTGAAAAGGCACAATACTTGAAGTATTCAGGCGCACCAACACCAGCATTCGTTAACAGCCAACGTTCAGTGTTGCGTCGTCGTGTAACTGCTAACCTTAACCTATATGAACAAATCAACCCAATTAAGGGTTTGACTATCCGTGCACAACAAGCTCTTGACTCATATGACTATACCCTTGACAACGAAGGTTTCCCATATGACGAAATCATTACTCCAATGGGCAGCAAGATTGCAGCACGTACAGGTTATGCACAAAAGTCAATGTCAAGATACTATGCTTGGACATTCACAAACACAGCAGAATACAAGTTTGACATTGCAAACGAACACAACTTCACATTCTTGCTTGGTCAAGAATCAATCATGACTAAGAGCACAAGCTTTGGTGTGTTTACAGAAGGCCACACAGACGTACGTCAAATGCGTCTTGACCAAGGTACAAACGTAGCAATTGCAGACATTTCAGACAGCAAGACTGAATCGGCATTCAACTCATATTTCTTGAACATGAACTATGACTGGAACGAAAAGTACTACTTGGATGCAACAGTACGTCGTGACGCAAGTTCTAAGTTTGCTCCAAAGGACCGTTGGGCAACATTCTGGTCAGTAGGTGCAATGTGGAACATCACAAAGGAAAGCTTCATGCAAGACGTAGATTGGTTGAACCAATTGCAATTGAAGGTTAGCTACGGTACAACAGGTAACTCATCAATCGGTGACTACGCATATCTTGGCCTACTTGGTTCAGGTAACCCATATAAGGGACAAGGTACAATCGGTATCTCACAACCATCAAACTTCGACTTGACATGGGAAACAGTTAACTCATTCGACGTAGGTATCTCAGCACGCATCTTCGACCGTGCATCAATCAACGTTGACTTCTATGACAAGCGCACAGAAAACATGCTTCTAAGCATTCCTTACTCATACACTACAGGTTTCTCAAGTGGTTTCGGTAACATCGGTTCGATGGCCAACACTGGTGTTGACCTAGACGTTAAGGTAGACATTCTATCAGGTAAGGATTACTATTGGAACGTACGTGCAAACGTGAACTACAACAACGACCGCATCACTAAGTTGTTTAACGGCCGTGACGAATTTACATTGGCAGACTACGGTTTGCAATATAAGGTAGGTCACTCATCAGGTGAATTCTGGCAAGTACGCTATGCAGGTGTAGACCCACGCGACGGTAAGCAAATGTGGTATACAAAGGACGGCAACTTGACAAAGGAATTCAACGAAGAACGTGACGCTCTACTAGTAGGCAAGAGCATGTTCGCACCATGGACAGGTGGTTTTGGTACAGAAGCAGGTTGGAAGGGCATCTCAGTAGGTGCAGACTTCACTTGGGCAGGCGAAAAGTACTTGTATAACAACGACAACTACTTCATCGAAAACAGTGCACAAGCAACTTCATTGAACCAATCAACACGCATGTTGAACATTTGGACAACTCCAGGTCAAGTAACAGACGTTCCAGCATACGGCGAAGCAATTCAATTCGACGACCATATGCTAGAAAATGCATCATTCCTTCGTTTGAAGAAATTGACAGTTCAATATATGTTGCCACAATCTCTAACAAGAAAGGCACAAATCGAACGTTTGAACTTCTTCTTCGTAGGCCGTAACTTGTGGACATTGACTGAATACACTGGCTATGACCCAGAACCAGACACTAACCTTGTTCACTTTAACTATCCTAACACTAAGCAATTTGTATTTGGTGTAGAATTAACATTCTAATTAAAGGGAGGAACAAAACATTATGAAAAAGATATATTTAGCAATATTATTAGTGTGCTCGGTTTTGACATCATGTAACATGGACTTGAGCCCAGCGGGCGCACTTGACGACAATACTGGTATCCAGTCGGTAGATGATGCACAACGTTACCGTAACAACCTATACAATGGTCTAAAGGGTGTAAACGCAGGTTGGTATCACTCATATCCAGACATCCAAGCTGACCAATTTATGGGTATCATCAGCAATGGTAACCGTGTAGGTACATTGTCAAATGGTATTTTTGACTCAGGCGATGGCGACATCGAAACATACTGGGCAGGCGCATATGGCCGTATCGCATCGGTTAACTACATCATGCCAAAGTATGAAGAAATGATTGCAAGCGGTGAGTTTGAAGGTGAAGACCTAATCCAACTTAAGCGCTTCTTGGGTGAAGCTAAGTTTGTACGCGCATTCCAATACTGGATGCTTGCAGACAAGTTCATGGAAAACTATGCAAAGGTAGGTGGCGACACTCCAGCAAAGGGTCTTCCATTGGTAACAGAATACAACCCAACAGGTGATACATCAAAGTATCCAGGTCGTAGCACTCAAGACGAAACTTATGCATTGATTGAAAAGGACTTGTCAGAAGCATACGCAGCATTGAAGGAATTTGAAGCTTCAGAAGCAGCAGATGCAAAGGCAAACGTAGCACCAATGGCAGAATACCTTTCATCATGGGCAGTAGTAGCATTGCAAGCACGTGTAGCTCTTCTAAAGGGTGACTATGCAACTGCTTACAAGAAGGCAAGTGATGTAATCGAATCAGGTGTTTACACACTAACAAAGGCTGCTGACTACATGAAGATGTGGAAGCAAGACGAAAGTACAGAAATCATCTTCCGTCCATACTGTTCACAAGAAGAACTTCCATCATCAACAGGTGCTTACTACTTGGGTAGCGACCAAAAGTCGGCTGACTACATTCCAACAATTAAGACTTTGTTGCAATATTCTGATGATGATATTCGTTTCGATGCATTCTTCAAGGTTCTTCAAATTGAAGTAGAAGGTAGCAAGTATGGATGCTATGTATTTAACAAGTATCCAGGCAATGCTTCATTGCAAGTGGGTGCAACACCAAACTTTGCACACTATCCAAAGGTGTTCCGTTTGAGCGAAATGTACCTAATCGCAGCAGAAGCTGGTTCACACGCAAATGTTGAAGGCGGTAGCAAGTATATGAACGCATTCTTGAAGGAACGTCACTCAGCATACACAGAAGAAGGTACATTCAACCAAAAGACATTGTTCGAAACAGCTTGTATCGAACGCGAATGTGAAATGATTGGTGAAGGTACACGTCTAAGCGACTTGCGTCGTTGGGGCAAGGGCTTTACACGCGACATCGACTATAGCATACTTAACCCAGCTGTTAATAGCGTAGTTGTACCTCTTGGCGCACTAACATATACAAACGACGACAGACGTTTGGTATGGCCAATCCCATCAATTGAAATTGAAAACAACCCTCAATTGGTAGGTCAACAAAACCCAGGTTATTAATATTAAATGTAAAAAATTAATAGCGATATGAAATTAAATAAATTAGCATATATGCTTTGCTTCGGCTTGACACTTGGCGCTGCATCATGTAGCACAGACAAGGCATGGGAAGAAGAAGCAAACAGCGCGGCAGGTACAATTGTTGAATTTGAATCAGCTGAACTTTCTGTAAAGGAAAACAAGGGTATCGTTCATATTCCAGTTGTATGTAGCGATGATATCAATGGTCGCGTAAACGTTACTGTAACTGTAGAAAGTATTGCACAAGGCGATGCTGAAAAGGCAGTAGAAGAAAAGCACTTCATTGTAACATCAAAGAGTGTAAACATTGGTTCAACAGATAAGGCTGCATTTGTAGAATTCTCAACTGTAGACGATGGTGAAATCAATAACGCACGTATGTTTAAGGTTACTATTGCAACAGCAAATGGTGCTAAGATTGGCGCAAAGAGCTCTTGTGTTGTAACTATTAAGGACAATGACTCAGCATTCTATGAAAAACTTCAAGGTAAGTGGAAGATGAAATACTTCGACATTTACGATGGAGTTAATGGTTCATGGGACGTTAATATCGTAGGTTACGAAGAAGGTGAAGCTGGTTATGACCAAGTTCTTTACATCATTGGTGTGAATGGTGTAAACTATGCTCAAGCTCAACTTAACTACCATTTCGACAAGACTACTAAGAAGGGTTACGTAGAAATCCCATTCGGTTCGTTCTGTGCAGAAGGTCTAAACTTCGGTGGTGCAATCGGTGTATGTGACATCTATCTTGGTACAGTTGACGGTAATTACATTGTAATGGACGGTGCTCTAAAGGGTGAATGGAGCGAAGACTTCAAGACTATCACTTTCGAAGAAGGTATTCAAGTTAGAGGTTTCTTGGTATCAGGTGGTAAACCTAACGGTTACGCTTGGTTCGGTTTCCAAGACCCAGTTCTTACTCGCTAATCGATAGATAACGATTAAAAACTCTATAATGAGAGAGGTGAATTTAGGTTCACCTCTCTTTTTTTTGTATATGTGCGGCTATGTAGCACCGATGGCATAGTGCTAATTCAAGCCATAGGCACAAAAAAGCGTGGGGCGGGAAAACGTGGGGCTGTGGCTAAAAATGAGGTGTTGAATAGATGAATGTGACATTGTGCTGTGAGTATGGAGATTTTGTGCGCCGAAATGGCGCAAAATGGCATAAAATTGGGATGATGTGTAACTAATTTGGTATGGAATTAAAATATTATGTTATCTTTGCAAACTAAAGTTGAATTTTATTGAAAATAATCGATTTATAACAGGCAAACTCATAAAAACCAATATGAAAAGAATAATATTATCATTAGTAGCCTTGGCAATGATGATGCCGTTGTGGGCAAAGCAAATAGGCCAAGCAGAAGCAGAACAGATAGCCAAGCGCTTTAGCAGAGAAAGTAGCATACTAAAGTCGCAAAGTCGCGAAAATGCGATGGAATTGGCCTATAAGGCAGAGTCAAACGGAAACGACTTGTATTATGTGTTTAACAATGGCGCAAATCAAGGTTATGTGATAGTTTCGGCCGATGATTGCGTGCGTGATGTGTTAGGCTATAGTGAAATCGGAACATTTGACATCAACAATGTCAGCGAAAGCATGAAGTGGTGGTTAGACCAATATGCGCAAGAAATAGAATATGCCATAGCAAATGGTATGGAATGGGCACCAGTGCAATCGGTTGACCGCAAGCCAGTGAAGACATTGGTTAGCGCTCGATGGAATCAGGCCGACCCATATAATTTGTTGTGCCCAGATTATAGCGAAGGCCGAAAGTGTGTTACCGGATGTGTGGCAACAGCAATGGCTCAAGTTATGTATTACCACAAATGGCCAGAAACAGGTACTGGTTCGAATTCATATACATTAGATATCAATGGCACTACTAAAACCTTGTCGGCTGATTTCGGAGCAATTACATTCGACTGGGCTAACATGACCGACCGATATAACTCGAAAAGCAGCGAAGCATCAAAGCATGCAGTAGCACAATTGATGTCGGCATGTGGCATTAGTGTGAACATGAGTTATGCCTTGGCGAGTGGTACTCAAACATCGCGCGTAGTGGATGCATTGATAAAGTATTTTGATTATGACCGCAGCACTCGCTTTTTGTCGCGCGAAGGCTATGAGTCAGATGAATGGGAAGAAATGATATATTCAGAGTTGGCCGCAAAGCGCCCAGTGATGTTTTCAGGTCAAAGTTCGGGCGGTGGTCACTGCTTTGTGTGCGACGGCTATAGCCAAGACGGCTATTATCACTTCAACTGGGGTTGGGGTGGCCAAAGCGACGGCTACTTCTTGCTAACAGCGTTGAATCCAGGTTCTCAAGGCATTGGTGGCAGTTCAACTAACGACGGTTTTAATTCTGACCAAGGCATTATAATCGGCATTCGCAAGCAAGCCGGCACAACAGAGCGTTTTGCTCAAATCTGTGCATACGGTGGTTTTGTGCCTGCAACAAATTATGTTTCAGCAACTTCAACATCGTCGGTTGTCTTCAATTTTGATAACCCAGCAGACCAAAGATATGGTTTTGGTTCAAATTGCCATGCTGATACAAAGATTGCATTGCTTTTGGCAATCACTAATACTGAGACTAACGAGGTTAAGTATTATGATGTGAAAACAAAGACCTTTGACAATTCAAAGTACAGTTATGGCTCCTACAATTCAATTTATTTGTATAGCAATGGCCAATATGCAGCAAATGCAAAAGACTTGTTGTCGTTGCCAGCCGGCACCTATAAGTTGGAGCCATACATTAAGAGCAAGGATAGCGATGAATATATAAAGGTTAGGATACCAAGCGGAGGTTCGCGCTATGTTACCATGGTTTCAAACAATGGTTTGACATTTACAAAGGAAGAAGTGGGCAGCGCACGCTTGAAGGTGCAAGATTTGATATTCTCAAGCAAGTTGTATGCCGATAAGGAATTTGAATTGGTAGCCGAATTGCAGAGCGAAAACAGTGAATATCTAAACGATGTGATGGTGTCGCTAAACAGTGGTGAAGGTAGATTTGCAATGCAAGTATACTGCTCAGACCCAGTGAGAGTGGCAGTTCCTACAACCAGCACTCGCACATTAAAGGTTAGAGGTAAGTTGACAGGCATAACAGCAGGCGACTATACGTTGAAGTTTGTGAATGCCGATGACTTGATGTTCCACAGCATGGTGGTAACTATAGAATCAGCCCCAACCGATGCACCAGTTATGGCAGCGAAGGACGTAACCTTTGGCGACAACACCAAGGTGAATAGCGAAGACATGGAATTGACTGCTAACTTGGAATGCTCGTTAGGCTACTTTGGCGGTGATGTAGCGCCTTACATCTATAAGAAATCGGATAAGACATATGTGGGTGCAATAGACGCGCAAAATATTATTATGGATGCCGGAAAGACCAAGACCGTGAAGTTCTATGGAGCGTTAGCACTTGAAAAGGGTGTGGAATATGGTGTTGACTTGGTGGCTATGCCTACCGAAGGCGATGACTTTGTTATTCCTACCGATGTGAAATTTACTATTGCCGACCCATCGGGAATTGAAACAATCGTGAAAGATGTTTTGGAACATAAGGGTGTGGTTAGCGTTTATGATGTGCAAGGCAGAAAGTTGTACAGCGCAGATGCCGAAAACTTCGATATTAATGATGTAGAAGCATCGGGCGTATTGATAGTTCGCAGCGCAGCCGGCACACAAAAAGTGGTAAAGCAATAAAAGGCCGTTAGGGCTTTAGAAATAATGAAGGGGATTTGCAAATTTGCAAATCCCCTTTTTGCGTCAATAGTGGTGTGACACATTGATGAGAAAAATGGCGAAGAGACGGTTATTTTCGCATCGGGAAAAACGAAAATTTTTGATAAAAATGAAAAACACAATTATTGTAGAACCGCGAGGAGTGGTGCAGTTGTCGAATAATGAGAATGCTAATGTGGGCGAGAGTGTGTATGTGAAAAACCTGCGTGAACGCGACGGCGCTTTTGAGGCAGTAGGCGAATTTGCCCCGTTTAGTGAGTTGGTGGCGGGCGAGAAACTTTTGTTGGTGTATGACATAGGCCATAGCACGCATGTTCTCACACACGATGGGGCTAATGTGTATTGGCACAGTGAGATTACAGGTGGAGAGGAAATTTTGCACCGCAAGCATGTTGCCAAAGTGGATGGCACAATAGTAAAGGCTCTAAGGCAAAGCGGGTGTGTGGTGGTGTGGACAACCGAGCAACCGGTGTATTTGCGATTCACGGGCGAAAGTTATGTGGTGCTCAATGTGCTTGACATAAAGCCCCTGATTAAAATTAATGCTACAGAGGAGTTAGATTTTGAGCAAAGTTATGATGGGTTGGAGTTTGCAACGCCCTATGCCTCGTGGCGAGAGTTGAGTGCAGTGGATGAGAGTTTGTTGAGCCGAGTGTTGCGAGGTGCTTATAATAATTTGAGTTCGTCGGTTGCAACGTCGGGGCGCTATAAGGGTATGGTTTTGGCACGCTACGGGATTCGCTTGTATGACGACAGTTACCTGTGGCTTAGTGCCCCGGTGCTTGTGGGAGCAGAATCGGCGGCGAGGCAGTGGGCCGAAGGGAAGGCCGAAAGCGGCAGCGCAGGGATAACAGGAATAGGAGCATTCAGATTATCTATGCCGAGTTATAGGCTCGGCATAACTCCAATAACGGCATTTGGAGAGGAGTTTGACGAGATAATTAAGTCGGTAGATGTGCTGGTGAGCGAAGAGCGTGTGCTATATGACCACAATGGCCGAGCCGATTACCGATGCTTGGCCTCGACAACTGGCGTGCGAGAACAAAAGTTGCAGTTTGCGTGGCCGGAGATAAATGCCACCACAGCCACCATGGCATTGCTAAGTGGGAATAAGTGGCGAGTGGCAACATCGACCACTAATTTTGCGTCATTGCGCGAAGGAATATGGGATGCAAGCAATGTGAAGCGCTCATCGCAGCCTCACATCGACGGGTGTGTTACGTCGGCCGTTCAATTTAACGCCGCGTGTGCCCCTTTTGACGCAAAGGGCGATAAAGTTACGGTGCGGGAGGTAAAAACGCCCAGAATGGGCTTAAAATGCGCCATTTTGAGTGCTGGGGCTATGGTGGCGAGCGGAATTAAGTTGCGAAACGATGTTCCGTGGAGTATAGCCGATTATTTCGATGGAAATATAGCAAAGGCATCTGCGGTGGCAACCATAAGAGTGCAATTCATGACCAGTGAAGGAGAAAAAGAGATAGTGCGATGGGAAAATGTGCCTATAGAAGCCAACCGATTGAATGCCGTGCTGGCCTATCCCGACAGCCGTGCCACCCACATGGCAATAGAAATGCAAGGAGGCGGAAATGTGATGAGGTGGGAGAGCGATTTGAGTCCGGCGGGAAACGGCTTTGCGGTGGCTGTGGAACCTATGGCGCAGAGTTTTGCGTTTAGCGATACAGGCGAAGCATTTATCACAGTTCCCGAAATTCGCGGTTTTGACGATGACCTTCATGGAGGCGTGTATATTGGCAGAAGGGATAATGCCTTTGTGGGTGAGGTGAGAGATGTGCTGGGCTGCGAAGCGATTCGCTGGGTTAGTGCCACGCTCAAGCCCTTGTCGGGCAGTGCATTTGGGCGTTATCCGTTGATTCTGTTTTCAGATGGCGGAGTGTATGCGTTGCCTCAAACATCACAAGGCAGTTATGGCGAGGCTCGATTGGTGAGCAGGGTGCGAGCGGCAGAAACGGTAGCGCCATGCGAATGTGGCGAAAAGTTGTGCTTTGTTAGCGAGGGCGGCAGTTTGATGGCGTTGCGGGGCTCGGTGGTGACGAGGATTATGCGAAGATGCAAGGCCGTGGAAATGGTTTGGAATCCGGCAGAAGACGAACTGCTGATGCGCGATGGCGATGGAACTGTGAGCGTGGTGATGAATAGCGGCCGAAGTTATGTGCGAAGCGCGGTGGCCTGTCAATTATATTCGTGCGTAGGCTATGTCTTGATGGTGGAGGGCAATAAGGTGAAAAATGTGCAGCAGGAGTTATATGCAGGCAATGTGGAAGTGGAATGGTTGAGTCATCCGATAATGATAAACCGAATATTGCGAGCCGGCAAGCGAATGGTGAGTTGGAACATAAAAGGCGAAAGCACAATGACATTGCAAGTGTGTGGCGAGCGAGGCTATTGCGACTGTGGATTCAGGATAGCCACGGTGGACATTGAAGGCCGATTGACGGCGCCGCTCGATGTGCGAATATATTCACCAAATTTGAGGGCGTTAAGGCTGTCGGCAGTGGGAACAATGTCGCGTGGAGGATTGTTGCTTCCGGTGGTGTTGGTGTAGCGCCTGTGGTGGTGAGAGTTTAGGCCAATGCCGCAGCTACTGGGGCTATAGGGTGAAAAAAAGGTGCCGATTTCAATAAAGAAGTCGGCACCTGATATGTGAATGAAATGCGTGAATATATGCTATTATTCGTTTTCCAAAGTACGGCGAAGATAATCAGTACAATCTTCGAAAGTAGAGAAAATGCATTCTTCAGGAACAAGGTCAGGAATGCAATTGATGCTTGTCAGCATATTGTAAGGCTGTGGCTGAATGATAGTCATCAAAACAGTCACGCCACGTTCCTTAAGTTCCTTAATGGCAGTTTCCATAGCATAAACACCCGATTGGTCGAGCAACGAAACGTGCTTCATGCGAATGATAACGATGCGCGCGTCGGTTGGCACGTCTTCCATCACTTTCTTGAATCCGGTGATAGAGCCAAAGAATACAGGACCGTCAAGACGTTGCACATAAATTTTGTGTTTAACCTTGTCGGGCATGCCTTCTTCGTCTGGCCAAGGGTTTTCCTTATCGAACTTGTTGATTTCGTGAGAATTGTAGTCCTTTTCAACTTGGTCGCTGATGCGCTTCATGAATAGCACACAAGCAATCACCATACCAATGCCAACGGCAGTAAGCAGGTCGACAAACACGGTGGTTAGGAACACCACGATAAGCACAAAGGCATCGTCGCGAGGAATCTTACGCAAGTCGCGAAGTCCGCGGAAGTCGATGATTCCGATACCTACAGTGATAAGAATACCAGCCAATACCGACAATGGAACGAATTTCACCAACGAACCAAGACCGAGCAGGATGGCCAAAAGGAGCATAGCGTGAATCATTCCGCTCACTTTGCTTGAACCACCCGAGCGAACGTTTACCACTGTACGCATAGTAGCGCCGGCACCAGCAAGGCCGCAGAACATACCGGCAAAAGCATTACCAATGCCTTGTCCTATTAGTTCATGGTTGCTGTTATGCTTGGTTTTTGTGATATTGTCGGCAACAACCGAAGTAAGCAATGTGTCGATGCTGCCCAAACCTGCCAAAGTTAAACCAGGTATTATGGCTTGTTCGAGAACTGTAATCCAATCGATGCCGCTAAGGTCAACAGCAGAGTTAGCAAAGAAAGGCATAGGAAGTCCTGTAGGAATGTCGCCGATTATCATGTTGTTGGCAAGGTTGAGAGGCAATGAAGCCAAAGTTACAACCACAAGAGCCACAAGGGTTACCGGAATGCTTTTGGTTTTAGGCACGAAAGGCAACAAATAGATAATTGCAATAGTTGCCAAACCGAGAAGCAAAGCAGGAATAGAAATGCCTTGCGACACAATGGCAGGGAATTGCACAATCATGTCGATTAAAAGCACAGGCGATTTTAGGCCCATAAGAGGGTAGATTTGCTGCAAGATGATGATTACGCCAATACCGCTCATGAAACCCGAAAGCACAGGATAAGGAATGTAGCGCACATACTTGCCAATCTTAATAATTCCGAAAAGGATTTGAAATAAACCGCAGAACATGCCTGCTAAACTCATAGTAATCAGCACGGTAGAGAAATCGCCGTTAGACGAAGCCCATGCTCCGCTCACAAGTCCGGCTGTGATTACTGTCATTGGTCCTGTTGGGCCGCTAATTTGCGATGGTGTGCCGCCAAATAGAGCAGCAAAAAATCCGAGGAGAGTTGCTCCTACTAACCCTGCCAAAGCGCCAACGCTGGCAGCCGCTGGGTCGTTAATTCCTCCGAAAGCCTGGATACCGAATGCCAATGCCAATGGCAAAGCTACGATGCCGGCTGTAATACCACCTGTTATATCACCTTTGATATTCTTTGTTGATATAAACCCCATAGTGTTAAAACAATTAAAAAATAATATTCAATAAAAATTATACCTAAAACGGGTGCAAAGGTAATAAAAATGGTTGGCTGCCACAATGATAAGCTGATTTAATTGCTGGTAATGTTGCAACTAAAATACAGTTTGGGGCGTTGGGGTGTGGCGAGTGATTAACTTTATTTAAGAAGCGTGATGCCCTCTATAGATGTCGCTAATGGCTATAGCAATATTAACTTGAATAACCATGAAAATAACATAGAATATAGGTATTGAATAAATGAAATTAATACATGACAAACACACAAATAGCAGAAATAGAGCAAGAGAATGCCCAGCGAAATGAGCGTTTGCAGCAGCCCTACAATCCGCTGAGCGGAGAAGGGTGTTACGGACGTCGTGTGGCAGTGTGTCGTGGCGGAGAGAGGCTATGGTTGCCCGAGCCGATGATGGCGCACGATGTGGAGCGGCTCAGCGACCGGGATTTCGACATGTTGCGATTTCGCTACGATTTTGAATATTGGTGCGCAAAGTGCGTGACCATAAAAGATAAAATCACGAGCCGCAACTGCCAACTGCGCCTTAATGCGCCGCAACGGCGTATGCTTGGGGTGCTCGAGTCGATGCGTGAGGCTCGCCGCCCCATTCGCTTGATAATGCTCAAGGCCCGTCAGTGGGGCGGGTCAACACTGACGCAGGTGTATATGGCCTGGATTCAAATTGTGCATCACGAAAATTGGAATAGCATAATATGTGGCCATTTGCGCGACACTTCGGCCACCATACAAGGCATCTATAGCCGTTTGCTCAGCGATTATCCGAAGCAATATAGTGATGATGAGGGCATGGGTTATCGTTTTAAGCCCTATGAGAGGAGCCGATATGTGAGCGAAATAGAGGGACGGAGGTGCTTGGTGGCCACTACGTCGTCGCAAAGCCAGGAGAGTGTTAGAGGCATGGACATTGCCATGGCACACCTCACCGAGGTGGCATTTTGGCAAGCGACGGCCCGTCGCAGCCCGGAGAACATAATTCGCTCGGTGTGTGGCTCGCTGATGCTTGAGCCCGACACTTTGCTGGTGATGGAGTCGACGGCAAATGGCATGGGCAACTACTTTCATCGCGAATGGTTAAGGGCAAAAACCGGATTTAGCGATAAAGAGGCGTTGTTTGTGCCGTGGTATGAGATTGAAATCTATCGCAAGCCGGTGGACGATGTGGAAACTTTGTGGACCTCGATGGATGAATATGAGCATATGCTGTGGGAGCAGGGTTGCACGCTCGAGATGATAGCGTGGTATCACAATAAGCGCAAGGAATATAACAGCCATAGCCAAATGCAGGCTGAATATCCCACCAACGACATAGAGGCCTTTGCCAATAGCGGCATGCCGGTGTTTAATAGCATTCACCTTGATGCTTTGCGCCGCGATTGCAATGTGGCTTACACTTTGAGTGCCTTTAGCAAGCCGCCATTGGGCCCCGATTCGCTCACGGGAGCCCAACTTCGGGCCGACAGGGTGGGTGAAGTGAGAGTGTGGCGATGGCCCGAGAAAAACGATAAGACCAAAAACCGCTATGTGGTGGCAGTGGATGTGGGTGGATTGAGCGATAAGGCCGATTTTTCGGTAATAACGGTCATCGACCGAAAATCATTGCAAGGCAAGGCCGAGATAGTGGCAGAGTGGCGAGGGCACACTTATCACGACCGATTGGCTTGGCTGTCGGCCCAGATGGCGCAGTGCTATAATAATGCTTTGCTTGTGATTGAAAGTAACACGCTCGAAATGGAGTATAGTGAGGGCGATGGAACGCAATACATTCTTAACCTGTTGCGACATCACTATCGTAACCTCTATCGTCGAAAAGGCGACCGATTGGGGTTTCACACCAACAAGGAAACCAAAACCGAGGCAATATTTCATCTCATCGGTCAGGTGCGCGATGGGGCATACGTGGAGCATAGCGATGGCGCCATTGATGAGATGTCGTGGTATGAGCATAAGTCGCGAGGAGGATTTGGCGCAATATCAGGCCGAAACGACGATATGGTGATGACACGGGCCATAGGGCTGCTGATAGCGTCGCGCATTGGGCGTAGCAGCGCACCGTTGCCCTCGGTGGAAGATTTGTTGTGAAAAAGCCTTGTAGTGCATCAAATGTGAGCAATTGTTGCCAAGCCTTGTAGTGCATCAGGATGGTTGCCTAATGATGAGGGATTAGCGGAAGGTTGTTGGCAGATGAGTTGTAACATTTGCGGCACGGTGTGGCCGGTGAAGAGAAGCGAAACACGCACACAGCCACGCTCAATTTTGCGGGAAAAATAACAAAGGGATGCCTCACGGTATCCCTTTGCCATTTTTGTCAAATTATTATTGATAATCAATTTACACAAACATTAGTTTTGCTCTGCAAAACAGGTTTTATTTATTTTAGTAGATGCTTTGCTACAAGTACTTCAACAGTGGTTGTAGCAGAGAGTTTTGTTTGTTATTTCTTTTGAAGGAATGGATTCACCATCTTTAGCAACGAACCTACGCGGTTTTTAGAATCAACAGGAGTTCCAGATGCAGCGTAAATGTTGATGCTTGAAGCCACTCGAGTTCCCCAAACGCCGTTGTCAACAAAATAAGCAATAACAAATTCGTTGCCTTCTTCGTCGGTTTCAACAACAAATTCGGCAGTTTGGTAAACCTTTTGAGTGTAGATGATGTAGCCAGAAGCGTCGTCCCAAGCAATGTTGTGAACGTAATAGTCTTCGAACATACCCATGAATTGGTTGTTAGAAAGAGTAATTACGTAAGTAGCAGGGTCGTAATCCACTCTAAGAGTCCAATTATAGTTAGGTATAGAAATGAATTCACCGTTTTCGTCTTGTCCCAAAGTGGCATTTAGGAATGCAACCTTGCCGCTATCAAGGAAAGCGAAGTAATAGTCGCCGGCAATGTCCTTAGCGAATTCGCATTGAGAAACAGTGATAGTTTCTTCAACGTCAGAACCAACTACTTTGTAGGTCAAAGCAGCCGAACGAAGGTTGCCAGTGGTGTTTTCTTCAGCAGCGATGGTAAGTTTTCCGTCGGCAAGTTCACCAGTAAGCCAATCGGCAGTAGTAGAGATTTCGATGTCGAGGTTGCTTGTGCAATTGTAACTCTTAGAGAACTTCTTGTCGTCTAACTTAAGGCTTGTTGCTCCACCAAGGTCAAGGTCGAACACGAAACCAAGTTGTTGAACAGTGATGTTCTTTGATTCGCCTTCGCTTTGAATAGTAAGCACAGCAGCACGTCCTTCAAGGCTGTTGTTTTGTTCAACAGTAACGGTAATGGTGCCGCCATTAACTGCAGCAGTCATCCAAGGGGCATCGTATTTTAGTGTAATAGCACCAGGAGCAATAACCTTAATAGTGCCCGATTGAGCCTTAGGGTCGAAAGATACATCGTTGCTGACAATCGTGATGTTGTCGGCTATTTCGTAGCCAGAGCCTTCGCTGCTTTCGCAAGAAGCGAAAGCAAGCATGATGATGGCAGTGGCAAATATGCTAAGTAACTTTTTCATATTTGTAGATTCAAAAGATTATTTCTTAACCATTTTAGTTGGGTAGTACATTCTGTTAGAGGTAGTACCAGTGAAGCGCCAAGCTGTGTCAGAAAGCGCGCCAATAGAAGTGTTAGTGGCAGTTAATTGCCATAGGATGAACGAAGAGATGTCGTATTGTCCATTGTCGTTGACAGTGAAGATTACGGTGTTTTCTTCTTCAAGCGATTTCTTGATGTACATACCTGCATCGGTGCTCCAAGTAAGAGTTCCGCCTTCAGTATCCCAAGCGCAAAGCCAAATTACGTTAGAACCGATAGCGCCAACAGGTTGAGAACACAATTCAAGACGACCAAGAGTCTTGCTGTAGGTAGCGATAGGGTTAAACTTAGGGTTAAGGCCGTGGATTTCGAAGTCGTTAGTGCCTTCTATAGGAACAAGGCTAACGTCGACAGACTTAAGTGTTTTAGAACCGCTTGGATAGTAGTAGTAAGTCCAGTCGCCAATAAATTCGGCACGCTTCATGTAGTCAGGAGCAAGTTCACCCGCAAGAGTGATAGCGTTGCCCTTAGAGTCAGTGCCGTTGAACACAAGTTCTTCGCTGTCGAAAGTCAATTCGCTGAATGAAGCGCCGTTGATTTCGATAGGACTCATGAAACGTATGCCAGTAGGAGTAGGCAAGTAGTAAGCGCCAGCTTCTTCAGCACCAGCAACAATAGTGATGTAGCGTATGTCGAAGTCGAGCACTGCTGAAGCAGCATTTGCGCCAATTGTACCGTTAAGTTCAGAGATGAAGATGTTGTCGCTTGTTTCAACACACTTTTGAAGGTATTGAGCAGGATCTTCAGACAAACGGCGAAGATACATCACGTTGCCAGAACGTTTACCCTTAAGAGTGATAAGGTCTTCTTCAAGTTTCAAAACCTTGAATTCGAAGTCACCGTCGTATGCTTCGTAGCGGCTCGAAGAAGGAGTAGCAAAGAAGTGAAGCATTTGGTTATAAGAGTTAAACGAAAGGACAGCGCCATCGTCGTTAGTCATGCTGTAAAGCGATGTGTAACTTTTTGTTACGTCGGTAGCTATTTCAGCGTAAGCGGTTACTTCCGATTGAGTAAACTTAAGAGTGTAAAGGAATCCGCCATACGAAAGTTCTCTGTCGGGGTAGTAGTCGAACACCCAACCATGTTCAGCGCTGGCCAATGTTTTTTGAGTATCGTCCATTAGGCCTTGCACTCTTGCTGAAGCCGATTCTTCGAAGATTTCGTCTTCAGTGTTTTCGCACGAACTTAGAGTTAAGCCAGTAAGTGCAATAAGACACATTAAAAATTTATATGCTTTCATAATCGATTACTTTTGAATTTAAGATTGTGACTTCAAAGTAAGGTCAGAAAGGTCGACCTTGCCTGTAAATACTTCGTTTTGACGACGTTGGAGAGCTGAGCGCAATTGTTCGATGTCGATGTTGAAACCAGTCTTAAGGTATGTGCGAACAATCGACAACTTGTTTTCGATGGCAGCTTTACCTTCGCCCGCTTCTTGCATCAATTCATTCCAAGTTTCAGGAGAGTTAGTGATGTAGATAGAAAGCATTTCAGCGAAGTCTTCAGTGTAAGAGTTCTGAGCGTAAGCCGAGATGAACCCGCGTTGAAGATAACCAGTGTCGTTAGGAGATTCGCTCCACAAGTCTTCTACGTAACCAGAGTCGGTGATGTAACGGTATTCGTTAGGAATAGTTACTGTTTGGTTAAGGATGTGAGTAAACTCGTGGTGGATGGTCTTCAAATAGTAGTGGTTAACAGCGTTAGCACCCGATTTTAGGTGAGTGTCGAGGTAGTTAACCCCAGCAAGCAAAATCTTCTTGCCGCCTTCGGCTGTACCAAGGATGAAAGTACCATTGTTGCGGTATTCCCATTCTCCGATAAGGAAGAACATCTTAGGGAAGTAAGAGCGGGTGAAAGTCACGCCAGCCACTTCGTCATAAAGGTCACAACAAGTGTATTTCACCAAGTGAGCGAGCTTAATTGCTTGGTTGTAATCGGCAGGAACTGTGTAGTAGTTCAAGTCAGATTCGATTTGCTCGTAACGATACTTGAAAGCAATATTGTAAGGAGTCACGAAATTTTCGTTAAGCCAAAGGTCGAATTCGTTATATTCTTTTTTGTCGACGGTGATTACGCTCATCGATGTATCGGGCTCGTCGGTTTCGCATGCAGTGAACGAGAAGCACAAAGCACCGAGAAGAAATGCGTTAAAAATATTTTTGATTTTCATAATTATTTACATTTAGCAGGTTAATAATTATCGTGGGTTAGCTTCGAAGCCAGCCGAAAGCACCTTAGAAGGGATTTGGAAGCAGCGGCGAAGGTCGTTAGTTTCCAACCAGTCGGTGATTTTTTCAGGCTTACCAGCAGCGTTCATAACGCGACGAGGAATTACGATGCCATAGCGGCGAATGTCAAACCAGCGCATACCTTGGCCCACAGTTTCGATGCGGCGGAAGTCGAGAACGCAATGAATCATTGCTTCGGTCATAGAGCCTTCTTCGATAGTAGTGAATACTGGGTTAAGGTGCTTTTTGTGAGTTGATTCCATGCCACGTTCAGCGCCTTCAGTGTCGTAACTGTAAGCAATGCCGTCGTAATAAGCCTTGATGGCGTCAGGAGTAAGCGTCTTAGTCGACTTGGTGATGCTTTGCATCCAAGTAGTAAGGTCGGCAGCTGCAAGGTCGTATTGACCAAGAAGAGCATAAGCTTCAGCACGGTTTAGGATAGTTTCGTCGGTTGTAATAAGAGGGTACACAGCCTTGCGATAACCGATACCAGCCACTGGGTCGGTGTATTCAAACTTGTAAGGCACCTTCCACCAAATGATACGGTCGAGGTTAGTGGCAGTGTAAACCTTAGGAAGTGAACGGAATTGAGTGTAGCTACCCCAAATGTAGTTGGTTGAATAGATGGTTTCCTTTGAAGCCACATAGTTACCGTGAGAGTAGCGAGTCCAAACGCGATAAGGACCAAATGCCAAACCGATGCTTGAGTAAGAAGTGGCAAGCACAAGGTTGCAGTTTGATTCGGCGCTGATGTATTCGTTGCAGCGTGCGTCGTAGTCGTTAGTTACAGCATTGTAAGCAGCCCAGTCGCGAAGCATGTTCTTAGGGTTAGGACCAAGAACTTCGTTAGCGCATTCAATGGCCTTGTCGTATTTGCCGTAGTAAAGATAGAAACGGCAAGCAAAAGCGTAAGCGGCAGCCTTGTTCCAGTGGTATTTAGGCACTGTAAGGTGAGAGTCGCCGATAACTTCAAGACCTTCTTCGATGTCTTTTTCGATGTTAGCGTAAAGGTCGGCAAGGTTGCCACGCTTGTATTGAGGCATCAATTGGGTTTCAGGTTCCTTAAGGTAAGGCAAACCAAGTTCTTTTTCTGCAGTTTGAGCCGAGTAAGGCATGCAGAACATGTTTGCAAGCATGAAGTTGTTGTAAGCGCGAGCAATAAGTGCTTCGCCTTTGCTTTCAGCAACCTTAGCAGGAAGAGCAGCACCGCTTGGAAGTTCGGCTTCAATGCGGGCAATACCAGCAAGCGCTTCGTTGGCGTTGGCGTTAGCGTTAAGTGAGCCGTCCCAGAAATTTTCGCAAGAGTTGTTGTCCCCTTCAGTTTCGGCCTTCCATGAGTATGTGTCGTTAATGAAACGGTCGGTGTAAGGGTTGTTTTCACCATAGTCGTCCACGTTGTCGCTGGCAAACTCAGCCAACACGAGGTGGTCGTTGTTGGTGTAAGCCGAAACGAGGATAGCAGCAATCTTGTCTTCGCTGTCGATTTCGGCGCGGTTGTCTGGCATTTCATCGAGGAATGTATCGCAAGACACAAAAGCCAATGAACTTAGAGCGATAACCGCTGATAGATATATATTATTCTTTTTCATAGAGATATCAGTATCTAAAATTCGAAAATATTAAAGTCCGATGCGTAGTGTCATGGTGAATTGCTTAGCCATAGGAAGCGCCACACCACCAGTGTTGAAGAATTCAGGGTCTTGGCCGTTCAACTTAGAGTCGCTGTAAAGCAAGAATAGGTTGGTGGCTTGAAGTTTCAATGAAAGTTTGTTAACTCGAAGAGAGTTAGTGATGTTCTTAGGGAATTCGTAACCCAAAGAGATTTCTTTCATTCTGATGAAGTCGCCCTTAGCAACGCGTTCAGTAGAGTAGTTGTAAGCGTTGTAAGCGTAGTTCAAGTTAGTATCTACCTTGTTTTGGTTAACAGAAGCGATAACAGGGATAGTAGTCTTTTCTTCATCGCCTGGCACAGCCCAACGGTTGTTGAATTCGCGTGGAGTAGAATCCAAGTCGTCGTAAGTGTTAGAGAAGATAGGGTCAAGACGCACTACGTTACCAAATGAGTAAGTGATGAATGCGTTAAGAGTGAAGTTCTTAATCTTGAAGATGTTGCCAAACGAACCAGTGTCGGTTGGGTCGATGCTACCTGAGTATTCAAGGAAATCAAGATTGTTTTGTTCTTGGAAGTAGATACCGGTAGTGGTAACGTTGCCATCTTGGTCGGTGAAAGTAGGAATACCTTCGTTGTTCAAGCCCTGGAATGGGATAGAGAACAAAGAGCGAACAGGATATCCTTCTTGAGCGAAACCGTTGCCAGCCACAAGGTCGATAACGCGCTTAGCAGTCTTAAGGTCGGTAACCTTGTTCTTGGCGTGAGAGTAGATGAAGTTTGTGGTCCACTTGAAGTCCTTAGTTACGATGTTGTCGGTAGTGATGCTCAATTCCACACCGTGCGACTTCATAGAAGCGATGTTACCGTACTTGCGGATTTGACCACCAATACCTTGAGTGGTAGCAAGACCAATAAGGTCGTAGTTGTCGCGCTTATACCAGTCGAATTCCACGTTGATGCGGTTGTTGATGAAACCTGCAGCAAGACCGATGTTAAGCTCGTGTTTCTTTTCGTAAGTCAAGTCGCTGTTAGCAAGGTCAACCACTTGCAAGCCGCTTTCGCCCACTTGAGTGAACGGACGCCAAGGGTTGTAAGCCGAAATTACGGCAAATGAGTTAGTAACAGCAGGACGGTCGGCTGTCAAAGAGTAAGACGCCTTAAGAGTAAGGTGGCTCATAGCAGGTTGAAGGGCAGGGAAGAAGTCTTCTTCGTGCACGTTCCAAGCACCAGAGATGTTCCAAGTAGGCAACCAACGAGCAGAGCGGCTCTTACCAAGAGAGTTAGTACCTTCGTAACGAATAGTGCCGTTCAAAGTGTAGCGATGCTTCCAAGAGTAAGTTCCTGTAGCGAAGAAAGCAGCAGAGCGCACGTGAGTGTTTGCCATTGAGTAGTAAAGCGAGTTTTCTTCTTGACCTTTCTTGAATACCAAGTAGTCGTAACTTGGAATTTCGCCCATGTCATATTGCATACCCCAACCACGGAACCAAGTGCGGTGACGGTCGGTAGAGTTAGTTTCCATACCACCGTAGAAGTTCACGATGTGGTCGTCGTTGTATACGTCGTTGTAGTTAACGCTTGCACGGAAGTCCCAAGCAAACATGCTGTTGTCGCTGCGTTCGTAGATACCGCCGTTAGGAAGCACTGAAACAGGGAATGAGCCTGGCTTGTCGGGGTCTTGATATAGGAATGGGTTGCTGTCGCGAATCACGGTAGTTCCCATTGCACGATATGCAAGTGTTTGGTTAGAGTTTTCCTTAATGTAGTGTTCTTGAGAGTTAGCAGAATACTTCATGGCACCAAGCACAGAAAGTTCAACAGTCTTAATAGGCTTGTAGCTGAACTTACCAGACACGCGAACGTCGGTAACAGAAAGGTCCATGTAGTTGTTTTCAAGTTCGTTGAAGATGTTGAAAGGAGCATAGTGACGAGTGTAGAACTCGTTAGGGTCAAGAGCACGAGAAGTGTTCAACGCATAAGAATAAGGGTTGATGTCGAAGTCACGCTTCACTTCGCCCGACACAACGTCGATGTCAGAGCCAAGAGTGCCCGGAGCAGTTTGCTTACGGTAAGAAGCGTTACCAATCATGTTGAACGACAATTGCTTAGAAAGCTTGTAAGTAGAGTTAAGGTTAGCAGTGTAGCGTTGCACCTTGCTTTGCTTAGCCCAACCTGGGTCGGCCATAGCAGAGATAGACGCATAGTGCTGAGCCTTTTCAGTACCAGAAGAGATGCTCACTGAGTGGTTCATTTGCAAGTTGTTAGAGAACAAACGTCCGAACCAGTCGGTGTTGCGATATTCAGCAGCACGCAAGTAAGCAGCCTTAGCTTCGTCGGTATTAGCCAAGCCAAACTGACCGCTTGTTGCGTCATATTGGCTGATGAGTTGATACATCTTACCATAAATACCGCTTGATGAAGCGTTAGCAACTTCAGCATAGTTTAGATAACCCTTTTGAGCAAGTTCTTGGTACACGCTCATTTGGTCTTGAGAGTTCATGATGTTGAAAGTGCTGTAACTTGGCTTAAGGCGCATGGTGAATTCGCCGGTGTAACTGATAGAGTTTTGACCAGCCTTACCGCGCTTGGTGGTGATAACAATCACACCCGCCATTGCGCGCGCACCATATATAGATGTAGCACTACCGTCCTTAAGGATTTGGAAACTTTCGATGTCGTCGGCGTTAAGACCAGCGATAGCCGAAGAAAGAAGAGTTTCGGCATTACCAGAAGAAAGTTCGTCGGCGCTCACGTCGATAACGTCTTCCATAATCACGCCGTCAACAACCCAAAGAGGCTTTGAGGAACCATAGATAGATGTAGCACCGCGGACGCGAATCTTAGGAGCAGTACCGAAAGTACCAGACACGTTTTGCACGCTAACACCAGCAGCGCGACCTTCAAGCGAACGGCTGATGTCGGCCACACCGTCGATTTTTGCTTCTGCAGCATCGATTTTTGTGGTAGCACCAGTAAAGAGTCGCTTGTCAACGTTTTGCATACCTACTACAACAACGTCTCCGAGCACTTTTGAGTCAGATGTCAGAGAGATTTCTAAACCTGTTCCTGCATTTACAGTTTGTGATTCATAACCTACGTAACTAATGCGTAGTTGCGTCACTTTGTCGGGCACGTTGAGGCTAAACTTACCGTCGATGTCGGTAGCGATACCTAAATTTGTGCCTACTGGTACAACTGAAGCGCCGATAACAGGTTCACCTGTTTCGGAATCTACTACAGTACCATTCACAACCTTCGCTTCGGCAAGGGCTGGGAATAAAACGGCACATGTAGCAATCATGATAAATAACAGCTTTTTCATACCTGAATTAATTTGACAATTTGTTAGTTTTTTATGGTTATTGTTTAAATTATTCTTGTTTTATGGTATATTTTGTGGTAATGATTGCAAAGATATGCTTTTTAGTTTAATAATTTGCTACTTTGTGATATGATTAACACAAAGGCTGTTGGTTTTACTTTTTTTGTGCTGATTTTTTTGCCGTTGCTCGGGTTGAAACATTAAAGGCTGAGTTTGAGCAGGAAAAGAATTCAGATGTGTGCTGCGTGATTCTTTTTAGTAATGTGAATTTAAAATGTGTGGGTAATGTCCTGATATAGTGTGATGTATGTGTATTTTTGGGAGATTGACTACTATAACATTAGGGTGGCGGGTATATGTGCTGCAAGGCGTAAAGTGGTTATGGCAAATTTCTATTGTTATGTGATTTAGATTTAACAATTGAAGGGTGGATTTAACGCAATAAATTTAACATTTGTTCAAATCTGAGATAAATAAAGGTAGATATTTGAGATTAAAGTGTAGGTTATGGGTAGAAAAATGCAATAAATGGAGGAAATTTATTAGATTTTTGATAGGATTGCGGTGAGTGGCAAAAAGTTAAGATTAAGGCAAAAAAGAAAAATCTCCGACGCATCAATGTAGAATTGAGCGTCGGAGACTTTTTATGAGAGTTATGATATGGGCACCTGACGAAATTAGTGGTGCTTAATCATTTTTTGTCTTGATTTATTTTTGCAAAGCAGCGATGCTTTCTTTAAGAGTAGCAATCTTGCTTTCGGCGTCGGCCTTCTTTTTGCGTTCGGCATTAACAACTGCTTCAGGAGCGTTGTTAACGAAGCGTTCGTTGCTAAGTTTCTTTTCAACCGACATCAAGAAACCTTCGTAGTATTTAAGGTCGGTGTTAAGTTTAGCAAGTTCTTCTTCAACATTGATGTTGTTGCCAAGAGGAACAGCATATTCGGTAGTTCCAACAAGGAAAGAGGCTGCTGTGGCATCTTTTTCGTTAACTTCGTCGATTGTTTCGATGTTAGCAAGTTTCATGATAATTGACTTGCAAGCATCGTTAAATTTGCCCACCACTTGAAGGGCAAGAGCATTCTTGTTAGGAATGTTCTTTTGAAGACGAATGGTGCGAATGCCCGAAATGATTTCCTTAGCAGCGTTCATGTTGTTAAGAGCGTCGGCGTTAACGATGCCGGCTTCAGGCATCTTAGCCACCATAATGCTTTCGCCTTGAGCGCGTTCGGCAGTGTGTTGCCACAATTCTTCTGTGATGAAAGGCATGAAAGGATGCAGCATGCAAAGCAACGATTCGAAGAAACGTAGAGTTTGCTCATAAGTCTTTCGGTCGATAGGTTGCTGATAAGCAGGCTTAATCATTTCGAGATACCAACTTGAGAATTCATCCCAGAATAGTTTGTAGATAGCCATAAGAGCCTCGCTCAAGCGGAACTTTCCGAATAGGTCTTTCACTTCGGCCAACACTGCGTTGAGTTGTGAATCAAACCACTCGATAGCCACTGCGGCATATTCAGGTTGTTCGATGTCGGCCACTTCCCAACCCTTTACAAGGCGGAATGCGTTCCAAATCTTATTGTTGAAGTTACGTCCTTGTTCGCAAAGGGAATCATCGTAAAGGATGTCGTTACCGGCAGGAGCCGCAAGCATAAGTCCCATGCGTACGCCGTCGGCGCCAAAACGTTCCATAAGTTCGATAGGGTCAGGAGAGTTGCCTAACGACTTCGACATTTTGCGGCCCAACTTGTCGCGAACGATACCAGTGAAATAAACATTTCGGAATGGCATAGCCTTTTGGTATTCGTAGCCGGCCATAATCATACGAGCCACCCAGAAGAAGATGATGTCTGGACCAGTAACAAGGTCGTTTGTAGGGTAGTAGTAGTTGATTTCTTCGTTGTCGGGATTGTTTATGCCGTCGAAAAGAGAGATAGGCCATAGCCAAGAAGAGAACCAAGTGTCGAGAGCGTCGTCGTCTTGAGCAAGGTCGGCGAGTTGCATGTCGGCATTGCCCGATTTAGCGCGAGCCTTTTCGAGAGCAAGTTCGGCAGTTTCGGCAACTACAAATTGGCGTTGACCGTTTTCGTCCTTTTCGCCGTAGTAGTAAGCAGGGATTCTGTGTCCCCACCACAATTGACGGCTGATGCACCAGTCTTGAATGTTTTCAAGCCAGTTGCGATATGTAGATTTGTACTTTGCAGGCACAAACTTAATTTCGTCGTCCATTACAGGAGGAAGGCCGATTTCGGCAAAGTGCTTCATGTCGATAAACCACTGAAGCGATAGTCTTGGCTCGATGGCAACGTGAGTGCGTTCAGAGAATCCAACCTTGTTGGTGTAGTCTTCAACCTTTTCCATCAAGCCGGCTTCTTCAAGGTCTTTGGCGATTTGCTTGCGCACGTCGAAACGGTCCATGCCAACATACATGCCAGCCGCAGCCGACACAGTGCCGTCGCCGTTGAAGATGTCGATGGTTTCGAGGTTGTGCTTTTTGCCGAGCATGTGGTCGTTGGCGTCGTGAGCAGGAGTAACCTTAAGACATCCGGTTCCGAATTCGATGTCCACATAGCGGTCTTCAATCACGTTTACCACTCTTCCAACAAGAGGCACAATCACCTTCTTGCCCTTTAGCCATTGGTTTTTAGGGTCTTTAGGGTTGATGCACATTGCGGTGTCGCCCATGATGGTTTCAGGGCGAGTGGTAGCCACAACGGCATAACGACGACCGTTTTCGTCGCGGTGCACCACTTCTTCTTCGCTTCCGGTTTCGCCGCTCATGTCGTCGTCGGCCAAATAGTAACGAAGGTGATATAGTTTAGACTTTTCTTCTTCGTAATATACTTCGTCGTCGCTAAGAGCAGTTTGGTTCTTAGGGTCCCAGTTTACCATGCGCAGACCGCGGTATATTAGACCTTTGTCGTAAAGGTCGCAGAACACCTTAATAACGCTTTCGCTTCTTTTTTCGTCCATTGTGAAAGCGGTGCGGCTCCAGTCGCACGATGCTCCAAGTTTCTTAAGTTGTTCAAGAATTATTCCGCCGTGCTTGTGAGTCCATTCCCAAGCGTGCTTAAGGAATTCTTCACGAGTAAGGTCGGTCTTTTTGATGCCTTCGGCGGCAAGTTTGTTGATTACCTTAGTTTCGGTGGCGATGCTTGCGTGGTCGGTACCAGGCACCCAAAGGGCGTTTTTGCCTTCCATGCGTGCGCGGCGTATTAGAATGTCCTGAATTGTGTTGTTGAGCATGTGGCCCATGTGTAGCACACCAGTGACATTTGGCGGTGGAATAACGATAGTGTAGGGTTCTCTTTCGTCGGGAGTAGACTTAAACATGTCGTTGTCCATCCAATACTTATACCATTTGTCCTCTACTTCAGAAGGATTGTATTTGGTAGCCAATTCGTTCATAATATTTCTACGATTTTTGCTGTTTTGTTCGTTCTAAATTTTGGCAGGCCTAATTGATGGCGAGCCGAATGGTTTTTTATTGAAGTGCAAAATTACAAAATTCTGCCGATATCTATCACATTTTCAGCCTAAAGATTTGAAAATAATAGTGTTTAAAGTGCGAATGTGTGTAGGCTTGCGTGAGTATAGAAAAGGGCTAAAGTGTGATGCTATAACCTGCAAAGGTTAGAATATGCCCAAAAGTTCAATTTCAAAAATCAGAGTAGACCCGCCAGGTATTCCAGGCTGCGAGTGTTTGCCATAGGCCATTTCGGCGGGTATGTATAGTTCCCACTTGTCGCCAATGTGCATTCGTTGCATGGCAATAATCCACCCATCTATGAGTTCGCACAATCGGCAAGCCAAAGGCGCATCGCCTTCGCTGGTGTCAAACACTTTGCCGTTGATGGTGCGTCCGGTGTAGTGTGCGGTGATTACGCTGCGAATGTTGGGTTGCTTGCTGTTGGGGTCGCCTTCTTTGATGACTTTGTAAAAGATGCCTTTAGGAAGAGGTTTCACGCCTTCTTCTTTCGATTTCTGATTAAGCCACTCGATGTTGGCCTTGATGTATGCTTTTTTATCCATGTGATATATATAGTTGTTTTTGTGTTGGTTTTAGTATCCGTAACGGCGTCTGAAGGCCAATAACAGCGATAGCGAAACTATAAGCGACAAGGCTTCGGCTACGGTTATTGAAAGCCATATTCCATCTATTCCGAGCCAGAGCGGAAGCAGGAACACTGCCGATATTTCGAATATTATGGAGCGTGTGAAAGCCGCGAAAGCCGACACTACGCCATTGTTGAGGGCTGTGAAGAATGCCGATGTAAACATGTTGAAGCCCACGAGCAGGTTGCTAATCATGTAGATGCGAAAAGCGTGGGTGGTGAATTCGGTTAAAGCGCTGTCGTAGCCCACAAACATCAGGGCAATAGGCCCGCTGAACACTTCGGCAAGGGCTGTGAGTGTGAGCCCGAAAATGGTGAGTAGCAACATGCTTTTGCGAAGCAGGCTTTTTAGTTCTGCATTGTTGCAAGCCCCAAAGTTGTAGGCAATCACGGGCGCCATCGATATGTTGTAGCCTATGAATACCGAGGTGAAAATAAATCCCACATACATAATCACTCCAAAAGCAGCCACTCCGTTCTCGCCGGCGTAGCGAATCAACTGCCAATTGTAGCACATGCTGGCCAATGAAAATGCAATGTTCCCCACAAATTCTGAACTGCCGTTGGTGCAAGTCTTGGCTATTGGTTTCCATTGAAAGGCCGATAGGCTAAACTTCAGTCGGCTGGTGTTTCTTTTCGATGAGAAGTAGTAGAGTGGATATATGCCGCCAAGCAGTTGAGCCAATGCTGTGGCGAGGGCAGCGCCTTCGAGCCCCCACTTGAAGATGATGATAAACACGGCATCGAGCACAATGTTGGTGACTCCGCTGGCAATCGACATCACGGCTCCGAGTTGAGGCTTTTCGGCCGCCATGAAAAACGACTGGAATGCCATTTGTAGCATAAATGCCGGCATGCAGACAATGATTATTCGGGAGTAATCGACGCAATGCTGCTGTAATGCTCCGTCGGCACCGAGCAGGGCACAGATTTCATTGGCAAAAAGATAGAATATTGTGCTGAAAACTGCTGCAGTGACAATGGTAAACTCGATTAGCATCGAGAAAATCTTGTTGGCTTTCAGCGGGTTTCCTTCGCCGAGGGTTTTTGCCACCAATGCACATCCTCCTGAGCCTATCATGATGCCTATGGAACCTATCATCATAAGCGCCGGATACACAAGATTGACTGCGGCAAACTGAGTAGAACCTACGAAATTCGACACAAACCAGCCGTCGACGATGCTGTAGACCGAAGTTACAAGCATCATCAACACCGATGGAACCATGGTGGTGAGTATGCGACGCAGGGTGTAATGCCCGGTGAGTTCAATCTTCATTTAAGAGAGGGGAAAGTTACTTAATTTCGTGAATCCAGCCTTCTTTGCGAGCAGGCGCTTGAGGGTGCTCTACGGCTGCGTAGCCAAGGGCGCAGTGGCCAATGCCTTCCCATTCGCCTTCAATGCCGAGTTTTGCAAGCAGATTGTGGCCAAATTCGCTTTCCATCTCTTCTTTTGCGCGATGAATCCAGCACGAACTAAGTCCCACAGAGTGAGCCGCAAGCATGAGGTTGCCCATCACTAAACTGCCGTCGTAGATGTATGTTGGGCGGCTTTTGTCGGCAATAACCAAAAGAATGCAAGGTGCTCCGTAGAAGGGGTCGAAACTTTCGTCCCAGCCACCAATTTTGCAATTTAACTTGCTCACTTCGTTGCGAAGGTCGGGATTGGTGATGCAAATGATTTTGCATGACTGCCAGTTGCGGCCGTTTGCGGCAAAAGTGCCGGCTTCGAGCACTTGGTCGAGCAGGTGTTGTGGCACTGGTGTGCTTTGATAACTGCGAATGCTTCTTCTTTCCTTAATTGATTTTATTGTTTCGTTCATAGGTGCTGAATGTTTTTTTGTGATTTTACAAAATTACTAAAAATTATATTGAGTTGTGGCTTTTGCGGGTTGAAATGATGATTCGTTAGGTATTTTCAAAAAAATAGAGGAGTGGAGTGAACTGTAGGCCCTTCACCAATATGTGTGCAAAACCGTAATTTTGAGGTTTGTGCCGTGCTTCAGTGCCAACATTTTGGCAAAGAAAAAGGCCTCATAGTGAGGCCTTTCGTGAGTGTATGTGTAAAAGATAATGACAGGGTTATTCCACTTTTGGCAGTCGAGCGAGGCTTGCTGCAATGTCTTCGTCGGTAGGGATGTAGTCGGCCATCACGCCATTGTTGAATTTTTCGTAAGCATAAAGGTCGAAATATCCGGTGCCTGTAAGCCCAAAGACAATAGTTTTTTCTTCGCCGGTTTCTTTGCATTTAAGAGCTTCGTCGATGGCCACTCTAATGGCGTGGCTGCTTTCAGGAGCAGGCAGAGTGCCTTCAACACGGGCAAACTGTGTAGCGGCTTGGAAAACGGCAGTTTGTTCAACGGCGCGCGCTTCCATAATACCGTCGTGGTAGAGTTGAGAAAGCACAGAGTTCATGCCGTGAAAACGCAGACCTCCAGCGTGGCTTGCCGAAGGCATAAACTGGCTACCGAGAGTGTACATTTTAGAAAGAGGGCAAATCATGCCGGTGTCGCAGAAGTCGTAGGCATACTTGCCGCGGGTTAGGCTTGGGCAAGATGCTGGTTCAACAGCGATAATCTGGTAGTCGGCCTCGCCGCGCAATTTTTCGCCCACAAAAGGAGCAATCAAACCGCCTAAGTTCGAGCCGCCCCCGGCGCAACCTATGATGATGTCGGGCTTGATGTCGTATTTGTCGAGTGCTGCTTTTGTTTCAAGTCCTATGATGGTTTGGTGCAGCAACACTTGGTTAAGCACCGACCCTAACACATATCTGAACCCTTCTTGCTTGGCAGCGGCTTCTACGGCTTCCGATATTGCGCATCCCAAACTGCCATTGGTGTCGGGGTGCTCAGCAAGAATCTTACGACCTATTTCGGTGGTGTTGCTTGGCGATGGAGTGACTTTGGCTCCATAGGTTCGCATCACTTCGCGACGGAAAGGCTTTTGTTCATACGAGCACTTCACCATATAGACTTGGCATTCGAGGTCGAAGTAGGTGCAAGCCATGCTCAGTGCCGTGCCCCATTGTCCGGCTCCGGTTTCGGTTGTTACGCCCTTCAGGCCTTGCTTTTTTGCGTAATATGCTTGAGCAATTGCGGAATTGAGTTTGTGGCTGCCAGAGGTGTTGTTGCCCTCAAATTTATAATAGATTTTAGCGGGTGTTCCTAATGCTTTTTCTAAGAAATAGGCTCTCACTAAAGGAGCAGGGCGATACATCTTATAGAAGTTTAGGATTTCTTCGGGAATGTCAAACCAACGAGTTTCTTCGTCGAGTTCCTGTCGGCATAGTTCAGAGCAGAAAATCGGTTCGAGTTCGCTTTGGGTGAATGGTTGAAGAGTGGCCGGATTAAGAAGCGGCGCGGGCTTGTTGACCATGTCGGCGCGCATATTGTACCACTTGTTAGGAATTTCGTCTTCTCGAAGATATATCTTATATGGTATTTTGTTGTCCATAGAAGTAAAGTTTTTTTTTTGTGTGTTGCTGTGTGTTAAATGGTTTGTTGTGTTTGCTGCCTTGTGGCGAAAGCCAAGCAGCCTATAGCGGGGAGAGGTGTTGCTAAAGTAACCATATTATTTGGAGTGTGCAATATTTGTGAAGAAAAATTTTAAAAAATACGAAAAATATTTATAAAAACCACTAAATATGCAGAAAAGATAAATAAATATGCATAAATACAAAAAAGAACAAACCGCAAAAATGCAAAAGTTAGCGTGGTGAGAGGCGAAAAAAAAGGTCGTAAATGCTGTTTACGACCTTTTTAATATGAATAATTATAATGATGAAAATTATCCTAAAATTTTGCCTAATATGTAAGGCAATTGTTGACGCCAGAAAGGCCAATCGTGGTCGATGTCGTGTCCCCAATAATCGAACCAAGCATTGTTGATGCCTTTTTCTTTAAGGATTCGGTCCATTTCGCGAGTGCTCCAAAGGAGTTCCTCTTCCCAGCGACCTTGTCCGACGCAGAACACAATTTTGCTACGGCGATACATGTCCATCCAAGGGTGGTCGGCCGGCATGTTTTGCAAGAAGTCTTGTGGCGAATTTTCGTAAACGCTGCCGTCCATATATCCGTCGAATCCGTAGCTGGCGTGGTAAAGACCGCTAAGAGCCACCATGCCGTTGAAAAGGTCGGGACGGCGGAAGAAGAAGTTTGCGGCGTGGAAACCGCCCATAGAGCATCCCGTGGTGATGAACATTTGCTGCGGATTGTGCTTAATGTTAGGCAGGAGTTCCTCGGTGATGTAGTTAAACCAGCGTTCGTGCTGTTCGATTCTCCAGCGTTTGTCGCCGCCCTTGTTTGACCAGGTTTCCCAGTCGATTCCGTCAACGCAAATCACGCGAAGGCGTCCGGCGTCGATAAAGGGAGCAAGCACGTTTAGCATTTGATAGTTTTCCCAGTCGAAATATCTGCCGTCTTGGCAAGGGAATGCTAAAAGAGCTTGGCCATCATGGCCGAAAACTTTATATTCCATGTCGCGATTAAGGTAGCGACTCCACCATTTATGATATTCTACATGCATAACAAAAACAGAGTGTATATTATTGAGCGCGTTGAGTAACGCTGTTAATAAATTCGTCGCGTTCGGTGTCTTCGCTAAAACGAGCAATGAAAGCGTAGTCGCCCATAGCAGGCGCCAAAGCAGGCGCTATGTCGTTGGTTTGCATAATTGCGCCTTGATAGCGGTTGATTACATCTTGACGCGAAAGCACATAATTCACATTGTTTCGGCGTCCGGCAAACACGCAGTAATAGTCTTCGTTGTTTTCGGGTGTAGTTCTTCGGTCGAAGGCTATCATGTCGGCCCAAATCTTATACATCGAAAGGCTGTGAGCATAGTTGATCATGTCGGGGGTGAAACCGCCACCCGGACGCATGTTCACTTCAAGGGCCACAAAGTCGCCCACTTCTCCCAAACCGCGGTGAGGCTTGTTGAGGCGGAAGAATTCGAGGTGCACAAAACGTGAAGTTACGCCAAACGCTTTTACGGTGCGGCGTCCCCAGAAGCGAAGGTTTTCCGACATATTCTTTTCTACAAAGTATGTTGATTCGAGGTTTTGTTCCACGATGTCGGCAATGCTTGGAGGGCAAACACACATCGATTCGGCAAGCGGTTCGCCCTTAGAGTCGATAACTGCATCGTAGGTGCAAATGTCGCCGGTGACAAATTCCTCTATAACATAGTCGTTGATGTGAGGGTCGTTGGCAAATAAGTTGCGCAGCATATCTTCGTTTTCAAGTTTGTGAGTACCAGAAGCTCCCACACCCACATCAGGCTTGGCAAACAATGGATAGCCTGCTTCGGTGGCAAAAGCAAGTACGGCCTCAAGGCCTTTAGCGGCTTTCACTTGACGAGCGGTGCGAATTCCACCCTCGGCATAATATTTCTTCATTTCCGATTTTTCCTTGATAGCGTCGATACGGTCGAGTTTAATGCCGGTGTTAACGTTGAAGTCGGTACGTAGGCGAGCATCGGTTTCAAGCCAAAATTCATTGTTCGATTCTATCCAGTCGATTTTGCCGTATTTCCATGCGAAGTATGCTACAGCCTTATACATAGAGTCGTAGTCGCTCATGTCGGGCACAAGGAAATATTCGGTTAGAGAGTTTTTCAACTCTTGAGAAAGAGAGTCGTAAGCAGCATCTCCAATACCAAGCACTCTAACGCCATTTTTTTGCAACTCGTCGCAGAATTGCCAATATTTTTCTGGGAAGTTAGGTGAAATGAAAACGAAGTTTGTCATATAATGTAATAGTTTGGTTATTTGCCGTAATGAAAAGTGTTAAAATGAAATTAAATTGACGAATGAATGTTCGTTTTGATAATTTATGTTGCAAAAATAATTATTTTCAGTAATTTTGTGAAACATTTTTTGAGTAATATTGACAAAATAGTAAAAAACGATATAAAATTGCGATGATATATTTCATAACAAGCAGTCCCAGCTTGTGGATGGATGGCGCTATAAATCCCGCCAATGATTTTTTATATAACTTGCAGCAGGTGGTAAAACAGCCTTCGAAAAGCATATTTGTGACCACCCAGCCCGACGATGTAGCCTATAGTGAGCATTGTTCGGACTGCATGCGCAAGGCATTTGAAGATGTGGGATTTAAATTCGATAGTTTTAAGTTGCTCGACCGTCGCACGGCGCCTTTGGCAAAGGAGATGGTAGAAGAAAGCGACTTCATCATATTAGGCGGAGGCCATGTGCCAACGCAAAACGCATTTTTGCACGACCTTAATTTCGACAAATTGCTTAAGGGTTATGATGGCGTGTTGATGGGTATCTCGGCCGGTTCGATGAACTGTGCGCGCATAGTGTATGCGCTGCCCGAAGAGGCCAGCGAGGTGAAAGACCCTAAGTATAAGCGTTTTTTGCAGGGTTTAGGCATAACCGAGGTGCAGATTGTGCCACACTACTATATGTTTAAAGAGGCCCCAAAGGACGGAAAGCATCCGTTTCACGATTTGGCAATGCCCGACAGCAAGAACGGTTATCGGTTTTATGCTTTCCCCGACGGCACATACTTAATGGGCCGTAACGGCGACGAAAAAATATATGGCGAGTTTTTCTTGATTGAAAACGGAGTGATGCGCAAAGTGGGCGAAAACGGACAGATCATGTCGTTGCCGTTCATTTAGCCAAAGTGCACTTGGATATCGCTCTGCACTACAAGTGCTTGCGAGGTTAAGAAAGCGCGGAGTGATGTTTTTGAACACAATAGAATTTTATTTTTAAGAAAATCATAAAATGCTGCGTGTGCTGCAATGTGCACGCAGTGTTTTTTTGTGTGTTGCAATGTGGAAATGAGAATATGGGCAAGAGGATGATTTTTGGTTGAAATATTGAAGTGTGATTTGATAATTGCGATAAATGTGATAAATTTGTTTATGTAATATTATGAACATAGATAAACTGAAAAAACGGTGAACGAAGATTGGAAAATACGTAAGGCTCAGGAGAGCGACATAGACGCCATAACCGAATTGGAGGCACAATGTTTTCCGCCCGCCGAGGCTGCCACACGCGATACCTTTGCATGGCGACTAAAGGCCTATCCGGAGCATTTCTATGTGCTTGAGGCCGATGGCAAGATAGTGTCGATGATAAATGGCCCTGTGGTTGAGGAGAAGGATTTGCTCGATGAGATGTATGCCAGTCCTGAATATTGCAATGAGCAGGGCAAGTGGCAGATGATATTTGGAGTGGCCACTCATCCCGACTATCGCAGGCGTGGCTATGCCGGCAAGCTGATAGGCCGTTTGGCTGCCGATGCAAGTATGCGCAAACTCAGCGGCTTGGTGCTCACCTGCAAAGACTATAATATAAGATTTTATGAGGGATTTGGCTTTGTTGATGAGGGTGTTAGCGGTTCGGAGCATGGGGGTGCTGTGTGGCACCAGATGCGAATGAACTTGTGGAGCAACTTTGAAGAAGAACCCGTAATAGAGACTGAAGAAACGGAATAAAATAACTGCTAATAATTGATTGAAAAATGAAGATTTTAGGAAATTTATTGTGGATGATTTTTGGCGGCCTTGAAGCTGCTATTGCCTATTTTGCAGGTAGTTTGTCGTTAGCGATTACTATTATCGGTATTCCAGCCGCTATTCAAACCTTTAAGATAGGTTTGTTGTGTTTGTGGCCTTTTGGCAGCCAAGTGACTAAAAAAGAAGAAACTACAGGCTGCTTGAACACTGTGCTTAATATCATTTGGATTATTTTTGGCGGCTTGTGGGCATGGTTGATGCACATCGTTTTCGGAACGCTGCTAATGATTACTATCATAGGCATACCTTTCGGCAAGCAACACTACAAGATGGCAAAGTTATCGTTGGCGCCATTTGGCAAAGAGGTTAAACTTGGCGCAGTATGATAAAAAACATCATATTCGATTTTGGCAAGGTGCTTGTCGATTATGATTTCGACAGGTTTTTTGCAATGCTTCGCGCCGAGAATCCTGAACATAAGCACTTTGGCGAATTTATGGCTCTTGTTCTCGACAAAGAAACCTACACAGCACTCGATAAGGGAGAACGCCCTTTTGCCGATTATGTTGCTGACTATAAGGTGCAGTATCCACAGTGTGCCGATTTGATTGACGCCTTCGACACCCGCTTTCAGGAGATTGTGCTGGGTGAGGTGCCTGGCATGCAAAGGGTGCTTGCCAACCTGAAAGAGCAGGGCTATAGAATATATGGCCTGAGCAACTGGTCGACCAAGGTGTATGACACCATGCCTCGCTTTGAGGTATTTAAATACATTGAGGACAGGGTGTTGTCGTGTGAGGAACATTTGTTGAAGCCTGACACAATGATTTACAGATGTTCGCTGCAGCGCTTTGGCATTGAGGCCGAGGAGTCGATATTTGTCGACGATAAGGCTGAGAATGTGGATGGCGCAAAGGCGGTGGGAATAGATGGTATAGTGTTTGACAATGCTGACCAATTTTGTGCCGAACTTGCATTGCGAGGCATCGAAGTGAAATAAGCATCAAAAAAAATCGGATAAAATGAAAAAACAACAACGGTGGCCAAATTTGGTTGCCGTTGTTGCTTTTTTTATACCGAATCACTGCTTAGCAGTAATTTATGGGTTGTTAACTGCGCAGATTTTAAAATTCAGTTATAGAATTAATGTTCTGTGCAGTGTTTTTGAAATCCTCAATAAGGCACTTCATGATGTCGTCAACTGGGCGTATTTCTTTGATATCAGAAACTATTTGCCCAATTTCTAATTCGCCGTTTTCGATATCACCTTCAAATATGCCACGTTTTGCAGCCTTAGCACCTAAAATGTCTTTCAATTCGTTGGCATCGGCACCACGGTTTTCGGCATCGGCAATGCGTTGGAAAAGAGCATTTTTAACCAATCGGGTAGGCGCAATCTTTTTAAGAGCCAGCATGGTGTCGTCTTCTTTAAGGCCGATGCAGTGTTGCTTAAAGGCATCGGCAGCCGAACTTTCTTCGCTAAGCGCAAAAAGAGTGCCAATTTGCACGCCGTCGGCGCCAAGAGCCATGGCAGCAAGCATGGCTTTGCCTGAAGCAATGCCACCGGCTGCAATTAGAGGAAGACTTGTGGCTTTGCGAACTTGCGGAATGAGAGTCATTGTGGTGATTTCTTCGCGGCCATTGTGTCCGCCGGCTTCAAAACCTTCGGCCACTATGGCATCTACACCGGCTTCCTCGCATTTAGCGGCAAACTTGCAACTTGCCACCACGTGAACCACCTTCATGCCTGCGTCGTGAAAGCGTTGGGTGTATTTTTTAGGGCTTCCTGCCGAGGTGAACACGATTTTAACGCCTTTTTCAATAATTAAATCGATAACACGGTCAATTTCGGGGTACATCAACGGAAGATTCACTCCCCACGGTTTGGTGGTGGCTTGGTGCATTTTGTCGATGTGTTCGGCGAGGGTTTCGGGGTGCATGCTACCGGCGCCCAAAAGTCCGAGACCGCCTGCGTTGCTCACTGCCGATGCCAATCGCCATCCGCTACACCACACCATGCCGCCTGCTATGATGGGGTATTTTATTCCAAATAGTTCTGTTATTTTGTTACTCATATGTTATTGTTGTTTAGATTGTTTCGTGAATTTATTGATTTTTTTATCGGCTTCTTACTATGATGTTTTGTTGCAGAAACGGTTTGAAGAAAAACAGTTCTTGCAAGTGCAGGCTCCCCACAGGGAAATAACTTGCCATGCTTGGCAGATGGTAAATGCCGGGATTGATGCCGCTAACCATGAGCAGGTGGCTCTCGGGGTCTACCTCAACTGTTACGTTGCAATTATTGTCGAGAGGCACCACGGCAGTTCCGTAGGAGAAGTTTTTGTCGTGAGGCAAGATTTGTGTGTCCCTGTGATGAAGCACGGCTTTGCGTTTGCTGGTGGTCCAGTTGATGGGATTAATGCAGAGCACATTGTCGGGAAACAGGTTGTTGCGAGCCGCAATGCCATCACTTTTATCCCACGAGTTGAAACATATCACCACCCCCTTGTCGGTAGCGCTTTTAGCGGGCTTAATGAAGGGGTGCTTGAGGTCGTCGTTGGTTACGCAACCGCCCACAGCGTAGGCGGCAATCATGCGTTTGTAGGTTTTTTTGTCCATCTGCTTTATGATGTCGACAAGCAATCCGGCACCCTGACTAAATCCTGCCAAGATGAATCGGCGGCCATTGTTGTGGTGCTTCAGATAGTGGTTGAAGGCATTTACGGCATCGGTGCGGGCAATTGCCTTGATGCTGTCGATTTCTGAAGAGCCAAATGGAGCGCCAAAGGTGAATTGCCTATAATAGGGCAGAAAGAAGTTAGTGTTGTTGCCAAAAATCTCTTTGGCCAAAGAGCACGACAGGCTCCATGCCTTGCGGTGCTTAGCGTTGGCAACATCGGCGTTATAGTGAGTAGTGCCATTGGCATCCTGCCATGGCCCTACGCAGGTGGGGAGCATGTAAAAAACGTCGATTTTCTCGCTCTTAGCGCCTCCGCACTCATACCAATTGCTGATGTTGCTGTAATCAACACCGAAAACATGGGCCGAATAGGCCCAGACGATTAATGTGATGAGTAGTAAACGCTTCATTTTTGATATTTATTATTTAAACAAAGATACGATATTTTAGGTTTTAAGTGCGTGTTATATTAAATAATTTTGTGAAATTTGTAGAGTGACTGAAAAATGCGTGCCAAAAACTTGGTGTGCATCATAAAAAGGCCGAAATAAAACATAAACATGTAAAGATATGAAGATATTGAGTAAAGTAATGACTTTAGTGGCGGTGATGTCGCTGCTTGTGCTTTCTTCTTGTAAAGAAAACGAACAACAAATTAAGGTTGGTGCAAGCCATGTAATATGGTTAGGCTTAGACGGTTGGGGCAGTTACTGCTTTGAAGACAGTGTTAACTGTGAAATGCCCAACATAAAGGCTCTAATGGAAGAGGGGTCGTGGACACTTAATTCGCGCACAGTGTTGCCATCTATAAGCGCGCCAAACTGGAAGTCGATGATGTCGGGCACATTTCCTGGCATGCACGGATATAACGACAACACCTTAGACCCCGGTTTTACTCCAGTGTATGGCGAGGGCGAGCATCGCTATCCTACGGTGTTTCACGCAGTGCGACAAGCAATGCCGTCGGCCGAAATTGGCGTTCAAACCGAGTGGCGCGATGTGCTGTTTTTCTGCGACTCGCTTTGTTGCGACTATAAGCGTTACATAGCCGAAGCCGATGTCCCAAATGTGGCTACAGCGCAAGAAGCAGCAAAATATATCAAGGAAAAGAAACCTAACTTGCTGTTTGTTCAGATTGACCAAATAGACCACGCCGGTCACAGCGATGGCCATCGAAGCGAAGGCTACTTTGCGATGGTTAAGGATGTGGACGCTCAAGTGGGACAGATAGTTCAGGCAGTGAAAGATGCCGGCATCTACGATGATGCTGTGATAGTGATTGTGGGTGACCATGGTGGTGTGGGTTATGGTCATGGCGGAACTCACCCCGATGAAATAACTGTGCCGCTTGTGGTTAGTGGCAAAGGCATAAAGAAAAATCACAAAATCGAAGAAGTGGTAAGCGTAATCGACTATGCTGGCATAGTGGCCGATGCCTTGGGCGTAGAGCATCCACAATGCTGGCGCTCTAAGTCGCTAAATATTTTTGAATAGCGAAAGCGTGAGTTGAAAACTTCACAGCGAAGGCGGCCATTTTTTCGTGGAGCACTCGCTATGCAAGATTAAAATATTAAAGGCTCATCCCGGTGTGGGGTGAGCCTTTGTGCTATTACGGAGTTATTTGCTTTTGGGGAAGAATCTTTAATGCAGATTGCACCCCAACGGGTTATGTGTTATTACAAGTGTTGCTTAATGATTTGCAACAACGCATTTGCTTGCATTGCACCTGATTGACGCCAAAGCATAGTGCCGTTTTGCCAAAGCATAAGCGTGGGCACTGATTGAATGCCGTGCTGCATGGCGGTGCCTTGGTGCTTATCTATGTCTAACTTAATGATTCGAATCTTGTCGCCAAGCGTAGATTTTATTTGCTCAAGCACTGGGTGCATCATTTTGCAAGGACCGCACCAAGTGGCATAAAAGTCAACTAATACGAGTTTGTTTCCGTTTATTACATCGTTAAATGTTTCCATAGCCTAATGTTAGTTTTGTTAGTGATGGGGTTTGTGTGATATTAACAAACACAATCGCCCAAAAGTTCAATGAAGTGTTTTATTTAGCCAAAATTTGCTTAGTCGGCCCAAACAAATTTTTGCGAACCAGCGCCAATTTCGAAGTGCAGTTTTGCAATTCCGAGGTCCATCTTAGTGTATCCCACAATGGAGAATTGTCGCATGGCCTTCACCACCGGCAAGCCGTTTGACTGCTGCTGCAAGAGTTCGAAATAGAACTTTTGCTGATTAATGGCCGTAGGCGCCAGTTGAACCGCCTGCACAGCGTTGCGAAACCACAGAGGTGAGTTTTCTGAGCAATTGCTGATTTGCTGAAGTGTTTTGTGTTTAGCCTCATGACCTTGGCTTTCGCCGTAGCCGAGCGAAATCATGCACACCAGTTTTTCGTCATCGGCCACGCTGTACACGTTGTCCACAGTTCTGTACGATAGGCCCGCCCAGCAGGTGTTAAGACCTAATGACTGCGCTAAAAGCACCAACTGTTCGCCATAGTAACCAACTCTTTCGTCGCAATCGTCGCCTTTTTTTGCCACAATCACAAAGTAATTTTCCACGCCCGAAAATTTTCCGTAAGCAAACAATCCGCTGAATGCCCGAGTTTCGCCCACCACAAGTTGAATGTTTAGATTGGCGAGGGCGTTGCATTCATCAATTTTGTCCTGAAGAGTCTTAATGATTTCAGGCGAAAGCGGTCGGCTGATGTATCGGCGAACACTGTGCCGGGCTTTAATGGCGTCGATTAGAGTCGTCATTGGCAAATGTTATTTTTTGGTGGGTGATTATGAGCAACTGGGGTTGTTTTTATTCTTCTTTGCAACAATAGCATCGAGCACGGCAATGGCGGTGATGTTAACAACGTCGCGCACATGATTTTCGAAGTCGGTGAAGTGGATTGGCTTATTTAGTCCCATTTGTATAGGGCCAAGCACTTCAACGTCGTTGGTCATATATTGCAACAACTTAGAAGCAGCGTTTGCACTACTTAAGTTAGGGAAAATTAGAGTGTTAACATCTTTTCCGAACAAGCGTGTGAATGGATATTTGCGGTCACGCAAATCGCGGTCGAGCGCAAAGTTTAATTGCATTTCGCCGTCGATAAGTCGGTTTGGGCATTCCTCTTGAAGAATTCTCACGGCTTCGTGCACATAAGCAGGACTTCCATCCTTGTCGGCGCCGAAGTTAGAGAACGATATCATTGCCATCACCGGTTTTTTGTTAAAGAATTGCACGGTGAATTCCGACAGGCGAGCCACATCGACCAAAGTGTCGGTACCTGGTCGTCGGTTGATGAGCGTGTCGGCTATAAACAAAGTGCCTTTCTTGGAGTTAAGTATGTGCATAGTGCCAAAGTGCTTATAACCGGGCTTAATTCCCACCACTTCCTTAGCCACCTTAATGGTGTTGCTATATTTTGTGTAAGTGCCAGTAATGAAAGCGTCGGCATCGCCGGTTTCTACCATCATCATGCCGAAGTAGTTGCGCTCATACATCTTATCGTTGGCTTCATCGAGGCTAAATCCTTCTCGAGCGCGCTTGTCGGCAAGAATTTTAGCATATCGTTCGCGTCGTGCTGCTTCACGGTCGTGGCGAAGGTTCACTATTTCGATACCCTCAAGGCTAAGTTCGAGTTCTGCCGCCAGTTTTGTGATTCGTTCGTCATTACCGAGCAAGATAGGGTGGCAAATGCCTTCGTTCTTGGCTTGTACGGCTGCGCGAAGCATGGTGGGGTGAATACCTTCGGCAAACACCACACGCTGAGGGTCTTGTCGGGCCATTTCGTAAAATTGCTGAGTAAGTTTGCTTTCTTGTCCCAGCATTCTCTTTAGGTGAGCGGCATATTCGTCCCAGTCGGTTATAGTTTTGCGTGCCACGCCGCTTTCGATTGCAGCCTTGGCCACAGCAGTCGACACGTCGGTGATTAGGCGTGGGTCTACAGGTTTCGGGATGAAATATTCGCGCCCGAAACTGAGGTTGTTCACGTGATAAGCCTCGTTAACAACGTCGGGCACAGGCTTTTTAGCCAAATCGGCAATTGCATGCACAGCGGCAATCTTCATTTCCTCGTTGATTGCGGTGCTTGCAGTGTCGAGTGCCCCGCGGAAGATGTAAGGGAAGCCGATTACGTTGTTGATTTGGTTAGGGTAGTCGCTGCGACCAGTCGACATTAGCACGTCGGGACGAGCCTCCATGGCATCTTCGTATGATATTTCGGGAACAGGATTGGCGAGTGCAAACACTATAGGGTTGTTGCTCATTGATTGCACCATGGCTTTAGTGAGCACGTTGCCTTTTGAAAGTCCCAAAAACACGTCAGCACCCTTAATTGCTTGCTCGAGAGTGGCAATGTCGCGTCGCGAAGTGGCAAATTCTTGTTTTTCTGGCGAAAGGTTTGGTAGGTTGTCGGTTATTACACCTTTGCTGTCGAGCATCACGATGTTTTCTTTACGCGCACCAAGAGCCACATAAAGTTTTGTGCAACTAATGGCAGCCGCACCAGCCCCATTGACAACAATTTTCACATCTTCGATATTTTTGCCTGCCACGATAAGGGCATTGAGCAAACCTGCCGAAGAAATGATGGCTGTGCCGTGCTGGTCGTCGTGCATCACAGGAATGTCGAGTTCGGCCTTTAGGCGTCGTTCGATTTCGAAACATTCTGGGGCTTTAATGTCTTCAAGGTTTATTCCGCCAAAAGTAGGCGCAATAGCCTTAACCGCTTCAATAAACTTTTCGGGGTCTTTTTCGTTCACTTCAATGTCAAACACATCGATTCCCCCATATATTTTAAATAGCAGCCCCTTGCCTTCCATCACGGGCTTGCCGCTCAAAGCGCCAATGTCGCCCAGCCCAAGCACAGCGGTGCCGTTGCTGATAACAGCCACCAGATTGCCCTTGCTGGTGTATTTGTAGGCATCGTCGGGGTTCTTTTGAATTTCTAAACATGGTTCGGCAACACCTGGCGAATAAGCCAGACTAAGGTCATACTGTGTGCTATAGGGTTTGGTAGGGACTACCTCTATTTTACCTGGTTTGCCTTGTGAGTGATAGGCCAATGCGGCCTCTTTTGTGATTTGTGCCATAGTTTTAAACTTTTTACTGTAAAACAATCTTTTTGGGATATATGTTTTCTGTGTCTATAGTATTAACGTAAAAAGCGAGTAACCCAAAAATTCTTACCATTGAAGGTGTAAAATTAGAATTTTTTTTTGACATAATTGGTCGACAGGTAAGAAAAAAAGGTCGTTTCATCGCAGAAACGACCCCGTGTGTCTTTTATTCATACCATTTTTTTCGCATAGGGATAACGCGTGTGTGTTAGTTCATAGGTGTGTGTTTTCGCATGTATTATTCACACATAATTTTTCTCCTGTATTGTGATATTGATGCCATTGTTTTCCTAAGGGCAGCCGATGCCTAATTTTTCATTTTTTAATGATGCGGGCAAAAGTTTCGGGCAACACCACGTTGCTCAAGTTAACGGCGTCGGCGAAAAGTGGAGCCATTTGGCTGTCGGTGAAACCAGCAATTCCGCAGCCTATTCGAGTGACTAAAAACGTTAGATTTTGATTGTTTTTAGCGAAGTTAATAAACTCGTCGACATATGGCTTAATGTCGTCAACACCGCCGTGCATAGTAGGGATTGCGTAAGACTGACCTTGCAGCCCCACGCCGTTGCCCCAAATAGCGCCAAACTTGTTGTAGGCAGCGCGAGCAGCACCGCCGGCATGCCGCCCGGCAAGGTTGCTGCCAAACACAAATATTTCGTTAGGCTCAAGGTGGGTGATGTTTTCGGGTGTATATCTCATTTTTTTGATTAAAATTCTAATCTAAAGCCACGGTCTTTCAGCTCGTTATATTTCTCTTTGTTAAACTTAAACAAGTATGCTTCTTTCTTCGAAGAAGGATTGGCAGTTTCGTCTAACTGGATAAGAATTTCGAAATGCCGCATCTTGTTGTAGAAGTTTCTTCGGTCGAACTTAACCCCGAGAATTGCTTCGTAGAGAGTTTGTAACTGCTTGATAGTGAACTTTTCGGGCAGTAACTCAAAGCCAATAGGCTCGAAATGAATTTGTTTGCGCATTTCGGTTAATGCCCGGCGCAAAATTTGGTCGTGGTCAAACGCCAAAGCCGGCACGTCGTCGATGTTAAACCAGTTTGCCTTGGCAGCATCGTCGCCGCCTTTCACTTCTTGCAAAGGAGCGAGAGCGTAGAAAGCAACGGTGATAACCCTTTCGCGTGGGTCGCGGTCGGGCGCCGAGAAAACGTGAAATTGCTGAAGGTAGTTGATTTGAATGCCTGCTTCTTCTTCAAGTTCGCGTTTTGCGCAGTCGGCAATGCTCTCGTCGGGGCGAACAAATCCGCCCGGCAAAGCCCATTTGCCTTTGTAAGGCTCAAGCCCACGTTCCACCAACAGCACTTGCAGTTTTGAGCCGTTGAAGGCAAAAATCACACAGTCGGCTGTGACGGCCGGATGCGGATATTTATATTGATAAGGAAACTCCGATTCGGGATTGTAAGTGTAATTACTCATATATTGTTTGGAATGATGCGTTAAATTAACACTACAAAAGTATGTCGAAACTTTCACATTGCAAAATAATTTGTGTTAAATTTACGCAAATAAGAGAAAATTGTTGTTGAGGTGTTGTTTGGCGAAGGGTGAAGTGAGAGTTTTTAGTTATTGCAATGTGGCTATAGGCCAATAGGAGGACTTACAAAAGTGTGCCTAAACTAATGCTAATTTTTCGGAAATAAGAAAAATATTTGTAAGTTTGCTTGTGTAGACAGTAATTGATGTGAGAAAAATAGACAATGGTATGGATGAAATGAACTATAACGAAACGCAACTCCCAAATTCAGAAACAGAAAACAACGTAAAGCAGCAGGCTGTGGATATGCTTGTGGTGCATCCCTACGATTCAACCACTGAGATGCTCAAGGCGATGTATGAGGGTAAAAATGTGCAACTCATAACACAGGCTGACACCAATGCAGCCATAAAGACCGTGCTAAATCACTTGCCGCGAAGTCGCCGACTGATGATGCTTGGTCACGGCACCGATTCGGGGCTGATAGGTAAGAATGCCGATGGCACTTTGCGATTGGTTATTAATCACTCGCATGCTTATTATTTGCGCAAACATGGTGCCAATATTGTGGCAGTGTGGTGTTATGCCGATTTGTTTGCCCGTAAGGAGGGCTTGCATGGACTGTTTTCGGGAATGATAATCAGCGAAATAGAAGAGGCCGAAATGCTTGGCATTCCAACCACCGAAGAAGAGTTGGCTCGAGAGAATGTGAAATTGGCGCAACGATTGCGAATGTTGCTCGATGAAGGCGTGCCGCTCCACGAAATGCCTGCACGAATGTTGCTGCTCGATGATGTGCATTCGCCACTGACGACGTTTAACTATAGGAATTTCTTTTATTTATAATTGTTGCGAGCAGAATTGCTAATGCTTGTTTGGCGTTCTTTGGTTGCCTTTAGGTTAAGTTGCTCTTCGGTAAATTCACCATTCCGGTATGGCATCACCTTGTGGGCAATCTCATAGAAGTGTTTTTGCATCTTACGAATATTGCTTTCACGAAGGGCAGTTGATGCCGTTTCGTGATAAAAAAAATGTAGCGTGTTTCATGTCAAGAAGCACGCTACATTTTTTATGTTATATCAACGGAGTGTGATATTAGTGGCAAATCATGTCAGGAGTGATAGGAGTGAACTTTTCGGCATCGGCCTTACGAAGTTTCACGCTGCCGTCGTTCCAGTTAGAAGGCCAACCACCCATGATGTGGCCAAGGAAAACAAGGCGAATTTCGTGAAGACCCTTAGCAAGAGCCACACAATTGTCGTGGCGAGAGAATCTCTTAACTTCGCCGCCGTTGTTGATAAGCAAAGTTCCGTCAACCCACACTTCTTCAAGGTCAGAAGAGATGTAATAAACGCCGTCTTCAGGAATGTTTACATAACCAGTGGCGATGGCTGCATATTGCTTAACGCCGCGCATCGATTCAGAAGTTTGAACTTGAGCGGTGATTGCGCGAGTTTTTTCGATAACCAACGATTCCTTGATAGGCAAATTGGCAGCCTCGAAGTCCTTAACGCTTAGGAACATACCATCGTAAACATCCAACTTCAAGCCAGGAGTGGTAGACGCCACTTCCTTAGCAGGGGCAAGTTCTTGCTTTTCGACAACAATAGTGCGCACGGTGCTTAGTTTGCCATGAGGCAGCGCCGAAGCAATCTTGATGGTAGTTGTTTCGTTAATAGCGATAGGTGCAGTGTATTCTGTAGATTCAGCAGTTGGTTCGCTACCGTCGAGAGTGTAGACCATCTTCATAGGGCGAGATGTTTTGAACTCAACAGAAGTAGAATCGGTGAATGCCACAAAGTTGCAAGAGCCGTTAGGTTGTTCAGGCATAGGGATGTGGTAACCCATGTTGTGAGCATCAAGGCGCACGTAAGCGTTAAGAATACGGCGTTCGAAGTCGGTGTAGTCTTTCTTGTCAAGGTTAGTCCAACCGATTTCAGCCACGGCAATGATGCGAGGGAAAATCATGTATTCGCGTTTTTCTTCGGTGTACATATATTCAGCCCAAGTGTTGCCTTGCACGCCAAGGATGTATTGTTGCTTGTTCATAGTCACCAAAGTGTCGGGAGTAGGGTTGTAGCTGTAAGTCATAGAAAGAGGCGCATATCCGCCGATAGTGACAGGCTCAATCTTGGCATCGCCTTGGAAAGCGTCGAGATACATACCTTCGCCGGCAGGAGTCATGATTACGTTGTGGTCCATAAGAGCCGCTTCAATACCGCCAGCTTCGCCGCGCCACGACATTACGGTTGCAGTAGGAGCAAGGCCGCCTTCAAGGATTTCGTCCCATCCGATGATTTTTTTGCCCTTAGTAGCCAAATATTTTTCCATGCGTTGCACCACATAGCTTTGAAGGCGTTCTTCGGCAGTGTGCTTCTTGTCGGCCTTCAAACCAAGTTCTTTAATGCGCTTTTGGCAAGCAGGACATTCCTTCCAACTCAATTTAGGGCATTCGTCGCCACCGATGTGGAAGTATTCGCTTGGGAACAACTCAACCATTTCGTCGACAATGGCTTCAAGGAAAGTGAACATGTCTTCCTTACCAGGACACATCACCACATCTTCTACGCCCCAAATGATGCGAGGAGTGTCTTGGATGCCCTTGCAAGAAAGTTCTGGGTAAGCCGAGATGGCAGCCATTTCGTGTCCAGGGATTTCCAATTCAGGAATGACGGTGATGAAGTGGTCGGCAGCATATTTCACGATGTCCTTAATTTCTTCTTGAGTGTAGTAACCGCCATGTTCGAAACCTTCGCCTTCGATACGCTTCGAAGCGATTTCGTTAAGTTTAGGATATTTCTTGCTTTCGATGCGCCAGCCTTGGTCGTCGGTTAGGTGCCAGTGCATGCGGTTGATTTTGAACAAAGAAATAACGTCGATAAACTTCTTCACGTTTTCGGCAGGCATAAAGTGACGGCAAGGGTCGAGCATAATGCCGCGATAGCCGAAACGAGGTTGGTCCTTGATGCTTACAGCAGGTGCTACCCAAGCAATGCCCTTAGTTTTTTCGGGGTTTTCGATTTCGGCAGGAAGAAGCTGCATGAACGATTGCATGGCGTAGAACAAACCTTGAGGAGTTTTAGCAGTAGCAGTTACGCCTTGAGGAGTAACTTCAAGGGTGTAACCTTCGTCGTTAGTGTCGAGGTTGGCGTCGACAACAAGAGCAATGTTGCCGGTTTCGGCCACTTCGATAGAGTAACCAGTAGATGTGCTCATCTTAGCAGCGAAGAATTCGGCTACGGTTTTTGCTTCAGGAGTGGTGGCTGCAATGGCAGCATCGCCAGTGAGTGTGAATGAACCTTCGCCGGCTACTAGTTCTTGAGGCATAGGGATGATGTTAATCCCTTCATTGTAAGATTTAATTTCTCCTTGGCCACTGCACGCAGTCATCAAACCGAGCGAAACAATAGCGCAAAGGATTGCTAAACTTTTTTTAATCATGGATATAAATGTTTGTTTTAAATAGTTTGGTTTCAAAGTTAGTGAAAAAACTCGATATGAGAAGCGTTAGCCCGCATTGGGCAAGCCTTTGCCGTGAAAAACGTTTTCCGCTGATGTCAAGAAACGCTTTGCAAGTTGCGTTTTTTTGTGCGAGTGTCAGCAGCAACGCTTCGCCTGATTTAGATGGCATCGGCAGGGTAAACTACTCCGAGTTGGCGGCGAATTTCGTCGATTACTTCAATTGTGGCAAGGCTTATGTTCCAAGTGTTGATTTCCGACTCTTGTCGTCCTTGCTCAATGAGGTTGATAAATTCGGCAATTTCGTAATAATATATGTCGCGGTCGAAAGTTACGCCGAGGTTGCGATGCTCTGTGCGGTTGCGGAACTCTACGCTTTCGGGAGTTTGAATCTTATCGATAATCAGCGAGCCTTTTTCGCCGTCGATAATGCCCGGCAGATAAGAGTCGGCAATTTTAGAGAAAGCCACCGAGGCCTCCATGCCCGGATATTTAAAACTTACCGAGCCTTGTCCGTCCACACCGGTGCTGAGCAGCATGCCTTGAGCCGTGATGCCTTGAGGCTTGCCGAAAAGTGCAATCATGGGGTAGATGGTGTATACACCGATGTCCATGATGGCGCCGTTAGAGAGTTCGGGTTTGAATGCGTTAAGAATGATGCCTTCCTTGTATTTATCGTAGCGCGAAGAGTATTGGCAATAACTGCCAAAGTAGCGTCGCACATCGCCCACTTCGTGCAGATGATTCTTAATGATTTCAAAGTTAGGGTTAATGGTTGCAATCATTGCTTCCATGAGTGCCACGCCGTTACGCTTGGCTGCATCAATCATTTGCTTCACTTCGCGAGCGTTAGAGGCAAACGGCTTTTCGCAAAGCACATGCTTGCCGTGGTTCATGCAAAGTATGCTGAACTCGGCGTGAGTGCTGTTAGGAGTGGCGATGTAGATTGCGTCAACCACATCGCTCTTAGCCATGTCGAGCAGCGAGGTGAAAGTGTGAGGAATGTTGTATTTAGCGGCAAACTCGTCGGCGCGTTGCTGAGTGCGTGAACATATGGCCGAGAGTTCGAATCTGCTGTCCTGAAATGCTCCTGTGAGAAGCATGTCGGTGATGAAGTTGGTGCCAATCACACCAAAGCGTATTTTTTTGCTCATGGTTAGCGGGATATAGTGTATCTTTTTTTGTTGAACGTTTGTTTTGCAAAGATACTCTTTTTTGTGGGGTTTGCCTTAGGATTGAGGCTATAAATATGGGTATAATTGAATTAAATATAGGTTTTTAATGCGATAGTTGTGGCCTTTAGGGACCAATGTTGTTGCATTTGTTAGCCGAAATCAATACTTTTGCTAAAAGTAAACAATCAAGATAGCATGAAACACTTATATTCAATTCTTCTGATAGCGATGGCGGTTGTTCTATCGTCGTCGAAATCGTTCACGTTTGAGAAAAATTTCGTTCAGCCTACCAGCGACGTGCGCACCGCTGTGTATTGGTATTGGATTTCGGGTAATATCTCGAAAGAGGGAGTGATCTCCGACCTTCATGCCATGAAGCGCGCCGGCATCAACCGAGCCTTTATTGGCGACATTGGGCAAGATGGGATGTACACCGACAAGAGTGTGAAAATCTTCACCGATGAGTGGTGGGAAGTGCTTCACACTGCGCTTAAAACAGCTTCGGAACTCGATATAGAAATAGGAATCTTCAATTCGCCGGGCTGGAGCCAGTCGGGAGGCCCATGGGTTGAGGCATCGCAGGCAATGCGCTATTTGTCGGCGGTGGAAATGGTGGTTGATGGCGGCCGACAGGTGCAACTTGCCATAAAGCCCGAACAAAAAGAATTTCAGCCGTTGCGCACCATTGCCTATCCGGCGCCTAAGGGCTATGACGGACTTGGCAACTACAAATTGAGCGTCACCGAAGGAGCCGATGTGAAGGCCCTTCCTGCCAATAAGGCTACAGAAGTGACCGTTAGTTATGATTCGCCGGTCACAGTGCGTTCGCTAACCATTACTCCTTGCCGCAAATACATAAAGACTACGCTCGCCATTCATGCCATGGTCGATGGCAAGTGGCAGCAATTGACGGAGCAGCCAGTTGACCGCACTCACGACGGCTTGATGACAGGTTTTGTGCCTTATGCTCCGTTTGTGATATCGTTGCCGGCAACCACAGCGAGCCAATTTCGCATAACAGTGGCTCCAACCAGCCAGCCGGGCGGATTTGAGAAAATTGAGTTCTCGTCGATGGCGCGAATAGGCAATTATGCCGAAAAGACACTTGCAAAGATGTGCCAAACACCGTTGCCATATTGGGACCACTATATGTGGCCAGTGCAGCCCGAGGTTGATGATGCGCAATATGCCATCAATCCGGAGTCGGTGATTGATATCACTAACTGCGTCGATTCAGATGGTAATCTCACATGGAGCGCGCCAGAGGGCCGCTGGGTGATAATGAGCACCGGCATGACTCCAACCGGCGTGGTTAACTCTCCGGCAACACCCGAAGCCACTGGTCGTGAAATCGATAAGATGAGCCGTAAGCACGTGGAAAGCCATTTCGATGCCTATATGGGTGAGATATTGCGCCGCATACCTGCACAAGACCGCCGAACATTTAAGGTGGTGGTGCAAGACAGTTATGAAACTGGCGGACAGAACATCACCGACGGCATGCTTGAGCAATTTGAGACCACTTATGGCTACTCGATGTTGCCATATTTGCCGGCCTACTATGGCTACACCGTTGGCAATCAGCAGGAGAGCGACCGCTTTTTGTGGGATTTGCGCCGATTTATAGCCGATAAGGTGTCGTATGACTATGTTGGCGGATTGAGGAAGGTGAGCAATAAGCATGGCCTAACCACATGGCTCGAATGTTATGGCCATTGGGGATTTCCGGGCGAATTTTTGCAGTATGGCGGCCAATCGGACGAGATAGCCGGTGAGTTTTGGAGCGTGGGCGACCTTGGCGATATCGAAAACCGTGCAGCATCGTCGTGCGGGCACATATACGGCAAAAAGCGAATTTGGGCAGAGTCGAACACATCGGGCGGGCCAGCATATTCGCGTACGCCAATCGACATGAAGCAGCGCACCGACCGTTTCTTCACCGAGGGCATCAATGCCACTTTGCTGCATCTCTATATCCAGCAGAGCGACACAACGCTTTATCCGGGACTAAATGCGTGGTTTGGAAATGAGTTTGACTCGCACAACACTTGGTTCTCGCATTTCGATTTGTTTACCACATATCTGAAGCGATGCAATTATATGTTGCAACAAGGATTAAACATTGCCGATGTGGCTTATCTCATAGGCGAAGATGCTCCGAAGATGACTGGCATGCAGCATCCGGCGTTGCCTCAGGGCTATCAGTTTGACTACATAAATGCCGAAGTGCTCAACAATGGTGCGAAGGTGAAAGACGGCAAGATAACCTTGCCTCACGGCACATCATATAAGGTGCTTGTGTTGCCGCCAATCAACAATATGCGTCCAGGTTTGCTTGCCACCATCAAGAAACTGGTTAAGTCGGGTGCTGTGATACTCGGCACTCCGCCGGTGTGCTCGCCAAGTATGCAAGACTATCCTAATGCCGATAAGGCAGTGTTGGCCACATCGCAGGAGATTTGGGGCGATTGTTTCGACAAAAAAGGCATGAACCGATATGGCAAGGGAATGGTGTTTAACGGCTATTCGCTCGAAGAGGTGTTTGCTGCCATCGGTCTTACTCCCGACTGCTTTGTGGAGGCCGACAAGCAGGTGCTATATAACCACCGCAGGTCGAATGATGCCGAAATATATTTCTTGTCGAATCAGGAAAACAAGGCCAAGACGCTAAGCGTGACTTTCCGTGTGGACGACGGCTTGCGTCCAGAGTTGTGGGATGCTCTAAACGGCAAGATGCGCGCATTGCCAAAATATGAAAAAGTGGCCCACGGGGTGAAACTAGACCTTAATCTCGAAGCTTTGGGAAGCGCCTTTGTGCTTTGGCGCAAGGATGGAATTGAGCCAGTGCACAGCACCAACAATCCGATGCCTGAAAAGGTACAAGTGATTGACGGCGAGTGGCAATTGGCATTCAGCAGCCGATTCTCTACTCCTGACGCAATTAAACTCAACAAACTCCTCGACTTGTCGAAGCACACTACCAACGACATAAAATATTTCTCAGGAACTATTAATTACACAACCACATTCAACAGTGATGCCACCGATGGCGAAGTGGTGCTCGACTTCAGTCAAGTGGAATCGATGGCTAAGGTGTATGTTAATGGCGAATATGCCGGAGGAGTTTGGTGTGAGCCGTTTAAGGTAGATATTACCGAATATGTTAAGGAGGGGGCAAACACCCTTCGCGTTGAGGTGGTTAACAAGTGGGTTAACAGGATTATTGGCGATATGCAACGCCCAGAGTCGCAGCGCGATGTGTGGCTGAAGGTTAATCCCTATAATGCTCAGTCGCCGTTGCCATCAACCGGCATCATTGGCGATGTGAAATTGGAATATTATTAAAACACAGCACTGATAGAGTGAAATGAATAGTGGTGCGAGATTATGTCTCGCACCACTATTTGTTTTGTGCCTCGCCGATTGCTCTCGGAATGCATAGCAGATAGATGTAAAGTGAAGGCAGTTCTGGTAGTAGGTGGGGAGGGGTAAATTTTTGAATGTGTGTATTTTTAAAGTGGGGATATTGTTTTCTGATATATAAATAATTAGTACATTTGTTGGAGCAAACTTTATCGTGCTGCACTGGCTTTGCTGAGTGGTGCATGGTGGGGATGCGAAAATAAATAATATAAAGCGTTTACTCTAAGTAGTAAGGTTCTCACGATTTTTTTATGAATAGGCATAAACCGGGAATCGTATGCCACGTTTGTGTAAATAAAATGATAAAACCAATTCGATTTATTTTGTTTGTAGCAGTAGCTTGTGTTTCGTTTTTAACATCGCGCGCTCACGATTTTGAGGTAGGCGGTATTTTCTATAATGTTAAAGATGCAGAAACTTTAACTGCTGAAGTCACTTATGGAGAAATCGAATATTCAGGAGATGTGGTAATCCCGTCCACCGTATATTATGATGGAAAGACCTATAGCGTAACCAGCATAGGAAATTGGGCGTTTAATGGTTGCAGCGGATTGACCAGTATAACAATAGGAAGTGGTGTAACTAGCATAGGAAATTATGCGTTCTATGGATGCAGTGGTTTGACTAGTGTTACAATAGGAAGCGGCGTAACTAGCATAGGAGAGTGGGCGTTTAATGGTTGCAGGGGGTTGACCAGTGTTACAATCCCTAACAGTGTAACCAGCATAGGAGGTAGTGCGTTCAGTGGATGCAGTGGGTTGACCAGTGTCACAATAGGAAGTGGTGTAACTAGCATAGGAGATGATGCGTTCAGGTCTTGCAGCAGTTTGACCAGCATTAATGTTGAAAGCGGAAACACTACATATGATAGTCGCGAAAATTGCAATGCGATAATAGAGACAGCAACTAATACTCTAATAGCGGGATGTAAAAATACAGTTATTCCAAACAGTGTAACCAGCATAGGAGTGATGGCGTTCTATTATTGCAGCGGTTTGACCAGTATAACAATCCCAAATAGTGTAATCAGCATTGGACGTTATGCGTTCCAACAGTGCAGCAGTTTGACCAGTGTGACAATAGGAAGCGGCGTAACCAGCATAGGAATTATGGCGTTCTATGGTTGCGGCAGCCTGGTGGAAATACAATCGCTTGCCGATGTGCCTCCAACATGTGGTTCATCAGTTTTCGGTGGAGTGGATAAATCTACTTGTGTTCTTAAAGTGCCAGCGGGCTCAGTAGAAGACTATAAAGTTGCTGAGCAATGGAAGGATTTTGAGAATATCAATGGCGTTGATTTAGTTGAGACTTTGGAACTTGATAAGACGGTCATTACTGCAAAGGAAGGCGAGCAGGTTACGTTGGTAGCAAATATTCTGCCTTTGAACGCCACAAACAAGGAACTGAAGTGGAGTGTGGATGACGAAAACATCGTTTCGATAGAAAGCAACGGAAATGAGGCAGTGGTGAGCATTTTGAAAGAAGGCACTGCTACTATCACAGTTGAAACTACTGACGGCACTGAGTTGGTTGCGACATGCTGTGTGAATGCGTTGTCGGGAATAGGCGAAATCTTGGCGGATGATAAAGAAGACGCTGTATATTACACATTAAACGGAATTATGGTAGCCAAAGAAAACCTGATTCCGGGATTGTATATAAAGAAAACAGCGACCAAGACCGTTAAGGTGGTGATAAAGTAACATATTGATTGATAATAAGAAAAGGGGTTGAGCACGCATAAAGTGCCCAACCCCTTTTTTAGTTGTGTTGTATATATTAGTAAGCAATTTTCTTGGTTACTCCGTTGTTATAGCGAACGATGTTCACAGTGCCTTTTTGCAATTCGTTTAGGCGTTGGCCATTGATAGAATAAATTTGGCAGATGCCGTTTTTCTCGTCAGCAATAACGGTTTCGATAGCCGACGCTTCGAAATCGGCTTGTGCCTTCTTGGCTTCGTTGTAGACTGCGCGAAGTTTTTGATACTTGCTGTTATATTCAACAACGTAACTGTCAGTTAGTTTGAAGTTGTCGCGAAGGTAATCGAGTTCAGCCTTCATTTCGTCGATAAGGGCTAAAATTTCGGCCAATTCGTCGGCGAAGTCGGCAGCCACATCAGGGCAGTCTCTTGCAATAAGGTTGGTGAATTCGGCATGCTTCTTATAAAGGAAGTCAACCCAATATATGGCTTTGTCGTAAACTTTTTGGTTGCGAGCCTTAAGCCACTTAAAGTTGTTTGCGATGATAGTGTCGACTGCTTCTTGGCCTCGAGTGACATATTTACCTGAGTTTTCGTTAGGGCTTCGGTCAACTGCTGTGTAGTCCATCAAAACCACGCCAGTAGGACCTGGGTCGTGAGTTTTAAAATAGTCGATGATTGCGGCATGGGTGTAAGTGGCATTTTCGCGATAGCCGTCGGCAGTAGAGATTGTTCCGGGGTAAGAAGATGCGAAGTTGAACACCCACACAATGTCTTCGGGCTTAGTCACCACAATTTTGGTGCTTGCTTCGAGCATCTGATTCACGGCATCCACTTTTTTTTGCACACCGCCGTTGTCGGTTGTTGTGTTAGCGAAGTCTTGCACATAAAGTTTGCCTATGCTTCCGCTGCCAGGGCCAATAATAGACGCCGAAGTTTGCGCGCCCCAATTGATGTCGCCGCACCAACTTCTGAAAAATCCGCCGCTGATAGGCTTAAGAGCGTATTCGTCGCGGCTAAGGATAAGGATTTTTCCGCGCATATCGCCCACGGTAAGTGCTGGGGTGTAGTTGATTAAATAAGGCTTAAGGTCCTCGCTTTGCAATAGTTCAGTAAGCATAGTGACGTAAGTGCTCTTGTCGCTGTCGTAGTTATTGGCATAAAGCATGTGAATTATGGCAAATTCGCTTGGGTTAGCGATAAGCGAGTCGCGAAGCAAATGCAATGCATCATCAAAGCGCAGGTTAGTTTCGGCAATGCCGTGATTGATGTGAAGGTGGTCTTTCTTCACAATAGGACGGAAGTCGAAAGCGCGAACGCCGCGTTTCCATTGTTCGGCCACGCTAATGTCTTGGCATTGCGCGAACATAGCCGTAAGAGAACTGGTGAATCCGTTGCCTGTAGCCGAGTCGTGTGCTCCAGGAATAGATACTTGCGCTACATAAAGGTCGTCGGGCAAACGCTCCATCCAGTTGGCAGCGTTGATGCTAAGGGTTGCAAGTGCTGTGATACACGCAAAAAGTAGTCGTAGTTTCATACTTGTGAAAGGTTATCAAGATTTTGGTTTCTTGAATTTTTTAGGTTAGTATTCAGTTTTTACGGGGTTGCTTCAGCGCAATGGTTGCGGTGGCAAATTGTGCTGATTTGAGTCGGCGAATTGGTTAAAAATGCCGACCAAATTATTTTAAATGACAAAAAAAGAAAAAATTTGCGATATAAAAAAGCAAGTGCGAGTAATAATGCTAAAAAAGGCCGAAATTTTTATATTCAGCAACGTTATTGTTATAGAAGTTCGGTCGTGGTGGGCACATTTGACGCATAGAGTTCGCGTCGACATAACTGCCGAATGAGGACTCGAAGGCAAGAAAAAGGCTCTGCCCAAAGCCGATAAAGCAGAATTGAGATGCATCGTCGGCAGCCCGAATGAGGGCTGGTGGAGCGAAAACGGGAGCGCGAGCCGGTGCAAACCTACGGGCAAAACCTTGGACTGGGACGCAATGTTAGAGCAAGGTTTTGCACTCTTTGCGCTGTGCGAAATTGTCGGCCAAAAGTTGAGCAAACGGGGTGTTGAACTTTCGAGCTTGCGAAGGGCATTGCTTAACGCATGCGCAGCACTTAATGCAAAGGTTGGCGTCGGTTAGGCATTCGTTGCCGAGCGAAATGGCGCTCACCGGGCAGGCATCGACGCAAGCGCCGCAGTGTGAGCACAGCAACTCGTTGACTTCGGGAGTCTTGGGAATGTTAAGCCCTTGCTGCATCCATTGCATGACGGTGCTTTTGAAGCGAGCCATTGGTTCTTCGGGCTGGTGTGGAGTTTCTATCTTGGTGACATCAACAGGCTTGAGAGCATCGATGCCGATGCTTAATTTTTCGATAATCTGTTTGCCAAAATTTCGTGCATTAGCCAAGTCGGCATCGTCGGGGCGACCTACTGCAATGGGCGTGCTTGCTGATGAATAGGAGTGCTCACCGATGAATGTGGCGGCAGCAATCACAATGAAGCCCAGTTCGGTGGCCACTTCGGCCAGTTGGTTAAGGGCGTTTTCGTAATGACGGTTTCCGTATACAGCCACCACCACAGCAGGAGCGCCGTTCCCGCCTATATTCTGCAATCGGCTGATGGCTGTAGGGGCAATTTTTCCGCCGTAGACTGGAGCAGTGATTATGGCCAACGATTGACTGCTGATGCATGTTGATGGTTGGTGGCAGTGAGTTAGGTCGGTGGTGTGAATGTTGCCGATGCCCGTGCCTTGGGCAATGGCGTTAGCCACAGCGCGCGATGTGCTTGTGGGCGAGAATGTGAGCAGTTCGATTTGGTTTATCATAAGCCTAAAATGATGTTGCAGTTGTGGGTGTGAGGATGAGAGGTTGGCATAAGTGCCACTCGAAGTGTTATGATTGCAAAGTTATATATAATTTTCAGAAATGCGATTTCGCTATGCTTTTTTAAGAATCGGTGAAAAGAAGTGTGGTGAGAATTGCTTCGTGCCATAGTTGCGCATATTTATTTAGGTGCAAAATGCTCTTTTTGAATAAAATAATGTATATTTGCTTGTTAAACCTCATAGCGCGCATTGCTAACTGGCAATGTGATATAAATTAAGATTACCAGATGTTATGATAGACTTGAAGGTAGATTATCTAAGCAACGTGAATTATGTTCTGGCGCATAACCGTGTGGCAGTGTGCAATTCAGTAGAATTAAGCAATAATAGTGGCTCCGATTTGAGCAATGTGATGGTGGAGTGTAAAGGCGAATTTGTTACACACTACGCGTCGGCAGTGCTTCCGCATGTGGAGAACGGTCGCACAATCAGGCTCAATGACTATGAAATACGCCCTAACTTTAAGCAGTTGGCTATGCTAACAGAGCGCATCTCCACCACGTTTGAAATGGTGGTTTGGAGTGATGTCGACAAGGGCGAAGACCGCCGCGAGTTGTTCAGAAAAGACTATGATTTGGAACTTCAGCCATTCGACCATTGGTTGGGATATACAATAGTGCCCAATATGCTGGCATCGTTTGTTACGCCTAATCATCCGATGGTGCAGCAAATGGTGGTAAAGGGGGCAAAATTCTTGAAAACGCAGACCGGCGAATCGGCCTTTTTGGAATATCAAACCGGCGATGTGAATGACGTTGTTAAGCAAGTTGCGGCCGTGTTTGCGGCCCTTCATGCCGAGGGCATAATCTACAGAAGCCTACCGGCAAGTTTTGAAGAGAAAGGTCAGCGAGTGACGATGCCCGACAAAGTGCTTTCGGGCAAAATGGGCAATTGCGTGGAACTCACCACCCTGTTTGCCAGCATTTTAGAGGCTCTTGGCATAAATAGCGTGATAGCAATAAAAAACGGCCACGCCTTTTTGGGTGTGTGGCTTGTGAACGACTGTTGCCGCTATAGCGTGTGCGATGATTTGTCGTATTTGGGCAAGAAATGCTCAATAGGCATAGATGAGATGCTGGTTTTGGAATCAACGATGGTCACCAATGAAAAGGCATCGTTTGAAGAATCGGTAAAGGCGGCACAGAAATATCTCACCGCCCCCGACGATTTTCTGATGTTTATTGATGTCTACCGAAGTCGATTGGAGGGAGTGCGTCCGTTGCCGCAGTTCTCAGGCGACGATAAGTGGATAGATGCCGAAATGGAAGGTTTGAGCCACGACAAGTGCGATGCCGTGGTGCATAAGCGTTCGCGTTATGACCTGAGCAAGGTGTTTGACGAAAGCAAACTCACAAAGATGGACATCTGGGAACGCAAACTGCTTGATTTCTCGTTGCGAAACAATATGCTCAACATGTATTTGCGCATGAAGGCAGTGCAATTGGCGTCGTTTGAAATTGACAAACTCGAAGACCGAGTTCACGACGGGCAGGAATTTAAGATATTGGAAAAGCCGAGTGTGAATTGCAACGTAGACGATTCGGTGCGATTGGTGTCGTCGAAGCAATTTGAGTCGATAAGCAAACTGATTGTTAACGACATGGAGCACAAGTGCTTGCACACCTATAAGACCGAGGGCGAAACCCGTTCGATACTGAAAAACATATATCGCACGGCGCGCACCATGCAGGAAGAAAGCGGTGCAAACTCGCTATATCTTGCCATTGGCGTGTTGCGTTGGAACGAAAACACCAAAAGCGGCACACCACGTTACGCTCCGTTGATGCTGTTGCCAGTGGATATGCTCTACAAGAAAGGCACTTACTCAATACGCACCCGCGGCGAAGATATGATGCTCAATGTTACGCTTTTGGAATTTTTGCGTCAGAATTATGAGATAAAGATACCTGCCTTGACAGAATTGCCAACCGATGAGCATGGAGTGGATGTGAACAAGGTGTTTGCCATCATGCGTACAGCCATAGCCGATTATTCGGGTTGGGATGTGGAGGAAGAAGCCGTGGTGGGAATTTTCTCATTCAGCAAGTTCTTGATGTGGAACGACATACATAACCATAAGAAGGAATTGCTCGAAAACCCAATAGTGTCGAGTTTGGTAGAGCGCCGTTTGACTTGGAAGCCCGATGAGTTGGTGACCACCCTAAGAGGCCATGACAAAGAGTTGCAGCCCGACAAATTGTCGTTGCCGGTGGCAGTTGACTCGTCGCAGATGGCAGCGGTGTTTGAGGCCGGATTGGGACACTCATTCATACTTTATGGTCCTCCGGGAACCGGCAAGTCGCAAACGATTACCAACCTGGTGGCCAATGCGTTGTTTCAAGGCAAACGAGTGTTGTTTGTGGCCGAAAAGATGGCTGCGTTGAGCGTGGTTCAGAAGCGATTGGAAAAAGTGGGGCTTGGCCCGTTTTGCCTTGAAATGCACTCCAACAAAGTTACGAAACGCCATGTGCTCAACCAGTTGGCAAAGGCGCTTGGCGTGACGCACATAAAGTCGCCAGAAGAATATGCCTACACTGCCGATAAACTATATGAAGAACGCAAGAAACTGATTGTGTATCTTGAGGCTGTGCATAATAAGACTTCGGCCGACGATTTTTCGCTCTATGACTGCATAATGCGTTGTGAAAGCATTGGCGAAGATTTGCTCGATGTGGAAATGCTAAATGATGACTTGCGCAAGAAATATACCGCAGCCACCATGGGCGATTATGAGCATTTGTTGACGCTGAAACTCAGTGCTGTGCTTCAACTTGTGGGCCAACCATCGCAACATTCGTTGAAGGGCTTGAATGTGGAAGAAAAAGACCTTGCCGACGAAACGGCGCTAAAAGCCGACATGCAAGCCACCATAGAAATGCTGAATAGGTGCAGAGACGAATATGATGTGCTTAGAAATGCGCAAGCCTTGCGTGCCAACATATTGAAAGACAATGACGAGCGCTTGCTTAATGAAGATGCCGAACAGTTGCGTGGCGAGTGGCGAAGCATTCGCAGCAAGTGGGTGCTGTCGAGATTGTTTGCCAAGCGAGGTTTCTTGAAGAAATTGCGTGAATACAATCAATATTTGATAGAGGTCGACATTGATGGCTTGATTGAAAACCTATGCACTTATCAAGAGCAGCACGGCAAGATTGAGAAGTTGCAAGCCAAGTTGGCGCATTACTTTATGCAAACCTTTGCGTGCGACCAATTGCCAACGATTGACGAATGTGCATCGATGGTCGATAAGTTGGAACGCTGGAAACAAAATACCGCAATGCTTCGCGATTGGTATCATTGGTGTACGTATCGTAAGGAGTTGCTCGACAGAGGTTTGGGTGCGGCGTTGCAACTGATTGAAAACAGTGTGGTGGATGATAAAACATTCCACAAGTCGGTGATAAAGACCTTCTATAGCAACCTTGCGAAGAAGAAGATTAGCGAATCGGCCGACCTGCGCACCTTTGAGGGAATGATGTTTGATGCCGTGGTAGAGCAATATCGCGAATTGGCCGAGAAGTTCAGATTGCTGAGTCAAAAAGAATTGTATGCCCGTTTGGCGTCACGAGTGCCACGCGTAACCGACAATGTGAACAACAGCAGCGAAATAGGATTGCTTAACCGAAACATATCGAACGGCGGTCGAGGACTGTCGTTGCGCGACTTGATGAAGATGATACCATCGTTAATGCCGCGTCTGTGTCCGTGTATGCTAATGAGCCCAATGTCGGTGGCGCAGTTCCTTGACTTGGGTAATGACAAGTTCGACTTGGTGATTTTCGACGAAGCGTCGCAAATGCCAACGAGCGAATCGGTTGGAGCAATAGCCCGCGGCAAGGCGTTGATAGTGGTGGGCGACCCTAAGCAGATGCCGCCAACAAGTTTCTTCAACACTATGACAGTGGGAGATGATGAGGCCGACATTGACGACATGGAAAGCATTCTCGAAGAATGCCGCGCTCTCGAAATTCCGTCGTTGCAACTAAACTGGCACTATCGTTCACGCCACGAATCGCTCATAGCATTCTCTAATAACGAGTATTACGACGGTAACCTGATAACATTCCCATCGGTCGACGATAAGCAAGACAAGGTGCAACTGGTGCAAGTGAAGGGTGTGTACGACAAGGGAGGCCAGCGCTCAAATATGCATGAAGCCGAAGCGATAGCCAACGAGATAGAACGCCGTTTGCGCGACGAAAAGTTGCGTGCCGACAGCATTGGCGTCATAGCCTTCAGTGTGGCCCAGCAAAACTTGATTGAAGACGTAATACAAAAGCGATTAGACAGCGATGCCGAGTTGCATGAGGCTGCTGCAAACATGTATGAGCCGATTTTCATTAAGAATCTTGAAAATGTTCAGGGCGATGAGCGCGATGTGATATTGTTCTCGGTGGGTTACGGCCCAGACAAGAACGGAAAGGTGTCGATGAACTTTGGCCCTCTTAATAATGCCGGCGGCGAGCGTCGCTTGAATGTGGCCGTTACACGTTCACGCAAGGAGATGATAGTGTACACATCGCTCAAGCCAAGCGATATCGACCTCAATCGCTCGAAGGCGCGAGGTGTTGAAGGTTTGAAGCATTTCCTTGAATTTGCAGCCGGAAACGCACTTGTGCATTGCGATAAGAATCAGCAAGAACGCAACGATGCCGTTATGGCCCAACAACTTGCTGTAGCCATTCAAGAGCGTGGCTATGTGGCAACGGCTAACGTGGGACGTTCGAAGTTTAAAATTGATGTGGCGATAAGCCGAGCAGAAGAGCCCGACAAATATGTTATGGGTGTGCTGATAGATGGCGAGGGCTATCGTGACACGCAAACCACCCGCGACCGTGAAATAGTGCAACCATCGGTGCTAACCGGATTGGGATGGCGTGTGATGCGTGTGTGGAGCGTGGATTGGATTAATAATCCGAAGCGAGTTATCGACCGCATTGTGGAGCAGATTAATGCCGCACCAAAGCCCGAACCCGAGCCCGAAGTGACCACCTTCGATATTTCGCAAGAAAAAGAAGAAGAGGTGGAAAGTGCTGTGACCGATTATGTTAGGGCTGAAATAACAAAAACGCAGGCTGCCAAGATGAGCGACCTGGAATTGTCGCGAAAGTTGGTGAAAGCCGAACAGCCTATAACGTTAACTTTGTTGTGCCGACGCATAAACGAATTGCGTGGAGTGCCCCGCACCACCAAAACCATGCTTCAAGACATGCAACTGATGGTGATGCAGAAGTTCTACACCTATCCCGATCGAAACACTCGTGTGATATGGGAAAGTCAAGACTTGTGCCAGGCATATAACAGTTATCGTCAGGCCGAGGGCCGCGACATTAACGACATTCCGATGTGTGAACTTGAGAATGTGGTGATGGAGGTGGTTAGAGAGCAATTCTCGATTAACCGCGATTCGGTGAAGTTGGTTGCAGCGAAGAAACTCGGATTTGCCCGCCGTGGCCAAAAGGTGGATGGCTCGCTTAATGCGGTTATCGACAACTTGGTGGTAACAGGCAAGTTGGTGGAGATTGCCGACAACATAACCCTGCCGGAGAAAATGTAATCAACAAGAAGACGACAGGCGTTAATAACTGAAACGAGAACGCAGGCATTAAATCCGAATGAGGAATTTAGTGTCTGCGTCTTTTTGTATGCTTTCCCGGCGGGCGGAGATTTTACTCTCGGGCGGAGATTTGGCTTGCTGTTTAAGTGGTTAGTGCCGCCAGTTTGCTCTTGGGAGGCAATATGTGTGGTTATTGCCGTCGGATTGCTCTCGGGAGGGTGGTTTGTTATATCTTTCAGCGGAGGGAGAGGGTGGAATGAACTCTTTGTTTGATAGGAAGTTGCTATTCTTTACTTGAGAGGAAACTGCTATTCTTTGTTTGATAGGAAGCGGTCGATAGTGTTGCTTACGTGTTCCCAAACTAACAGTTTGTGAGTTTCGTTGAGGATTTCGTGTCGCATGTTAGGGAAAAGGTGGCTGGTGGTTTCGTACCCCACTTTTTTCATGGCGTTGACCGATTTTAGGAAGTCGTTGTCGCTTATACGGCAAGCGTCGTTAGCACCAGATATGAAATGCACCGGCATTTGTCGGTTTTTCAATGTCCAGCCATTGGTGTTGTAGCAGTCGCGCATCATGGCAAACAGGTTGTAGAACCCGTTGCATGTAAACACGTACTTGCACAAAGGGTCGGAGTTGTAGTCGCGAAGCTCATCGTGGTTAGAGCAAAGCCACGCATTAAAGAAACCTTCGTTGGGAAATTGCTTGCAGAAACTGCCGAACGACAGGAAATTGAGCAAAGTTGAGCGGTGTTTTTCGCCTTTAACCCAACCCATGACTTTGGCGAGCGCCATTCCGGCCAGCGAAGCCGCATTGAAACTTGGGCTTCCGCACACTATCAGTCCGTCGATGTGACTGTCGTATCGCTTGGCAAACGAGCGAACTGCCAGAGAGCCCATGCTGTGGCCCATCAAGATGCACTTCATGCCAGGAAATTGTTGGCGAATCCAATTGTTAACCACCTTCACATCTTCAACCAAAGCCTTCCATCCGCCGTTGTACATATATCCGAGGTCGTCGGTGGTTTTTACCGACAGTCCGTGCCCGCGGTGGTCGTGAATCACGCATCGATAGCCCTTGCTGGCCAGATATTCCATAAATGGCTCGTAGCGTTCTTTGTGCTCGGTCATGCCATGAGTCAGTTGCACCACGCCACGGCAATAACCTTTAGGCGCAATGGTGGCCACAGCAAGCGGCAGATTGTCGGCGCTAGCTTCGAGTGTGAAATATTTTATCATAACGGCGTGTGTGTTTCTTAAGTGGTTGCTAAATGAGTGATAAAAACAGGCCGAAAATTGCACGCGTGTCGGAGTATAACATTAACTCGGAGTTGCAAAAGTGCCTGTTGCTATTGCAAACTTACTACTTTTCTGTTGAAAAAGGAGTTAAAAACGGTTTTTTATCTTTATTTTTGTAGATGCTACAAAACCATAAAAACAAATAACAAGAAAAATAGAGCGTTATGAAAAAAACTATTTTAGGCATTATGTTAGCGTCGGCAGCCGTGTTGATGCCAACGGTTAATGCTTCAGCCCAAAATCCAAAGCGAGAATTCCGCGGAGCGTGGATGCATACAGTGGGGCAGATGCAATATTCACGCATGTCGACAGAAGAAAACAAGGCATATTTGCGTAACCAACTCGACTCGTTGCAGTTGGCTGGTGTTAATGCCATCTTGTGGCAAGTACGCCCAAAGGCCGATGCCTTCTATGCGTCGAACTATGAGCCATGGAGCGTGTATTTGACAGGCGAATTTGGCAAGACACCAAATCCATATTGGGACCCATTGCATTTCATGATTATAGAGTGCCATAACCGTGGCATGGAATTGCATGCATGGCTCAATCCATATCGTGTGACAAACACTAAAGGCGAAACCGAAAAATTGGCACCAAATCACATCTATCACAAGCATCCAGAGTGGTTTGTGTCGTATGGCGGTCAAACATATTTTGAACCTGCATTGCCAGAATGCCGTCAGTTTATTGTTGACGTAGTTCGCGACATAGTGCGCCGTTACGATGTTGACGCAATCCATATGGACGACTATTTCTATCCTTATCCAACAAAGGACGAATTTCCTGACGATGCAAGTTATGCCAAGTATGGCAACGGCATGGACCGTGGCGACTGGCGCCGTCAAAATGTGGATATGCTGATTGAGGGCTTGCACAAGATGATTAAGGCCGAAAAGCCATGGGTGCGTTTGGGTATCAGCCCATTCGGTGTGTGGCGTAATAAGACATCCGACCCACGCGGTAGCGACACCAAGGCGTTGCAAAACTACGACGGCCTTTATGCCGATGTGCTTAAGTGGACCGAAGAAGGCTGGGTTGACTATATGATTCCACAATTGTATTGGCAACTTGACCATAAGTTGGCGTCAAGCCGCATTCTTAACACATGGTGGAACGATAATGCCAACGGCCGTCACATGTACATTGGTCAAGCTGTTGAAACCACAATGAAGACTCCAGACCCCGACAGCAACGACCCAAATGAATTGGCACACAAGGTGCGCATCACTCGCGAATTGCCTAACATTCAAGGCAACTGCTGGTGGCCAGGCTACTCAATCACCCGCAACAGCAAGGGAGTTTGCGACTCGCTTTCAACTAAGCACCAGTCGACTATCGCCATTGTGCCTCCTTACACTTGGCTCGACGATGTTAAGCCAGAAGAAGTTAAGAATGTGAAGGCTGTGAAGGTGGGCGGCAAGACTATCATCAACTGGCAAGCACCACAAACTAACGACCCTATGCAGGTGGCAAAGGCTTATGTGGTGTATCAATTCCCACAAAAGGGCGAGATAAACCTTGAAGATGCAAGTGCTATTAAGGCAGTGGTGCCAAGCACAAGTTACACCATTCCTGACGACACCCCAAAGGGCAAATATCACTATGTGATTACTGTTCTCGACCGTGTTAACAACGAGAGTGCAGTAGGCCGTGCCGTTACTGTAAAGATTTAAGGCGACTCGTTAAGAGAGGGGGGCAAGTGCCAGCCATTAGGCTTGGGGCGTTGTTTGATTGGCGCTCGAAGATGAGATGGTGGCATTGACGCTGCTAATGGCGGCTGTAGCCCTAAAACAGATATTACGCTGTTCGCAATGCAGATCCGGGTTTTCTCAATGGGGACGTATGTCATACGTTGTGGAAAGTGGATGCTGTGTTGCGAGCAGTGTGTTTTTTATGATAATAATGAGATGGTGGCAAATGTGATAGCCACAAATTAATTATAACCAAAACAGGAATTTAAAATGGCAGAATATCACCTACGACCAGCAACAGAAAGCGACATAGAGCGCAGTTGGGCAATATTGCAGCAAGGCAAGGCGCAAATGTTCAGAAACGGCAAAAAGCAGTGGACTGAGCATTATCCGTCGCGCGACAGCGTGGTGAGCGATTTGGCAAAGGGTTATGCCTATGTGCTTGACTGCGACGGCGTGACGGTTGCCTATGGGGCAGTAGTGTTTGATGGCGAGCCGGCATATGAGCAGATAGCCGAGAAGTGGCTGTCGAGCGACCAATATGTGGTGTTGCATCGGTTGGCAGTGGCCGATGAAGTGAAGCGCCAGGGTGTGGCTGCTACGTTTTTCAGAAAGATAATGGATTTAGCCGTTGCGAAGGGAGTATATAGTTTCAAGGTCGACACTAACTACGACAACGAGATAATGTTGCGATTGTTAAAGAGTTTGGGCTTTGTGTATTGTGGCGATGTGATGTATTCGCAAGGCGCACGCATGGCTTTTGAACTGTTGCTAAAATGATGTTGCATCGGCTTTTGTTTAGGCCGAAAAATAGGAGTAGCACATCGGGGGGCACCCCCGATGTGCTATGTTTTTTATTTGCTATTCATATTTGGTTCACCCGAGCCTTGCCAGTTGAAAGGCCGCCTTTATGCCGCAATTATGCAATAAGAGCGATGATATTGGTTAATCAGTTTGTTTGTTTGTTTGTTTGTTTGTTTGTGGCGTTTTGCGGTATTGTGAAGGGGTAATGCCGAATACCGACTTAAACGCACGAGTGAAGTTGCTGTTTTCGTCGTAACCGCAACGCAAAGCGATGTCGTTAATCGACAAGCCTTTGTTAGAGTCGAAAAGGTTCTTGGCCTTGTTCATTCTCACTTGCAGGATATATTTAGAAAGGCTTTCACCTGTTATGGCAGTAATTTTTCGGTTAAGTTGCTTGGTGCCAATGCAAAGAGCAGAGGCAATGTCGGCAGGATTAACGTTTTGTTGCGCCATTTGCTTATAAATCAAATCGATAACCTTGTTAAGGAATGCTTGGTCGGTGGTGTCGAGCAGTTCGCTGTTGTTGTTAGATTCGTTGTTGCGTGCAAAGTTTTCCTGAATCAAACGGCGTTGCTCAAGCGTGCCGTGAATTGTAGCATTAAGTTCATCGGTGTTAAATGGCTTGTAGATATACGAGTTAATGCCCGCTTTAAGCCCTTCCACCTTGTCTTCTTCCGAACATTTGGCGGTAACTGCAATCACTGGAATGTGGTTGACAATTTCCGATTTTCTGATTAGTTTTGTCATCGTCAAGCCATCCATTTCAGGCATTCTGATGTCGGTAATAATCAAGTCGGGAATAATGTTTAGTGCCAGTTTCAGACCTTCGGCGCCGTTGTAGGCATATATTATAGTAGCGTCTTTGATTACCGAGCCCATGTATTTAATTATATCGTTGTTGTCTTCAACGACAAGTATAATAGGCTTGTTATCGTTGGTTTCTGCTTCTTCTTCGTCGGTTTCAATCTTTTCGCCTTCGTCGAACAGAAGCATTTTTGCCGAAGGTTCGTGGTTAATGTTTTCGCAGTTTTTGCAGTTTTGCTGCTTAATAGGCAGCACGATGGTGAACACGCATCCCTTGTTGAGCGCGCTTGCCAGAGTGATAGTTCCGTTAAGAGCGTCAACCAATTGTTTCACCAGCGACAGCCCGATGCCGAACCCGTTGGCGTGATTGTGATTGTTGCCTTGATAGAAAATGTCGAAGATGTGAGGCACGTCATTTTTGTCGATACCGCAGCCGTTGTCGGCCACAATCAGAGTTAACGAATCGTCGTTGCTGTTTGCGGTGATGTAAATGCGTCCGCCTACGGGCGTGAATTTTATGGCATTCGACACCAAGTTGCTTATAATCTTATTGATGTAATCGGGAATAAAATCCATTTCGATGGTGTTTTTCTCTGGAGAGAACACCAAATCGATTTGCTTTCGTGAGGCAAGTTGGCGAGTGCTTTCCACAATGGTGTGGATGTGTCCCACAATGTTGCCGTGCTTAAAGTCCTTAATGTTGTTTGCCGCCGATTTCAATTTCGACACGTCGAGAATTTGGTTGATGAGAAGCAGCAAATTGTTGCAATTTCTCAGAATTGTTTTGCCAATCTCGCGAGCATTGTGGGTGGTTTCTTCTTTGGTAATTTGGTCAGCGAGAGCAGAAATTACGGTTATAGGAGTGCGAAACTCGTGAGTTATGCTTGTGAAGAACGACGACTTCATTTGGTCGATTTTCTGCAAGTCGTGCTGGCGTTTCTTTTTGATTCGCAGAGTGTAAAGCAACGAAAGGATGGTGATGATAGCCAACACCGTAAGCGCAATAAGGAAAATTGCTATAATGTTGTTTGTTTTACGTTCTTGGTTGTATTTAGCATTAATAGAGTCGACTTCTTGCTGGTGGCGGTGGTATTCATATTGCACGCGTTCGTTTTGAATGTCGATAATGTTTTTTTCGCTAATAATGCTGTCGTTGTAGTTTCGGCTAATTTTGTAAAGGTCGAGCGCCTTGGCGTGGTTTCCCGATTTTTCGTAAATTTTGGAAAGCATAGCGTAGATAGACGCCAAGTGCCCTCTTGAACGCGAATCGCGGGCGTGCTTTTCGGCTTCGGTTAGCAGTTGCAGAGCCATGGCTCTATTACCCTGCTTAATGTGCAAATTGGCAAGCACCGAGCAGAAGTTCAGCCAGTGCCAGGTGTCGATTTTTCCCTTCATTTCGAAGGCTTTCATATATTCTCCAATTGCTTTATTGGTGTTACCTTCCTTTTCGTAAAGGCTACCGAAATAAGAGTGGCATAGAGCGATGCCGAGGTCAGATTTTGCCTCCACGTTCATCTTCATGGAGTTCATGTAGTAGGTCCAAGCCGAGTCGTTAAGGTTTTTTTCTTCGAAAATAGCGCCAATGTTGGCGTAGTTGATGGCTTGTCCGAGAGCGCTGCCGAGTTGTCGTTCACCCTCGAGTGCTTGACGGAAAACCGAGTCGGCAGTGTGAAGGTCGCCAAGACGCAGGCTAATGTTTCCGAGGCCGTTGAGCGACACCACGCGGCTTTTTCTTGCGCCGAATGATTGCTTGTCGGTGAACTGCTCACAAAGTCGAAGAGCACGGTAGTGGAATGTAGTGGCATTTTCGAGCATACTCATTCGTCGGTAGTTGGTGCCGATATTGTTGAGCGCACCAATCATTTCAATAGTGTCGCAAAGGTTTTGAGCCAGTTCAAGGCTTTCGGTATGGCTTGAAATGGCGTCAACAAATTTGTTTTGTTCGCGTTGACACACCCCAAGACGCTGAAGTGTCATCATCTTTGCCACATCGTTTTTGTCGACGGTGAACTCACGGCATAATTGCTTGAGCGAGTCGATGTCGGTTATGGTGTTGGCCAATGAGTCGGCCAAATGCTTATCTTGAGAATTAACGCCGTGCGTGGCGTGGTTAGTGTCGGAGCATGCGCAAAGTGCACACCCTGCAAGCAAAAGCCAAACAAAAAATAATGATGATTGCTTTATTTGATATTGTAGTGATTTTACCATACTCTAAATGATGTTGCCTGAAAAGGCTGGCGTAATTATTAGACAAAGATAATAATAAAATTGAATAGTTTGCAACATTATTAAATTGTTGCTTGCGGTTATGTAGTGTGGGGTTATCATACTGAAGTCGCTGAGTATTAAATGGATAGGTGGGTGCAAATGTCCGTGATTGATAAATATATTAATATATAATGTCTCAAATTGATAAAACGATGTCCGATTGTGATAAAAGACAATGCGAGGTGTGTGGGTAAATTTGTAATTGAGAAAAAGCATATAACCATGAAAAAGCCGAAAATTAACACAGAAGACTACCAAAGGCTCTCAAATAGCATAGAGCAGCAATTGGCGCAAATAGAGGAACAAAAGAAGCAAGAGAACGCCGATGAGCATCTTGAAAAGCCGAAAAAGTGGCATCATAAGTTATTGAAGGTTTTTCGTGCGAAGAAATGAAGAAATAATTTGAGCGAGATAGAGCCGAAAGTGGTGTTGCAAACCACAGCAAACATCCCGACCCCATTAGAACTATTGGAAAAATAAATAACAAAAATAAAAATTTTATGAAAAAAAGATTATTAACAACCATTTTGAGTGTGCTATGCATGATAGGCATAAGCGCTCAAACTCGGTATTGGACCGACCCTGATGCGACTTATGAGCAGCAGACGGTGGTCTATGCCAAGCTTAACGTGGGCGATTACAGTTTCGGCAATTATTTGCCGAGAGTTGAAATGGCAGCCTTTATCGACGGACAGCTTCGCGATGCGGTAATCAACGAGAATGATTACTTTAGCGGAACTACTGAAGATAATTCGTTGTATGTGTTTCGTGTAGGTGGTGTAACAGGAGAAGGCGGTGATGTGGGCAAGACCATCACGTTCAAACTCTATGACCCACTAACAGGTATTGTGTATCCGTTGACCTCGTCGGCCGTGGTGACATATCAAGGCGATGCCACTACAAGTCAGCCTTCGGATGCTATTACCTTGAGTTGTAATCCAATTACGGGCATGTCGGTAAATACTGACAAAGTTACCCTTCCAATTGAGATGTATCGTGGCGAACTGTATGGCTTAGGAGCCTGGACATGGGATAACTTTAACTTTACATTTGCCAATGAAGGTGACGGCACAAAGCCGGAAGGTTATGCAAGCAGTGCAACCTACAAGAAAAGTGTAGTTAATCCAGCAGACGCCGATGAATCGTATGCCGAGTATTTGTCGGTAGGTGCCAGCGGACTAGTTAACGCAACTAAGACCACACTTGGTTTGACCAACGATGCAGCCAAAGTGTTTATAGCACTTGGCAATGGTAAAATAAACTGTGCTTTAAACATAAAGGTTAAAGAGCCAGTAACCAGCATGGAGTTCTCGACCGATAGTTTGACTGATGGTAAGCGCAAACTTTACTATAAGCAGCATGCTATTAATATGCCAGCGCTAATTTTTAATGGCGGCGGCAATAACATACCACCATACGACCAAAATGTGGAATATAGTTTGTCGGAAGAAGGTGTTGTGGAATTGATAGAGAGAGCCGATGGCGGTGGTTATATGATTAAGCCAGTGGGAATGGGTGAAGTTGTACTTACCGCTACATCGAATGCTGTGGCAAAAGACCCAATGATGCAAATAACTCCTGTTACTGCCACCTATACCATTACGGTGGAATCGGCACTACAGAGCATAAGTTTGTATAGCGAAGCGACAGAAATCAAGTTCTTGAAAACCACAGAGGAAGCAGAGAAAATAACCGAAAGTTTGAAGTTAAACTATGCTGATGGCTTTGTTGACGCGTCAGGAACTAGGAATCAATTCACAGTTAAGAGTTCAGACCCAAGTGTTGCAGCAGTGCTCAACACAGGCGGCACCACAGAGAGCGAATTGGGCGAAGGCGAAGTGTCGGAAAATACACGCTTGCAAATAAAGTTGAAGAAAGCCGGCACGGCGACATTGACATTCACAAGTGTATATGACCCTACAAAGACATTTGTGTTGCCAGTATCGGTTCGCCAAGCACCAGTGAGAATTGCCAACTTCACAGTGGATGGCGTGCAACCATCAAATAGTGATTATGAAATATGGGTAGGTAAAACCCATGTTGTGGAATTCGATGTTCTTCCGGCTGACGCTAGTTTCGACGAAAAAGGCTTGTTTAGTTTGAATAGAGGATTTGAAGAATTTGGTTCTGAAGATTGGATTGATGCGTTTCGTAATGAGTTGCATAAAATAGAATTGGTAAGCAATGAAAACGGACATGTTAAATATAATGTTAAGATAAATAAGGAGCCAGAGGTCGAAGATTATATAGAGGGCATTGATCCAGAAGATACATTTAGAGATTATTTTGAGGGTTATGCATTTTATAGTGACAGTGAAGGCCATAAAACAATCGACGGAGATGACCGCCATTTTGTAAATTCCGATAAATATTATATCTCTATCAACACTCCAATCAAATCGGTAGGACTTAATCCATCAGAAATCAAAGTTTACAAGGGTGGTAGTGAGATTGTGGTTATGAAAAACGATGGCGATGTTGACGTAATCTATAACGGAGACCCAGAGTTGGTGCCAACCTATGCAGGCGTGAATGGTGAAATAAAGAGCGAAAGTCCGGAAGGCGTAGTGGAATTGACCAACGACGAAGGTAAGGGCTACTTTACTATTAAGCCGATGGAAATTGGTGTAGCAACAGTGTCGGTGAAGCCAACTAACGAACTTTACCAAGATGTCGCACCAGCCGAATTGAAGGTTACGGTGAAATCGGCACTTAGTAAGTTCTATTTCACAATCGACAACATGTACTTCACCGGGTTGACTCAAGAATATTGGTTGCAATATGATGAGGAAAACAAAGCGATAGGTTCGCTAATCATCCCAACACCAGATGTAGCGGTGTTGTTGGAAGAAGGTGCTCCCGTAGATGAAGATTTGAAGGCTTACACTATCGAAAGCAGTAATCCAGATGTAGTAATTGCTGAAGAAAAAGAAGACGGCTGGCAATTGACAGCACTAAAGAAGGGTACTGCTCTATTGAGTTTCATCAACACATATGACCCAAGCAAGGTTATTACGTTGACTGTTAATGTAAAGGTGGCAGTGAGCGATGTTAAGATAACTAAGGTTGGTGGCATTGAAATCACTAACGACATTCATGAAGTGGGCGTATCGGTGGGTCAAACAGTAACCGTTGAAGCCGATGTGATACCTGCTGAAGCCGATTATGATGTGGCTACAATCAAGTTCACTGATATAAAATCGCAACTCGAAGACCCAACCTTGTGGTTTACTGAAAAGTCTTCGGAAGTGGTTAACGGCAAGTTGACATTCACATTTGATGTAATTGCTAAGCCTGCAGATATTACTCCTGCCATTAATTCATACTGGGCATGGACAACTGCAGAAAATGGCGTAAATAACGCATTGTCATCACGTTATGTGTCATTGAATGTTAAGCAAGGCGTTAACGCCATAGATGTTCCATATAGCCATCAAATTATGCTTACAACCGAAGAGCAAGCCGCTGGTGGTGAATCGTTTACAATCACTCCAACCATTTTGCCAGAAGATGCAAACAACAAGGAATATACCGTGGTGTCATCGCATCCTGACATAGTGGAAGTGGTAGAAACCGACAATGGCATAACATTCTTGGCAAAGGCATTGACTCCAGAAGCGTATACATTGGACGATGTTGTTAAGTTGACATTTACAAGTGTTGACAATCCAACAGTTACAGGCGTGACACAAGTGTATGTGCACCGTCCGCTTGAATCGGTGGCTATTACCGAAATAGATGGTGCCCAGGTAGACGATAATTGTGAGGTTTACACCAACAACGAAGTTACCATTAAGATGCAAGTGAGCCCAGCCGATGCAAGAGTTACTGCTAAGAGCCTACAATTGATGTTGAACAATGCCGAACTTGGCGAAGAATGGTTTAATGCTAAGAGCCAATTGACTCAAAGCCAAGACGACCCATCGGTGTACAGCATTACCGTTAACATGGCAAAAGCAACTGAAGACGGTGAGCCTATATTGATTAATGCAACTGTTCAAGGTCCAAACGAAAGCGGTTCGTACATATATCTTTCTGATGAAGTGACAATGACAGTATTGTCGCAAGTAAGCGAATTTACAGTTCCAGAAGAAGTGGTGATATGGATTGGTGAAGAAGGCGCAGAAAAGGAACTTGACGTGACTGTTACGCCAAACGACACAAAACTCCCACTAATGTTTGAACCTGTCATAATGGACCAATCGGCATATGTGAGAGTTGATGAAACTGATTTCGGATTTGGTTATACTTTGGTTGCTTACCGTAAGCCAGAAGGTGGTGTGATTAACTTCACCGTGTCGCACCCAAGTAATGCTGAATTGACAAAGACCATGCAAGTTATTGTCAAGAAGAAGGTTTTACGCATTGAATATGATATTCCAAAAGAAGGATTCAACGGAGAATTATACAACGACGGTGTTGCAATGAAACTCCCTGGAATTATTTACGAACCAGAAGATGCTGACTTCGATGCAAGCAAGTTGATTTATTCGATTGAAGCAGATGAACTACTTGACGAAGGCTGGGTTGCTGCTGAACTTATCGAAAAAGAAGACGGTTTGTATGTAGTGGCCAAGGCATTAGTAAACGGCTTTAATGTAGTTGCACAATATGATGACTCGGAACAAGAAGAAACAGAAGTGCCAACTGACAACGAAGAGTTGAAGAAGTATTGCTGGTTTAGTGTAGGAGTGAAGAACACAATAGGCGAAGGCTGGAGTTGGATTTCGGCACTTGGCGGAGATGTGTTTGTAGACGATTTCTACAGTTACGATGAGTCAGGAATGCTTACTGGTTCGGTGGTAGAAGAAGTGCGTAGCCAAAGCGAATTGACAATCTACGATACCAATTGGAACACCTTCTTCGGAAATCTATATAACATAAGTCCTTATGGCGGAGCATATAAGATTAAGGTTAAGGCAGGCGCAACAGTTGACCTTATGCCAATGGAAAGGTATATGGGAATCAGTACTGAAATTTACTTGCGTCAAGGCTGGAACTGGGTGGCATATCCATATGAATATGATTATCCATTGGCCGACATCTTCGATGCATCGAAGTTGGTTGAAGGCTCAACCATATTAGCGAAGAACGGAGGTTTTGCTAATGTAGTAGGTGGCGCATGGCAAGGCACACTTGAAACCTTGACAGCCGGCGAAGGCTATATGCTACAATCAGGCTCAGAAGTAGAAGCATATAGTATGCCAGACCGCACTGACCTTGCTCAAGGCTCATGGGCAGAAGAAACCAGCACCGCCAACACCTTGGCAGCACGCAACGCACGCGGCAGCCGCTTGGCAACCGTTTGGGAATATGACACTCGCCGCTTTGCTAACACAATGGCGATACTTGGTAAGTTGGATGTAGAATATCCAGAAGACTACACCATCGGTGTATTCGTGGGCGATGAATGTCGTGGTGAAGGTAAGATTGTGAACGGTATGGCTTATATCACCGCTGGTGGCGAATCGGGCGAAACCTTGACATTCAAACTATACAACACATTCAACGGAGAATATAGCACAGTAGACACCGAATTGGCATTTGGCGCGATGGCCGGCACAATGCAGCAGCCAGTGGTATTGGCAGGCATTAGCGGCATCGACGAAGTGAATATGGGTGGCGAAAGCATATACTTCAGCGGTGACGTGTTGAACCTTGGCAACTATAACGGAACAGCAATGCTTACTACTATCGATGGTAAGATATTGGCTAAGACAACTGAAAAGACAATCTCGGTTGACGGTTTGTCGGCAGGTGTTTATGTTGTGGTTGTGGAAAGTGACAACGGTCGCTTAGTGAAAAAGATTACTAAAATGTGATTACTATAATAATTAGGATAGACACCCCTTCTCGTGCAACTGGAAGGGAAGGGGTGCTACCCTTTTCATTTTTTTTAAAGGCGAAAACTGAATTATATTATAGGCATAGCCAAACAAGAGTCACCTCAAAACCAAGGGTTTGAGGTGACTCTTGCATATAGAAAAAGAGGATTTATTACTCCCGGCTATTAACAATGAAATAGGGGTGAGCGGCGAGGAAATTTTTGAGGTCGAGCATCATTGCGCTATACATATCTTTTGATTTCATGAGAAAAGACGGATGATAACTGTTTATCACTATTTTGCGCGTAGATGGCGAGAAGTGCACCCAATCGGCATCGGAGAAAGGCATCATGTCGGGCAGATAGCACTCTTTGATGAAGTCTTTAATCAGGCCGCTGCCACCGCAACATAGTAATATGTTTGCATCGTACATGATGATTTGTTCTTTCAGGAAGTCGGCATATCGGTAAATGTGAGCCTTGAGTTCAGAATTAGATATTGAAGATGTGCCGATTTGTTTTTTGCAATTCACTCGGGCAATGGGAGCAGAGCAATAAAATTCGCGCAACTCGTTCCACGAAGGAGTGTCGTCGTAGGGTAATATTTCACCGCCATTTAATGCGTTAATAAGCGCATAGGCCCATAGTGTGAGGTTGCGATAAAAAGTTATGCCTTGAGTGGTTACAATGTGTCCCATGTGGTTTTTGCGAATCGATTCGATGCGAATGTCGTCCATGCCGCCGTTAAGGGTGGTGTCTTTTGTCAGTATCAGCAGCCGGCACTTTGCATTGGTCCAGAGTTGAGTTTCGTTGCCGGGTTGCATTTCCCAACAGCCATTAATGTTTTTGCATTCGCCGCGAAACAGCACTCCGTCGTAAGCAAACTCGTCGCACCCAACGCCATCTCTTTCAAAATAGGCTTGTGCCCAACGGGCAAACAATGCCTCTTCTTTTTCGCGAATTGTAGTGCTCATCAGTTGCCCGATTTTGCAGAAAGAATTGCACCTCCCACACAACCAATTGCCCCGCCTATCAATGCCAAAGTGAGAGTCACTGGTGCGCCCACTGTCATTGCTATACCTACTGCCATGCCTGCTCCAATTGTTGCACATGTTCCTGCTGCTGCGATTTCTTTTGATGTTTCGTTTGCCATAATTTTTAAAAATTTATAAGATTAAAAAATAGCCGCTTCACAAGCGACCGACTCCGTTTTGGAATCTATGGCAAAGTTATTTCGCATTATTTGGGGCTACTATGACGTCTAATTTTTTATATGCGATTTTTCTGCTCGTCAACCCGGTGTTGCACCGTAGTAATGATTTTTTGAATGTGGTTTATGGTTTTTGTGCTTATTTTATTGGTCATTTTTTGTCTGCGGATGTCTTCAAGCGGTTTTTTGTTAGCTGCTATAAAGTTAGGTATAAACAGTTTCCACGACACGCGGTCTTTGGCTTTTGCGCGTATGAGGTCGTTAAACGACACTATGAGTTCCACAAATTCGCTATTAAACCAATTGTTTATAATCCAGCATTTTTCGTAAATGCGGCAGGGCTTTATCACGTTTTCTTCGTTGAGCACCTGTATGAGTGTTTCAAAATATAGTTTAGCGTCGGTGCAATAAATGTCGTCGTCAAAACTCTTCAGTACCTCTTCGTAGGCCTTGCAAGTGTATCGTGTGTTCACCATCTTGCCATCTTGCTGACTGAGATGTTCGGTTGCGTCGCTACTTGTTGGCACGGTGTAATCTCCGCCATCAAAGAAATCTTGGTAAACGTTTCGGATGATTTTCGTGGCCAAAGCCGCAACACCTTCAACACTTTCTTCCTCTCCCAATCTGTACCAGAATGGCCAGTAGGTGTTGTCGTTGACGTTGTTGGTGGGAATGTCGCGCTCCGAAAAATCTAAGTCGACAAAAGTGTTGTTTAATGCCCTTATCACTTCGGGCTTTAAGAGTTTCCACTCTGCGTTGCATGCTTTAACCTGATGCGAAATGTTTTTTGTTTCATCAAGAATGCATTTACAGCCGAAATATATTCCGTAGGCAAAATCTTTTGAGTCAAACTCCACTAGGAACTCATAGCGGCGCCCGTCTTTGCCCGTAAGCCACAGGTGGCCATCGGTGTTGCGCAATTTGTACATGATGTGAGTAGTGGCAGCAGAATTGCGTACACTGTTGTTGAGCTCAAAGTCGCTGTCACAGTCCAGCGCCTTTATTTTTTTGCAATATCGGTCAATGTATTCGTTGACCATTCCTTGAGTGATGTTCTTTATTTCGTCTTGAGAGTTTTGCATAATGCGTCGAGGTTTAATAACATTGCAAAGATATCACATTTACCCCAAAGTCATAGGAGAAATAAACGCCGTATGCCGATGAGTTATGGCAAAAGCGGCAGGGCAAAAGGGCGCTCTGTGTTAGGCTCGGTGAGCGAGAGGTTTAGGTCGGCCAGCATCACAGCAGTTTCGGGCTCCTCTTTCGGCGCATCTTTTGGTTTCCATGCCACAATAAAACGAACCCTTGCCGAAGTTACACTGTAACCTCGTTTAATCCATTCGTCGAGCGAGGCTTTCATTCGTTTAGACACTTGCCCAATCTTTATAGTATTGCCATTGCTTAAAGAGGCATAGAAAAACGAGTCCTTGTAGGTTAAACTGTCGCCGCTCTGCATTGAAAGCACTTCTCGTTTAATGTTCTTAAACCATCCTAAGTTAATGTCTTTGTGAGACAGTTGAAGAATGACATCGGTAGGCGCTGAATATTGTGATTTGTCGATGAAATAATTGTCGGTGGGCATGTGGTTGAATATTCGTGTGTTGGTGTGCGCAATAAGCTGTTTTTTTGCACGAGTTATACCCACATAATAGCGGCGCATTATGTCATCATCGTTTGTGTTGTTGCCGTTAATCAGCATGAACACGCGGTCAAACTCTCGGCCTTTAGCCTTATGAATGGTAGAGACAATTATTTCGTTGTCCGACAATTCGCAGAAGTCTTCAACCGACGATTCGTATACGAATTCCTTGAAGTCGGAGTAATATTTTGTTTTATTTGTTTGCTCAAATGAGTTAATGCACTGTTTCACATAAGGTAGGCAAGTGCTACGTTGGTAATAACGGAAAGTTGCATCCTTGGCCTTATCCCAAGCCTCGTCGGTAATGAGGGTTGAATAGGCATTGCTATCGATTGATTTTTGGAAATATTTCATTTCGGCAAGGTTGCAGAAACGGAATCCTTCCATCGATTCTATCAGCTTGCACTTGATGCCGTTTTTGCGCAAGAGAGCCACCACAATTGCAGCTTCTTCGTTGGTGTGAGTGAGAACGCATGTTGAGGGTTGAGGTTTGCGGAACACGATATCGTCAAGCAGAGGTTGGAAAAGCATTTTGCTACTGTGCGACACAATGCTAACGTAACCATTATGGGCGCTCATCGACGTGATAGACGTTTTCTTGAGTCGTTGGCTAATGTTTTTAGTGAAAGCGTTGGCAAAATTCACTATATGCTTGGCGCTACGATAGTTTTCGGTCATTTCGATGAAACGCGCACCGGGTTCTTTCGTTAGTTGAAGCATGTGTGAAGAGTTTGAGCCACGGAACTCATATATGTTTTGGTCGTCGTCGCCCACGGCAATCACGCGCATTTCTTCGTTGTTGTCCATGAGGGCCTTAACCAGTGAAAATTCTTTGATGCTCATATCTTGAGCTTCGTCGATAACTAAAACAGTCTTGCCGATTTTATTAGGCTCAACTTCGCCGTTTTTAATCATTTCGGCTGCTTGTGCTACTACATCTTTGGCGTCGTCGAGGTTGCCAATTCGACCAAGAAGGTCAAAGCAGTAGGAATGGAATGTTTTGATTTCTACGAAGTGAGCGGCGTTGCCGATGAGCTGAATCAATCGCTGTTTGAATTCTGTGGCTGCGGCTCTTGAGAAGGTCAACATGAGCAATTGTTCGTGTTTTACGTCTTCGAGAAGGAGCAGTGAGGCCAATTTGTGTACTAAAACACGGGTTTTTCCGCTGCCGGTACCTGCTGCTACTACAATGCATCGCGACTGTTTGTCGGTAACGATTTCCATTTGACGTTTAGAAAGTTGACTAAACAGTTGGCGATATTTTTCGGGAGTTATGTTGCGTTGAATTTCATACTGACGCTCGCCTTTGAAATATTTTGCAATAAACTTTTTGTAGTCCATTTGGAAGTAGTCTTGCACGTATTGCAGAGCAGCGTCGTAGTCTTTCACCATCAGGTTGGCATATTCGCCTACGATATGCACTTGTTGAATTTTTTGTTTGTAAAATTCGTTTAGCATAGTGTAGTCGTCTTGCTTGTAGCGTGCGCGTTGGTCTTTAATGCGCTTTATGTTCATTGCGTTATAAAGCACCAAGAATCCGCCTTCGAGTTTGAGTGCACCGATTTTAGAAAGATAGAGCAAGGCTTCTTCAATGTCTTCCAACTGAATGTCAACGAGGTTGTAGAACATTGTTTGTTGATTGCTGTTGATAAACTTCAGCAACTCGATGACAGAGAATTTAATGGCGTTGTCGGGCTGGGGCGAAGTGTTGCCGTTTTCGGCTTGTTGATATAGCCAATCAATAGCCATGCGACAGATGTCGATGCGCTTGTTGAAACGCTTTAATGTGATGTCCATGCTGGCCTGCCGCGAAATTTCGATGTTGCGGTTTGAGTCCTCCTTTTTGTGGGTATAGTCTTTGATGGTAAGGAAGTAGAGCAACGTGCGAATGTCTTTTTCTTTCGAGAAAGTAAGGCCGGTGCTAATGGCGTTGTCGTTGATTTGTTTGTATGAAATTCGGAGTGCTCCGTCGGTTATTTGCGACAGGATGTATTGCTCTAATTTAGCAAAACGTTCGAGCAGAGTCATCGATTTTTTTAGAGAGTCGCCGGCATCGTGCATGTAGGCCGACATGTCTTTAGAATCGGCCAAAATGCCTTCTTGTCGCATTCGTTCAACCGCAGAAATCACTTCGGTTTTACGCATGCCTAAGATGTCGGCCAGGTAGTCGATTCTCGATTCGGCTTCGGCGTCCTGACCTTTGGCGATGCTCTTTTGAGAAATCAGCGATTTGATGATTCTCACCACTTGCTCTATTTCTTGCGATTCGAAGAGGGTAGATTCGGTGATTCGCTTTCGGGCTTCGTCAAGGTTTTTAACGGTGATGCCGGTGGCGTAAACGTGGGGCACATTGTTTCCGCGTTCGAGGTAGCCGCTTTGTTCGAGAGTGGCTAAAGCAGTGCGCACTCGGGTTTCGATGTCCGACACCGAGTCGTCCCACCCTGCCTGTCGGGCAATTTCTAATGCCGAGCAGTTGACCACAGGACGTTGTTTAGTGAGCGTTTTGATTGCCTTCCAAATTTGCTGTATTTCGCTGATGCTGAGCTTTGTCTGGTTAAGTAAAATGAAATGTTTGTCGAGGTCGTTGTCGCTGTAGAGCACATAGCATCGGGCGCTGAGCTGAGGGTTACGGCCAGCGCGACCGGCCTCTTGCACATAGTTTTCGAGCGAGTCCGATATGTCGTAGTGCACCACGAGCCCCACGTCGCTTTTGTCGACGCCCATGCCAAACGCCGAAGTGGCAACAATGATTTTCACCTTGTCGGACATGAATGCGTCTTGGTTTTCAATCTTTTTGTCGGAGTCCATCTTGCCGTTGAAAGGCAGTGCTTTCATGCCATCGCGAGTGAGTTTTTGTGCCAGTTCTATGGTGCGTCGAGTTCGTGACACGTACACTATTGTGGGGCAGTTAGCCTCGGCCACGAGTTCTCGAAGTTTGAGATATTTATCGTTGTCGTTTTCGGAATATATTACTGAATAGCGAAGGTTGGTTCGAGCAGCTGATGATGCAAAAATTTCGAGGTCTAAGTTAAGAGTTTGCTTAAAATAGTCGCATATGTCTTGCACCACTTTTTGCTTAGCAGTGGCAGTGAAACACGAAATAGGAATTTGTCGGGAACTTCCTTTTTTCTGTTGATATTGATTAATTAATTTGCCAATGTAAAGATAGTCGACTCTGAAATCTTGTCCCCAAGACGAGAAGCAGTGGGCTTCGTCGATAACGAAACGCACAATGTGTCGGGCGAGCAAAATCTTTTCAATGGTCTTCGAGCGGAGCATTTCGGGCGCAATGTAGAGTATCGACGCATCGCCGTCTTGCACTTGCTGAATGGCCAGTGAGCGAGTGATGGGGTCGAGTAGACCGTTAATGGTAACAGCGTCGGTTATGCCTCGTTCAGCAAGATTGTCCACTTGGTCTTTCATTAGCGATTGCAGCGGCGAAATCACCACCGTAAGGCCATGCACAGAGCGTCCTTCCATAAGAGCCGGCAATTGGAAGGTGAGAGATTTGCCGCCGCCAGTGGGAAATATGGCGAGCAGCGATTTTCCGTCAACGGCCGCCTGTGCTGCTTTTTCTTGCAGAGGCTCACCTTCGTAGGTGCGAAATTGGTCGTAGCCGAAAAATGTCTTTAGGCTGTTGTGTATGTTGAGTTGAGAGTTGCAGTATTCGCATTTTTTGCTGCAAGAGTTGTGGCGAAGTAGTCGCACCACATATTCCACGCCCGGATAGTTGCGAAGCACCCATCCAGGTGTTATTGAGCGATAGTCGTTGGTGTCGACCAAAGCCAACGCAAAAGCCAATTCGCACGGCTGCTGGCTTATGATGAGGTTAATGTCGGCGTTTTCGCATATTTTGCCCTTGTAGGTGTCGATGATTAATTGGCCGATATCGCCTTCGGCCTTTTCTGCAGCCACAATTTGCAAAAATCCGTTATATTCAGGTTGGTTATAAAGCAGCGAAGTGAATATTTTCTGCTTTTCCTGCGGTAGGGAGTTCCATCGTGCAATTTCGTCCATCAGCAGGTTTTTCGCTTTTTCGCAGTCGTTTACCGGGTTGTTGATTTGCGAACTTATCAATTTGTCGTCTTTGAGCAAATTGTGATAAGGGCGCTCAGGGAAAAGAAGCGGCGACAGATAAAGAGTGTCGACCAACATCCATTTTTTTTGATGGTCGGTGAAAAGATATTTTGCGTCGTGGTGAATTATGTTGTGTCCGCAAATGTAGTGTGCGTCGTTGATGAATTCCAACAATTCGCGTTTTGATGCTTTATGGAAAGTAGCACCGTCGTAACGCAGTGCTCCAATGTCGTGAATCTTGTGGTCGGTAAGCCCAACTTCCACATCTACGAATGCAATGCGTGAGGCATCGCGTTCTATGGGCGCATTGTCTTCCGATTTTGTAAGTCCTATAAGTTTACTCCAAATTGACATTGTGGTGTAGAAATAAGATATTCGTAAAAAAATCCGTGTCGAGAAAGTGAATGAAAAAGATGATTAATTATGGCGAAGCAGGTCATCAACTTTCACATCGAGCGCTTTGGCGATTTGCATAAACACTTCGATGCTGGGTTGAGTGGTGTTTGTCACCCATTTTGACACAGTTGCCGGGTCTTTGTCCAATTGCTCGGCAAGCCATTTGTTAGTGCGGTTTTTCTCGGCAAGAACCACCTTAATGCGGTTTAACAACTTATTGGCCATATGTTATAAAAAAGTTTAGTATTAGGTTTATTTAGGCAAGCTTAGGCCTGCCAAATCCATAAATATTCTCAAAGATAGTAAATATATTTATTAAATAGATTTCACTGCCGAAAAAAGGTGTCATAATGATAAAAATTGACGAATTCGTCAATTGTTTTGAGCGATAGCAATAGAACTGAACTATTTTTAGTAAATGGTTGAAAATGTGGATTAAATATGCTAAATTTGGAGGAAATGCTGAATATAAACTGCGAAATGCATCTAAAAAATCATATGTTTCTCGAAAATTTAAGTCAAAATTGAAAAGAAGCCTGATGCTTAAAAATAAAACATAGTGCGATTTAGTTTATTATATATAAACTTACAAACGATAAACATTAACGAAAAAACAAAGAATTATGCCATTAATTATTCCCCAAAAAATGAGCGCTGACAAAAATTTTAGAGAGGGCGATATTTGTAAAAACATAGAAGTGTTATGTCGATATATAGTAAGAAAAAAAGCGGTTTTAGTGATAGGTCCAGACTCGTTTTTGTCGGAGGATATAGATGACGAACAAGTTAAGGGTTATATATCAAAATCGAAGTGTAATTTGGAGCAATATCTATATTATTATATACAATTCTGTGGAATGAAAGAGTCCTGTGGATGTGATAACTTTGATGTTTTGATGCATGGAAAATATGCAAATCGTGAAGATTTAAAGAAAAACTTTGCACAGTGTTTTAAAGACGCGTTTAACGTTGGTGATGATAAAGAATCGTTTAAATGTATAAATCCACTATTGAGACAACTCATAGAAACTGGATGTTTTGACCTAATTTTAACAACAACTGTTGATGGTTTACTTGAAAAATATCTAAAATCTCTAAATGATGACTTAAGAGTTTTAAGTATATATCCAGATACAACAAACAAGATATATGACGATATTTCTATAGGAGACGCATCTGCGCCATATATGAAAAAAACATTATATTATCTGAATGGAAAGGCATATATAAATAATGATGCTAAGATGCCGGGATATGCAATTTGTGATGACGATATGTATGACGTAGTAGAACGTTGGATGAGAAATTTTAAGGACAACAATATTTATAAATATATTTCAGAAAGAGTAGTCCTTGCAATCGGTTGTGATTTTGATGATTGGTTATATAGAATGTTTTGGCATACATTGGGACGCCATATGTTAAACAGTGATGGTGCGAAAGTTGCGTATTCGAATGCTCCTTATAAGACAGGTTCGAAGTTGGAACAATATTTTAACAGAACGGGAACTGTGACAGAAAATAATGTTGATAATTTCTTAAAAGAGTTGTTGGATAAAGATAGTGCCGGAAAAACGAAGTTGGATAAAGCCCAAGAAGATGTGTTGAACGAGTTGAAGGAAGATGAGGGCGTGTTTATTTCTTATTATAGCGGTGACTATGAAATGGTTAAATGCTTAGCAGACGCAATTCATAACATGGGAATTAGAGTTTGGTTCGATAAAAAGAATTTAGGTGCAGGAACAAGTTATACAAAAGAGATACTGGCCGCAATTAACAAGTGCAAGGTGTTTATGCCTATACTTTCAAAAAACATAATGGCGCACAAGAAAGAGGAATTTCATTATTATCGCGAAGTGGAATGGGCTTTGTCGCTGAAGAATTATGCTATGAGAGGTAATGATAGTGTTTCGATTAACAAATCTGACTATGTGAAGAGTATAAACATGCCGAGTTCAATAAAAGAGGAAAAGGACGAAAAAGGTAATGTTGTAAGTGTAGAATTTTGTAAAGAACAAACATATAATGTGGGCGATATGTTAATAATGCCAATTTATATTGAGGAAGGTGTCGTTCATAGCGAATGGTTCAAGGCTGATTATGATGTATTTACAAGAAAACATATAGAATTATATAAACATTTTGGTAATTCTATATTGTCGGAGTTGAATAAAATCTTTAAAAAATAAATGAAAATGAGTAGCAAGAATCCATGGAAGTTTCTAGATTCGTATAAAGAAAACGACGGATATGAGTTTTTAGGTAGGGAGAAAGATGTTAATGAGGTTACGAATCTCATCTGCAATAATCTGCTCACTACCCTATACGGCAAGAGCGGTATAGGTAAGACTTCTCTACTCAACGCTGGTGTTTTTTGCAAAGCTCGCAATTTGGGTTTTAGCCCTGTTGTGTGCAGGTTCGTTGATGGGCAAGATCCGCAAATAGTGGTTAAGATGAAATTAATTGAGACCTTCGACAGATTGAAAGATTACGAAAATCACAAATTGTCGATGTCAAACTTAATTCAGGATGTGTTGTATGAGAAGTATAAAGAAGAAACACTTCCGATAATTGTTTTTGATCAGTTTGAGGAATTGCTGCGAAATAACGTAGAACACGCAAAAAGTCTGATCTTGGCTATTAATGATATGGTCAATCCGCGCTATATGAGTCAGGACCAGAGAACGAATTATAGGTATGTAATATCGATAAGAGAAGACTATTTATACCTGCTTGAAGATGTTATAGATGAACTCCGGTTGCCAGAACTTAAGACCAATCGATATCGCTTATTGCCATTGTCGGAAGAGAGTGCCGATAGGGTTATAGGTCTTGGAGACCAATATATGCAAGAGGGAGAGGTTGAAAACCTTCATAAAAAAATTAAAGAAAGATCGAAAGACAATAACGGGAAAATAGTTACAAACTTGTTGTCTCTATATTGCTCAGAATTGTATCGACAGGGTGAGGGCAAGATAGGAGATGAGTTGCTTAAAAAGAATGAGGATGACTTTTTATATGGTTATTATCAGCATTGTATCGAAGGGTTTACCGAAAAAGAGCGCACTTTTTTGGAGGAAAATTTAGTTAAGGAAGGCTTGAGAAATCCGGTCCCGATGGACACGGTAAAAAACAGGTTGAATGGAGAAAAGTATAAAAAAATAACAGAAGAAGGTGACTCCAAAATTCTGCATACTGTAACCATAGGAGAACAAACATATCATGAACTTATTCACGACAAGTTGGCCTTGGCAATTGAGAAAAAGAAGAAGACTCGTGCAAAGCAAAGAACATTGAGTTTTTTGCGTTTGTTGTCGCTGTTATTGCCGTTGTTAATATTGGCGTTTGTGGTTTATTATGAACTTGAACCACGAAATAAAGTTACGCAATTTTATCAGAATGATGCTCGTAAAGAATTTGTTTTAGATTATAATGTACAGTTAGTTGGATTTCATGAAATTGAGCATTTAACCACGAAGTCGGGATTTTATATACAAGCATGTAATAACTTACGTTCTATCAGTGTAGAGCCCGAAAATGAAGATGCGAAGATAAGTCTATATATTTTAAATTGCCCAGTGCTACGAACTATTGAACTGTCTGAAAAGGTTATGAATATAGAGGGCAATGGTGTGATTATTGAAAATTGTCCGTCACTGAAAAAATTAAGGTTGGGCCAAAATGTGGAAAGTATAGGTACAATTCGTTCAGAAAATCTGGTTATAGAGGTCGATTCGTTGAATGAGGTGTTTACGTGGGATAATGGAACGTTGTGGGACAAGCATAGAGGCATTGCATTCATGCAAGGTTCGTTGCTTAAGTCTAAGCGAATTGAGGTCCCGTTTCCTGAATGGTGTGACATGGATTCGGTTTTATATGATAATCATGTGGTATATCCGTTAGATTTGACTAAGCCAACATTTGAGTTTAGTGAGGATTCCGCGACATTAATTTATTCGCCTAAGTATAGATACTATAAGGATATTGACTTGTCTGAATACAAAAAGTTGAAAACAATTGGTGAAGGCGCTTTTAAGGATTGTACTAAATTAGAAAGGGTAACGTTGCCTGATGAAGTAGAGATTATTAGTAATGAAGCATTTGAGAATTGTTATAATCTGAAAGAAATAAGTCCGTTCAAATCTTTAACGAGGATTGATAATAAAGCGTTTGATGATTGTAAATCATTGAAAGAGTTGGATTTTTCGTTGTGTGGGGATGTAGGATACAATAAAGCTTTTAATGGCTGCATAAATTTGGAAAAAGTAGTTTTGTCGAAAGGTAAAGGAGATGTAACCAACGATGCGTTTATGTTTTGTCCGAATGTGCGATTTGAGGCACCCGAAAAGTCTGATTTTGTTATTAATGACAACTATGTCCTTAATAAGGCAAATGATGAGTTGGTTTTTATTGTTCAAAATGATTTCCATACATTAAACAACTCTAAATATTTTTCAAAGTATGGGGGCTTGTTTGAGAAAGGTAAAGAGGTTAAGGTGTTGGATATCAGTAGAAAAGCTTTTGACAAATATGAATCACAGATACTTGGAGATGGAGTAGTTGGTGAGTTGTTTAGTAAACATGAACATGGTTTAGTTAGCTACAAAAATATATTTAATGTTATTGTTTTATTACCCGAAGAGCAAGATAGTTGCGTAATTATACATGATGGTCCACATGGATTTACTTCTTTTCGTAACTTGCCAGAAAAAATAACAGAACTATATGTATATAAAAAACCTTCGCTCATTTATGATTCGCCTAAGGGGGAAAAGTGGAGTCTTACAACAGAAACAAATATTCCTGACTATTTGAAGCAAGATGCGTCATTGTATGTTCCTAATGGGCGAGCGTCGAGTTTTTATGTTATTGAGGCATATAGTGGTTTCAAAGAAATAAAGGAACAAACGAAGTTGCAAGGCTATTATAATGTAGTCATGATAGTGAAAGATTATCTTAGCAATTATTTCAGGGCTCATTTACTCGTATTAATGTTGTCAATATTAGGATATGTCTTTGCGTGTTCATTGATGGTGCTAATTACCTATTATTTCTCGAAAGGAGAAAGCAGACTAAAATTGATGACAAAAGTTATAGGGGCTTTTCTGTATTCTGTAATATTAGTGCCGTTGACGTTTGTCGCCGGTTTTTGGTTTATGTTCCTTACTTTAGGCGCGCGAGGTATTTGGCCTGCAGTGGTGGGTGTTGTGTCTGTTGTTGTGCTTATTTTGTTGTGGGTAGTTGTGCAAAAAACCACGTTCGGCGAGTTGTGGAAAATGTTAAAGACTAATTTGAAAAAGGAAAAAACAATAAATATATTGTTGCGTATATTTTTGACTATTTTGGGCGTTGTGTTGTTTGCAATAGCATGCGGCGAGTATTCGACGGAGGTTAATGAATATAAAAGCACAATAGAAGAAACATGTAGGAAACTCATAAAGGATGATAGTAATAAAGCGTTGGCTTTGTTGAATGAAGGATTGACAAAATCGACAATAAAAAGTGATTCAATTTTATATCGAGATTTTGAAAATAAGATAGAATCAACGTCGCACATAAACTCCGTGTCATTTAGTCCAGACGGGAAATGTCTTGCCACCGGGTCCGATGATGACACAGCCATTTTGTGGGAAGTATCGAGCGGCGACTCGATAATGAGTTTAAAGGGGCATAATAGAGGTGTAAACTCGGTGTCATTTAGTCCAGACGGGAAATATCTTGCCACGGGGTCATCTGATAAAACAGCCATTTTGTGGGAAGTGTCGAGCGGTGACATGATAATGAGTTTCAAGGGTCATAATAGAGGTGTAAACTCGGTATCATTTAGTCCAGACGGGAAATATCTTGCCACCGGGTCCGATGATGACACAGCCATTTTGTGGGAAGTATTGAGCGGCGACTCGATAATGAGTTTCAAGGGGCATAGTGATTGTGTAAAAAACATATCATTTAGCGCAGACGGGAAATATCTTGCCACCGGGTCATATGATGACACGGCCATTTTGTGGGAAGTATCGAGCGGGGACACGATAAGGAGTTTCAAGGGGCATAATGGAGGTGTAAACTCGGTGTCATTTAGTCCAGACGGGAAATATCTTGCCACCGGGTCATATGATAATACGGCCATTTTGTGGGAAGCGTCGAGCGGGGAATTAAAAAATAGGTTCAAAAGTGATAGATATGGTAGCATGAACTCCGTGTCATTTAGCCGAGACGGGAAATACCTTGCCACCAGTGGTTTTTTTGATAAGGTTATCCTATGGAATGTTGATAGCGGTAAAGAAGAACGCACATATGATGGCTGGGCGAGAGATGTGAAATTTAGCCCTAACGGGAAATATATAGTTGGCGCGTCTGATGATTTTTGTATCATATGGGATGCAGAGAGTGCAGATGTTGTTTCAAAGAGAACTATTGATGAATATATGGCTCTTATTCAAGAGTGTTCTGAAAAAGTTGTTTTGACAGAAGATGAAAAGAATCAATTTGGATTTAATTGTGACAAAATAGAGATTTGGGTATATTTAGGTATATTTGTGCTGTTGATATTTGCTCTATTCGTCATCTGGAGATGTGACTTTATTGTAATAATTTCCATAGAAAAGGCATTATTAATTATAGTAGCATTAATATCAGCGTATAAAGTTTATACACTTTACTCAAAAAAGACGCAAGAATATGTGAACAAGGTGGCTGCTGCATATTCAGAATATATTGATAAAGGCGAATATGAAAAAGCGTCGGAATTTCTCAACTATGCTATGCCAAGATGGTCTGTTAATGACATTAAATGGTATAATGTACTTAATGAGTTCGGAAGAAGAAACACGAATGCTGCAGCTTTAAGTCCAGACGGGAAATATCTTGCCACCGGGTCATATGATAATACTGCCATTTTGTGGGAAGTGTCGAGCGGTGACTCGATAATGAGTTTCAAGGGGCATAATAGATGTGTAAACTCGGTATCATTTAGTCCAGACGGGAAATATCTTGCCACCGGGTCAAATGATGACACGGCCATTTTGTGGGAAGTGTCGAGCGGTGACACGATAAGGAGTTTCAAGGGGCATATTAATGATGTAAACTCCGTGTCATTTAGCCCAGACGGGAAATATCTTGCCACCGGGTCATATGATAATACGGCCATTTTGTGGGAAGTATCGAGCGGTGACTCGATAATGAGTTTCAATGGGCATAGTAATGGTGTAAACTCGGTGTCATTTAGTCTAGATGGGAAATATCTTGCCACCGGGTCATCTGATAATACAGCCATTTTGTGGGAAGTATTGAGCGGTGACTCGATAATGAGTTTCAAGGGGCATAATAGAGGTGTAACCTCGGTGTCATTTAGTCCAGACGGGAAATATGTTATTACTAATTCCGGCAGCGAAACAAAACTATGGGGCTCGAATAATGAATTTGTGCAAAAATCACAAACTGCTTTGTTGACTGATGGTGATAAGGTGAAAATAGTTTTTAATTGCGAAAAGTGGAAATATTTTATTTACCTTCTGATTATATGCGTTTTGTCGTTGGTCGTAGTGTGTACTCTATGGCCGCAAAAGGCTATGGAAAAATTTAAACTTTTTCGGAAGATATGTAGGCAAAAGTATGTGCACGTTAAAGGTGAAATTTTGAGATTATTTGTGCGTAAACAATAAAGATTGAGATTTATCATTGCTACACCCATGTGAGAATTGGCTTTAGGCAGAACTTGCATGGGTGTATTTGCATTTTCAAGATTAGCAATTAGGGGTGGAATTTTTTTTGGGGGGGGATTTGGTGATTTGGGAATTAATGTTGTATATTTGCTTTGAAGTATGAATAAATGGGCGGCGGATGATGCGCTGCTGAAGTTATGCTCGGGCTGTGTGCCCGGATGCTGAATTTAGAAAATGAAAAAACTGGGAGGAAAATGTATGAAAATCCGAAGTGAAGTAATAAGCAAGGCAGGCCGTAGGACTAACAATGAGGACTATAGCTGCATATGGGCTGAAACACTCGATGACAGGTGGTTTGGCATAATTTGCGATGGAATGGGAGGCCATGCCATGGGCGAAACGGCGAGCCGTATAGTGGGGAATGCTATGTTTGGCTATTGGCTTGACACTAAGAATATTATCGACTCTGAGCCAAAGGTGATGCTGGCGTGCGAGGATGCGTTTAACAGGCTCAGGGAATTTTCAATTATGATACGCGTTCCTGAAATGGGCACAACGATGGTGATGGCGAGCATCGATAAGGATGTTCTCACCGTGGGCCACTTGGGCGATAGCCGTTGCTATGTGCAGCGTCCGGGCGAGGGCGTGGTGTATCAGACTGCCGACCATGTGAGTTTGAGTTTTGGCTTTGAGGTTGTGACTAAGTGCTTCTTCTCGAGCAATGGCCATGTGCCTGACCCTGATGTGGTGCAGATGAAGGTGAAGCCCGGCGACCGCATACTGCTTTGCAGCGACGGGGTGTATAAGTGCATTCCGCCTGATGTGCTTCTTGGCCGTATGATGGACGACAAGCCGTTGCGTGAGATTCTTGATGTGCTCGACTTGATGTGCGAAAAATATAGCGACGACAATTACACTGCCATCTTGGCGGAGGTGATGGAGTGACCGTGGGAAAAGGCGGCGTGTGTGGCTGCGAAAAAGGGGCGGCGCACAATGCTAAAAGGTCGGCGGCGTGTGGCCCGAAAAAGGTCGGCGTGTTGTGGCTGCGAAAAAACACAGAATATTTTAATTAAATAACAAACTATAAACAGAAAAAAAAGTATGAAAACAGAAAATTTGGTGAAGCGATTTTTTAGTGCTTGCTGGGATTTGGTTAAGCAGTTTTATGAATTTTGCCTTGAAGCAGTGGCGAAGTTTACTTGGCCATGGTTGGCTAAGTTGGTGGATAGCACAGTGAAGTTTGCTGTGATGGTGGCGCTGTGGTGTGTGGTTTTTTTATGTGCTGAATTTGGATGGGAGATTATCGAAAATGAAGTGCTTATCTACGAAAGACCGTATAAGACAACCGCTTTGAGTGAGAATGTTATGGCAGAGTGGTTTTATACTCGAGGCGGTAAAATTGAAATCTCAATTGTGGATAAGAAGAGCGACGAAGTGAAACTCGAACATGTTGATTGGGTGATAACCTCGAGCCGCGGCGACTCGTTGGCCGTGTATAAGAAGCACGGCAAGAGCGGTTACATTAATCGCTATACGGGCGAAGTGACTATTCCGGCGCAGTTTGACAAGGCATGGCTGTTTGCCGAAGACTATGCTGCAGTGGAAGATGACGGATATTTGCAGATAATTGACCGTAGCGGCAAAATATTGGCCGGTAAAGAGAAAAAACTCGTAAAGACCGATTCAGAGCCGATGTTTAAAAATGGGCATATGATTGTAGAGTCGGCCGAAACCCAAAAGTTGGGAGTGGTGAATCACAAGGGCGAGTGGGCGTTGACACCAGATTACGACCGCTTGCGTCGTGACACCGGTGGCTTGTATCTTGTGAAAAGGGACGGAAAATATGGATTGTTTTCGGCTGAATTAGACACCTTGCAGACTGTCGACAAAAAGGAAATACAAATTCTTGATGAAAATGCGGTTGCAGTGCAATATGAAGATCGTTCGACCAAACTTTTCGACTTTAAAGGAAATGTTTTGGTTGATAATTGGGTTGAATACGCAGAAAATCTTTATTATGACCAAACAGATAACCATTACGATGACAAAGTGAAGGCTCCATGCAAGTCATATAGCGTGTTCAACAGGTGTGGCCTTATGAGTGCCGACGGCCGTACGTTAACTAAGCCTATCTTTGTCAGAATAGATGCACTAACTCCCGACCTCTATATGTGTTACCCTTATGGAGTTTATAACAGTAAAGGTCAATTAGTGAGCGGAAAAATAGTGAAGCAGCCTTAAGGCATTGAAAAGCCGCAGAGAAGAATATTCGGGTGGTTGGGAAAATCCCAGCCTCCCGATTTTTTTTGTCCAGCCACCGGGGAGGCATGCTGGTGCTGAAGGATGCTTCGAGAATGCTGGTGCTGGAAGGATGCTTTGCGAATGCTGCTCGCTGGCAGATGCTTTGATAATGCTGGTGCTGAAGGATGCTCCAGAGAGTGCTGGTGCCAAAAGTACCAATATTAACATGCCCGCCGCTGATGGTCAGCAACTTACACGCCCAGGTTCCCCCAAATCAAGAATCACTTAGCAAACAATTCCTTTAGAGTAGTGAAATATGGCCGGTAACTTTCATCTCCTTTGCCATAAAGGTTTAGTTCATGAATGTCGAACCCTGTGCGGGGGGCTTAGAAGTCTTTGCAGATTTCGGTGCCTTGGGCTATGGCTTGGCTGATGCGTTGCTCTATCTGCTCGGGGGTGCTGTAGTCGATGTTTTGTGCGGCTACGGTGATTACATCGCCGAGTCCCCAAAGGTAACTGATGGCTTTGATGTAAGGGGTGGCTTGTTCGAGGGGGTGTCCGGTGGGGATGTCCATGCCGCGGGTGGTGATGTAGAGCACTTTTTGGCATTTGCAAAGGCCGTAGCAGTGGGTGGCGTCGCTATTGAAGGTGACGCCGAAGAGCGACATGTTTTCGATAAACACCTTTAGCGCGCTCGGAAAACTCATGTCCCAAAACGGAGCGGCGATGACCAGTCGGCTGGCTTGTGCTATGCGTCGCGCTATCTGCACATACTCCTCGGGAACGATGCCCTGGCTGCGGTCGTTGAGAATGGAGTTGTTGACGGTGGGGTATGTGGTGTTGGTGATGCTGATGGTTTCTATTTGGTAGCGGTTGGCGAGTTGGCCAATCAGAGCGTCGGCAATCTGCTTGGTGCGAGAGCCTTGGCGCATGCAGGCATCGATGAATATGAGTTGTTCCATATGGTGTTTTTTTGATTAGTGGAAAGGCCGGGGATGTTTATTTGAAATATTTTAGGTTGCTGAACGAGGGCTTGAGTGTGCCTTGTTCGATTTTATGTATAATTTCCACTACGCGGTCGTTGGCCGGTGTTGGGCAGCCAACCTTTCGGCCGAAGTCCGACACAGCGCCATTGATGGCGTCTACTTCGGTGAGTTTGCCCTTCTCGAGGTCTTGCAGCATGCTCGCCTTTAGGTTGGCGTGCTTGCGAATGGCAATAGGGATGATGAAGAACGAGAAGGCACGCTTAAGCGGGCTGGAGTAGTCGAGCAGTTTTACGATGTCTTTTCCTTGCACCGGCTCGATGCGAATGCCGGCGGTGCGGCACACGTCGATGCACTCCTTGATGAGGAGTTGCACAATGCGTCGCGACTCTTTAGGCTGTGCAGCCTGGCCGAATGTGCAGCCGAGCACGGCGCTCATGCCCGAGAAAGCGGCGTTGATGAGGAGTTTGCTCCATCGGGTGCCGATGAAGTTTTCTTCGACGTCGACAGTGCCCATGAGTTGGAGCAGGCGTTTCACTTCGTCGAAGTGCTTGCTTCGCTGCGGCGAGATGGTGCCGAGCGAAAACGACAGCGCATCGGGGTGGCTGGTGAGTTCGCACACGCCCGGCGAGAGCAGAGTGGCGCCCCAAGCCACTGTGCATCCGAGCACCCGTTCAGGGCCGAGAATGTCGGCAATGAGCATTTCCGGCAGACCGTTTTGGAAGGTTACGAGCACTCCGTCGGGGGCAAGGAAGGGCTTGAGCATCTGCACCACTTCGGGGTTGTGCTGCTGCTTGGTCATAAGGAAAATTATGTCGTAGGTGCCGCTCATTTCTTGAGGCGTGTAGGCCACTACGGGTTGAGTGAATTGCACCGTGCCCACCACTTGTGCGCCTGTGGTGCTAAGGGCTTCGATGTGAGCCTTGTTGCGGTTGATGAGTTCGATAGGCGCTCCGGCCTTGCTGATGAATGCTCCGAGAATTGTGCCTAATGAACCGGCACCGTAGATGGCTGTACGCATATTGCTTGTGTGAGGTTATGTTTTTTTATGTGATGTTTTGTCAGGGTTTTTTATGTATAGAGAGTGAGCGCCGAGCGTGGCGGCGGGGGTTACACCTTGTAGCGCGCCCAGATGGTTTGCCCCATTTGCTGCAGGTGAGTGAGCGTGAGTTTCACCGGCGGCACATGGGCTGGCAGCCCGTCGAAAGCCGCCGCCATTCCTGCGCGAGCGTCGATGCCCGGGCACCACATCATGCTCACCTCGTCGATGAGTCCGGCGTTGAGAAAGGCAGCGTTGATGTTTCCGCCGCCTGTGAGGCTAATGCGGTCGATGGCAAATTCGTCGGAAAGGATTTCCAAAGCGCGAGGCAGATTGATGCCCTCGTTGCCGCAGGCAATCCAAGAGATGTGCTGCTTAGAGAGCGTTTCGTGATATTGCTTAGGGCATTGCTCAGAAGTTATTACCAGCAGCGGCAGCCCGTCGAACTGGTGTTGCGGCCAGCGCAGGCGTCCCATGGTGTCGATGGCAATGAGGTATCCCTTAGCCGTGATGGCCTTGAAGAAATCTTCTTGGCCTATAGGGTCGGGGCTTGAGGGCACGAAAGGTTCGGGCAGAGCATAGTGCATCTGCATGGTCACTCGTCCCATGAGCGTAGAAGGGCAGTTGAGTTGCTGCAAAGCGTCGTAGTATTCGTTACCCGATTCGATTTGTTCGGTCACATCGCAGTCGATTCTGCCGTCGAGCAGCGACATCATGTGGCAAATAATGTAAGGCTTCATGGCAATAAAAGTTTGTAACAATAAAGCAAATGTACACTATTTTTGCGACAAAGCCAAGCCGAGCGAGCCGAAAACCGAAAGTTTAGTCCGGGCAGAGGTGTGAGCGCTTAAGCTTGTTTTTTGTAGGTTAGGGCCGCGAGAATGTTGAAGACCAAGGCAAAAACTCCCAAAGCGGCAAAGTTATGCCATAATTCGATTACCGAAGCCCCCTTGAGATAAACCGAGCGAAGAATGTCGACAAAATATCGAGGCGGCAAAATGAGCGTTACGCGCTGTGCCCATTCGGGCATGGAGTCGATGGGCGTGAGTAGTCCGCTCATGAGCATGAATGTCATCACGAAGAAGAACATCACAAACATGCCTTGCTGCATGGTGTCGGAGAAATTGGCAATTGTGAGGCTGAATCCTGAAATGGTGAGGATAAACAGCGCCGCGCCAAAGTAGATGGCGGCGATAGAGCCCACAGGTGTTAATCCGTAGACCAAACGCGCCACTATCATGGCCACCGTGAGCACAAACAGGCCAATAATCCAGTAGGGCACGAGTTTAGAGAGCGTGAAAGTGAATCGCGACACAGGAGTGACATTGATTTGCTCGATGGTGCCACTTTCTTTTTCGCCCACAATGCTCAGCGCCGGCAAGAATCCGCAAATGAGGATGAAAAGGATTATCATCAGCGCCGGAATCATGTAGTGGCGGTAGTTGAGCGTAGGGTTATAACGGTTTTCGATGGTTATTACTTCGGAAAGCGAAGACGGGGCCCTCTCGCTGCTGAGTTCGGCCAGCGAACGGGCAATGGTTTGCACCACATATTGCATTCCGATGCCGCCTTTAGTGGCATTGACAGCGTTAGCCGCGATGCTGATGCGCTTGGCGTGAGCAACCGAAAGGCATTGCTCGAAATCGTCGGGAATCTGCACTATGACGTCGATTTCACCCTTTTCGAGGGCAGTGATGGCTTCGCTATAGTGAGAGGTGGCGCTTGCCAGCGTGAGATAAGGCGATGCGCTGATGTGCGATGCGATGCGGTTGGAGGTTGACGAGTGGTCGAGGTCGACAATCGCCACGTTGACGTTTCGCACGTCCATAGTGGCTACCAACGGCAAAATGAGCATCACCAAGATGGGGAATGCAATGATGAGCCGCGGCAAGAACGAGTTGCGGCGAATTTGCAAGAACTCCTTTTGTATAAGCACTTTAAATCGATGCATAGCGTTATTCGAGTTTGTCGTTAAACTTGCGGAGCGACACGGCAATAAGAACCACTGCCATTCCGAACAGAATTACACAGTTTTGCCACACTTCGGCAATAGGAGCCCCCTGAATCATCATTTTTCGCACCGCGTCGATGTACCAACGAGCCGGAACGATGCAAGAAATTGCCTGGAAAATGTCGGGCAGGTTTTCGATGGGGAACAGCATTCCCGAAAGCATCAGGATGGGCATCATCATCACCACGGCCGATATGAGCAGCGCCGCCACTTGAGTGCGAGCGATGGTAGAAACCAGCAGCCCGAGCGCCAGCGAAAGTATAAGGTAGAGCAACGACAGAGCGAAAATGCCGCTCACGCCGCCCGTCATGGGCACATGAAGCAGATATCGCGCCAAGAGCAGTATGATGATGAGCACAATGCAAGAAATGGCAAAGTAAGGCACCATTTTGGCAAAAATGATTTTCACCGGTCGCACGGGCGACACAAGGAGCACCTCCATAGTGCCCGACTCCTTTTCGCGCACAATCGACACCGAAGTCATGAGCGCGCATACAAGGATGAAAATTAGTCCCATTATGCCCGGCACGAAGTTGTAGGCGCTCTTCATTTGCGGGTTGAAGAGCATGCGAGTTTCAAAGAGGCTTTGCTGTGACGCCGAGCCAAGAAACACGTTTTGCAGATAAACCGCCGCCGAGTTGGCCGTGTTGACATTAGAAGCGTCGAGAATGATTCGGATGAGAGGTTCGTTGACCGCACCCGAATTGCGTAGAGCCAGTTGACGGTCGAAGTCGGGTTGAAACACCACCACGGCGCTCACCTTGCCCGACCGCAAGAGTGCGTCGGCTTGGTGCATGGGTATGAATCCGCAAAAAGTGAAATATTCGTTTTCCGAGAGGCGTTGCACCGCATCGTTGATTGCGTCGGAGCGTTGAGGCGCCACCACGGCCACGTTGATGTTGTTGACCTCGGTAGAAATGGCAAATCCAAACAGCGTCATGAGCATGACCGGGATGAGCATCACCACCAGCATGGTGCGCTTGTCGCGGAGTATGTGCAGCGATTCCTTCTTGACAAAAGAGCCGAAATTTTGGTTCATGTTATTAATCTCCTCTTTGAGCGCCACGCGCCAAGGTGCGGAACACCTCGTCGATAGACTGCGCGGCAAATTGATGTTTTAAATTGGCAGGCGTGTCGAGAGCACGCACCTCGCCGTCGACCATTATTGAAACTCGCGAACAATATTCTGCTTCGTCCATGTAGTGAGTGGTGACGAAAATCGTGGTGCCCTTGGCAGCCGCCTCGTAAATCATTTCCCAGAATTGTCGGCGGGTTACGAGGTCGACACCGCCAGTTGGCTCGTCTAAAAATACCACTTCGGGGTTGTGTATGGTGGCAATGGCAAACGCCAACTTTTGCTTCCACCCCAATGGGAGCGCGCCGACCAGAGTGTTTCGTTCGCCCTCAAGTTGCAGCCGTTGCAGCAACTCTGTGGCACGTTGGGCAGTTTGCGCTTTCGAAAGGCCGTAGATGCCAGCAAAAAGTCGCATGTTTTCCCACACAGTGAGGTCGTTATAGAGCGAGAATCGTTGGCTCATGTAGCCAATGTGCTGCTTAATGGCCTCGCCTTGGCGCATCACGTCGCAACCGGCCACGAAGCCGCTTCCTGAAGTTGGGAAACTGAGCCCGCAGAGCATGCGCATGGCTGTGGTTTTTCCAGCCCCGTTGGCGCCCAGAAAGCCGAAAATCTCGCCTTTGCGGACGTCGAAAGAAATGTTGTTGACGGCAGTGAAGTTGCCGAATTGCTTGGTGAGGTTACGCACCGAAATTACTATGTCGCTCATCGTTTCATCAGTTTAATAAACACGTCTTCGATAGTTGGCTCAGCCGAAGTAATTGAAAATTCGTCGCAGTGAGAAAGCCGTTTGGAGAATTCGCTGACGGAGAAATCGTTATTGGCCACCAAATGGTGGTGTTCGCCAAACGGATAGCAAGCCTCAACTCCCGTCGCCTGTCGTGCCTCTTCGAGCAGAGTGAACATGTTGTTGGCCTTAATGGCGTATAAAGGCGTGCAGAAAGAGTTGGTGATGTTTTGCGGGGTGTCGATGCAGAGAATTTGCCCTTCGTTGCAGAGCGCAATGCGGTTGCAGCGCGAGGCTTCGTCCATGTATGGCGTAGATACGAGTATGGTTATGCCAATGTTTTTGAGTTCGGCCAGCATATCCCAAAACTCGCTTCTCGAAACGGCGTCGACTCCCGTTGTGGGCTCGTCGAGGAAGAGCACGCTCGGCTTGTGAATCAATGCGCACGACAAGGCGAGTTTTTGCTTCATTCCGCCCGACAATTTGCCTGCCTTACGATTGCGGAAAGGTTCGATTTGTTTGTAAATTGGCTCAATGATGTGGTATGATTCCTTAATTGAAGTGCCAAACAATGCAGCAAAGAATTGCAGGTTCTCTTCCACCGTAAGGTCGGGGTAAAGTGAGAATCGCCCCGGCATGTATCCCACTCTCGAGCGAATGTCTTGGCATTGTGTGGCAATGTTAAAGCCCTCGACAGTAGCCGACCCGGAGTCGGGTGTTAGGAGGGTGGTGAGTAGCCTGAAAAGAGTGGTTTTTCCCGCTCCGTCAGGCCCGATAAGGCCAAAGAGTTCGCCCCGCTTCACTGAAAATGAAACGTTGCTCAGTGCTTTCACCTTGCCGAAACTCTTTGATATGTTGTTGACCACTATTGCATTCATGGCGTTAAAGAATTACTTCGCCCGACAAGCCAATTTTAAGACGTCCGTCGTTTTTAACGGCAATTTTCACCGCATACACCAGGTTGGCACGCGAGTCGTTGGTTTGAATATTTTTAGGAGTGAATTCGCTTTCTGCCGAAATCCATGTTATAGTGCCTTCATAGTCAAAGCGTTGTTCGCCGCCGAAATCGGCAATCACTTTCACCTTGTCGCCCAATTTTATAGAAGCAAGTTGGTCGGAAGTGAAATAAGCGCGCAAGAAAATGTTGTTGAGGTCGGCAATTTTCAAAAGCGGCTTGCCCACGGTGGTAACTTCACCCGCTTGGGCATATTTAACGAGCACCGTGCCATCGATAGGCGAAGTGATGCGGTACTTGGCTATCAAGTCGTTAAGAGCGTCGATTTGCGCGTCGATAGCATCGGAGTTGTTGTTGATGGTGGCGTTGTTTTTGTTGAGCGTAGATAGCGAAGCGCTGAGTTGGCTCTCGAGAACCTTGATTTGAGCGGCAATGTCGTCGTGTTGCTTTTGAGTGGCCGCTCCGTCGCGCAACATGTTGTCGACGCGTTGCAGTTCGCTTTTCTGTTTTGCAATTTGGTCGCGAATCGAAGCCACTTGTGTTTTTACATCGGGCTTAGAGCCGATAAGCGCTGATTGTTGCGCCAATAGTTGTTTTCGTTGAAGCACAGGTTGAGTGCTGTCGATGTCAGCAACCAACGAGCCGGCCGAAATTGTAGCCCCTTCATTAACGCCGAACGATAGGATTTTGCCGTTGGCTTCGGCCGAAACTATCAATTCAGTTGCCTCGAAGGTACCTTGTGCGTCATATTTAACTTCGTTGCCACACGATGCTGCCAGCATTGCAATGGCGATGTATGCTATTCGTTTCATATATGTTTATATTATTGGTTTAAAGTGGTTTTTAGTCGGTAGATTGCTTGTAAGAGTTCTATTTCGTGAGTGCTACGGTTGAGTTCAGCAGTGGTTTCGTCGGTGATTTTGCGAAGAAGGTCGGTAGAGTCGATGATGCCGTTTTTAAGTTGTGATTCGGCAGCAATTCTCACTTTTTTGCGAAGTTCAACGATGCGTTTGTCGCTTTCTACAGCAGCCCTCAAGCGAGTTATCTCGCCATCGTCCTGGGTAGATTGTAATTGAGAGTTAAACAGGAACACGTCGCGTTGCGCGTCGATTTGTCGTTGTGCGGCGTTGATTTTTTCAAGATTATTGTTTTTTGTGTAAAAAGCACCGATGTTCCACGACATTTTCACCCCCACAATACCGTTAAGAGTCCAGTCGGCCGACATCATACTTTTAAACATATCGAGCCCAGGATATCCGTAATAGCCTTGGGCAAAAGCGCTGAATCGTGGCAATACCGACGAATTGATGGCTTTGCGTTTAGCATCGAGCAGGCTTTTTTGAGCGTCAAATAAGGCTAACTCAGGCCTTGCTGAAGCAAAGTTAGTCACATCAGTCAATGCAGGACGTTGCAGAGGGTCGGACTCGAGCGGTTTACCGATTAAAACCTCGAGCATTCGCTGATAAGAGGCCCTTGATGCCAATATTTGAGCGAGCGATTGCTGTGCAGTAAGCAATTCTGCTTCAATAGCATCTACATCGGCCTGCATGGCAACACCGTTTTTATAGTAAGTGCGAATTCTATCGAGGTTGCCGTTGAGCATAGTGATTAGAGCGCGAGTTTTCGCGGCGCGTTCGTCGAGCAGCAGAATGCCGAAATAAAGGTTGTTGACTCGCGAATAGAGGTCGTAGAGCGAAGTCTCGAGTCGAGAGCGCTGCTCGTTTGCTTCGGCTTTAGCAATTTCTTCGTTGGCCTTGCTTTGTCCGCCGTCCCAAATGTTTTGAGTGACATCAACAGCCACCTTGTATTGGTCTTTGCGAATGCCGGCCATGTTGATGCCGTTGCTGTTCATTATGTTGCTGAAAGCTTCGGGGTAGGTTGGAGTTGCCGATTGGTAAGATGCTTGTCCAGAGAGCATCACTTGCGGAATCCAAGCCTTAGCGGCATTCGACAGGTTATATTGCTCAGTGGCGTTAATAAGGTCGAATTTTTGAATCTCGGGGTAGTTGTTGCGCGCAAGTTGATAGCACTCCTCGAGCGACTGCGCCTGAGAGCAGATGGCCGTAGCCAATACTAAAAGTGTGAATAAGATGCGTTTCATGACTATGATTGTTTTCTGATTCTTCTCATAATTGTTTCTACGTTTTCGGCCTTGCGTTCTTCGAGGAATTTGTTTCTGTCGGCCATAAGGTTGCCCATGAGCGGCTCTATGAACGGATAGGCAACAAAAGTGAAAATGTTTAGCGACATGATGCTAAGGAATAGCATTTTGGCATTTATTTGCTCCATTTCGCCCCGTTGTGCCGCCTCGTCGATTTGCTTCTGGATGTCGTTGTAGATATTGTCGACCACAAAATTTAGTTGTTTGTGCATAATTTCGTAGCGTTCGGGGTGCGAAACCACCTCGTTGATGATGAAGCGCGGCAGCAATGGATTTTGGCTCAAGTAGTCGAAGTGCTGAGTAATGCCACTTTTTATGCGGTCGAGCAGCGGCAGCGACGCATCGCCCAAAGCAGAGAGCATAATGTGCTTGACAGAAGAAAATTTGTCGGCAACGATGCGTTCGAACAGCAGTTCTTTTGTGCGAAAATAATAGTGCAACATGGCATGAGTTACGCCCGCATTTTTTGCTATGGTCATAGTTCGTGCACCATCATAGCCCTTGGTGAGGAATTCGGTTTCGGCGGCTATAAGTATTTCTTTTTCAGTATTTTGTTTGTCGTTGTTAATCATGGTGAAGTGCGTTAACAAAAATGTTTAACAAAATTGTTAATACAAAACTAAGAAAAAGATTTTAATAAAAAAATATTTTGTTCTAAAAAAGTGAATAGCGGTGCTGAATGGCTGCGCAACTTATTACACAGTGAACAAAAACACTATTTCATTGATGCGCATTCGGCAATGAGAAATTTTGCGAGATTGTTGGTGTTCGGAAAAAAAGTTGTAATTTTATATAACGTAGTTAGTAGATTGACTTAAAATAAGGGTGCGTGTCGGTTAGTGGTAAAAGGCCGCTAAATCGTCAAGATTGAAAAAATGAAGGAATTGATGATAAAAAAATTGATATATATAGCGGTAGCGCTTGTTGTTTGTGTCGCGTCGGCGAGCGGTGAGGCATTGGCCGCTAATGATGAGGCCTGCGGAGAATTGATTCAAGAACTTGATGATGTGATAAACAACAGTGAACTGTATTCTAAGGCGAAAAACGAACGAATAGATTCGTTGCGCAAGGATTTGGACAATACAGTCGACCTTGAGGAACGTTACCAGAAGACATTGACATTGGAAGGGGAATATGAGACCTTCGTGAGTGACTCGGCGTTGAGTTTTCTGCAAAAGGCGATGAGCCTGGCCGAAACGATGCAGAACGAACAATATATAAACGCCTGCAGTTTGCGTTTGGCAATGGTTTATTCCACATCGGGGCTGTTTGTAGTAGCCGACAGCATTTTCAGCAAGTTTGATTACAACACATTAGATTCGTCGTTAGGCGGTTTGTATTGTTATGCGCGGATACGTTATTGTGAGAATATTATAAGAGACATTGACGATGCCCGCTTTTCAAAAAAATATGATGCCGAGATAGATTGGTGTCGCGATGAATTGATAAAGATGTGGGGTGCCGGCTCAGAAATGAGCAGAAAAGAAATGGCCAATAAATATAAAAACCAGGGCCGCTACAAAGAGTCGTTGGAGATATTGGAGGATTTGTTTAAAAGTGAAACCGTGGGAACTCATGGATATGCAATGCTTGCCATGTCGGTGGCGCAATGTTATGAGTTGATGGGCAGAACTGATTTGCAAAAACAATATTTGCTTATAGCGGCTATAACCGACATAAAGCAGGCCATCAAGGAGAATGAGGCTCTTTTGGCGCTCAGTTCGCTATTATATAATGAGGGTGACGTTGACAGGGCCTACAGATATATTAAGTTTTGCTTAGATGATGCCAACTTCTATAATTCTCATTTTAAGGATTCGGTGATAGCGCGCACTTATTCTATTGTGGACTCCACGTATACGGCAAAATTGGAGTCGCATAGGCAAAAATTGCAGAATTATCTGATAGTTATCAGCATTATAGTTGTGCTGTTGATTGTGGCAGTATTTGAAAGTTACAGACAGCGTCATAAATTGATGCGTGCTCGTGGCGAATTGAAAAATGTGAATGAAGATTTGATGTCGATGAACTATAGATTGGATGAGGCTAACCTTGTCAAAGAGCGTTATGTGGGATATTTTATGAATCAGTGCTCGGTGTATGTCAATAAACTGGATGATTTCCGCAAGAACGTAAACCGCAAGATTAAGGCAGGTCAAATTGATGACCTGTATGTGATGTCGTCGCGTCCGTTGGAGAAAGAAATGGAAGAACTATATAAGAATTTTGACCGTGCATTCTTGAATTTGTATCCTGATTTTCCTGAAAAATTTAATGCGTTGTTAAAGCCGGAGGCGAGAATTGAGACAGAAAAGGGCAGGTTGAATATCACCTTACGAATATATGCTTTGATGCGTATGGGAATAACCAACATGGGCCAAATAGCGAAGTTTTTGAACTACTCATTGCAGACGGTTTATAACTATAAAAGCAAGGTGAAAAAGGACTCTTTGCTCGATGGCGATGAGTTTGAGGAAGAGGTTAAACGGATAGGTAAAATGAGCAATAAATAGCCCCTGAGGAGGCCTGAAAACGCGCTAATTTATATAAAAATATTTTCAAAAAGTCTTACTTTAATTAGTGAGGCTTTTTTTTATATATTCCTAATAATAAAGATATTAAAAAATTTGAGCATCTAAAATATACTACTTTGTTACTTACTTGCGAGTGCTAACGCGGCATATACCACCGATATTTGTATAAACAAAACCGAAAAAACATAAACCGAAATAAGAGTTTATAATCAATGAAATTCTCAGAGGTATATATTCAATATTACTCGAAGTTGAAGCGCTTTGCCACGGAATTTGTGAACGATGAGCAAGACGCAGAAAACTTGGTGCAAGATGCTTTTGTGGATTTATGGAAGAGCAACCAAGAATTAGATAGGATAAAGAATATGAATGCCTATATGTTTCGTTTGGTTCGCAACAGATGTTTGGATTATGTTAAGCATAGATTGATAGAGCAGCAGTATGCCAAGAAGGTTATTACTCAGGAAGAGCATAAACTGTATGTGCTCGACAGTTATATGGAATCGGGGATATTCATGGGCGATTTGGAAGGCGATGTTAAAAACTCTATAGATAAGTTGCCGCAGCGCTGCCGTGAGATATTCGTTAAAAGCCGATTTGAAGGCAAGAAATATAGAGAAATAGCCGAAGAAATGAATATTTCGGAGAATACAGTGGAAATTCAAATGGGTATTGCCATAAAGCGATTGAGGCAGAGTTTGGCAAAGTACATATAAAACAGAATAAACAAATTACTCGAGTTATATAACACATTATTAACAAAAATTTTCTAAGCTTATGAAAAGAATTTTTACTCAAAAAAGAAGTCTTTATGTATTGTTGGCTTTTGTTGCAGTTGTGACATCATGCTACACAATTAAAAGAATTGCTCAGCCACACGAAATTACACCTGGTGGCGAAATCACATCACGTTCGGTGATTGTATGGGGCGAAGGTGATAACCCAGAAGTTACAAGTTATGGTTGCTTTGGTATCCGTGTTCCAGAAGGTTGGAAGGTTACAATGCCAAGCAATAGTTACGAACAATGGGTGAATGGTGCAGTAACAAATACTCACGTAATGATTGCAAATGAAAAGTACACTGCAATTTTGAACTATCGTTATCCAGCAGACGGTTATGTGTGGTATGGTTTTAGCACAACAGAAGAACTTACACACAAACTGCACAGTGATTTGAGCGACAGTATTGCTGTAAACTGCAAAATCAAGGCTCCAGCAAATGCAACATTGGGCGAATATGAAATTGAATATGCATTTGGTGACGAAGAAGATAATTTCGAAAAATATACCGATTTGGCATGGTCATCATCTAGCGACAACCGTTTGGTTGAAACTACTTCGTTTGAAACACCTGACGGTTCTTCAAAGCACAACACTCACACATATGTGGAATGTGACACCAAGATTACTGTAAAGGAATCATCGGATGTTAATGAAGTTGCTGCAGACAACTACGCTGTATTGGCAGAAAACGGAGCAATTCGTTTCGAAGTTAAGGGTGCACAAGCACAAAATGCAATTGTTGCAGTATATAACGCAGCCGGCCAATTGATGGACGAAAAGGTTGCAAACACACAAACATTGACACTAAAGGCCGATAAAGGCGTTAATATAGTATCAGTATTGAGCGGTAACAAGCGCTCTGTTGAAAAAGTGGTGGTTAAGTAATTGGTTTTTTAAAACACAATTGAGTTTTAAGGGGGATTTGAATTTCAAATCCTCCTTTTTTAGTGTTTTTGAAAGCGTAATAATCAAAATAGTGCGATTTTTAGTGGAATTTGTGGCTTAATTCGTTCATAGCAAAAAAACGAATTAAAAATCATCATCATAATAAATGATAAAGCCGTTAGACGGAGCGGGAAATTTCGAAATGAAAGAAGCCATGATATCGGAAGATACATATGAATCGTCACAGTCAGTTGGAATGTGCAGCGAAGACGACGACTTGAAATTGATGGCGCTTATAGGTTTTGCTATAAGTGCAGATGGTGATGTGCAAGAAAGCGAAGAATTGTATAGGGAATTTTTAAAAAAAGTTGAGGGTTGCGACTAACGTTATGAAGAGGTTAAGGGTTCTTTTTTTGTTGTTATTTGTCGCTGAGATATGCTTTTCGCAAGGTCGCTACTTTGTGGATGGGTATCATGGCGGAGTGTACGGTCATTACCCACTAAAGTGGAAGACAAAGTTTATAGTTGAAAATTTAAAGAAGCATCCCGAGTGGCGCATAGGTCTTGAAATAGAGCCAGAGACGTGGGACTCGGTGCGAGTTGCAACCCCCGACTCCTATAAGGAATTTGCAGAGATGGTGAATGGAAATCAGATGGAATTCACCAATCCGTCGTATGCTCAGCCTTATTGCTACAACATCACCGGCGAGAGCATAATACGCCAATTTCAATACGGCATAAAGAAGATACACAGCCATTTTCCGGGCGTTAAGTTTACTACCTATTCGGTTGAAGAACCGTGTTTCACAAGTTGCCTGCCAACGGTGCTGAGTCAATTGGGATTCAAGTATGCCTCGCTGAAATGTCCTGACACATTGTGGGGAGGATATTCGGCAGCCTATGGAGGCGAATTAGTGAATTGGATAGGCCCCGACGGAACCGTTATGCTCACAGTGCCTCGATATGAGTGTGAGGAACTGGAGGAAAACAGTACATGGCAAACTAAGGCATGGCGTAATTCGCGAGAATATTTTAAGGCATGCGAAGACTATGGAATAAAGAATCCGGTGGGCATGTGCTATCAAGATGCCGGATGGCGAAACGGGCCATGGATAGGCGACGGCGACGGCACAAAATATGTGCTTTGGACCGATTACATTGAGAACATTGCCGACCACAGTTTGGTCACTGACTATAAATTCACACAGGAAGAGGTACGCCCAAATTTGATGTGGGGCAGCCAGGTTATGCAGCGCATAGGCCGCCAAGTGCGCGCTGCCGAGAATAAGATGGTGATGGCCGAAAAAATGTGGGTTATAGGCCATTTGGAAAACGGATATAATGCCGATGTGGCGCAGTTGGATGAAGGTTGGCGTACGCTAATGCTTGCCCAACACCACGATTCGTGGATTGTGCCCTACAATGGATTGAAGGGTTACGGTACATGGGCCGATGCCATAAAACAATGGACCGACGTGTCGGTGACTGTTGCCGATGAGGTGATGGAGGCGGTGAAGAATATGCACTCCGGGGGATATGCCGTGAGGGTGATTAACACTCAAGCATATGAACGCCAAGAGGTGGTGCAAGTGAACTTGCCCGAACACATAGCAGCAAAAAATGTGAGAGTGACCGACCGAAATGGCAAGCCAGTGGCTTTTGCAACCGAAGGGCAGACCCTTTATGTGAAGGCTAAAGTGCCTGCGTTTGGATACACTACTTACAAGATAGAACTGAATGGCGAATGTGGAGAAACATCAGCCAAGAAACAACAGGCTAAGGGTGGCATGTTTGTTTTAGATAACGACATGTATAGCATAACCTTTGACCTTAATCGTGGCGGTGTGGTTAGCAGTTTGGTGGCAAGGAAATGTGGCAATAAAGAGTTTGTGGATGCAAGCAAAGATTATCTCTTTGGTGAAATGCGCGGATTCTTTTATGAGCGTGACCGATTTGTGTCGAGTGCAGAAAGCGTTGCTCAGATAGAGGTGCTCGAAGATAATGCGCTTGTGAAAAAAGTTGCTCTTAAGGGGCATATTGCCGACCATCCGTTCACAAAGGTCATAACGTTGAGGAACGGCGATGCAAAAATTGGAGTTGACCTTAAAATAGAGTGGACTCGCAACGAAGGGATAGGTGAATATAAAGAAAAAAATTGGGGAAAAGACCGCAGAGCGTTTTGCGACGACCGATATAAACTTAGTGTAATGTTCCCTGCACAGATTGAAAAGGGCGAGTTGTATAAAAATGCTCCGTTTGATGTGTGCAAGAGCAAACTTGAGAACACATTCTTCAACCGTTGGAGCGAAATAAAGCACAATATAATACTCAATTGGGTGGATGTTGTGGCAGCGAATGGCAAGTATGGATTGGCATTATATAGCGACCACACAACATCATATTCCTACGGCGCCGATTATCCGTTGGCGCTGACGTTGCAATATTCAGGAGGAGGATTGTGGGGCAGAAATTATGCCATCACTCAAGCCACCGAAGTTCATTACGACATCATGCCTCACCGAGGCGTGTGGACCGCAGCCGGGGTGAGCGAAATGAGCGATGCAATAAATGAGCCGTTGCAAGCATTCTTGGTGGCCGATGATAATCTTGAGCAAAAGAGTTATTTGCAATTGCCAGAAGGCCTTATGTTGAGCGCTGCAAACATTGATAACGGCAAAATGATAGTTCGATTATTTAATGCATCGGGCAAAAAGGGTAAAAAGCAAATAATGCTTGGCGTAGCCGCCGAGAGCGTGTGCGAGGCTGATTTGCTTGGCAATCAAACCAATGCGTTGAAATTGAAGCGTGAAGGCGGCGGTAAAACGTCGGTGAGTGTCGACATGGCGCAATTTGGAATTAAAACACTTGAAATTAAATTGAAACAAAACTAAATACTGAATTAAAATAAGCAATGTTTATTAAGCAAAAACTAAACCTGGCTATAGCGGCATTAGCCCTAATGTTTGTGTCGTGCGGAACGACAGCAAATAAAGAAACATCGTCACAATTAACAAAATATGTGAATCCGTTTATCGGAGCGAGCACCAACGTGGATGCGGCAGGTGCCTATCACGGATTGGGCAAGACCTTTCCTGGAGCAACTACCCCATTCGGAATGGTGCAAGTGAGTCCAAACACAATCACCGGCGGCGACAATGGCTCGGGCTATAGTTATGAGCATGGCACCATTGAAGGTTTTGCAATGACTCAGATGAGTGGTATAGGTTGGTTTGGCGATATGGGCAACTTTTTGGTTATGCCAACCGTAGGTGAGTTGAAAACATCGGCGGGCAAAGAGGGCGGAAGCATCGACGGCTATCGCTCGGCTTACGACAAAACCACTGAAGTGGCAAAAGCAGGATATTATTCAGTTCATTTAACTGATTATGACATAAAAGTAGAAACATCGGCAACAGCCCATTGCGGTATGTTGCATTTCACATTTCCGGCCAATGAGCAGTCGAGAATCCAAGTGGATTTGGCACGCAGAGTTGGCGGCACATCATCAGAACAATATGTGAAAGTGCTAAATGAAAACACCATTGAGGGGTGGATGAAATGCACTCCAGAAGGTGGAGGTTGGGGAAATGGCGACGGAAAGGCCAAATACACCGTGCACTATTATGCAACCTTTAGCAAGCCATTTAAGCAATATGGATTCTGGAAGGCAAACATTCCAGAAGGTGCTTCGCGCAAACGCGATGACGTGACCAGCGATGCATACCAACAATTGGTGGCAAATGCCGAGGTTGTGACAGGTGAAACTGAAATGACAGGAAAGCATTTGGGCTTCTTTGCAGAGTTTGCCACTGAAGCCGGCGAAGAGATTGATATGAAGGTGGGCATTTCGTTTGTTGACATAGCCGGTGCAAAAGGCAACTATGAAGCAGAAATTGCCGATAAGACATTTGCTCAAGTAGTGAGCGGAGCCGATGCCATGTGGGAAAATGCTCTAAGTAAAGTGAAAATCAGCGGTGGCACCGACGAAGAACGCACAGTGTTCTATACAGCTCTATATCATACAATGATTGACCCTCGTAACTACACCGATGTTGACGGCCGTTATGTGGGAGGAGATTATAAAATACACAATAGCGACAACAAATATACCCGTCGCACTATTTTCAGCGGCTGGGATGTGTTTAGAAGTCAATTCCCATTGCAGTGCATCATAAATCCGGAATTGGTGAGCGACCAAGTTAATTCGTTGATACACCTTGCTGAAGAAAGCGGAAACGAGTATTACGAACGATGGGAACTGCTAAATGCATATTCTGGTTGCATGTTGGGCAATCCGGCGTTGCCAGTTATTGCCGATGCATATGCAAAGGGCATACGCACATTCGATGCCCAAAAGGCATTAAAATATGCGGTTAATTCGTCGAAAAAGTTTGGAAACGACAAGTTGGGATATTCGCCCGATGGAGTTTCGCATACGTTGGAATATGCCTACGCCGATTGGTGTGTAGCGCAGTTGGCAAAGAGCTTGGGCGAAACCGAAATAGCTGCCGAATATGAGCAGAAATCGCAAGCATATCGCAATGTGTTTAATGCCGAAGAGGGTTGGTATTTGCCACGCGATGCCCAAGGCAATTGGTTGGCACATGGCGAAAACTTCCGTATGATGGAAGGCTTTGGCTGCGTAGAGTGTAACCTATATCAACAAGGTTGGTTTGTTCCGCACGATGTGCCAGGTATGGTTGAAATGATGGGTGGCAAAGATAAGGTTTTGGCCGATTTGACCGCATTTTTCGACAACATGCCAAGCAATATGCTATGGAATCAGTATTATAACCATGCCAATGAGCCAGTTCACTTTGTTCCGTTCTTGTTTAACCAAGTGCAATCGCCATGGTTAACACAAAAATGGACTCGCTACATCTGTACAAACGGTTATAAGAATAAAGTGGAAGGTTTGGTAGGAAATGAAGATGTTGGCCAAATGTCGGCATGGTATGTTTTGGCGGCCAGTGGTTTGCATCCATCATGTCCGGGCAATACAGTTATCGAAATCACTTCGCCAATGTTCGACAAGATAGAGTTTGCATTAGACAAACGCTATTGCGAAGGCGAAAAATTTGAGGTGGTGGCGCATAACAACAGTGCCGAAAACATCTACATAGAGCGTGCCCTACTCAATGGCGCAGAGTATATAAAGAGTTACATTGATTTTGAAGAAATTAAGAAAGGCGGCAAGTTGGAATTGTTTATGAGCAACGTCCCAAATGAAAATTGGGGTGTAAGATAAGCAAGTGAGCCAATTTTAGCCTAAGAGCAATAAGAGGATATTATTGTTACGTCATGAAAAGAGTTTTTGTATTAGTTTTAACCATAGTTACATCATTGAGTATGATTGCCACCCGCAGAATATCATTGAATTCTGCCGATGGCAATGCTCAATGGCAATTGGCCCGTCAGATTGACGTGTTGGGGTATAGCGGGTTGCGAATATCAACACCCGATTTTAAGTATTTTGAAGGGATTGATGCCGTAGTGCCGGGATGCACGTTTACGTCGTATGTAGAGGCAGGAATTGAGGAAGACCCCAACTATGGCGACAACATATACCTTGTGGATGAAACATATTATAATCGACCATTTTGGTATAGGGCCAAGTTTAAGACTCCGCAATGTTCGGCAGGCGAACGCGTGTGGCTTCACTTTGACAACACCAATCGTTTTGCCGATTTTTATCTCAACGGCGAAAAGTTGTCGGGTACGGCGAGTTCGATAAAGGATGTGAGTGGTCACATGCTCCGCACAAAATATGATATTACCGAAAAATTAAAAAGCGATGGCGAAAATGTTGTTGCTGTGCTCATCTACGACCCCGACCAAAAAAAGACACGCACTGCAAGCGATTTGTATGGAGTGGCTTGCAGCCCGAGTTATCTTGCAGGCGCCGGATGGGACTGGATGCCATATGTGCCAGGACGTTTGGCAGGAATCACAGGCTCGGTGTATTTGCAAATCACAGGCTCGGTGGTGATTGAAGACCCATGGGTGCGCAGCAAATTGCCTACAATGGATGAGGCATCGGTTGAGGTGTCGACCCGATTGCGCAATGCTTTGGCAACACCGAAAGTGGTAGAGGTGGAAGGCAAAATCATGCCCGGCAACATCACCTTTAAAAAGTCGGTGACCGTGCCGGCTAATGCCGTTGGCGAAGTGAAATTCAGCGAAAAAGAATATCAGCAACTTCTAATAAAAAATCCGCAATTGTGGTGGCCAAACGGTTATGGCGAACCATCGATGTATAGTTGCAACATAAAGTGCACAAGCAACGGCTCATTGTTGGATGAAAAAACAGTTAATTTTGGTATAAGGAAGTATGAATACCGCAATGTGACCAATTCGTCGGGTTATCCGGTGCTGACACTTTATGTGAATGGAAAGAAAATTTACGTAAAGGGTGGCAATTGGGGTATGAGCGAATATTTGCTGCGCTGCCATGGCGAAGAGTATGAGAAGAAGATTCGTCTTCACAAGGACTTGAATTATAATATGATACGATTGTGGACTGGTTGTGTTACCGATGACGAATTCTACGATTACTGCGACCGTTATGGCATAATGGTGTGGGACGACTTTTGGTTGTATTTTTCATATTCAGGAGTGGCACAGCCCGAGGCGTTTAAGGCTAATGCCCTCGACAAAGTACGCCGATTGCGCAACCATCCGTCGATAGCCGTGTGGTGTGGTGCAAATGAAACAACGCCAGCCACCGAACTGAACGATTATTTGCGACAATTGATAGCCACCGAAGATGGGGGCGACCGATTGTATAAGCCATGCTCAAATAACGACGGCTTGTCGGGAAGCGGATGGTGGACAAATCAGACACCAGACCGATACTTTGACTCGGCATCGAATGCAATGGCTTTTGATGGAACAAATTATCCTAACTATTTCACGTCGACAGCGGGTTACGGAATGCGCACAGAGATAGGTATGGCCACATTCCCAACTTATGAAAGTGTGTGTGAATTTATTCCGGCCGCCGAGCGTTGGCCGTTGCCAAGTGATGATGTGCTGAAGAATCAGGATTTCACCGTGTGGAATCATCACTTTTTCGGTAAAGAGGCCACAAATGCCGGTCCGGTAGATTATAAAAATACTATCAACAACCAATATGGCACATCGGCGAGTCTTTCGGAGTTTTGCGAAAAGGCTCAATTGCTCAACATAGAGTCGTCGAAAGGAATGTATGAAGCATGGAACGATAAACTGTGGAACGATGCGTCAGGATTGTTGCTTTGGATGAGTAATCCGGCTTATCCGTCGTTTGTGTGGCAAACCTACGACTATTATTATGAAACCACAGGCACTTATTGGGGCGCCAAGAAGGCTTGTGAGCATAATCACATACAGTGGAATTCGTTGACCAACAGCGTGAAAGTGATAAACACTGGCGGCAGCGATTTGCAAGGAGTGGCGGCTGAGGTTGAAGTGTTTAACATCAACGGTAAGAAGTTGACTCAATTTTCGCGTAAGGAATATGTTAACGTTCCATCGGCTCAGGCTGTTGAGGCTTTTGTGCTTGATTTTAACAAGTCGAGCGCCGATTTAACCCCAATAAGATTCATAAGATTGACATTGACTGCCAGCAACGGCGATGTGCTGTCGGAAAACTTCTATTGGACAAACGGCAGCCAAAAATATAATTATCACACATTGCAAAACATACCCGATGCAAATGTGCAAGTAGAGGTGAGCGATAATTCGCGATTGGGCGAGGGCATAGTGGAATTGACATTGACCAACAATAGTGAAAATGTGGCGTTTGCAAATAGACTACGATTGGTGAATAGAGTGACAGGTGAACGCATATTGCCGCTAATAATGAGCGACAACTATATAACCCTAATGCCGGGTGAGAAGAAAACTGTGCTTGTGGAATCGGTCGACAACCAATTTAAAGATGGTTTTGATGTGCTGATAAAGCAATATCACTGTGTGGAAAGAGTAGCGGCCAGCGAAAAGACAACAGGCATAGGCGAAGTGGATGATGACAAGCAAAGTGTGAGCGTTGTAGCCGAAAACGGTAAAATTGTGGTTAGAGGTCATGCCCCACGCGGTGCGACGGTAAGTGTGCTGAATGTGCAAGGCCATTTAGTGGCACGCGCTGTGATGTCGGGCCAAACTGCCATTGAAGTGCCATCGGGCGCCATATACGTTGTGCGTGTTGAAGGTGAGGAAATTAGCGAAACACATAAAGTGATAGTTAAATAATAAATGCCATAAAAATCTATGAAAAAATTATTTGTAGCATTGTTGCTGTTGGCCATTATGCCAACGGTGGCTAATGGTGTGGAGCGGATATCGCTAAACACTATAGATGACGCGGCAAAATGGGAGATTTGCCCACAAGAAGACTTGCCTGGGGTGTCGGGCAAAGAAGTGTCGCAACCAAAATTTGAAATGCCTGCGACAAAAGTTCCGGGCGTGGTTCCGGGCGTGGTGTTTACGGCATATGTAAATGCCGGCAAAGAGAAGGACCCCAACTACGCCGACAACATCTACAAGGTGGATGAAACTTTTTATAGCCGTCCATTCTGGTACAGATGTGAATTTGCCACACCGAAAAGTTATAAGAAAGGACAAAGAGTGTGGTTGCGATTTGATAACACCAATCGCTTTGCCGATTTCTATTTTAACGGCCAAAAATTATCGGGAACCGAAACGTCGACCAAAGACGTTAGCGGTCATATGATACGCACAAAGTATGATGTAACCCACTTGCTCAGCCCAGATGGCAACAATGCTGTGGCAGTGTTGATTTATGACCCCGACCAAAAGAAGACTCGCAATGGCAAGGGCCCTTATGGCGTAGCGTGCAGCCCGAGTTATTTGGCGGGAGCCGGATGGGACTGGATGCCGTATGTGCCTGGCCGATTGGCCGGAATCACAGGCTATGCCTATTTGGAAGTTGCGGGCGACGTGGTGATGAACGACCCTTGGGTGCGTAGCGAATTGCCAACACTCGACCGTGCTGAGATTGAGATAAGAAGCCAATTGAAAAACGTGTCGCCTAAAAAACGCAAGGTGACACTTCAGGCTACTATTATGCCGGGCAACATAAAGGTTAAAAAGAAGGTGGAGATTATGCCTAATTCCACATGTGAGGCATTGGTGAGCAGCGAAGATTTCAAGCAACTGATTATTAATAACCCAAAACTATGGTGGCCTAACGGCTATGGCGACCCAAATTTGTATGAGTGCAAACTTCAGGTGAAAGACGGTCGCAAAATTCTTGATGAGAAAACCGTGACTTTTGGCATTAAGAAGTATGAATATAAGATGGTTGATAACAAGGTGGGATATCCTGTTATGACCTTCTTCATCAATGGCCAAAAACTATACTTGAAGGGTGGCAATTGGGGCATGAGCGAATATCTTCTGCGTTGCCAAGGTGAGGAGTATGAAAAGAAGATAAAGTTGCATAAGGATTTGAACTACAATGTTATACGTTTGTGGACCGGATGCGTTACCGATGACGAGTTTTATGACTATTGCGACCGTTACGGCATAATGGTATGGAACGATTTTTGGCTATATGTAGCCTATAACGACGTGGCACAGCCAGAAGCGTTTAAGGCCAATGCACTCGATAAGGTGCGCCGATTGCGTAACCATCCATCGATAGCCCTATGGTGTGGAGCAAATGAAACCCACCCGAAAAAAGACCTCGATGACTATTTGCGCGCCATGGTTGCAGAAGAAGATGCCGGCGACCGCATGTATAAGTCATGTTCAAACCAGGACGGCCTGTCGGGCAGCGGATGGTGGGGCAATCAGCCACCACGCCATCACTTTGAGACATCGGGCAGCAACTTGGCATTTAACGACCCTCCATATCCATACGGCATTGATTATGGCTATGGCATGCGCTCGGAGATAGGTATGGCCACATTCCCAACCTATGAGAGTGTGAAACTATTTATTCCAGAAGATAAGTTGTGGCCGTTGCCAACCGATGACCAACTTAAGAACGATAACGACAATGTGTGGAATAAGCACTTCTTTGGCCGTGAGGCGTCGAATGCTAATCCTATAAATTATCGCAAGTCGGTAGATGGCCGTTATGGAGCGTCGAAGAGTCTTGAAGAATTTTGTGAAAAGGCTCAGTTGATTAACATTGAAGACATGAAGGGAATGTATGAGGCATGGAACGACAAGATGTGGAACGATGCCTCAGGCTTGATAATTTGGATGAGTCAATCGGCCTATCCGTCGTTTGTATGGCAAACCTATGACTATTATTACGATGCAACAGGAGCCTATTGGGGAGCCAAGAAGGCATGTGAGCATCAACACATACAATGGAATTCATCGAACAATAGTGTGAAGGTTATCAACACCGGCGTGGCTCCAATGCAGGGTGTTAAGGCCACTGCTACAATCTATGACATAGAAGGCAATGAAATGTCGCAATATGGCAAGACTGCTACTCTCGACGTTAAGGCCAACGACATAGCCGAAGCAATGGTGCTAAACTTTAACCCCTACAACTTGGCACACGGCAAGGATGTTGCAGCCTCTACAGAACTTGGCCACAACAAAACACGCCATTTGAACGACGGAGCGCAAGGCAGCCGTTGGGAAAGTGCCCACACCGACAGCGAATGGGTGTCGGTAGACCTTGGCAAGGTGGAGGAGATAGGCGATTTGGTTATAAGATGGGAAGCCGCTTATGCTAAAGAATATGCCATCGAGGTGTCGGCCGACGGTAAACAATGGAGCACAGTGTATGAGCAGAAATCGGGCGAGGGCAATACCGAAACCATCAATCTCAACGGTGTGAAGGCTCGCTATGTGAAACTTGATTGCCAAAAACGTGCAACGATGTTTGGCTTCTCGGTTTTTGAAATCGAGGTGTATCCGTCATGGCTTAAGCAAGACGAAAAATCGGCAATGCAATTCATTAAGTTAGAATTGTGTGATGCTAAGGGTAACTTGATATCAGAAAACTTCTATTGGCGAAATTCACGCAAAGAACTTGATTATACCGAATTGAATCAGTTGCCAGAGGCTCAAGTAAAATGCCGATTGATGTCGCAGTCGACAGGCGGAACAGTGCAGTTGTCGTTGACCAATGAATCGAACACCGTGGCATTTGCAAACCGCCTTCGTTTGGTGGACAGTGACACCCAAGACCGCATTTTGCCTGTGATAATGAGCGATAACTACATTACACTCATGCCAGGCGAATCGCGCACAGTGCAGATGCAATTGCCAAGCGGAATCACAAGCCATAGTGTGAATGTGATGTTGAAGCAATATGGCAAAAAAGAAGTGTCGGTTACGACTATAAAGTGTTTGTAATAAGATGTTTATGATATGAGGGTTTGGCAGAGCGAGAAACCCGGAAATGAGTTGCTGCCAAACCCGTATAACCAGCGCGAGCGCAAATATTAATAAACATCAAAAAAAGTGAATGTTTGGTTAGTGGAAACGCTTGACATAATCGTTCACGATTTATATATGGGGGTACTATGTGCTCACGTGTATAAAATACCATAAAAGAGAAAGAGAAAACAAAATAATAATAACCATTAAAAACTAAATCTTATTCATGAAAAGAATTGCTTTTTTTATGATTGTCATGGTTAGCCTATTTGCGGCGTCGTCATGTACGGATGGCGACTTCTTAGGAGAAACGCAAATTACAGACCTTGATAAAGAGAGGGTGTTTTCAGACAGTACGTATACTGCTGGATTTTTGACACAAATCTATGTTGATTTGGGTTTTGATACACACCCAACACGTTTCGGACAAGGCGGTCTTCAGACAGCATGCGACGAAGCAGAATTTAGAGTATCATCGTCGATATCGACCGATGTAATGTTTGCAACAGGTACAGTAAACCCAACAACAGTGTCGAATGACGTATGGGCTATTTGTTACCGAAACATTCGCCGATGCAATGTGTTTTTGGCAAATGTTGACAGCAGTCCGATGTTAGAGTCGGCAAAAACTGTCTATAAGGCAGAAGCTCGTTTCTTGAGAGCATGGTATTACTTTATCTTGCTTCGTCATTATGGCGGTGTCCCAATGTTGGGCGATAACATCTACACCGACAAGGACGAAATTCCAATGAAGCGTGCCACTTATGCCGATATGGTAGATTATATCAATAAAGAATGCGAATTGGCAGCAAAGGACCTTCCAACACGCCGCGGCGGCCGTCAGTTTGGTCGTGCAAGTGCAAGTATTTGCTACGCTTTGCAATCTCGCTTGCATTTGTATGCAGCAAGTAAGTTGTATAACGGTGTAAGTTCAGAAATCACTTCTGACCCAGAAATGGTGTCGCTTTTGGGATATGCACAAGCCGATGGCGAACGCTGGAAACAAGCAGCCGATGCAGCCAGCCGAGTAATTTCGTTGGGCATTTATAGCATGTATGCATATCATCAAAACGACCAAGGCACAAGCGAGCCAGGTTGGGGATTTTATGCACAGTTCCAATATCACGACTTCTTGCAACTTAACTCATTTGGCGGCAAGGATTTCGCAAATGGTGCTAACAATGGCAACATTTTGACATTTAAGCATGCGAGTGGTCAAGAAAAGGAACGCATGTTCTACTCACCAACATGTGGCGGTAGTGGCGATGGAGGTTACATCTATCACGACTTGGTAGAATTGTTCCCAATGAAGGACGGTCGCCCAGTGGGTGAAAGTAAGTATGAATATGATGCCCTAAATCCAAATGTAAATCGTGACCCACGTTTCCACAATTCGGTAATTTATGACGGCTCGAAGTGTTTGAACGCAGGTAACGATGGTTATATAGTTCAAACCGCTAAGGGTTATGGCGCAACCATCGACGCTATTCACGAAGGAACCCCAACAGGTTACTACATCAGAAAGATGACACACCGTGCCTTGGCAGGTAACTGGTTTGTGGGCACAAGCCAAAACTATCTGTTGATTAGATATGCAGAAATCTTGCTAAACTATGCAGAAGCGGTGAATGAATATTATGGCCCAGACCACACCGACGAATTGGGCGTGGTAGGAACAATGTCGCCATATGAAGCGTTGAAGCAAATCCGCGAAGCAGCAGGTATTGAAGCAGGCGAAGATGGCATGTATGGATTGAAGGCAGGCATGTCGCAAGAAGAGATGCGTGAAGCAATCCGCTTGGAACGCCGCATTGAGTTGGCATTTGAAGGCCACCGCTTCTTTGATGTGCGTCGTTGGATGATAGCATCGGAAACCGACAATGCGCAAATGCATGGTTTTGAAATCACTAAGAAGGCAAGTGGCGCACGTTCGGGCCGCGTGGTGAATGTTCGTAAGCACATTTTCCGCCCAGCAATGTACTATTGGCCATTGCCATATAATGAAACTATTAAGTCGGAAGACTTAGTTCAAAATCCAAACTACGATTAATAACACTCAAACTACCTAAAGTTATGAAAGCAACAATAAAATATTTGTTACTATTGGTGGTTATGTTTGGCTCAGTGGCCTTAGTTGGCTGTGATTCTTATAGCGACAACCAAGAATTGCGCACCGATGAGACTCCAAAAGATTTGAGTGGGGTATGGCAGTTGAGTTCAGTAACACGCAACGGTATTGATATTAGTGATGCAATGGATTTCTCAAGTTTCCGTTTGCACCTAAATACAGACAAATCATATGAGTTAGAAAATTATTTGCCATTTGTGGTAAAGAAAAACGGCACATGGCAGGTAGACGACCCACAATATCCATTTCACTTGATATTTCAAGAAACAGGCGCGTCAAGCCCAGTGAAAACTGAGATATCGTATCCGGTTGTTGATGGAAAGCGTCAGGTGTCGTTGACGCTAAGTCCTGGTCATTCGAGCAACAAATACAAGTATGTGTTTGTGAAAGTAACACAATAACACTTTAAATCGACTATTATGAAAAGAATATATAAAATATTAATAGCATTAGTGTTGGTGTTTTCGGCAGTGTTTGTGAGCTGTATCTATTTGGATAGTGTAGATGTGAAGCAAGCGCAGCCCGATGGCACAATGCAAGCAAAGTTAAATGCAGGCGAAATAGCCACATTTGTATGTAACGGCCACATAGAAGTGGCAGGCGACCAATCGCAATATGACGACCGCTTGATTTTTGCAATTTTGGTTCCAAAGTCATGGAAACTTTTGGAAAACAATCCAGAGGTGACTTATCGCACCACAGTTCTTGAAGCATGGGAAACAGTGTCGACAATGACACCAATTCCTGACACTACACATCCAAAGAACATGCAGGGCTATACATGGCCAGAAGCATTGATGGAACGTTTCGGTGTGGGTACAAACGTGCTTAACGACATGGAATGGGTGGCATTTAAGTCGACTAAGGGTTATCACCTTAACAACGGCGACAAGCCATATTTTGAAATCACAGTGAAGTGTAATGTAGGTATGCAAAACCTTCGCGCTCGTTTAGGTTTCTTCATTAACCGCGACGATGATGGTTTGTCGACCGACGACCGATACTATAAGGCAACGTTCAGCGAACCATTCACTGTGGAAAATGGCACAGGTACATATATTGACTTCTGCAGTTATCACTATAATGCAGTTGAGCCATTGGTATCGAATCAAGATGATTTCATCACATTCAACTTTGTTGGCAGCGCATATCCAAATGATTTGTCGGCAACAGGCGAAGTTTATTTCAACGCAGTTGCATTCACCGACCAAGGTAACACCTACAGCGTGATGCAACAAGACGCAAAGACCTTGATGATGCGCGAAAACTCATATAGTTCAACCTTTAAGAAGACTATATGGCCAGCCGGATTCTTTGGCATCAACGAAGGCGAAGTGATAACACGAATCGAATATCAGTTTGTGAATGCCGACGGCACAATCGTTATCAACAAGACAGCTGACGATATAGCCGGAAATGAGCCTGTGATAGTAGAAAACATGATGTTTGCGTTCGAAACTTCGAATGAATAATCGGGAAATCTAATAATGAAAAAATTGAGATTCTATGAACGATATCAATAAAACAACAATAAAGTGGCATTGCAGACGAATGCTTCATGTGGTTGCGGCTGTAGCAATTGCATTAGTGGGCTTTGATGCCTATGCCAAGACGGTGATTGCTAATGTGGTAGACCAATACGGAAATCCGCTGTCGAATGTTGAGGTAAAGCAGCGTGGCACAGGATATAGCACAGTTACCGACCAATACGGAAATTTTGAGGTTGACCTTGAACGAGGCGGAGTGGTTACACTAAGCCATAGCAACTTCATGGCCAAGGAAATCAATATTAAGAGCATTAAGAACACCGACAAAGTCTTCACAATAAAACTTGAAGACAAAGAGGTGACAGGTGCATCGAAAGACATCGTTAGCGCATATGATGCGATAGGCGCTGACTCTAATTTGGGTTCAGTTGCAAGTGTAAACAACAAGCAATTGAATAAGCAAATGAACAGCACAATCATCCCATCGCTTATGGGTAGATTGCCTGGTTTGAACATCATTCAATATCGTGGCTCACGCCTACGTCAGTCGCAAGCCAATAGCTCAAGCGCCCTAATAGGTTCGATACCGGTGTTGGGTACAGGAGCATATAGCGACAACACTGAATTCTCTATTTCGTCGAGAGGGACAGGATTTGTGACATTTGTGGATGGCGTTCAACGCGATTTGTATGCTATCGACCCAGAAATCATTGAATCTGTATCGATTCAAAAAGATGCGTTGTCTACAATGTTTATGGGTATGAAGAGCTCTCGTGGTGCTCTTATCATCACAACAAAGAACCCAAAATCAAAGAACTTCCAAGTTTCGTTCACAGCAAAGATGGGTATCAACTCTACGTTGAAAAATCCAAAGCCTCTAAACACCTATCAATATGCATATTTGCTAAACGAAGCATTGACTAACGACGGCAAGTCGCCAATGTACAGTTACGAAGATTTTGAAAAGTTCCGTAACGGCTCGGCAATGTATACACACCCATCAGTAAATTGGTATGACCAAGTGCTTGGCTCAAGTGCCATTTCACAATCATACAATGTGAATGTGTCGGGTGGTAATAATTTTGCACAATATTTTGTTAGTGCCGGAATATATGGCGATAATGGCTTGTTCAGAGACAATAATGAAAAGTATAAGACCAAACTTACTCTAAACCGTTACTCAATAAGCTCAAAGGTTAACATCAACGTAACCCGCGACTTCACTGCAGGCATTTCGGTTTTGGCACGTCTTGAAGAAGGTAACCAACCTGGTGGCTCAGGCACAGGCTATAGCGACTTGTTGCTAAATGTGTATCGTACACCAAACAATGCCTATCCGATTAAGAACCCTAACGGCACATGGGGTGGTAATGTTTCATATAACAACAACCTTTATTCGCAAGCATTTAACTCAGGTTACATTATAGACGACACTCGCGACATCTTGGGTACAGTGGATTTGAAGTATGACTTCAACCGCATAGTTAAGGGTCTATCGGTTCGTGCATTGGCTAACTTTGCAATCCAAAACAAGTCAATCACAAATCGTACGATGCGTTCGCCTGTATATCAATATGCAGAAACTGACGGTAAGCCTGGTTACTCAATGTTTGGTAGTGTAGCAGCGCAATCAAACAACTACACAGCAGTGTCATCATATCAACAAATGTATGGCAAGTTGTCGGTAGACTATGAACGTCGTTTTGGCTTGCACGGAATTAAGGCATCGTTGAGTGGCGACACACGTCAAGAACTTATCAACTACGACTTGCCACGAATCCCATCAAACGTATTCCAAAATCTATCGTACGACTACGATAAGAAATATTTCGTACAATTGGCAGTGGCAGAAAGTTACTACAACCGCTATGGCCATGACAAGCGTTGGGGAACATTCTACGCAGCCGGATTGGGTTGGGATATTTCACGCGAATCGTTTATGGACGCTACCAACGACTGGTTAGACCAATTGAAGTTGCGTGCAGTGTATGGTAAGACAGGTAACGGTATCGACAACACAGGTTACTACACTTATTATCAAACCTACGAAAACAATGCGGCAAGCTGGTACATGATGGGTACATCGCAAGGCCAATTCCGCACCACATATGAAACTACACCTTTGGCTAACGAATACCTAACATGGGAAAAGGCACACAAGGTGAATGTGGGTTTGGATGCACAACTTTTGAACGGACGCTTGGCAGTTTCGGCCGACTACTACAACGACAACTATTTCGATTTGTTGCAAGTTAGAGGAAAGTCGATTGAAATTATCGGTCAAAGTTATCCAGCAGAAAACATCGGTAAGATGCGTCGCACAGGTTTGGAATTGCAAGCAACATGGCAAGACCACGTGGCTGATTTCAACTACTTCGTGACAGCAAATTATAGCCTTGAAGACAGCAAGGTGCTTTTCATCGATGAGCAAAATCAACCATACGACTATTTGCGCCGTACCGGAAGATCGGGCAATGCAGTGTTTGGTTTGACAGTTGACGGTTTCTTTAAAAGCGAAGAAGAAATTAAGAATAGCCCAATAATGAAGGGTTACACCAATATTCGTCCTGGCGACCTTAAGTATCGCGATTTGAACAAAGACGGCGTTATTGATGATTTCGACCAAAGCGTGATTGGCGGCGATAAGCCAACATCGTATTTCGGCTTGGAATATGGCTTGAGCTGGAAGGGCTTGGAATTCTCAATGCTATGGCAAGGCGTGTATAACCGCGACCTAATGCTAAACGACTGGAACTTGCTTGAAGGTTTCCAACAATATGGCCAACACTATTGTCAATCATACGAATTGATAATGAACCGCTGGACACCAGAAACAGCCGACTCAGCACTATTGCCACGTTTGTCGGCCGGAGGAAACAACTACAACCACCACGCATCGTCGTTCTGGTTGAAAGATGGCGATTTCATTCGTTTGCGTAATGTGGAAATTGCTTACACATTGCCAGAATCGTTCTGCCGTAACTATCTTGGCGGTTTGCGTCCAAAGGTGTTTGTTAGCGGACAAAATCTGTTGACATTTGCCGGATGCGACTGGGTAGATCCAGAAGTAAGTTTCACAAGTTATCCATTGCAACGCACTTGGAGCATGGGGGTTAATCTTAAGTTCTAATTTCAGGAGGAATAAACATTATGAAACTAAATAAAGGAATATCTATATTAGGCGCGGGTCTGTTGATGCTATCGATGGCTGCCTGCAACGACAATTACGAAAAGGAACCAGTAGAAAAGTTTACGCTCGACTACGTGTTCTCAACTACAGACTCTGTAGGTAATCAGGCTCGCTACTTTTTGAACACGATGTATCAGCAGTTGCAAAACGGCCACAACCGTTTGGGCTCTGATTATCTGGATGCAGCGAGCGACGACGCAATTTCAATTCAATACGACAAGTCGGATGTGTATAAGTTGGCGATGGGCCAATACACAGCAACAAGTTTGATTGGCGGAGAAATGCGTTGGGGCGATTACTATAAGGTGATACGCCAAGCCAATATTCTTATTGAGAATATCGACCGCGTGCCATTTAACTTGAAGTATACAAATTCGAAGGGCGAAGAATTGCCGCTAAATGCAGCAATGAAGGCCGAAGCTCGCTTCTTGAGAGCATTTAACTACTTTGAATTGGTTAAGCGCTATGGTGGTGTGCCAATGGTGGGTGATGAAGTTTTTGACCTTAACGACGATGTGGAACTTCCACGCAGCACGTTTGCTCAATGTATTGACTACATCGTGAAAGAACTTGATGCCATTAAGGACGACATGCGTGCATTGCCAACAAATGACGCAAACACCTATGGCCACACTCCAACCATCGAAACTTGCTTGGCATTAAAGTCGCGTGTGCTACTATATGCAGCCAGCCAACTTTATAACGAGAATCCTATAGAACCAGGAAATGCCTTGATAGCATATCCACAAGCCGACAAGGAACGCTGGAATCTTGCTGCTGAAGCGGCTAAGGAACTTATTGACACCTATGGCCACCGCGGTTCGAAGGTTATTGGTTTGACAAGTAATTTCAGAAATGTGTTCTATGATTTCTATAATGTGAGTGCAAATCCTGAAATCATATGGTTTGTGCAAGGCTCACGCAACACATCGATTGAAAACGCAAATGGTCCGTTGGGCTTCACCGGTAATGGCATGGGTAATGGCCGTACGTTGCCAACTCAAAACTTGGTGGAAGCGTTCCCAATGAAGGACGGTAAGGCTATAGGCGAAAGCACAAAATATGCTTATAACGTGGCAACACAATACGACAACCGCGACCCACGCTTGGATTACACAATTATCCACAACGGCTCGCGCTGGTTGACACAAGAAATCGCAACATATCAAGGCGGTGCACACAACCCTACATCGTCGGCATTGTATACTCGCACAAGCTACTACATGAAGAAATTTATGGGCGCTTGTGAAACCACAAGCGATTATCAAAGCACATTGCACCTATGGGTAGTGATGCGTTATGCAGAAGTGTTGCTTAACTATGCTGAAGCATTGAATGAATATCTAGATGCTCCAAACGAAGAAGTGTATGAATGCATAACAATGCTAAGAAAGCGTGCCGGAATCGAAGCAGGCGACGATAACCTATATGGCTTGAAGGCCGATATGACTCGCGAAGAAATGCGAACAGTGATACGCAACGAGCGTCGCATAGAGTTGGCATTCGAAGAGCATCGTTATTGGGATATTCGTCGTTGGAGATTGGCCGAAGAAGTGTTTAGCCAACCTCTAAGAGGATGTCTTGTGATAAGTAGCATGGGTAATGTCAGCATATCAGAAATTGATGTGCTTGATGTGGATTTCGAACCTCATCGTTACTACTACCCAATACCTTATTCTGAGGTTATAAAGAATTCTAATATGGAACAAAACCCTAAATGGTAATACATTATGAAAAGACTAATTTTAGTATTGTTCAGCATAAATCTGTTTGCAATAGCATTTGCGCAGACATTCACTTTGAAAGGTGTTGTGTCATCGACCGATGGTGAGTTGTTGCCTGGCGTAACAGTGCGAGTAAAAGGCACAAAGGTGGGCTCAGCAACCGATTTAGATGGTGCATTTGCCGTAAAAGCGAATATTGGTGACGTGATTGAATTTTCATTTATTGGTTATAAGCCCCAATCGGTGAAGGTTCGTAATACAAAGGCATTAAATGTGGTGCTAAGCATCGACCAAAATAACCTTGAGGACCTTGTGGTGGTAGGTTACCAACAGGCAAAGAAACTTACTTTGACAGGTTCGGTTAGTGGTTTGAATGCAGCAGAAATTCGCCGCGTGCCAACAAGTAGCGTGCAAAACACGTTGCAAGGTAAGTTGCCAGGTTTCTTCAGCCAACAACGTAGCGGTCAGCCAGGTAAGGACGCATCTGACTTCTTTATTCGTGGTGTGAGCTCGCTAAATGGCGATGGTAACAAGCCGCTTATCATTGTCGACGACATGGAATACACATATGAACAGTTGTCGCAAATCAACGTTAACGAAATTGAGCAAATCTCAATTCTTAAGGATGCATCAACTACAGCTGTTTATGGTATTAAGGGTGCAAACGGTGTACTTGTAGTTAAGACTCGCCGCGGTAGCGAAGGCAAACCACAAATCGTGGCACGTTATGAAACTGGTGTTCAGATTCCGGTGCGCACTCCTAAGTTCTTAGACTCATATAACTCGGCAATCCTTGTTAATGAAGCATATTCAAACGACGGAATTGCTCCTGAGTTCACTCGCGACGACATCATGAAGTTTAAAGATGGTTCAGACCCTTACGGCCATCCAAACGTAAACTGGTATGATGAGATATTTAAGAAATCGGCAATGCAACAAAACGTCAACGTAGACGTTTCGGGTGGTTCGGAACGCTTGAAATATTTTGCTTCAGCAGGTTATTTCACACAAGGCGGTATGGTTCGCGACTTCGGTTCAAACCAAAACGATGTTAACAGTAACTATTTCTATCACCGCTTTAACTTCCGTACAAACCTTGACTTTAAGGTAACCAACAACTTCAGCATGCGATTCGATATGTCGACTCGTTTCATGAACATTAACGAACCACGTGGCTTGAATGCAACTGGTGAAATCTACGACTTCTCGAAGATGCACCCATATTCAGCGCCAGTTGTAAACCCAAATGGTTCGGCAGCATATCTTTATGACACCAGCGGTTTCCGTCCAACATTGAACGCCCGTTTGGCAAACGAAGGTTATTCGCGCGACCGCCGAAACGACAACAATATGCTATTGGGCGCAAACTGGGACATGAGCTTCTTGACTAAGGGCTTGTCGGCCGATGCACGTGTGGCATATTCAACAATCGACGAAAACTATCGTCAAGCATGGCGTAGTGAATATCCAACCTACCACTACGACTCTGCAACAGGACAATATTCAATCAATCCAAACGGAGTCTACACCAACGGCACATTTGCCATCACAAGTGGTAAGATTCAGGATATAAAGAATTTGAATCTTCAAGCATCTTTGCGTTACAACCGTTCGTTTATGGACGAAACTCACAATGTGAATGCAATGTTGCTATTCAATCGTCAGAGCAGCACACAAAAGCACTGGGACGGTGTTCCTGCTAATTTCGAAGGCTACTCGTTGAATGTGGGCTATAACTACAAAGAACGTTATTTGATTGACTTCAATGGCGCATACAACGGTACCGACCGCTTTGGTAAGGATAACCGCTTTGGTTTCTTCCCAGCATTTGGTGCAGGTTATGTGATTTCAGAAGAACCATTCTTTAAGGAATCGTTAGGCGACAAGATTCAATTGTTGAAGTTGAGAGCATCTTATGGTATTGTAGGTTCAGACGTTACATTCGGTAACCGTTACCTATATAAGCAAGTTTATTCGTCGGGTGGTGGTTACTTCTTTGGCGAAGGTGGCAACACTGAAGGCTCAATCTATGAAGGTGACCTTGGTAATGACGACGTAACATGGGAAAAGGCAAAGAAGTTTGACGTTGGTCTTGATTTCAAGATTTTCAATCGCTTGAACTTAACTATCGACTACTTCTATGATGTGCGTTATGACCAGCTTGCAACCCGCAGCGACACTCCATTGATATTGGGTATTGGTGTATCGCCAACAAACGTGGCACGTACAAAGAACTCTGGTTTTGATGGTGTGTTAACTTATCAAGACCGTTTCGGCGAAGTAGATTTCAACTCATCATTTGTATTCTCATATGCAAAGAACAAGGTGCTCTATAAGGCCGAAGCACAACAAGTATATCCATGGTTGGCCGAAACTGGACACTCAATCGGACAGCCATTCGGATACCACTTTGTGGGATATTACACTCCAGAAGAGATTAATGCAATTAAGATGGGCGCCGAAAACGCACCAGCAGTTCCAAATACCGACGTTCCAGTGCAAGCTGGTGACATGAAGTATGAAGACCTAAACAAGGACGGCATCATCAACAGCTACGACAAGAAGGCAATCGGTAAGCCAAACTTGCCAAACACTACACTTGGTTGGTCGTTCGGAGCATTCTGGAAGGGCTTTAGCATTAACGTGTTGTTCCAAGGTTCGTTCAACTATAGCTTCAGTATCATAGGCACAGGTATTGAGCCATTTAAGAGCCAATTCCAACCTATTCACACCTATCGTTGGACACAAGAACGCTATGAAAATGGAGAAAGAATTGAATTCCCACGTTTGACAAGTAACCCTAACACTGTCAACTCTCCATCGTCATATATGTCAGACTTCTGGTTGATAGATGCAATGTATCTTCGTTTGAAGACTGTAGACTTGAGCTATCAGTTGCCAAAGACAGCATTGCCAAAGTTTGTAGAAAACATTCGCGTGTATGCAAGTGCTTACAACTTGTTTACATTGACCAACTACAACAAGTATCAACAAGACCCAGAAATTTCAACTAACTCGGCAGGTGATGCATATATGAACCAACGTGTGTTGAACTTCGGTTTACAAGTAACATTCTAAAAACATAGGAGGTTAAAAATAACATGAAAACTATTAATTTGAAATATATAGTTATGATGGCATTTGGCGCATCTATGATGTTGCCGTTGAGCTCTTGTGAGGAGGCTCTTGAAGCATTGCCATTGGAATATAAGGAAGATCCAAAGTTTTCTGTTCCTACCTTACAGGAATCGTGGAAACTTGAGGAGATGAATAATGCTACCGATAATGGTTATGTGTATGCATATAAGGATAAACTATATGATGAAATGTTTACCCGTACGCATGGCTGGAATGGTGGTGATGGTGTTCAAACTACATTATTGCCAGGCGGAAATTTGTTCTGGACCTTCAACGATAGTTTCTATGGTGTGGTTGAGGCAGAAACACGCGCTCGCAAGAGTTGTAGTTTCCCACGCAACACAATTATGGTGCAAACTGCTAATGGAGAAGGTCGTCCGGGCGACAGTGCCGATAACTTGATGTGGTTGGCCGATTTCGTTCAAACCGACAATCCAGACGCCGAACGCTACTATCACGCTCGCACTCACTTGCGTCATCCAAATGCAGCAATGAGCGATGCCGACATTCAACGTGGTGAAATCGACCAAGACTATGTGTATTGGGCAGGCGATGGCACTGTGGTTGATGGCAAATTGCAACAATTGTGGAACGGTGTTTACACTGGCGACGGCAATATGACAGGTCTTGGCACTGCGTTGGCTATTTATAACCTTGATGGCAAGCCAGGCGATGAAAATTACTTGAAAATTGAAAGTGTAAACCACAATTTCTTTGAAGCCAATCCTTATTCAATAGGTCAAACCATGTGGGAAGACGAAGATGGTCACACTTATCTTTACGGTTCTTACCAGCAGTCGTTTGTGTCATATCCTATTGTGGCTCGTAGTAAGACTCATGACTTGAATAGTGGTATTGAATATTATGTTATCGACAACAATGGTGAATATGTGTGGTCGGATACGTATCCAACAGCCGACTTCATCTACACTATCACAAACACATCACTAAGCATGCCTTGGGTGTTTAAGAAAGGTGATTACTACTATATGACAGGTCAGGCTTATCCTTTTGGCAAGCAAATGTACATTTTGCGCAGTAAGACTCCTTACGGCCCATTTGAAGACTGCCAAAACTTGTTTGTATTGCCATCTGAACTCGACAAGATTGGTGTGCAAACATATAGATTTGTGTATATGGTTCACTTGCATATGGGATTGTCGCGTGAAGGCGAATTGGTATTCTCTACTAATACCGACATCGATGACTTCTGGGGCAACTTCAATGCTGAAGGTAGTGCCGATTTCTATCGCCCATTCTTCTACCGTGTGTATAAGTGGGAAAACCTATTTGAAGAATAGAATTTTTGACATAACGTGCAATATAAGCATGAACCATTAAGTAATGCTCGGCCAAAGAGGCCGGGCATTCTTTTTTTTGTGTGTGTAGATGTGGCTAATGCGATGTGTGATAGAATTGCATGGCTATCACGAAATCTTAAAAAAGAACTTTGATTTGTCATGCAAAAGTGCTTACTCGCAAATGGCATTCATGATATTTTTTGATTTATGCATATTCCTAAATTCTTTTGCGTAAATTAGTGGCTTGTAATAGTGGAAACGGGCTGAATAATCGTTCTTATATTCAAAACTACGCTTAGTAAAAACCATAAAAATTAAACGAAAACCATGAATAAATTTAAGAAATCGATAATTCTTGCAGCGGCATGCATTGGCAGTGCGTTTCTGGCCGAAGCGAAGGTTGAAATGACGCCACTCTTTACTGATAATATGGTAATGCAGCAACGTTCGCAAGTGCCTGTGTGGGGAAAAGGCAAGCAGGGAACTCCAATCACAGTGTCAACCTCATGGAACAAGAAAGTGTATGCCACAACAGTTGATGCCAACGGCAAATGGCGTGTTGATGTTAGCACACCAAAAGCCGGAGGCCCGTATAAAATAGTTATAAATGACGGCGATGTTACTACTCTTAACAATGTGATGATAGGCGAGGTGTGGCTTTGTTCTGGCCAATCGAATATGGAAATGAGTGTTCGTGAGTCGAAAGATTATGAACGCGAAAAGGCCGAGGCCGACCAATATCCTAACATTCGACTTCTGACAGTGGAAAAGACTACCAGCGCCCGCAAAGCCGATGACTTTAAGGCTGTGGACGGCGGCTGGCAAGTGTGCTCATCGGCCACAATTTCAGATTTCTCAGCAGCGGGATATTTCTTTGGACGCGACATCAATAAGTATCGCAATGTGCCAGTTGGGCTCATCGACTCATCGTGGGGAGGCACCTCGATTGAGGTATGGACAAGTGCCGAAACAATGTCGAAATTTCCAGAATATGCGGCTCAGATTGCCGATTTGGCAACAGTTCCTGACACTCCAGCAGAGCGTCAGGCAAAATATGAAAAAGATCTTGAAGCATGGGAACAAATGCTTCAAAAGAAAGACATTGGTTATGCCGAAGGCGTGGCCAAGTGGGCGCAAAGCGATTTCGACGATTCTAATTGGAGTAGCATAGATATGCCGGGCATGGTGCAAGAAAAGGGCTTGAAATATTTTAGCGGCATCATGTGGTTGCGCAAGACTGTAGACATTCCACAGGAATGGGCCGGTAGGGACTTGACACTTTCAATGGGGTCGGTCGATGATAATGACGTGACTTATTTCAATGGCGAAATGGTGGGCCGCACCGAAGGCTGGATGGCCCCACGCCGTTACACCGTTCCGGCAAGCATGGTAAAGGCCGGCAAGGCAGTTATCACAGTACGCTTGATGGACACAGGCGGCTTGGGCGGCATAGGTGGCGGCAAAGAGTCGATGCGATTGGAATGTGCCGATAAGGGCTCAATGCTGATAGCGGGCGATTGGAAGTATGCCGTGTCAATCGATTTGAGCGAAGTGCCTCCAATGCCGGTTAACACATCATATTGGCCAATGCCAACATTCTTGTATAACGCAATGATTAATCCATTGTTGCCCTACACCATAAAGGGCGCAATATGGTATCAGGGCGAGGCAAATACAGGCAAGGCATATCGTTATGCCGACTTGATGCAACTCATGATTCAAGATTGGCGCAAGAGTTGGGGCAGCAATCTGTCGTTCTACATGGTGCAGTTGGCCAACTACACTAACTTGCAAACAGAGCCATGTGAATCGACTTGGGCAGAACTTCGCGAATCGCAGGTTAAGGCGTTGAATTTAGAAAACACCGGCATGGCGGTGATTATCGATATAGGTGAAGCCAACGATATCCACCCAAAGAACAAGCAAGAAGTGGGCCGCCGATTGGCATTGGCTGCTCGTGCGCAAACCTATGGCGAAAAGGTGGATTATATGGGACCAATGTATTCGCACCACAAAGTTGAGGGCAATAAGATAAGAATCTACTTCAATGGAACAAAGGGCGGATTGAAGGCCGACACCTATCAAAACATAGCAGAAGGAAAGAAGTCAGGCGAAAGCACCCTAACAGGCTTTACTATAGCCGGCGCCGACAAGAAATTCTATTGGGCAAATGCTGCAATCGAAGGCAATACGGTGGTAGTGTGGTCGGATGAGGTTGAAATGCCAAGAGCCGTGCGCTATGCATGGGCCGACAACCCAATATGTAACCTCTATAACGGCATTAATTTGCCAGCATCGCCGTTCCGTACCGATGACTGGGAGGGAATAACAAGATAGTAAAAGTGTAAAAATAATAATAATAATGAAGAAGATAGGAAGATTTATCCAATTGATGGCATGTTTGGCTATAGTATTTAATGCCTCTGCCAAGACCGAAGATTTAACTCAATATGTGAGCACTCTTCAAGGAACAGATTCTCATTTCGGATTGAGTTACGGTAATACTTATCCCATCACAGCACGCCCGTTTGGCATGCATGCATGGTCGCCGCAAACAGGTAAAAACGGCGAAGGATGGAAGTATCAATATTTTAAAGACAAGATTCAAGGTTTCTGTCAATCGCATCAGTGCAGCCCATGGGTTAGCGACTATGCTGTGTATTCGTTTATGCCAGTGGTGGGCGAACTGACAGTGGAGCAAGAAGCACGTGCGCAGAAGTTTTCGCACGATAATGAAGTGGCACGTCCACACTTTTATGAGGTGACCTTCGACAATGGCACAAAAACTGAATATGCACCAACCGAACGTGGAGTTCACTTCCGTTTCTCTTATCCGAAAAAGGGTGATGCCTATTTGGTAATTGACGGATATACCGACATGAGCGAAGTGAAAATCGACCCAGTGAAGCGTCAGGTTTCGGGATGGGTTAATAATCATCGCTTTGTGAACAACGGCAAGACATTCCGCAGCTATTTTGTAGTGACTTTCGACCAACCTTTTGTGGATTATGGTGTGTGGGAAAATGTTGAAAACAAGGTTTTTGCCAAAGAAATATCAGGTAAGGGTAAAGGTTATGGTGCGTATTTGAAGTTTAAGCGCGGCGCAAAAGTTCAAGCCAAGGCAGCATCGTCGTACATCAGCGAAGAGCAAGCATGGGTAACCTTAGAGGCAGAACTTGGCAACAAGAAGAAATTTGAAGACACAAAGCTTGAGGGTCAAAAAGTGTGGAACGCATTATTGGGCAGAGTATTGGTTGAAGGCGGCAGCGATGAAGAACGCCGCACATTCTATTCTTGCCTATATCGCTCAAATCTGTTCTCAAGAATGTTCTACGAACACAAGGCCGATGGCACACCATACTACTATAGCCCATACGACGGCAAGGTGTATGAAGGAAGAATGTATACCGACAACGGATTGTGGGACACCTTCCGTTCGCAATTCCCGTTGACAAATATTCTGCACCCCACTATGCAAGGCCATTACATGAATGCAATGCTTGCAGCGCAAGAGCAATGCGGCTGGTTGCCATCGTGGTCGTTCCCGGGTGAAACAGGCGGTATGTTGGGCAATCACTCAATATCGCTAATGACCGATGCGTGGGTGAAGGGTGTACGCAACTTTGACCCTGAAAAAGCACTTAAGGCCTATGCTCACGAAGCGATGAACAAGGGCCCATGGGGCGGTGCAAACGGTCGTGCCGGTTGGAAGGAATATTGGCAAATTGGTTATGTGCCATATCCTGAATCAATGGGTTGCGTGTCGCAAACATTGGAGTATGCTTACGACGATTTTTGCGCTTACAAGTTGGCAAAGATGGTTGGCAACAAGCATTACGAAAAAGTGTTTGCAAAGCAAATGTATAACTATCGCAATTTGTATGATGAAAGCACAGGTTTCATGCGCGGCAAGGACAAGGACGGCAATTGGGTAGAACCATTCGACCCATATGAATGGGGTGGACCGTACTGTGAAGGCGATGCTTGGCATTACATATGGTCGGTGTTCCACGATGTACAAGGCTTGATTGACCTATTTGGCAGCGACCAACGTTTCATCGAGAAACTTGATTCGGTGTTTGTGGCATCGAATGAGATACGTCCGGGCACTTATGGCGGCATTATTCACGAAATGAAAGAAATGCAGTTGGCCGAAATGGGACAATATGCACATGGCAATCAACCAATTCAACACATGCCATATTTGTATAACTATGCCGGTCAGCCATGGAAGACTCAGTATTGGGTGCGTCAAATTATGAGCCGATTGTATAATTCTTCACCAAAGGGATTCCCTGGCGATGAAGACCAAGGCGGCATGTCGTCGTGGTATGTGCTAAGTGCGTTGGGCATATATGCAGTTTGTCCGGGCACTGATGAATATGTTATAGGCAGCCCTATCTTTAACAAGGCTACTATAACTATGGAAAACGGCAATCAGTTTGTGATTGAAGCCGCAGGAAACAGCAAAGATAATGTTTACATTAAGAGTGCTGCGCTTAATGGCAAGCCTCTTGACAAAAACTATATAACTTATTCAGACCTCAATGCAGGTGGTCATTTGAAATTTGAAATGAGTGCCGAGCCATGCAAAACACGTGGCACATCTAAATCGGCTGCTCCATTCTCACTGTCAAAAAAATAATATAATATGAGGAAAAAATTAGTTGTAACGCTACTTGCAACTTTATTAATTGGCGTAGCTGCAAATGCTGCAGATTATGCCCAAAAGGTAAACACGCTAATAGGCACAAAGGGAGTGGGTTTAACTTCGGGATATCTTTATCCGGGAGCCACCTATCCGTTTGGTATGGTGCAATTCACACCGTCGTATTTTTCAAAGCGCTCAGGGTTTGTCATTAACCAGTTGAGCGGTGGCGGATGTGAACATATGGGTAATTTCCCAACATTCCCGCTAAAAGGCAAGTTGCAGGTTTCGCCTGAAAATATTCTTAAATATCGAGTAAATGTAGACGGAGAGCAAGGCCATGCCGGATATTATGAGGCAATGGTCCAAGACGATATTAAAGCCAAACTCACCGTCACAGAGCGCACGGGTATGGCAAAATATGAGTATCCCGAAAGCGAAACTCACGGCACAGTGATAATAGGTGGTGGTGTGGCTGCTACTCCAACCACTACGGCAGCAGTGATTATCACTGGCAAAAACTCTTGCGAGGGTTATGCTCTTGGCGGTTCGTTTTGTGGCATATCAACGCCTTATAAGGTTTATTTTGCAGCCGAATTCGATTGTGAAGCTGTGGAAACCGGTATTTGGAAAAACGATAAGTTGAAACCGGGCGTTAATTTCAGTGAAGGAGAAACTTCGGGCGTTTATTTCACTTTCGATGTTAGCAAAAACAAGCAAGTGCAATATAAAATTGGCGTTTCGTATGTTTCGGTAGAAAACGCGCGCGAAAATTTGGCTGCCGAAAATCCTAACTGGAACTTTGAAGCAGTGCAAGCCAACGCCGAGGCAGAGTGGAATAAATATTTGTCGAAAATCGAAGTTAAGGGCACAAACCCTGACCGCGAAACACAATTCTATACACACCTTTACCGCTCGTTTATTCATCCAAACGTGTGCAGCGACGTAAATGGGGAGTATATGGGTGCAGACTATGCGGTTCATAAAACTAACTTCAAACAATACACTTCGTTCAGCAATTGGGACACCTATAGAACACAAATTCAATTGTTGTCGATATTGGTACCCGACATTGCTTCCGACATAGTGATATCGCATCAAAAATTTGCTGAGCAATCGGGCGGCTCGTTCCCACGATGGGTGATGGCCAATGTTGAAACCGGCGTAATGCAGGGCGACCCAAGTGCGGCTTTGGTGGCCAATGCTTATGCCTTCGGCGCTCGCAATTACGACCCTAAGCCATTGCTTGCAATTATGCGTAAGGGTGCAGAGGAGCCAGGTGCAAAGTCGCAGAAAGAGGAAACACGTCCGGGCTTGCGTCAGTATCTTGAAAAAGGATATTATGATGCGTCGATTCAACTTGAATACACCACAGCCGACTTTGCAATCGGACAGTTTGCATTGCGTGCGGTGGGCGATGAGTTTTTGAGTTGGCGATATTTCCACCATGCACGTTCGTGGAAGAACCTTTATAACCCCGAAACCGGCTGGTTGCAATCGCGCAATGCCGACGGCTCTTGGCGTCCGTTGAGCCATGACTTTAGAGAGTCTACCTATAAGAACTATTTCTGGATGGTGCCATATAACATTCAAGGTTTGATTGACATAATAGGCGGACGAGATGAGGCTGAACGCCGTCTTGACGATTTGTTTAAGCGTCTTGATGCCGGATATGGCGATGCTTGGTTTGCTTCGGGCAACGAGCCAAGTTTCCAAATCCCTTGGATTTACAATTGGGTGCAACGTCCTTATAAAACTCAGCACATTGTGAACCGAATTCTTAACGAGCAATATTCAAGCAAAATTGATGGTCTTCCGGGCAACGACGACTTAGGCACAATGGGAGCGTGGTATGTTTTTGCTTGTTTGGGCTTGTATCCTGAAATTCCAGGCATTGGCGGTTTTGCTGTGAATACACCAATTTTCACTGAGGCAGTGTTGCATATGCCTAAGGGCGACTTGAAGATTTTGGGCGGTTCGGAAGATAAGATTTACATCAAGTCGATGAATCTTAATGGCAAGTCGTATGATAGCACTTGGATTCCATGGGAAAACCTTTGCAACGGCGCTGTAATAGAGTATAAAGTAAGTAATTCACCATCTACATGGGGGCAAGATGTGTTGCCACCATCGTATGAATAAAATACTAAGACAATGAAAAAAATCAATTTTTTAATATCAGGATTGCTGTTGGTAAGCGGTGTTTTGTCGTCGTGCCAACAAAAGCAAGAACAATGGGCGCTACTTGGATTTGAGCGTCCAGAAGGAGTAAATCCAATCATCTCGCCCGATTCAACGGTGAAATTTTTGTGCCCAATGCGTGGCGATTCAATAGGTTGGATGGAAAGCGATGTGTTTAATCCTGCTGCTACAATCTACGATGGCAAGGTGGTGGTGGTGTTCCGCGCTGAGGATAATTCGGCAGTGGGCATTGGCACACGCACTTCGCGTTTGGGCTACGCAACTTCGGACGATGGCTTGCATTTCACATATGAAAATGCGCCGATTTTATATCCGGCCGACGACTCACAAAAAGAATTGGAGCATCCAGGCGGCTGTGAAGACCCACGTATCGCTGTCACAGAAGACGGATTGTATGTGATGTGCTACACACAATGGAACCGCAAGCAGGCTCGTTTGGCTGTTGCTACATCTCGCGATTTGAAGACTTGGGAAAAGCATGGCCCAGCATTTGCAAAGGCTTATGACGGACGTTTTAAAGACGATTTCTCAAAGTCGGCTTCAATTGTCACTAAGGTGGTAAACGGCAAGCAAGTGATTGCCGAAATCGACGGAAAATATTGGATGTACTGGGGTGAGAAATTTGTGAATGTTGCCACTTCAACCAATTTGGTAGATTGGGAACCAATTCTTGACGAAAATGGCGAAATGCTTCGCGTGATGGAACCACGCAAGGGTAAATTCGATAGTTCGCTAACCGAATGTGGCCCACCTGCAGTGTTGACAAAGAAGGGCATCTTGTTGCTTTATAACGGAAAGAATGCGTCGGGTGAGGATTGCGACTCGCTATACACCGAAAACACTTACTGCGGTGGCCAAGCATTGTTTGATGCAGCAAATCCTACACGCTTAATTTCGCGTCTCGACAAGCCATTCTTCATACCTGAAGCAAGTTTTGAAAAGAGCGGTCAGTATCCGGCCGGAACTGTTTTCATTGAAGGCTTAGTGCTTTTCAACGGCAAGTGGCATCTTTATTACGGATGTGCCGACTCTCGCGTGTCGGTGGCTGTGTGCGACAATACATTATTTTAAAGAGATAGAAACAAAACCATAAAAAGCATAAGAAATGAACAAGAAATTTTTAATGATTGCGATGTCGCTTGTTATTGGCGCGTCATCGGCATTCTCTCAGGCCATAAAGCCATTTGTTGAGGGTGAACGAGCAGTGTTTTTAGGAAATAGTATAACCGACGGTGGTCGTTACCATTCATATATCTGGCTGTATTATATGACTCGTTTCCCTAACATGCCTATCACTGTGGTTAATGCCGGTATAGGTGGCGACACTGCATATGATATGTATAAGCGTCTTGATAATGATGTGTTTAGCCATAATCCAACTACGTTGATTGTGACTTTCGGCATGAACGACTCAGGTTATTTTGAATATAATGGCGATAATGCCGCTGAGTTTGGCGAACAAAAGTATCAGGAATGCATTGCCAACTATAATAAGATGGAGCAACGCTTGTTGCAATTGCCAAAAACACGCATCGTGGCATTGGGCACATCGCCATACGACGAAACAGCACAAATTGAGGGTAACTTGTTCAAAAAGAAGAACGAAACCATTAAGCGCATCGTTGACTACCAAATTGAAGCGGCAAAGCGTCACGGATGGGAATATCTTGATTTGAATGCTCCAATGGTGGCATTGAATGCCAAGGGCCAGGAAACAGACCCAGCGTTTACGCTCTGCGGTTCTGACCGTATTCACCCTGATAACGATGGACACATGGTGATGGCATATTTGTTCTTGAAGGCTCAAGGCATGGCCGGCAAGTGTGTGGCTGATGTTGAGGTGAATGCATCGAAAAAGTCGGTTGTAAAGGCCGAAAACTGCACCGTGAGCAATGTGGTGAAGAATGGCCGCAGTTTGACATTCGATTATAAAGCCGAAGCGCTGCCTTATCCTGTTGACACCATATCAAGAGGTTGGGGCTACAAGCGCACTCAAGCCATGGCATTAGACGTGATTCCTTTCACCGACGAAATGAATCAAGAAATGCTTAAGGTGACAGGCCTAAAGGGCAATTACAAGTTGTTTATCGATGGCGAAGAAGTTGGCACATGGAGCGGCAAGCAATTGGCAGAAGGTATCAACTTGGCAAATGAATCAAAGACTCCACAATATCAACAAGCATTGGCAGTGATGCACCTAAATGAATATCGCATGGAGATAGTGCAACAAATGCGCACCTATGCATGGTGTCAGCATGGCTTCTTCCAGCAACAAGGTTTGCTCAATGCCAACAATCGCAAGGCTATAGAGGTGATGGATGAGAATGTCGACAAGAACGGTTGGCTAAAGGCACACCGCGACACTTATGCTCGCCTTATGCACGAATCGGTGCGTGAAGCGCGTTGGCAACAACACCAAGTGCTTGTAGATAAGATATATGAAATCAACAAGCCTGTGGTTCGCAAAGTGGAATTGAGAAAAATGTAGGTGTTTTTTTAGGTAAATAAGATGAGTGGGGGGAAATGTCGTTTAATGACTTTCCCCCCACGGTTTTTTTATATTAGGATGGAGTGCGAATGTGTGCTCGGCTATGGTGCCGGGGCTTTTGAAAATAAATTCAGAGAGAAAGTTGTAAATGTGGTAAAAGTTATATAAGTTTGCCAATAGGAAAAAAGTTTTTGCCCTTTGTGACGTTTATTTTAAAATCGGGGCCAGTTATTAACGGCGGCAGTTAGCCATAAAATCAAAAAATAGTATGAACATCTTCATTAATTACCAGGAAATTTCGGCTTTTATCGAGAGGAAGTTTAAACTACGTCCCACATTTTCGCGTGTTGATGAAAAGTCGATAGTGATGAGTTACAAACCCAGTGCAGCGTTGCCAGGCATTGACGTAAAATTCAACATTGAGGCCATGCGTAAGGATGTGGTGTGCATGTCGTATGAGTGCGGCGAAGCAGCGTCGAGTATTATATCGGGCATTGTGGTTTATCTCGACAGTAATATGCCGCGCGGCCTCAATGTGAAAACACAAGATAAGCGTGTTGATGTGTATCCTATGAACTTTAAGCCGCTTGACGACATGTGGGATTATGTGACATTGTCGAAAATCACATTTGAGGAGAAACATGTTAATCTGGAGTTCTCGATAGTGGCCCGAAAAACGGCGTAGAAAAAGGGAAAAAGGAAAATTATAGTATACTTTTTAAAATGATAAAAACATGATTATTACAGATTTACAGCAAATTGACAGCCTTGTAAGAGAGTATTTGAGCATTCGAAACTTGGTATGTGTAGATGAGATTGACTACGAAAGAATCAAACAAAGAGCCGTTTCGCTAAGAGCGGAAAAAGTGCATATCGCAGAATTTAACGAAAGCACAATTAAGGTTTATAATGAATCGGTGTGCAATGTTTGCCAGGACAGTGAATGCGATGTGTTGCTGTTGATAAATTTCAATGAGAATGAATCGGAAGAAAATGCGTTCACTATGAATCACCTTAATATGCTGGTTAATCCGTTGATTAATAATGCGAAGGTGAGGGATATGATAACCGGTTTGAATAAATTAGAATTGCCCTACGGCGGAGTGGATGTGTTGATAGTGGCAGGCATAAAATAAATCGGCGAAAATGTGTCCTTGATGGTCAAAATTTGCTAATTTTATCGTGCAACTGAGTAATCTCGGCAGAAGAGAAGGATTAAAACATTTTAATATGTCAGCAAAGGATAATGTTACAAATGAGGTGACAGATGCTAAAAATGCAGTTGACACCCTTGACATACGCTCAAACGGGGCGTATCCGTCGGGGGTGCTGAGCAATTTGTGTAGCAACCCACTGATTGTGAAATTGTGTGAGTAATTCAGCATATTGCAATGCGGCCTTCGATGCGATTTTGGAGGCAATCGTGCAGTTGGAGGCTGTGCTTTAAGCATGATGATAAAAAAATAAGTGTCCCTCGTGAGCCTGATGGCAAGCGAGGGACACTTGTTGTTGTGTGTGATTAGCATCTGCTTCGCGGAGCGGTAGAATGCTGTGGCGCAATTAGGCTGCCGCTTGCGCGAAGAAGCAATGCGATATTACTTGTTGCGTACAAATAGTTTAGAGAATTCGCTCAAAAGCAATACTCCGAACGACAAACCGATTGTAATCCACCATTGTTGGCTGGTGAGAGTGGTTAGGTGGAATAGCGACTGCATGCTTGGGATAAGCATCACGGCAAGAGTTAAGCCAACTACCAAGAAAATTGTCATCCACAACCATCGGTTGCTGAAGAAATTGTTGGTAAAGAACTTGTTGCCCGAGCGTACGGAGAAAATCATAGTTAATTGAGAGAAAATCATCACCGAGAAAGTCATGGTTCGAGCCGTGTCGACCGAAGTGTTGAGCCCGATTAGGTAGGCCACAATGGTCATTGAACCGATTATTAGGGCTTGAATGATGAGTTTGGCGGTGAATGCCGGAGTGAATACGCCTTGCTTAGAATCGATTGGCTTGCGCGACATAATGTCTTTGGCCGCTTGGTCGATACTCATTGACAACGATGGAAGGCTGTCGCCCACAAGGTTGATGAACAAGAGTTGAATTGGAAGCAAAGGCATGTCGAAGTTGCTCAAAACGGCCACAAAAAGCAATACGATTTCGCCGAGGTTGGTAGAAATCATGAACTGTATTGACTTAATGAGGTTGTCGTAGATTCGTCGTCCTTCGCGCACCGAATGCACAATTGTGGCAAAGTTGTCGTCGGCAAGAACCACATCGGCTGCTTCTTTCGACACGTCGGTGCCGGTGATGCCCATAGCCACGCCGATGTCGGCAAGTTTGAGAGCAGGTGCGTCGTTCACGCCGTCGCCAGTCATTGCAACCACGTTGCCGTTAGTTTGATAAGCGTTAACGATGCGTACTTTATGTTCGGGAGCCACACGCGCAAACACCGACACATTGCCGGCCACGTTGCGCAGCTCTTCGTCGCTCATTTTTTCTACGTCGCTGCCTGTTAGCACTTGGTCGTCGGGGTTCATGATGCCAAGGCTTTGGGCAATAGCCGAAGCCGTGATTTTGTGGTCGCCTGTAATCATCACAGGCTTAATGCCAGCAGCCTTGCATTGCTCAACGGCCACTCTTGCTTCTTCGCGAGGAGGGTCAATCATGCCCACCATGCCCACAAACACCAAGTCGCGTTCGGCATTTTTGGTGATTTCGGCCAGTTGTTCGGCACTGCAATCAGGGTTGGCGTTTATTTCAGAGTAAGCCATGCAAAGCACACGAAGCGCCTTTTTTGCCATGGCTTCGTTGGTTGCGGCAAGTGCTTCGATGTCGCTCTTTTCGATGCTGCGCATCACGCCGTCGGCATCAATAATTCGGTTGCAGCGGGTGAGCAGTTCGTCAAAACCGCCTTTAGTGGTGACCATTATAGTGTTCTCGTCCTTTCGGTGGAGGGTGGTCATGAGTTTACGCTCAGAGTCGAACGGAATTTCAGAAAGGCGAGGATAGGTGTTTTGCAGGCTTTTTTGAGAAAGGCCTTGAAGTTCGGAATATGCTACAAGCGCAGTTTCGGTAGGGTCGCCAATGAAATCGCCGTCGCCACTTTGCGAGGTGTCGTTGCATAGAGTGCCAATTGTAAGCAGCATGTTGGTGGTTTTAGGGAAACATTCCACCACAGTCATCTTGTTTTGAGTTAGTGTTCCGGTTTTGTCGGAGCAAATCACAGTGGTGCTACCGAGAGTTTCAACCGAAGGCAGGTTTCGCACAATAGCATTTTGCTTTGCAAGTCGTTGCACACCCAAAGCCAAAACCACAGTTGACACGGCAGGCAGCCCTTCAGGAATTGCGGCCACAGCAAGGCTCACGGCCGTTAGGAACATGTCCATCAAACCGCGTCCGTAACTCAAGCCGATTACGAAAATCACAAGGCAAACGATAAGGCTAATCACAGCAAGCACTTTGCCCAGTTTGTCGAGGCGTTCTTGCATAGGAGTGCGCATGTCGGGCACCGATTGAATCATAGCGGCAATTTTGCCCACTTCGGTATGAGTGCCAGTTTCGACCACAATGCCCAACCCGCGTCCGTAGGTTACGCTGCAAGAACTGAACGCCATGTTAGCCCTGTCGCCAATAGGCACTTCGCCGTCGATGTTGGCAATGTCTTTTTCAACCGGGAGCGATTCGCCGGTTAAGGCTGCTTCCTGAATTTTTAGGTTAACGCTTTCCACAAGACGAAGGTCGGCAGGCACGCTGTCGCCGGTTTCAATCTCCACGATGTCGCCCACCACCAATTCGCGTGAAGCAATCACTTTGTACTCGCCATTGCGAATCACCTTGCAATGTGGGGCAGAAAGCTTTTCGAGTGCATCGAGCGCATTTTCGGCCTTTGCTTCTTGAAATACGCCGATTATGGCGTTAACCACAAGAATCGAAAGGATGATTATGGCGTCGGTTATGCCTTCGCCGTTAAGGTATCCGGTAACGCCCGAAATTACGGCTGCAAGCAGAAGCACGATTATCATGAAACTTTTGAACTGTGCAAAGAATTTTTGCACGAGTGTGGTGTGTTTTTTCTTCTCAAACTCATTGTAACCGTCACGCTCTTGGCGCTTGGTTACAGCGTCGTCGCTTAACCCCTTGTTGAGGTCGGTTTCGAAATGTTGAACTATTTGTTCAATGCTTTGTTGATAATAATTTTTTTCCATAGTAATAACTTATATTGCAAAGTTACAATTAAATTAAAACAAAATTATTACATTTGATGGTAAATAAAGATTTAAAATGTAAGAAATAAGGATGCATATGAAACGTTATACATTAAAAAACCTGCCAAATTCCACTCAAAAACGCACAACTGACTTGCGTCTAACTTTGGCAAAGAGCAGAACACAATATTTGTGGAGCGCTTTCAAGGACTTAATATTCAATGAAACTATCTTAACGAGAGTCATTTTATTTATCCTTTTGATGTTAACAGTATTTATGATTTTTGCTGGCCGTATAGATAAGTTAATAATATGTGCCATTTCATTGGCAATATACTATGGCCGATTCTTTTTGATAATGAACAGAGCCTATAGTGTTTTTAAAGACAAAGATTGCTTCCCGGTTCTAACGTCCGAGGGCCCTCAAAACGTAATAAGTATTGACGAAGAGAGGTTTGTTCGTGTCGAATCGCCAACGTGGGATGAGGTTAAACGCATTAGTTTCTATGATGACTTTTTGGTTATAGAGATGAAAAAAGAGTCGAAGCATGGGCAGATGTATATGTGGGCCGACGATATGGAGGGGGTTAAACAAGCGGCTTTGAACATGTGGCGCAATGCTTTGGACTCAAACGATGAAGATGACGTGAAATGTGAAGTGTATTCAGAAACTGAACTCAATGAAATGATGAATTTTATTGAGGATACATTTGGCGAGTGTGAAGGAGTTTTGCATGAAACTATGTCGCCCGACATGCATGTAGATATTATTATCATACCACCTGCTGAAGGCCGTAATTTCTACACATTGTGCACAATTGGCGTTGGTGCTCATCGCATGAACGTGCCGAATGAATATAGATATAAACTGCATATGGCAGAGCGAGCCGAATTGGTGATGTATCTTCCTGCCGATTGGGATATGACAGAGGAAGGCTTTAGCGATGAGCGCAATTATTGGCCAGTGCGCCTAATGAAGAATTTTGCGCGTATGCCTATTGCCGAAGATAGTTGGATGGCATGGGGGCATTCATATCAACGTGAAGGTGAAGAGTGTTTTGCCGCAGATGTGCCTTATTCATCGGCAGTGTTATTGTGCCCAGAGCCCGTTATTGACAATATTGTGTCTTGTCCGTTGAGCGTTGGAAAGAGTGTGGATTTCTATCAAGTATTCCCGCTGACACACGAAGAACTCGCATTTAAAATTGAAAGCGAAGATGAATCCCCAACAGACTCGATGTTAGATTACATGCAGGCTGACCGAGATAATTGGATAGACTATGCTCTAAGCCGTTTCGACTACCGAAAAAAGTAGATATGCTCTCAATTATTGAAATTTATTAGTTTAAAACTTAGTACTTTGGGATGAGATAAGTTGTAAATTGGAATTAGCCATTGTAGCAATGGCAAATTGTTGATATCATTTGTAAATGAGAATGTTCAAGAATATATTAATTATGATGAACAGTCTCGTTTTATATAGTTTTAAGATCACATTTTGGAGTCTATGTAATGAAATGTGAGAAATACAAAGAATCAATGTTAAAATGATATTAACGATTTGCAATTAAAGTAATGCTATAAAAATGAAAGTCTTAGTTGTAATATTAACTATTTTGGGCTTTATCCCTTTTGAGTGAGAAAATAGAGTGTTCGTAATTAGTTGGAGTTAAGTGTTGATTTAAGTAGAAATGCACATGAAAATTTTTGAATATACTGGTTTCGTAAAGTTATGTGATTCTGTATGTAATTGGTGGAATAACTATTGGTATACTGACACTGCTTGTGTTTTTACGTGGGTGTTAATAGTGCTAATTCTCTTTGGAATTATGATTTATATGTTTAGAGAAAGAATTCCAAAGTTAATTATGCGTTTAATAGGATGGACTGCAAAAAGAATATTTTGGACAGCTTTTGTTATATGGGTTCTTGGCGTATTGGTTTATACAGTAGGATTTATGCACCATAACTTGAATGCATTTGCTGTGCTCCCGCGTGCAATAATTTCGTCATTTAAAATGTTCGTTGCATCAAATGATTTAGCGAGAGTGCATGTGCTTTTGCAGAAAGATGCGCTTTACATGACGCTATTCTCGGTGTTGCATCTTGTTGCGGCATTTGTGTCTTTTATGTTTGTGTTCAAAGTCATGATTCATAGATTTAAATCATGGAATAGAATACGGAAATATAAAAAAGATGAAAGTATGCATAACAAAATGGTGCATGTGTTTTGGGGAATATGTGAGCCGGCATTCTTGTTGGCAAATGATATTAGGAATAAAAGGAAAAGTGATAACATTATAATTTTTATAGACATAGATGATGATTATAAGGAGTGCTCGTCTAGGAAAGTGTCATTTGGCTTTGTTACGAATAGCGTAACGTTAGATGAGAATGAGCTGAAGCGCATAGATTTGATAGAAGGTGCTCTAATTGACCATTGTTTTAGAGGTCCGTCTTCGGTAGATGTTTCAGAAGATAACGATGTCTTTAAAGCATTGAAACTAAAAGATGTGGGTGCTATAGTTGAAAATGGTGCAATTGTACGCAATTATTTTTTGTCGGAAGATGAAAACGAGAATATACGAGGAGCATTGAATTTGATGAATGATTTCCGATTTAAAAAAAATAAGGAAGTGTATATGCACATACATGCGCGTAAGGATGCCAATAATGAAGTGTTTGACCACTATTCTCAGTATCACATTGATTACCCTCAAAACATAAGGTTTGAGATTGTTGATTCAGCTTATCTGTCGGTCTTGACATTGAAGAAAAATGATAAGTGTTTACCAGTTAATTGTGTTAAAGTTGAAGCAAATGGTTGTGTGTATGCTCCATTCAATTCTATGATTGTCGGTTTCGGAGAAGTTGGACAGGAAGCGTTTAAATTTCTATATGAGTTTTCTGTATTTAAAGGTATGTTCTTAAATAGGACTCCATTCAGGTGTTATGCTATTGATAGTAAAATGAATGAAATAGAGGGCCTAATTAGGTATAAAATGCCAGAGATAAGAGAAAATGAATTAACGCTAATTCACACCTCGGTAAATTCAAAAAAGATGTGGAATCTGATAAGCAATGAGATTAATAGACTGAATTATGTAGTTGTGACACTAAATGATGATATGTTGGGGCTGTCGTTTGGCGTTAACTTGTTCAAATATGCTATTCGTCATCGTGATAAAGGCCTTCCAGTTCTAAAAATTGTGATGAGGTGTTATGATAATCGCAATGAGAAAAGAATGGTTAGTGTAATAAAAAGTTTGGAGAAATCAACGATTGGTGAAAATGTACAGTTAGATATCTTTGGACGAATGGAAGATTTATATAAATGGGATAATATTGTTGACGATATAACGATGAAAGCTGCAAAAGAGTTTCATGGGGCATACGAAAATTCGGAGGTATTTGCAGATGAGAAATGGAACGAATGTTTTGGTATAAAAGCAATATCAAAGGTAATGACAGATAAAAATGTTACGCGTTTTCATGCCATTTATGACATAAATCGTAGAATAAACCAAAATGTTTCGAATGCATTGCATTGTAGGACAAAGATGATTTTAATGGGATTTACAAAGAATGAGAGTCCTGAAAGGGAAAGGTTAAAGCGTTATTGTGAATTTATTGATAAGTTTGATGCATTACATTATGATTGTTCAGATGCAGATAATGAGTTATTGTGCAATTTGGCAATTACTGAACATGAACGTTGGATGGCTTCTCATAAACTATTGGGATTTAAGCCTGGTGACGAGACTGACCTTGTAGCCAAAACTCATAAATATCTGAGGCCATGGCAAGAACTTGACGATGAGACGAAAACATTTGACTGCAAAGTGATAAATACGACTATAAAAATAGCAAATATAAAAGCGGGGAAAGTTTAATTAATGGATGTAAAAATTATGACTTGTTTGTGAGTTATAGGCTACTTTTTTTGAAAAAGAGTAGCAAAATTAGATAAGTAAAAGAGTAATTTTTTGTGTTTAATAATAAAAAATATTACATATGATAAAAAAGTATGTACCACAACCAATAGATACTGGAGAAATTCATTTACCAGAAGATTTGACTGAACTGATAGAACAGATGGCAAAGAATGTTCATGAAGTATGGGCGCAAAGTAGGATAAGTCAGGGATGGACGTATGGGGAAGAGAGGAGCGATGTTTTGAAACAGCATCCGTGCTTAATTCCGTACGAGGAACTTCCTGAGGTCGAAAAAGCGTATGACCGAGATACAGCGTTGGGGACTCTAAAATTAATATGCAAATTAGGCTTCAAAATCAGCAAAATCTAATCATAATATTCAAAATCAGATGCAGTATGTGCAGGATGGCGCTGTGGTAGTGCCTATGTTTAGGGGTAATCGTGCTACTGAGTTTAATCTAACAAGGTGAGTTACAAAAGGAAAGGTGAAATGGAATGATGAGCCCCTCCCCCAAAAAATGAAGTGACTCTAAAAGTCGGGCGGAATTATAAGTAAAATTATAGGTAAAGAATTCGGTATTACGTCGGACTCTTTCGGTTTTTGTTTAGTAAATTGGTTGGCACCCAGCATTGTGGTGATGATGAAATGCGAGCGTTTTTTAGGCAAAAAATAAACCCCAAAGTTTCTGAAACTTTGGGGTTCACTTTATGGGGAAATCCTCATTAACAGAGGAATAGTTAATTACTTAACAATGAACTTTTGACCGTTTTGGATATAGATGCCAGGAATAGTAGCTTCCTTAACTTCGATACCTTGAAGGTTGTAAATCTTGTTGTTGCCCTTAACTTCGTTCTTTTCAACTGAGTTGATGCCAGACTTTTCGCCCAAATAGCTGATGCGGAAGTTGTCGGCAACAATCCAGTTACCTTCGCGGTTACCACCTTGTTTTTCGATACCGATAACAAGCATAGCGTTGTCTTCAGTTACTTCAATGCGAACGCGGTTCCAATATAGGCCGTTTTCGAAGAACTTAGAAGCTTGATACATGCTATTAGGAATGTTACCAATTGCGGTGTTGTCGCCTTCACCTGGAGCCTTATCGGCTTCTTCGTGGATGTACATAAGTGGAGCTTGTTCGTAGTCAGCAAAAACAACAGGAGCTTCAACCAAATCTTCGCCATTAACTAATTTAGCCACGTGCATGTCGTGCTTTCCGTCGCGATAGTATGCTTGAACGCTAACTTCGTAGATGCCAGCCTTAGGAGCAGTGATGCCTTGAGCAAGGCAGTATTCTTGAGAGTCGTAAGTTTCGGTTACCTTGTCGCCGAAGTCACGCCATCCCCAGTCGAATGATTGGTTCAATTCAGTCCAAGGATTGTCGAGAGCAGCATATTTGTTGAAACTTGCGTCCTTGATAATTACAGAAGCATCGACAGGAGTTGTTGAAGATGCATTTTCAAGTTGAGCCAAGCGTTGTTCCTTAGTTACAAGCATCCAATGAGCGTCTTCGTTCTTAGGTTCGCTCCACATAGCGGTAACTGTGTTGTAGTGTAGGATACCGCCGCCGTCAACTTCGCCGTTAGGGTCGAATGCCAAATAACCGCGGCTACCTCTGATTGTGTATACACCAGGCTTGCCTTCAACAGGTTCAAACACGTAAGTGTCCTTACCGTCGTTAGCGCAGTCGCAATAAGGGCTACCGCCAAGATACTTGTCGCGAGCGTCGCCAGGAATCAATTCGTTGAATTGAATAGTGTATCCTTCGCCGTTAGCAGCAAGAGTAGATACAAGACCTGGATAACCTAATGCAGCGTGAGCACCCCAGTCAGAGCCATTGGTCAAATATGCCTTGCGGCCAACGTTAAGAAGATAGAAGTCGCCTTCGGTGGCAGTGCAGCCTTCGTAAGTAGCGTTGTCGGTTTCAATGTGAGCAATCTTGCGTTCCACGCGAAGGTCGTTAAGCAATTTGCCAACTAAAGCACCGTCAGTACCATTAGCAATGAAGTCTTCGGCAGCTTCGGTGTTAACACCTTCTGCTTTAGCAAGAGCAACTGTTTCTTCCAAAAGTGCATCGTTAACGTTGTTAGCAGCAATAAGAGCGTTGTTTAATGCAGTAGTAGCAGCAGTCAACACTTCAGGGTCGGTTGAGGTTAATGCTTGCTTAGCAGCAGCAAGAGCTTCGGCCAACGCAGTAGATAGAACGTCGGTAGTATTGCCATCAAATGCTTCGGCTTTGTCGATAGCCTTTTGAAGGTTTTCGATATATTCTTGAAGGTCAACAGCGTTGCCTAAATATTTCAATTGGAAATTGCCGATGATAATCCAGTGGCTAATGCCTGATGTGTTATTTTCCTTAATACCGAAACGAAGATTGCCGTCGGTAACAGTGACTGTGATTGTTTCAGTTTTGAACTTGTCGTCTTCAGCCATAGCGCGAGCAGCTTGCCACCATCCGTCGACGATGCTTACGCCACCATCAACAAGAGGTTTTGCAGCGTAGTCAGCAACAGGAGTTTCAGATGTGAAAGAGTAGATGCTTGGCAACTTAACGCTTTCGGCGTTTGCATAAAGATAACCGTTCACTGTAGCATCGCCGTTTGCCACATAGTCATCGTAGTCGGCCTTGCAAGTTCCAAAACCTTCGGTAGGGCTGAAAAGTGCGTGTGCAGTAAGTTCGTATTTACCATTAGGCACGTTTAGTGTTTGGTAGAATTCGAAGTTTGTGTAGTTCCAAGTTTCGAAAACGCGATTAGGTCTAAAACCGTCAGGCCAACCTTCACCACCGCCTTCGCGAATTACGCTCCATTGTCCTGCACGGTGGTCGTTGTTCATCAATTCAGGGTTGATCATCAACCAACTCACGTCTTGAGGATTTTCGGCATTAGCTTCGGCCATTTTTTCAATACGTTCAGTAGCAGAAACAAGTTGCCAGTGGATGTTGTTTGTACCGTTGTTGATAAGAAGAGGGTGTTCGTCGTTGCTGACGCCTAAAACAGCATCACCGCTCTTGATGACGTAGCCTTCAGCAGCGTTACCTTCTAAAGTCCACTTAGCTTGGTTGCCGCCCCAGTCTAAATAAAGAAGACCACCATCGCCGTAGTTTGATGCTAAATTTTCGTCACCAGCCAATGTGTTAATCTTCCAAGTTCCGTCGCCCATGTCTTCCAGTTTCATTGGACGGCCATAGCTGCCAACATTAGCAGCTGTGTTCCAGCGGTCGCGTGTAGCACCTGGAATGGCAGTGTAACCTTGAATCCATAGTCCGGTTTCTACGTTGTAAAGATAATACTCTTCGCCATTAATTGGCTCACTTCCGGTGTATTCCGATGTCGTTTGGGCTGACATGGTCAGTGAACCGGCAAGCAACAATAATCCAAATGTAAATTTTTTAATCATAAGCTTGTTTTTATGGTTAATGAATTTTGTATGAAGTAAATAATTTTATGTTAGTCGGTTGTTTTAGTTCTATTCATTAATTTTTGCATCTTAATGTTGTTAAAGGGATTGTGAGCATGTGTGCCAAATCCACAAATTAGATACAGATAGACAAAATTAGTCAAATAATTTAGAATTTAGGTGTTTGGTGAGATTTTCTTGGGGGAGAGGATGTCGAAATTAACCAATTATGAGAAGTTGTTGGCTAAAGACTATAGGATGAAACAGGTGAAGCAATTAAAAGATATGTAGTGTATAAAGTAAAAAAAGGTATTCTGAACTGTGTGGCATTGTGATTTGCCTTTCCCGTATTAATGTGACTAAAAAAACAGCGGGGAAATAATTTAATCCCCGCTGACGTTTTTAATGTGTATGACTGTTATTTAGTTACTTAGTTGTTGTGTTGTTGCGTCCGTATGCTTCGTTGATTGCGTCAAGAAGATATTCCTTAGGGTCAGACATATATTCCCAGAACATCACACCGGCCAAACCATTGTTAATGGTGTAAAGGCATTTTTCCTTAACCGACTGTTCGTCGTCGTAGGTTACAAACACTTTGTCCTCGGCATGGAACAGATATGGCGCACGGGCTGTGCTGTCCCAATGCTTAACGAATCCTTTGCGGTTTTCCAAACTGTCTTTAATGTGCGAGAAACCGCCTCCGGCTCGAGTAGTCGACACTACGGTGTCGCCCAAGCCTTTAGATGCGTTGTCTTGGAGTTTAAATGCTCTTGAACCGAAAGAAATGCCCACTACAAGTTTTTCGGCAGGCACACCGGCCTTAATGAATGCTTCAACGGCATATTGTCCGCTGTAATTACACTCATATTCTTGCGATGGATACATGTTGGTGTGGTGGCGAGCCACTTTTTCGGGGTAGTAGTCGTAGGTCATTAGGTTAACATAGTCGAGGTAGGGTGCGCACTTGTCCATCTCTGTGTGCTCTACAAATTTTTGGAAGCCACCTACGGCAGTTGTGAGAAGATATTTCTTGCCAGTGACGTTGGTTAGAGAGTCGAGGCTTTCGCGAAGGGCAGCAAACATGAGAGTGAAATTTTGTTTGTCTTCAGGACGGAAAATGTTTCCTTCCATGCCACCAAAACCGGGATATTCCCAGTCGATATCCACTCCGTCGAGGTCATATTTCCCAACGATGTCGGCCGAGGTAGAGGCAAACAGTTTACGGCCTTCTTCTGTTAGCACTGCGTCGGAAAAGAGTCCGCTCCATGTCCATCCGCCTATCGAGATGAGTATCTTAAGGTCGGGGTTTACTTTTTTCAATGCATTTAGGGTGCGGAAATTTATTGTGTCGGTTTTTTCGTTTGTGAGAGTAGCGCGGCCGTCAATAAGGTTTACGAATGCGTAATTGATGTGCGTTATCTTTTCGGCCGATATTCGGCTGGCGTCCACTTCGCCGCGATAGCCGCCTACGTAGGCTATTACGACTGGTGATTTTTCACTGTTTGCAGGCTTTTGTCCGTTGCATGACGAGAGCATTATTGCAGATAATGCCAATGTGAGGGTTTTAAAAAGTAATCGGCGCATAAAATATTAGGTTTTAAGTAGTTTTTTGTTGTTTGCTAAAAAAGTTTCTATAAAATTAGCGATTATTTTTGATTAATGGCATCATATGGTGTGATTAAATATTGAGTTGTGCATTAAATTAATTTTTATTCAATAACTGCCAAGACATAAATGCAAACATGGGCATGTACCCTTAATGCAAATTAAGGGTGTACATGCTGATAAAAGCCCTTGAGTCATGTTTAATTGCCTGAAATGTGCGCCGAATCACAAAATCCAGTTGAAGAGATAGCCAGAAATAATAATCAGTAATGTAACTACGCCGAAGAAGATTGCTATCAGTCGCCAAGTCATAACCTTTTTAAGTCAATTTGAGCGCCTTCGTGGTTATAATAAGTTATGATATGATGATTATATTTCCGATGCAACACATTTACACTATTGATTGAAAGCGTTTTAGCCTTTTAATCGGTACAACTCGCATTTTTACAATGACACGGAAAATACTCACAAATTCATCGTGCTGAAAATCAACCATTTCGATATACGTGTTGTACCGCGCTTTTCAAGCTCATTTTCAAGTTTCGGTAGAAACCAAATAGAAGTGGTTTATATTCAGCCTCTTACCTCATTTGCGTTCCAAATGATTTCTAATGCAAAGGTACGCTTTTTAAGCGATAATTAGTAATGATTAGCAATGATTTTTATTGACTAATGAGCATTATAATACTTTACTTTGCAAAATATTCAGTCTTCAACCAGTAGGCGTAAATCGGATCTTGGAACGAGATTTCTCCAGCCTTGTTATCCAAAATATCATTCTTGATAAGAGCCGCCTTTGAGCGTGCTATTGAGGTTGTAGAAGATATTTTGTAGCGGTGCATCACATCGGTAGAACTGAT
>JAZLAU010000029.1:0-22070 GCA_045613305.1 Muribaculaceae bacterium
CTCTTCCATGATTCTTGTTATCAAACTCATAAAAATCTTCTTCTTCCCAATATTCATCCCAGTCATCACGTTCTCGCCACTCTTGCTTGGCAACCCAATCAAGGTCATCCCAAACCTCGCCAGTTTCTATATTTCTATAGACAGTGGAGTTTGTATTGACTATGGGCATGTATTGTGCAATAAAAAAATAAAAAATCGGGCAAATTTGTCAGAAAATTTGCAAAACACACGGCGAAGTATTAACTTTGCACCGCTTAAAGCAGTGGCCGAAAGGCTACGCACAGGCAACCGAGGTCGCCCGGATGGTGGAATCGGTAGACACGAGGGACTTAAAATCCCTTGGCTATTGCAGCTGTGCGGGTTCAAGTCCCGCTCCGGGTACAAGGGTACTCAGCGACATCCCCTTTAAATCGAATGATTTAGAGGGGATTTTTTTTATGTCAAATATCTTGGCTTTAGGATTGGTTTTAACGGCATAGAAAACCTTCTCCATATTGCTTTTTAATATAATTTGGTAATGGCGTAAATCAGTTCGATGTAAACAAGAATGGGTATTACTACACATATAATGACAGAACTGACAATATAGTTCCATCCAATCTTTTTGAACCATAGAAGAAAATCTACAGACTTATTGAATGCCCAGTCGCATCGATTTCTGAATGTCATTTCGTCTTTCCAGATAAAGATAATCCATGCCAACAAAAACATGGGTGTGAGAAATGGTATTCGTGTGATGTAGTCAAACATTAACGTCCATGACAATGGTATGATAAGATAATATACAATGATATTAATTTCATTATATGTTCTTCCAGTAATTTTGGCTATAAGAAGTTCTGCTCCTGCTACTATTGCAAAGATTGGTAGTGCTATTGCCATTACAATCTTACCAAATAGAGAAAGTGAATTCCACGCTTCTCGTATTTCACTCATATTTAGATAATTGTTATGTTGTTTCATTTGTCTTCTTCCGATACTGTGCTTGAACATTAACTCGCATAAAGTTATCTGCAACAAGCCAATTAATTAAGTGTGATGTCTCTACTTAATGCTGTCGGTGGAAGGCAGAGTTACTTTAAAGTGAGGGCTTCCGGTGTGTTGCTTATGAGCAATCTCAACCATGCGTTTCACCACATCGGGATGCTTGGCCACGATGTTGTAGTCTTCGTGAATGTCGGTAGAGAGGTCATAGAGGTGCGGAGTGCCGTTTTTCGAAACCATTTTCCAGTTGCCCATTCTCACAGCCACTTGGTTTGTTTCTTCAAATTCCCAATAAAGGAATTCGTGGGCCTGCTGCTGTTTGCCGAGCAAAGTTGGGGCAAACGATAGGCCGTCGAAATAGTCGGCTGCAAGATTAGGGTTAGAATATCGGGTTACATAGTTGTCGATGCCGGCAATTTCGCAGAACGTAGGCATTAAGTCGTAGAATGCCAGTTGATGGTCGTTAACAGTGCCGGCCTTAATGGTGCCGGGCCACCAAGCAATGAAAGGCACTCTAACGCCACCTTCATGAGTTTGACGCTTTATGCCGCGTAGATTGGAGTTAGCGCCGAAAAAGTCGGGGTCGCCGCCACCTTCCTGATGAGGGCCGTTGTCGCTTGTGAAAATCACCAAAGTGTTTTTGTCGAACCCTTTTTCTTTGAGTTTATTGAGCACCTCGCCCACATAGGCGTCGAGTCGGGTAACCATTGCTGCAAATTGTGCATGAATTCCCAATGAGGTGTTGTAGCGAGCCCAAGGGTTGGTGTTCCAATCGGTGTCGTTGGTGAATTGTTGTTTGTAATATTCAACAATGCTGTCTTGAGGTTGCCATAACTCGGCGTGAGGAAGGGTGTAGGTGAATATGCCGAAGAAAGGCTTTTCGCCAGTTTGGCTATCAATCCATTGCAAGGCTTTTTGATGAATCATGTCGGCCGAATACTGAGTGCGGTTTTCATACCCTTCGCCATGTTGAGGGTGTGTGATGTTCTCTTCAAGAGTTACGCGCCTAACAGCAGTGTCGCCCGCCGATTTGCTATATTCATTTAGGAAATTAGGGTAATAAAGGTGTGCCTGATATTGGCAAATGTATCCAAAGTATTCGTCTATTCCTCGTTTGTCGGGGGTAGAAGCCGAGCCTTCGTAACCGCCAGCCCATTTGCCAAACATGCCGGTGTTATAGCCGTTGTCCTTCATTATTTCGGGCAGAATGATGTGCGCAGTGTCGTAGGGGTGTTGTCCCACTCTTGAGAATTCGTCGTTGATGCCATATTTCATCATAGGCACATCTCTCCAATATTCCTTGTTGCCGCGCACTTCGGTGTGTCCGGTGTGCTGTCCGGTCATGAAAGTGGCTCTCGACGGTGCGCTCACGGGGCTTCCAGCATAGGCTTGTGTGAATAGCATCCCTTCTTGAGCCATTCGGTCGAGGTTGGGGGTGAGGATGTGTTGCTGTCCGTAGCATGCCACGTCGTGATATCCCAAGTCGTCGCACATGATGTAGATTATGTTGGGCTTTGGGGCTTCTTGTTTGCTTGAGCAGCCGTGTAAAAGTGGAATCAACATTCCGCTGCTGGCTATTAGGGGGAGTGCTTTCATTTTTCTGGGTACGGGTAAATTGTATGTTTTTGTAATGCAAATATAATAGTAAAAGTTAATAATGTCAAAACCTTTGAGCATTGGGCGACAAATAAGAAATCGTGATATGCGACAAAGAATAATATGCAATGACGAAAATGAATTATTTCTTTCAGGGTGTTGAAATTGTAATAAAAATGCAGTAATTTTGAAATCAACAAAATGATTCAACTCTAAATACTGAAGAATTATGGATTTATTTGAGGCCGTGAAACAATTTGATTTCGATAAGATTGTGGATTATGTGGAAGACAAAACCGACGATTTGAAAGAGGAGGTTGATGAGATTGTAGAAGACCTTAAAGAATCGGCCGAGGACTTAAAAGAGGAGGTGGCCGAAATAAGCGATAATGTGAAAAAGGCACTGACTGACTTTGTAGATAAGTTGGACGATTCGTTCAAATTGGAGTTGGCCGGGACCTTTGTGGCAAAATATTTAGACGATTTTCAAAAGATGTTTGCCGCCAATAATGGCGAAGTGGATGCTGTGAAACTTGCAGCCGTAACGCAAACATCGAGTACGTCGCTGGGCGAAGACATTGTGCAGATGCTTGGCACAATGCCCAAGGCCGATATAATAATGCGTGCGGTGAAGAAGCACGGCTTGTTTTCGTTGCCTACACTGTTTTTGTGCGGATTGACTAATTTTTCGTCGCGCTACGGAAAGGAAGGCATGCAAATCGCCAAGAAGGTAGATGACGATTTAATTAGAGAATCGGCTGTGATAGCCAAGCATGTGTATGGCGATTTGAGTGTTCCCTTGATAGGCGGATGGCAGGAATCGGCATTGCAAGTGCCAGATGTGGTGTTCACTGATGACACTGGATTGAATTCTAAACTATATGAACGCCAAACTGTGACTCAAAAAGAATACATCTATGCCACAGCCGGCACCGATATGGACGACATAAAAGACTGGGTGGCAAATGTTACGCAAGTGCTTGGCTCGAGCAATCAATATGAAAATGCGTTGAGAAATGCTACGCTGATATCAGACAAAGTGGGCGATGCAAAACTTACGTTTGTGGGCCATTCGTTAGGCGGCGGCGAGGCTGCTTATAATGCATTGAAATTGCCAAATCGTAGGGCCATAACATTTAATCCGGCCGGAGTGAGTCCGATAGGCAATGTTAAGGGGTATTACGGCACAGAGTTAAATAATATAGATGCCTTTATCACTATGAACGACCCTCTTAACATCATGCAAGACATCTTAGATTTCATTCCAAGTTCCGACGGGATGCGTCATTATTTGAAGCCTGTGGCTACAAACGAAAGTGGGCATAGCATAGCCACAATCATTAAGAGCATAGAGGTGCTGTGACAGCAGCAAACAAATATAAAGACAACTGAAGTAAATAAATATTTAATAAAATGAAGAAACTATTATTTGTAATGTTGGCATTGAGTGTGTCGTTATGTGGCACATATGCCGAAGCAAAAAAGAAAGGACTTGAAGGCAAACGCATATATGTGAATGCCGGTCACGGAGGGTGGACAGCAAACGACCGTCCGCTTGCTACAATTAACTATGCCGTTATGGACACTTTAGGCTTTTTTGAAACAAAGACTAATTTGTGGAAGGCGTTGGAACTGTATCATATGCTAAAGGATGCCGGTGCCGAAGTGTACATGTCGCGAACTAAGAACGGCTATGTGATGGAAGGCCAGAAGAATGCCACTCATCTCGACCGTGTGGAAACCAAATGCGATGAAAACGGTCAACAGCAGATTGTGGGGCTCGAACGCATTGCTTGCCAGGTTGACTCGTTGAATCCCGATTATTTTATCTCAATACATAGCAATGCTCATGTTGATGGTTCTCCAGTAAACTATTTGGTGCTTATGTATCGCGGCGAAACAGGCAAGGAATATGCTCCAGGCAGCATCGACAGATGCAAACAAGCGTTTCCTTACATTTGGGACAATCCGTTGAGCAGTTGGACTTCATCAAGCCCTGAAGACCCATATATAGCAGGCGACATCTCGTGGATGGGCGGCACACCTCCGGGAAAGCCGAACAAGATAGGCCATAGGGGATATTTGAGCGTTATGAAGCACCGTGTGCCATCGTTCTTGGCTGAAGGCTCGTTTCACTCTTATCATCCTGAACGTCACCGTTTGCTAAACCGTGACTATTGCCGTATGGAAGCTGTGAGATATTATCGCGCCATCAATGCATTCTTTGGCGGAAAGCCTGAAAAGACTGGCTACATAGTGGGCGCTTTGAAGGATGCTAACGAAAAGATGAATCACGAACTATATAAGTATCAAGAAGGCAGCGATGACCAATGGCGTCCGGTGAATGGTGCTATGGTTTATTTGCTCGATAGTCGCGGTGTTGCTATCCGTGCTTATCACACCGATGGCGAATATAACGGTATTTTCGTTTTCGATGATGTTAAGCCTGGCAAGTACACCCTTCGTTATGAGGCTTATGGTTACCAAACAAGCACCGAAAAGATTGAGGTTAAGGCCGATAAAACTACTTATCTTAAGCCAAAAATCCGTAAGATTATCACTAAGTAATAATAAAAAATATATCTCTGTTAGGGAGGGCGTAATTTTACGCCCTCCCTGTTTTTTTTAGCAATGCACTTGTTACCTACGGTGGCGTGATGAATAAGTAATTCTTAACGCTTTAATAATGGCATGTGTGGCCGTTAAAATAGGTGACGCAGACGCCTGGACTATAGAAGGCGGAAATTGTGAGATTGCCGTAAATGAGTTGTTGCGGTAAATTTAGTCAGTAAAGAGCGCCCGTGAATGTGCATAAAGTAATGGTCAAGACAAATGAATAGCGATGGTGCTTGATGCGGAAGAAGCAAACTTCACATGATGCTTTAGTTTCGCCAGAGGATGATAGGATGAAAAAAAGCCAACCAGCTTTGCCGGTTGGCTTTATATGATAAACATGATTTTTTTTCGATGTTAACGCTTGCGGTCGCGAACGCTTCGTGTGGCCGATGATTTCACCTTGGTTGTTTTAGGTTCTTTGGCCTTTTTAGTGGCTTTTGCTTGGCTGCGTTTAGTGCTTCGCTTTGTGCTCTTGATGCTCTTTGTTGTTTCGCGCGACTTCACTTCGCTAACTTCAGTTGTGTCGGCCTCTTCTTTTTCAGCGTTGCGGCTTTGCAATTCTTCGCGGGTTGGAACCCATAGGTTTTTGTCGAAAGAATTAAGGCGCGCCTCAATGCTGTCCTGAGCATGTTTCAAGTCGTCAGGGTCGGGGAAAAGTTGCATAAGAGTCTTGTTTCGAAGATTCTTAGTTTTGTAAATTTCGCCTTTGTACATGTTGCGAAGGAAGTAGTCGTCGTAGTTATAACGAGGCAAGTTGTTGTCGTCGTCGGTGAAAACATATTGTTGCGCTAAGTGCGGACGCAAGTCGGCAAGTTTCACCCAAAACATAGGATATCTAACTGCTTCGCCACCCCATTCCGACGAACGGTGCAAAACCGGACAAATGGCTTCTACATGACGTTTCACAGTGGTGCTGATGCGGTCGAATTCGTAGCGCTCAATGATGTAGTAGTTAAGCACTTCGATGCCTGGGATGTCGCTGTCTTCAACGGTGAACTTAGGATTCTTTTCGGTGCTGCCTTTAGCATTTTCGTAAATTATGCCATAACGGTCGAGCATGTCCTTTACTTTCACTTTATACTGGTCGGTAAACATTTCGCGACCGTCGAGATATTCATAGGCCGAAATGTCGCCGTTGATGAGTAGTCGCATAATGATGAAGAAAAGGCTTTGTCCGTCTTGATTAGGTTCTTCGGGATAGAAGAGGCAAGTGTTGGCGTTTTCTTTCATTTCAAGTGAACGATATATTACGCGCATCCATTCAAGGTCGGCGTCGCTTTTTTCTTTCACTTCGTAGAACGACTGCATGCGGTCGGTGATGTTGCCGCTTTTCTTGGCATTGGCTTTTTTAGCATCGGCGCGAGCGCGACGCACTACCGAAGCCGAACTTTCGGTTTGTGCAAATGCAGTGGCCGAAATGGCAGCCAAAAGAGCGAAGGCTATTATTCTGATTGCTTTCATATATTAATTATGAAATTAAAAGTTTTTCTATAAATATTGCTTAGATATGATTAGTTAACCAATACTTCCATAGGAGCAAGCACGCGTTCAATTCCGTCAGGACCGATGGCGCGTACTTTCGATATGTAGAATCGTTTGCCGCGATTTAGACGGCGGAAACTGTCTTTTTGACGTTGAGAGAATGCAGCGCCGTTCGATACTTCTGGAATGGCGTTACCCATAGAGTCGAAGAATACGGTTTCGAAGCTTATCACCTTGTAAGCCACATTTAGCATATCGTCGTCGATGGCTGCCGAAATGCCACCAGCTTGAAGAAGCAGAGTCTTAGAGAAAGGCTTGCTGCCTTTGTAGCGAATTTCAGCGCCGTTGGCGTCTTTGTAAGCGATGTATGGCATAGGGTCAGGCAATTTGCGCACGCGGAAAGTGGTGCTTCCCACTTGTTGTTGTCGGCCGTCCATAGTTGCAGTAACCGAAATTACGGCTTCGGTACCCACCTTACCAGGGCGTGCTACCCACACGTCGCCTTGACGTGTTAGAGTGCCATTGGTCATTGTGGCGCTGATTGCGTTGTTAGGCACGCCAGGCACTGCGATAGAAATAGGGTTGTCGATGCCGGCGTAGAGCACTGTCATCATAGTGGCCGAAATTGTGGCCATAGGCTCGATGACGGTGTAGCTTGACTCAAAATCGTAGCGTGAAAGCGAGCCGTCGCCAGCAGGCACTTCAATGTAACCCGAGTAGTCGAAATTTCCGGCACGGCTTGTTCCCACTTCATACACACTTCGTCCGTTGCCAAGCAAGTTGCCGTTGATGTAGACTTGAGGCAGCGATGTGGTGTCGACAGCGGCTAAAACGATGTCGGCCGAATAAGTGCTTCCTCGCATCACGATTCGAGAGTTTGGCACCACGAAGGCACTAAGTTTGTTCACGCGAACGTCGCCAAGGTCAACATTTGTGATAAGAGTTTGAAGCACTTCACCTTCGGCAAAACGGATGTCTCCTTGCAACTTGGTGAGAAGAGTGACTGCTGCCACCACTGGCATGTCGCCAAACATGCTTTCTTCCCATGTTTTGCCTTTGCCGAGTTTTTTGTCGTTTTTATCTTGGCTTTCGGTTGAAAGAACAGATTTCACGTTGTTGATTTTGTCGTTATCGTCAAGGAATTTCACCACAAAATCACGGTAAGCGTCAACTGTAGCTTTTAAGCGTGCTCCTTCGTTGCTGGTAGGAGGAAGCATCACATGAGCAGCGGCATTTATGTCGTCTTGGTTTTTAATATCGTTAGTATTGGCACCTTCGCCATCGGCTTCAAGGGTGATAGCGTATTTAAGCGAATCGATGTATTGGTAAAGGTCGTCGGTAGCGCGTTGCACCTCTTTGGCTTTGTTAAGCCATTTCATGCCTTTCTCTGGATTCTTGTCGCAGAATGCTTGAAGCTGTTCGATGAGTGCCGTGTTGCGCAGTGTGATGGTGCGGTTAGAACGCGCAAGGCCATCTTCCACCTGGCTGAATCCGTTAAGAACATCGCTCGACACGTTAAGGGCGAGCATGGCAGTCAAGACGATATACATTAAGTTTATCATCTTCTGTCGTGGCGACATTCTACCTACGGTTTGATTTTTAGCACTTGCCATTTTGCTTAATCGTTATTGTTGTTGATATTGTTTAAAGCAGCAATGTCGTCGGGCATGATGTTTGGGCGATACATGCTCACAGTCATGGCTTTAACCATTTTTTCGTAAACGCTGTTTAGTTGTTTCATGTTGTGAGCCAACTTAGCAGTTTCGTCGCAGTAGTTAGCGCTTTCGGCGGCACTCTTTTCATACATGTCGCGAATGTCTTTCAATCCACGGTTCACGCGGTCGATGCTGTCGAGCTGCGAAGCGATGCTCTTAAGTTGAATTTCATAAATGGTGTTCAAACCTCCAATGTTACGGTTAAGAGCGTCCATTTGTTCAACGTATCCGGTTGCGCTTTGGCTGATGGTTGCGCTATTGTTAGTGATTGATTGATAACTCATCAAAAGCGTGTCTTGCACGTTGTTAAGGGCTTCGGTTGTTTCTTTAAGATGAGTCATTTGTTCGCTGATAGCAGCCATTTGCGACAAATATTGTTGAGTGGCGTCGGTAAGTTCAGCCATGCGGCTCAATTGGTCGCTGGCAGCAGCCATTTTTGCAATGCTTTCAGTGAGAGAATTAGTGTCGGCTTCCGATAGTTCGATGCCTGCAGGAATGCCCACAGCAGCGCGAGCCTCGGCAGGAGTGACGTTAGGCAGAGCACTTGAACTTGCAGAGGCAGCAGAGCCGTTGCCGCCGATGAATATGCCTCCGCCGCTGTTGAAGTCTGGACGGTCTTCAGGGTCGTTGGTGCTAAGCACAGGGAACACTTCTTCCCATTTGTATTGTTGCTCTGGGCGGTCGAATGCTGTTAAAAGGAACATCACTACTTCAGTTCCCATACCGATACAAAGCATTTCGTTACCACCGCTAAGGTGAAGGATTTTAAACAATGCACCTAAGATTACGATTGCAGCACCAATACTGTAGGCTGCGTTGAAGAAACGTTGGCCGTTTTCACTTGAAAGGAAGCGCTCAACAATGTTCTTATATTTTTTTATTTTACCCATTTTTTCAGTTTTGAGTATGTGAGAAATCAGAGTTAATTGGTATGCAATAAGCGATTAGTTTTTGCGTTTTTTAGCGCGGTCGAAACCTACATATGACCTAACGCAGCGGAAACCGATGTAAGAACGTTGTTCGTTTTGGTATTCCCACATTCTAATGTCGCTTCTGATGTTGTGAGCCACATCTTTCCAAGAACCACCGCGAACAATTTTGCGTGACATTTTATAAGGGTCTTCCTTAGCCACGTCGTAGCGATATTCAGGGTTGAGGTCGCTTGTTAGTTCGTTGATGCTTTCAGTGTAGGCAGTAGATGTCCATTCGCTCACGTTACCAGCCATGTCGTAGATGCCAAAGTCGTTGGCGTCGTAGGTTCCTACTCTGGATGTGATTATGTTTCCGTCTTTCACATAGTTGCCTTCCATTGGCTTGAAGTTAGCGTAGAAGCAACCTTCTTCTTCGGTGAGCGGAAGGTCGCCTTCCCAAGGGTATTTATTTTCGTTCACACCGCATCGAGCAGCATATTCCCATTCGGCTTCGGTAGGCAAGCGGTAAGGTTCCACATACACGCCTTGTTTGCCGAGCGAGCGTCGCAAGAATTCGGTACGCCAGTTACAGAACGCCGATGCTTGTTCCCAACTAACACCCACCACAGGATAGTCGTTGTAGCCGCCGTTAGAGAAATACATTCTCACGTAAGGTTCGTTGTAAGCATTTTCGAAATCGTTAACCCAGCAAGTAGTGTCGGGATAAACGTTAACGATATATGTGTTTACGAAGTCGAAGTCGCCAGTGAGTTCTCGAGTTATGGTTTCGCGAATAATCTTACCTTCGTCGTTTATGTAAGCAGTGTCTTTGCTAATCATAGGTTGAGTGTAGTCAACCTCATTGTCGGTATTATAATCGCGACGTTCGGGGTTAAGACGGTGCTTGCGCTTAGCAGCCTCAGTGAGGTTGTAAGTTTCATATCGATAGTTCATTTGCTCAGGGTCGAGTTCACGCACACCAGTTATTACGTTGGTGCGATAAACACTTTCGATGGCTCTTTGCTCGTCTTCATCGGCATTTTTCCAAGGAATTGGTCTGCTCCAGTCGAGACGAGGTGTAATAGGGTTACCTTCGCGGTCTTCTTCAATCTTAAATGCTTCGTTGCCACCGTAAGCAGGGTCGGCAAGGCGTTCGCGAATGATAGAGTCGCGCACCCAGTAAAGGAATTGTTTGTATTTAGAGTTGGTGATTTCTGTTTCGTCAATCCAGAATCCGTCAACTGAAACGCCGCGAGCGTCGGCCACCAATCCCCAAAGCGAGTCGGCTTCGGCAGGGCCTTCTTTCATTGAACCACGGTCAACAAGCACCATGCCGTAAGGAGTTGGCTCTGCCCAAGTGCTTCCGCCAACGCCAGTAACTTCGCCTCCGGCGCTATTTAGGCTTCGTGATGTGCCGCACGATGCGACTGTTAAGCCTACTAAAAATATAAAAAGGAGTTTCTTCATATTATATTCTCTACATTAATCGAATACTCTTATGTTTATTTTTGTTTTTATCGTTTAAGTTAAGTTTCAAGTTGTAGCCAATCCATAGTTCGTGGCTTCCTGAAGTGCCTTTAATGATGTTCGACACGGGGAAATCGTAGCTGTAACCCAGTGTGACACCTTTAATTTCGGCCCCAAAAATGAGAGCAACAGCGTCGTTCCAACGGTAAGAAACACCTGCCGAGAGAAATTTCTTGAAGCGAAAGCGTGCTGTGGCTTCTGCTGCCCAATATTGTAGGTCGGTCTTAAAAAAGACTGATGGCTGTAATTCAAATAACGTATTTTTTAGCGGGATATTGCCTCCGGCCATAAAATAGTATGTTCTGCCGGCTTTAAATTCATAAAGTTCTTCTTCCGAACCTTCTGTTTTCAGGTTGATACTTGCTTCGTTGAGGTGAGTAGCCGACACTCCAACCCAAAAATGCTTGTGGGTGAAATGTACACCGGCCGAAGCATCGAGTCCTGTGCCAACCACGTCCTGAAGAGGTATGGCGTCGTCGTTTGTTTCGTGATAATTGTCGTCAGAAGGAATGAACACTTCTGTGCCCTTAAATGCTTCGTTGATGATGCCTATTTGAACTCCGGCACTAAGTTCGCCTTTGAGCATTTTTTTGCGGTATGCCAACTGCACGCCAGCATTAACTGAGCGGTATAGCCCCATGGTTTGGGCAGATATGTTCAGACCAACGCCAAACTTGTTGTTTAGGAACTTAAATGGCATGTCGCCCAATGCGTTGAACGACATAGGGGCGTGCTTGATGCCTAACCACTGAACACGGCTTCCGGCTGTGATGTGAATGTTGTCGGTGGTGCCTATGGCTGCCGGATTATAGTAATTCTGAACAGCCCAGTATTGGGTGAACTGTGCGTCGGTTTGCGACTTGGCGGTGAATGCGAAAATCACTGCCATGAAGCAAATAGATACATATTTCAATATTGAGCGTTTCATTTAAAGTTTTAGTTTGTGTGAAAATTTTTTATTCAAAATAGAAAGTCAAAACCACCATATTGCTTGCAATCTTGTTGACCGATTTGGTGAAGTTTTCCATCACGGGGTCGTCTTCAAGGTCCGGACGGTCGCGTTTCAGTATGTTTCGCAAACCGAAGCAGAATTTCAGTTCCGGACATAATTTGAAATAAGGCAAATATATGTCGCAGCCGAACCCAACGCTGAGCATGGCGTCGGTGGTTGAAAACTGGTATTGCTCGCTGCGGCGCTTCGAAAGGTCGAGCACGCCCATCACACCGCCCACAACATAGGGTCGAACATTGTGGTATCGCAAAGCAGAATATTTCACATCAACAGGCAGTACAACGTAAGTAGATTTCACGTTTTGGCGTGAATGTGGAGCAACAATGTCGTTGGCGTTGCTGAATTTCACAACCTTGTTGCCGAATTGCATGCCGGGAGAAAAACGCAGATTGAAATTTTTGTCTAATCGCAGGTCGGCAAGCACGCCAACAGTGAAACCTGGCGAGTTGCTTGGGATTTCTGCAAACCAAGAACTGCCGTCCTCGGCCACATATGCGTTGTTGGTGATGCTTAAATTTTGGAAAGCCACACCCACCGAGAACCCGAAATGCACGGGTTTCAGGTCGGCATAAGGCCGGTTAAGCACCTTGTCGTTGTCGCGAGCCACGGCCGATAAGCAAGTGAATATCAGCGCAATTAGTATAATATGTGATTTTATTCGTGTATACATTGTTATTTGTATAACGAAATTTGGCTCACATTATTGCAGACAGGCGCGTGAAAAATTTTAATGTGTGAGATTAAATGGTAGAAGCAATGTGTAGGTAGATTGCTTGTACGCAGTAGTATGTTAATACGAGTCCTGCCACGAGTTTCAGTCCAGTGGTTAATACAAAAGCGAGCAGTGACCATAGTGAAACCTTAATGGCTTTGTTGGGGGCAGTGCCTGAAATTAATTCGCCAATGAATGCGCCGGCCAAAGGCCCAACTATAAGTCCGAGTGGCATAAATAGCAGACCAACAACTACACCAATCATGGAGCCCCATATGGCTTTTTTGTTGCCTCCGCCAACCTTTGTGAACCATACTGGTGCAATGTAATCAAGAATCATAACTATCACAGCGGCCACAATGAGGCCTATCAGCAATCCCGTTGTTATTTGCCCCGGGAATGCAAAGAATGTGATTAAGAGCGCCACTACATTGAGCGGAGTTCCCGGTATTGCCGGAATTATGGCTCCGGCGATGCCTAATGCTGAAATTATGATTATGGCGGTTATAATGGCAATTGTGCCAGCCGAACACGATAACATTATCATTTCTCTGTGTAGCAGATTACGGGTTTAACGTTGCAAATTTACTAAAATGCTATTTAAGTAACGAATATGTGCGGATTAAAGTTTAAGAATAAAAGTGAAAAACCGAGAGAGAGGTGATGAGATGTGTTTAGCGGTAATTGACTGCTGCGTAATTGCTTGAATTGATGTGTATTGCTGATTTGGCGTTTGCCGCAGCAGTTGGTTTCGTGGTCGGTTTAGGGATTGTGATTGTATGATCATGTGTTTATGTAAAAAATCATATTTTATGCAAATGAATGTTAATTGGCAGCCTTATATATAAATTGTGTAGAAAAATGAGTAATTTTGCAGAAACAACTTTTAAACTTAATAATGGTTTTACTATTAATTTATTTGATTGGAGCGCTAAGTTTGTCGTTTTTGTGCTCAATCTTAGAGGCGGTTTTATTGTCAACACCATTATCCTACTGCACGATGCTATCGGAAGGAGGAAGTAAAACAGCCAAACTTTTAGAAAAATATAAGAAAGATATTGATAGACCGGTAGCTGCAATTTTGTCGCTCAACACAGTTGCGCACACCATAGGTGCTGCGGGTGTAGGCTCAGAATCGTCGAAAATCTTTGGTGACGAGTATTTTGCAGTAATATCAGCAATACTTACTTTGCTAATCTTGGTATTGTCGGAAATCATTCCTAAGACAGTCGGCGCACGCTATTGGCGCACTTTGGCTTTGCCAGCAACAAAGATTATTTCAGTTTTGATATTTGTGACCTATCCATTGGTGCTTCTGTCGGAATTGATAACAAAGGTGTTTTCGTCAAAAAAAGACCAAGTGTCGGTTAGCCGCGAGGAGGTTTCGGCCATGGTTAGCGTAGGTGCGAAAGAAGGCGTGTTTGAGGCCAAGGAGAATAAGATGATTCAAAACTTTATACGCGTAGTAAGCGTTAAGGCCAGTGACATCATGACACCAAACTTGGTTGTAGAGTCGGCTCCAGAATCAACCGTGTTGCGCGATTTTGATGATGATGCACTCACATTCTCGCGTATTCCGGTGTATAAGGAAGACAAGGACTATATAACTGGCTACATACTTCGCGATGAGGTGCTTGAAAAGATAGCCGAAGACAAATTCGATGTTCGTTTGTCAGATATTATGCGCCCAATCTTGTCGTTTCATGAAGATACCACAGTGTCAGACATATGGGAAAACATGATTGAAAAGAAAGAACACATTTCGATTATTGTTGACGAATATGGCTGTATGCGAGGCATCGTAACCATGGAAGACGTAATTGAAACAATGCTCGGGGTTGAGATTGTAGACGAACACGATGATGTGGTAGATATGCAGAAGTTGGCCTTAGAGCGTTGGAAAAAGATGAAATCGCAAAGAAAGAGCCTATAATCGATAAAAACGAAGATAACTATATTAGGAGGTCGCTTAAGAGAGCGGCCTCCTTTGTTTTTTATGGTGCGTGTTGAGTGGCGTGAGAATTGGTTGTAAAAAACAAGAAAATGCAATAAAGTTTCAAGAGTCGTAGAGGTGGCTGATAATTAGAAAGTTGACTTGTGTTGGGCGTTTCGTTACGGATTGGTTACAAAGGCAAGGCTTTTATTGAAAATATTATGAGTTGATATGTTGTAATTTAAAAACAAATAGGTATTTTTGTTGTAAACTAATGTATTTAATAATTTGACGCTCCGAGTTTTTGCCAAATGGCAAAAAGGGAGGTCGAAATAATTGTTGTACTTTATTTGTTAACGTGATAGTTGTATGTCGTTGATAAAGAAAATATTTGCAATATTCATATTGTCGTTGTTGGCAATAGTTGCTGCCGATAGTGTAACTGCTGCTGATAGAGATGGCGACGACATGCTTGTGATTTCGTCGTACTCGCCATACTATAAATGGAGTAGTAGAATAGTTAACAATCTCGAAGTGCTTGTGACGCAAGACTATCACAAACAAGTGTCAACAATAAGCCTGCCTTTGGTGGCCGTAAACTCAATGGAAGGCCTTGACTCTCTGGTAAATGTGCTTCATGAGGTGCTAAAGGACCGTAGACCAAAGTCGGTGGCTTTGGTGGGTAGCGGTTCGTTTATTTTCTGCGAAGATATCGACAGCATTTTCCCCGACATCCCAATGATTTTGATTGGCGGTCATGAGTATACGTCGTCGAAGCAGCAAGTGGTTGAGAAGCGAATAATAACAAGCGACGTAGTGCTGAGCACCGAGCAATTGCACGAAAAATATAATATCACCAGCCAATGCATGCCGGTGTTTGTTGAAGAAACGGCCGACTTGATAGCGCGTTTGATGCCCAAACTTAAGACTCTTTACTTTGTGAGTGGTGACGACCAGTTTAGCCGCACAAAAGGCAGCGAATTGTCGGCTTACATGACGGAAAAATATCCCGACATAGGATATAAAGAATTGGTGTCGGGAGCGTTGACTACCGACGACTTGATAAAAACCGTTGACAGCCTTAATCCAGAAACCGATGCTGTGATTTTTTCTTCGTGGATTAGTTACAATTCCTATAGCACGTCGATTGTGCTGATGAATTCGGCCATGTATCTTCTTGAAGCAAGCAAGGCCCCTACTTTTGTGATAAGAGATAACGGATGGATTGCAGATAAAAGCCGAGCAGTGGGCGGCTGTGTGTGTGATGAGGACCAGTATTATGATGCGTTAAGCAAGGTTGTGAAGAAAGTGTTGGATGGAGTGCCCGCTCGCGATATTCCGTTTAACAACATATCGAAGCCGATAACTAAAATCGATTATCAGCAGTTTACATATTACGGCATAGATGAGAATTTGTGTCCGGAAAATGTGCGCTTTGTTAATAAGGCCGAGTCACCATGGATAAAATATAAGGATTGGATTCTTGTAGGTGCATTTGTGGTGGTAATTGTGGTGTTGCTGCTTATTGTGGGCTACATGCGCCAAAAAGTGCGTTTCCGTGAGTTGCAGATTAAGGAGCTGGAGATAACACGCCGATTTATAAGTTTGGTGGAAAATATGCCAATAGTGTATTTCCGTGCCGAAATGGTTAAAGACACAATGGGCAAAGTGGTTGATTTGTGCGTTAATTTCAGCAATAACAATGTGTCGCGGCTCTTTAAAATAGTGAATATGGAGTCGAAGATGCCAATAGCCGAAGCGTTGCCAAAATCAACACCAGTGCTTCTTAGCGCAGTGAACACGGCGTTGCAAAAAGGCGAAAACGACTTTGAGATGGTGCTCGACATATGGACTGGCAGTTATTATGCAATGCATGTGGCCATTGATGGCGAAAATGTAGATGTGTTTGGGGTAGACATAAGCGACACGATAAATTATCAGTTTGAGCTTGAGCGCACCAACCACGACTTGCAACGTGCTAAGAACGATGCCGAAACGTCGGAAAGAATGAAAACCGAATTCATTCAAAACATGAGCCACGAAATACGCACTCCTCTCAATGCCATATGCGGTTTTGTGGAAATGCTCACTAATCCCGAATCGTCGAAAGACTTGTCGGACGACGACCGTCAGGAATTTGCTAAGATAATCAGCCGAAATTCCGATATGCTGATAAATTTGGTGAATGACGTGCTCGATTTCAGCGACTTGAATTCGGGTCATGCAAAGGTTGATTTAGGACCTGTGCGTGTGAATGAGTTGTGCCGCTGGGCTGTGGGCAGTGTTGAGTTACGCGTGGCTAAAGGCGTGAAGTTGACTTTTGAAAGCGATGTGGCCGAAGGATTCCGAATAAGTACAGACGCAAAACGAGTGCAACAAGTGTTGGTTAACTTCCTAACCAATGCAATAAAGCATACCGAAAGTGGCTCTATTACATTAAAATTCAAGGGTCCAGACTGCAGCGGATGGTGTGAATTTTCGTGTACCGACACCGGAGAAGGTGTGCCTGCCGATATGGCCGATAAGATATTTGAGCGTTTCATGAAGCTTAATTCTTATAAGCAGGGCACTGGTCTGGGTTTGGCAATTTGCAAAAGTGTGGCCAATATCTTAGAGGGAGATGTGAGTCTTGATACGTCGTACACCAACGGTGCTCGTTTCGTGTTTAGGTTAAAGGTATAGCAGTGCAATGCGTGGCCGGTGACGCAAAAAAGCCTGTTTAGAAGCCTTAATGTCAAGAAAAATGCGTTGATTTAGAGCAAAATTAATTATTTTTGATTAATTTTGATTTTTAAACGCATAGCTATGAAGAATCCTCTTTTTTCAATTATAACCGTTACATTTAATGCGGCGTCGGTGATAGAGCCGACGCTTAAAAGTGTATTGGCTCAAACTTGCACCGACTATGAGTATTTATTGGTGGATGGCGCATCGAGAGACAATACGGTGAAAATGGTTGAAGAAGCTCAAATACCCAATGCCAGGATAATTAGCGAACCCGATAAGGGTTTGTATGATGCTATGAACAAGAGCATTCGCTTGGCAGAGGGGAAATATTTGATATTCTTGAATGCGGGTGATGCATTTTCATCGTCAAACGTGTTGGCTCGTTTAGCTAATGCTGCCGAAACCGATGCCGATATTTTGTACGGACAAACACAGTTGGTTAATGAAAAGCGCAATGTGGTGGGAATGCGACATCTAACGGCTCCCGAGGTGCTAAATGTGGACAGCTTTCGTAGCGGTATGCTGGTGTGCCATCAGGCTTTTGTGGCCAAGCGGAGCATTGTGGGCGAGTATGACATGACCTATCGCTTCTCGGCCGATTATGATTGGTGCATTAGATGCTTGCAAGCCTCGAAAAAGAATGCCTATGTGGGCGATACGCCGATAATTAGTTTTCTTACTGATGGACTTACCGACAAGCATCATAAAGATTCGCTTAAGGAGCGTTACGACATCATGTGCAGATATTATGGAAAAATAACCACGTTTTTCATGCATCTGAAGTTTGTTCCTCGCTACCTTAAGACGCTGATTAAGAAAAAAATGAGAAAATAAAGACATAAAATCGAACAGACGGCAACCCGTTTGCCGTAAAGAAACAAGCATAAAACTGACTATGAGCAATAACACAATACAAAACCTTGAAGCAATTCGCGAAATTATGCGAAGAGATGGTGTAGATGCCGTGATAATTCCAGGCACCGACCCTCATCAAAGCGAATATATTAGTGACCACTGGAAGGTGAGAGAGTGGGTGAGCGGTTTTACCGGCAGCAATGGTACAGCTGTGATAACTCTTGACCAAGCCGCACTATGGACCGATTCGCGTTACTTCATCCAAGCCGAACAGCAGTTGCAGGGAAGCGGTTTCGTTATGCATTGCGAAAACGGCCCTAATGCCGACACCCAAGAAGATTGGCTTGAGCAAGTGTTGCCAGATGGTGGAGTTGTGGCAATCGACGGAACATTGTTTTCGGCAGTTGCAGTGAGCGAGATGGAGCAGATGTGTTTTAACTTGGGCTTCCAATTGGCTACAGATTTTGAGCCAGCCGATGAGGCTTGGCATAATCGTCCGCTTCGTCCGCAAGGTAAGGCCTATGTGCATGAATTGGAACATGCAGGCGAATCGGTTGAAAGCAAGCTCGCCAGAGTGATGGATATAGTAGAATCGCAAGGTGATGAGGCTTTGTTTGTGTCGACGCTCGACGATATTGCTTGGGTGTTAAACTTAAGAGGCAGTGATGTGGATTTCACTCCTGTTGTGGTGTCGTATCTTTATGTGTCGCGCAAAGAAACTGTGTTGTTTGTTGATGATGTAAAACTAACCAACGAGGTTAAGTCGCATTTGAAGACCTGTGGCGTGAAGGTTAAAGATTATGATTCGGCGTTGCGATATCTGAAAGATGTTAAGCAATCGGTTTCGGTGTTGGTCGACCCACGTCAAGTTAGCGACACTTTTGCATCGGCAATTGTGACAAAGCACTTTGCGGCAAATCCGATACCGCATCTAAAGGGAGTGAAAAATTCAGTACAGATAGAAGGTTTCCGCAAGGCAATGGAACGCGATGGCGCTGCATTGGTGCGCACACTTATGTGGGTTGAGGAAAAGGCTCCTACAGGCACCATCACCGAAGTGGATGTTGCAAATAAGGCAATTGAGGAGCGCAGCAAAATGCCGTTGTATGTAGAAGAAAGTTTTGGCATGATAGCAGGCTATAAGGAGCATGGTGCCATAGTGCATTATGAGGCCGAGCCCCACACTGCATCAACGTTGCAAGGCGAGGGATTGCTATTGATTGATACGGGTGCTCAATATCTCGACGGCACTACCGATATCACTCGCACCATTAGTTTGGGTAACCCTACGGCTGAAGAAATGCACGACTATACGCTTGTGCTTAAAGGCCATTTGGCGCTTGGCAGAGCAGTGTTTCCCGAAGGAACACGCGGCGTTCAACTTGATGTGCTTGCGCGTCAGTTCTTGTGGAGCGAATGTAAAACATTCTTCCATGGCACAGGTCATGGAGTGGGACATTTCTTGGGAGTTCACGAAGGCCCTCAAAGCATTCGCATGAATGAAAATCCAGTTACTCTTGTGCCGGGTATGGTGACAAGCAATGAGCCAGGTTTGTATTTGTCGGGCAAATATGGTATTCGCATCGAAAACTGCATACTTACTGTTGACGCCTATCAGACTGCCGATTTTGGCAACTTCATGAAGTTTGAAGACCTTACGCTATTCCCTTACGATACTACGTTGATTGACCGAAGCATGATGAGTGCAGAGGAATTGGCGCAGGTTAATGCCTATCATAAGACTGTGCGTGAGCGACTTACACCATATTTGACAAGTGAAGAGGCTGCGTGGCTCGCAGATAAAACAAAGGAAATTTAAAAATAAAAAATATAATGGCAATTATCAGAACAATTAACCGAAATGGTGAAATTTTAACTCCCAAGTATGGCAAAGGCTGCTTTTTGGCCGATAATGCTGTGTTGGTGGGCGATTTGACAATGGGTGACGATTGCACAGTGTGGTTTGGCACCGTATTGAGAGGTGACGTTAACACTATCACAATAGGCAACCGAGTGAACATACAAGACGGAAGTGTGTTGCACACCCTTTACCAAAAGTCGACAATAGAAATTGGTGATGATGTGTCGGTTGGACATAATGTTACGATACACGGAGCCAAGATTCGCAACTTTGCCTTGATAGGCATGGGTTCGGTGCTGCTCGACGATGTAGAAGTGGGCGAAGGTGCTATAGTGGCTGCCGGAAGTGTGGTGAAAAAAGGCACTATCATTGGCCCAAATGAATTGTGGGCCGGTGCACCTGCAGAATTTAAGAAAAAGGTAGACCCTGCTCAGGCTCAAGAAATGAATGTGAAAATAGCGAAAAACTATTTGATGTATTCAAAATGGTACGACTATAACGAGGAAGAAGAAAAATAAAATAATATAAATTAACCGTTATATAATCATGAAGAAATATTTATTGATTGCCGCTTTGACATGTGCAACGGCATCGGCTTCAACCCCAATGTGGTTGCGTGAAGCAAGAATATCTCCAGACGGCCAGGAAATAGCGTTCAGCTATAAGGGCGATATCTGGAAAGTGGCTACAACAGGTGGCGTGGCTACTCGCCTAACTACACAAGATAGCTACGAAAGTTATCCAATATGGAGCCCAGATGGTTCGCAAATAGCATTTGCAAGCAATCGCAAGGGTAATTTTGATGTATACTTGATGTCGTCGAAGGGAGGTTCGGCAACTCGACTAACCACTAACTCTGCCGGCGAAGTGCCAACAGCATTCTCAGTTGACGGCAAATTTGTGTATTTTGGTGCATCTATTCAGGACCCAGCAGCGAGCGCATTGTTCCCTACAGGTTCGTTGGGTGAATTGTATAAGGTGAATGTGGCAGGCGGCCGCACAGTGCAAGTGCTTGCTACTCCAGCCGAAGCAATTTGTTTCGACAAGGCAGGAAAAACAATGCTTTATCAAGATTGCAAGGGCTTTGAAGACGAATGGCGTAAGCACCACACTTCGTCGGTGACTCGCGACATTTGGGCATACGACATGGCAACTGGCAAACACACCAATCTTACTGACTGCGGAGGCGAGGACCGTAATCCTATCTTGGCTGCCGATGGTAAGACTGTGTATTTCTTGAGCGAACGCAATGGCGGAACATTTAACGTTTACTCATTCGACATTGCCAACCCTTCGCAAGTGAAGGCAATCACTAATCATAAAACTCATCCTGTGCGATTCTTGTCGATGGCTAACAATGGCACAATGTGCTACACCTACGACGGCGAAATCTATACCAAGGTGGGCAATGCAGGAGCAAAGAAAGTGAAGATTGACTTGGTGCTTGACGAAGAAAATGCAGCAAGCACACTATCGGCATCGCCAGGCAGTGGCGCAGTGTCGCCTAATGGCAAGCAATTGGCTTTCATCTCTCGTGGTGAGGTGTTTGTGACTTCTGTAGAATATGGCACAACAAAGCAGATTACTAACACAGCAGCAGGCGAAAGAGGCTTAACTTGGCATAAGGATAACCGCACAATTGCATACGCAAGCGAACGCGACGGCAACTGGCAGTTGTACACTGCAAAAATTAGCCGTAAGGAAGACCAAAACTTTGCTAATGCTACCGTAATCGACGAAGAAGTGTTGCTTCCTTCGAAGACAGTAGAACGTTTCCAGCCACAATATTCACCTGACGGTAAGGAATTGGCCTTTATTGAAGACCGCACTAAACTGATGGTTCTAAACTTGGAAACAAAGAAGGTGCGTCAAATTACCGACGGTTCGAAGTGGTTTGACCAAAACAGCATTTTTGAATATGAGTGGAGCCCCGACAGCAAGTGGTTTGCCATCCAATTTATCGACAAAATGCACGACCCATATTCAGATGTTGGTATCGTGAGCGCTCAAGGTGGTGAAATATATAACATTTCGCGCAGTGGCTACTTCAGCATGGGTGCTACTTGGGTGATGGGCGGTAAGGCTATCATGTTTGCTACCGACCGTTATGGTATGCGTTCGCATGCATCTTGGGGTTCT
>JAZLAU010000030.1:0-50573 GCA_045613305.1 Muribaculaceae bacterium
GCTTTTAATCGCAATGTTCCTGTTCTGTTAAGCAGATATTCTATGTCGAAGTCTCCAATGAAATTTGAGTTTCGAGTGTTCATGCTATTGTCACGATAGCCGAAATTGCCATTAAAAATCAAACGATTATTAAGCAACTGACTCGACAAAGCCAAATCGACCTCAACATCGGAGAAGTCGCCCTTATCGCTTCTGAAGTTAGGCGAAATGCTCCATTTATCGCTCAATTGGCCCAACATATTCGACAACTGCGACGACAATGTTGATGAAGCCACCGACGCCAATTCATTATTGCGATTTGTATTACCCATATATTCAGGAGTATAGAATCTGTTCAACGCCAACAAATAAAGCATTTGCTTATTCATCATGTCGTCGGTGCTGACAATACTCTTCACTTTGCGTTCGGCTTCGGTGCTAATAGTTGGGAATTCCAAGTCGAACGATATGTCAGGTTGTCGCATATCACCACGCGCCATCAATATGGCATTAACCGGCACATTGGTTCTATTAAGTTCTCTGTCAGACGCAAACGACTCATCAAGGTCCAACAGATTGGCGTTGAGCGAATATATTGCTTTAATATCCAAATTTGCCGCATATGGGTCGCCGTTAAAACTAATGCTGCCGCCCGAGTTAATCGTAAAGTCCTTTATGATAATGTCTTGCAACGTAAAGTTATAACTTCCCTTTTCAAGCACATATTTACCATACATTCCGAGTGACTCGTCTGTACTATCATAGGTTAGGCGCATGTTACCCGAACCGTTGCCCCTAATCTTGTCGCCGCCCACTGGGTCCATCACCACTGTTAATTGGGCCAAGTTAGTGATATCGCCTTGCAAGTCTAACTTAAACACCGATGGCTTCGACTCATTCTTCTTGGCATTTTTTGCAGTTAGTTCTTTAACGATTTGCGGAATGCCGTCATCTTCTGGCTCATCTTTCTTGTTTCGGTCAACAAAAGTGATAAAACTATATTCTGCTGCAGCCACGTTATCCGACAAAACAAACGTAAACTTGCTTCTGTCGCGTGTCTCCATATTCACACCTATTTCGCATATGCCAGGACCGCCCTTTATGTATGCCGAGCCGTTGCCATATATTGTGCCATACCAGTCGGGGCTTGTGGCCGATGTTACATCGTAACACAAAAACTCCTTGGCTTCAGTTATATTAAAGTCAAATTCCGGATTATGGAAATAATCGTGCTTAAGCCAACCATTAACCTTTGCCGTATTGCCTTCTCGGTCGCGAATTTCAATATCCTCAAATTCTATGAAACCCGGAACTATGTGCACCGAATCACTTGCTGTGTAATAAACATTTGTATAATCAACCTTAAAGGTCAATTCATCGGCAAAGACATCGCCATATAAGTTAATGTTGTGGAAATCGCCATACAAGCATGCCTTACCCGACACTTCGCCTTTTATGTCTGAAGTAATGGCGGCCATAAAATGCTGCAAGAATCCTATTTTTGCTTTTCGGGCATCAAAATTAATGCTCAACGAATCAAGAGTTGGATAAATAGTACCATCAATTACCGATGTCAAACCATTATCCTGTTTAATATCGGCCAATATATTTATGCCTTTCGTGTCATTATCCCAATTGCTTCGAATGTCGGCATTGCCCATTCGGCATTTATTATACGCTATATTCTCAACATGCAGATTAGGCGTTTCAAGAATAGGTGCCCCCGACAACAAATTCTTTGCATAGAACTTTCCTGTTGCTGTTCCGCCAAACATTACGTTATCGATGGCTAAAGCATCAAACACAAAATCCAGGCTCACTTCATTGAGTTCTACTTTCAACACATCTTCTGCATTTTTCGAAACCACACCATCTATCAGCACCAACTGATGATCGCACACGCCACGCATGTTATCGATGCTTATTGTTCCGCCCTCATATTTAACCTTCGCTGGCTTAACTTGCCATACCGTATCGTTAAACACCATTTCGGTAGGATTCACATCTACATACATGGCCAACTTATCTTCTGCATCGCGGCCAAACAAGGTACTCAAATTAATATTCCCCTTATAATCGCGGTCAGTAAGGATTTTCCACGACAAATCGGCATCCACTCGGTCGCGAACGCCATTGCCATTGATGGCAAATATGGTCTTTCCGGTCTTCATCGGATAAGTGGTCTTTGCCACCAACTTCACATTTTCTTGTTCCGGCATCTTCATCGCCTGAACATATGTTGATTCTATAATCTTATTACCCTGCTGGAGATATGGTGCAGTTAAATCAACGCAGAAACTATTGTCAGTCTCATTCACAAACCCGGTGAGTGTAGTATTATACACTATATTTACAGGCATCTTCACAAGAGTCTGCAAATCCTCACACGGTTCTACAACAAAGTTAAATCGGAAATCGTTAACTCGTTCTTTTACTATTTCTTTTGTGCTTGGCTTTATTAGCGAAGGCAATGCTTGCGACAATATGTTTTGCATGGTCGGAACAAGACTCACAAAGTCATAAGAGCCCTGAATTGAGCCATTAACAAAGTCGCTTGACAGAGTTATGCTTTGTGGAATTGTATCATTTTGTGCATTCAAATGCAATGCATCTAATTTTAGGCCTTCATTGCTTTCGTTTACGAACGCTAATTCCTTAATCAATACATCGCCGTTAATATTGTCTATTTTATCTCCGTGTAGACTAACATTCGCATCAAACGACAAATCCTTGTCGGCATTATTGGCATACAAGTTAAGTGCTGCCAAATTAATATTTGCTACCGCCAAATTCAAATCCACTTGCGAATCTCTACCTGCTCGCTTCAAATGGCCCTCAACTTCAACATCACAATTAGGGTCGGCAATCGCTAAGAACCCATCAATAAGTTGATTGTCAATAACAACATCGGCTTCAGCGTTTTGATATTTATAACCCTTCAACTCAAAGAACGGCAATACGCCAAACACTCTGCCTGCCAAACTTTTACCCTTCAATTCGGCGTCAAGTTCCACATTTGCGGCCAAACTGCCCACTGTTTGTTCTTGGTTCAAAAGTGTGCCTAACTTGAAATTGTCGGTTTGAACCTTGCCCAAAATCAATTTTGTTTTGTTCTTAATTCCGTCAATTTGTGCATTGATGTCAAAATTACCCAACGAAGTCAGCACATCTCCATCAAAGTCGATATTCTTTAGCGAGCCTCGCGCTTTTCCTTTTATCTCCACTTTACCCAAGCGGTTAAGCAACTCTTTCGTTTTCGCATCGATTCTCGCCATGACCGACGCCATATTTAGCGCCTCATCAACTTTGGCCGAAACATTTAGGCGCGACACGTCGAATGACATATTATTCACATCGGCAAGATTAGTCACTTCGCCTTCCAAATTCACTGAAAGAGTGCCGTTATCGTTTTTAACCGATATGTCCCTAATGTCAATGCCGTCAATGTTTCCTTTTGCATTTACCGACACATTGAATGGGTCGTCTAATGCCGACAAGGCAGGCACAAACCCAGCAAAATCGCTTGGTGTTATACGGATATCATCAAGACGCAACTCTGTGACATTTTGCTTTATGTCGGTGGCCAAATTAGCAATTCCATTTAGACTTACACCTATTGAATCGCTTTTAACAATCGAATTTGGCAATTCTATGCGTGTGTTAAGCAAAGCCAATTCCTTATCGTTTAACCTCACCATTGTGGCAAGATTCTTTAGATTGATGCCACAACATTCCTCAAACGAAATGCGCTTTACATCCACCACAAAGTCGTTATTCTTTATTCTCGGCAAAGCCACATCGGCACGAAGATTAGTAATGTGAATGTGATTTGCATCAAATCCGTCGGCCTTTCGTGGCTGGTCAAGAACATCATAACTCAACTCACTCTTTCTGATTACAAGATTGTAAATCTTTATGTCGAATTTTGTTGGCGGCTTTGTTTTATCTTTCGACGACAATGCGTCAATGATAAATTGCACATTCAAAGGCGATTGTTTCGACTCTCGCTTAACAAAGCCTTTCATTCCCACAACCTCGCCATAAGTAAACACCAATCTTTGATTCATCACCAAATTGTAGATGCTAATACCAGCACCCAATTCTTTAACATAGAGCAACGAATCTCCATTTTGGTCAGGCACCGAAACATCGTTAAGCACCAAATCGTGGAACGGCAGCACCGTAACGCCACCTATCTCTACTTTCGTGCCTAATATCTTCGACAACTCTTCTTCGCCAACTTTACATATGGCATCATGCACAGAAGGCACCGACAATATCACATATAATGCAGCAAACAATATGATTGCTGCACTCAACAGTGTAACAACCACAAGACGTATTGCCTTATATATGTTCATCAATGCTTTCTTCATTTCTCTCAATTTAATCTGATTAATCTCTTAAAGGGTTTCACATTCCTTTAGCCACAACGCCGAGCAAGCGTCGCTTGGCATGCGCCAATCGCCGCGTGGCGACAATCCCACAACCCCAACTTTTGGGCCATCTGGCAAACACGAACGCTTAAACTGCTGCGTAAAGAATCGGCGGGAGAACACTGTTAGCCACTTCTTTATGGTCGAGGCTTCATATTCATCGCCAAAAGCCTCTTTTGCCAACATAAATATTTTTGATGGTGAGAAGCCATAAGCCAACATGTTAAACAAGAAGAAATCATGAAGTTCATATGGGCCAACCAAGTCTTCAGTCTTCTGATTAATGTTGCCCTCACTGTCGGTTGGAGTCAACTCGGGGCTGATTGGTGTGTCTACAATATCGAGCAAGGTATGTTTGCTTTCTTCGCCCCATGCTTCGCCCGCTATGTTATTTGCAATCCATCGAACCATGCTCTTCACCAATGTTTTTGCCACTCCGGCATTAACGCCATACATCGACATATGGTCGCCGTTATATGTTGCCCAGCCAAGCGCAAGTTCCGACATATCGCCAGTGCCAAGCACTAAGCCATTGTATTTATTAGCGCAGTCCATCAATATTTGAGTGCGTTCACGAGCCTGAGCGTTTTCGTAGGTAGCGTCGTGCACATTCACATCGTGGTCAATGTCTTTAAAGTGTTGCAACACTGCTGGTCCGATAGGAATCTCCATAACAGTGATGCCCATCGATTTCATCAAATTGAGTGCATTGTTAAATGTTCGGTCACTTGTGCCAAATCCCGGCATAGTGATGCCGATAATGTTTTTCTTATCATAGCCCAGTCTGGTAAAGGCCGAATCGGCAATCAACAACGCAAGCGTAGAGTCAAGGCCGCCCGAAACCCCCACAATCAATGTTTTAGCATGAGTAAACTGCAATCTGCGCATCAACCCCTGGGTTTGAATGTTATAGATTTCTTCACAATTGCTGTTTTGAACACTTTCATCAGCCGGAACAAATGGATTTTTCTCAATCTTACGTTCCAGTTTTTTCAAATCAAGCGGCATCACAGGCACCTCAATTTCGCGGTGCGGCGTAGCATAATGCTCCAAACTATCGCCAAATGTGCCGTTGTTAATTCGAGCGTTATTTATCTTTTCAACATCTATGTCGGCTATCGCCATTTGTTCGCCAACATTAAAATGTGAACCCTTTTTCAACACTTCGCCAAGTTCCGAAATGATGGCATTTCCGGCAAACACCAAATCTGTTGTCGATTCGCCATATCCGCTTGATGTATATACATATGCAGCCAAATTGCCAGCCGATTGTTGCGTGATAAGCGACATCAATCGATTATGCTTTCCTGTAATTTCGTTAGTAGCCGACAAATTCACCAAAATATTTGCCCCGTTGATGGCCTGCATAGAACTTGGTGGAACTGGAGCCCACAAATCTTCACATATTTCGCAGCCTATCTTAGCATCACCAAACGTAAACACAAGGTCGCAACCGAATGGTATCATTTCGCCATCTACTTCTATCGTTGCATTTTTACGCAAATTGTATGATGAGGTAAACCATCGTTTTTCATAAAACTCGTGGTAGTTAGGGATATATGTTTTTGGCACCATACCCATTATTCGGCCATTGCAAATTGCTATAGCACAATTAAACAATCTTCCTTCATATGAAATTGGCGCGCCCACTATCACCAAAGCATTCTTGCCTTTGGTTGCTGCTTTTATGCGGTGAAGACCATTAAATGCACTTCTCAATAGAGTAGATTGCTTAAACAAGTCACCACAAGTGTAACCGGTTACCGACAATTCTGGGAAAACCACCAACTGCGCGCCGCGTTCACACGCTGCGCTTATATTTGATATTATACAGTCAACGTTAGCATCGCAATCGGCCACATTTACGGTTGGCACCACTGACGCTATTCGCACAAAACCATAATCCATTCTTATCGTTTTATTTTATTGTTCTTCATCTATGCTTTTAAAACTTACAAAAGTAATAAAAAAAGCCCGAATATTTGCTGTTTTCCGGCAATTGCTTTAATTTTGCTTTAGAGAATAACATTTATTTTGTTTTCTAACCTATCTTTTTCGGCCTCAAATGATTTTTAACGCTATCATATCGCCTTTTTGTCCTCAGCTTTTGTTGTCGATTTTTTGTCTGTCTAAAAGCTACGACAATATAATCTCTGTTTCTATTGCGTTAATCATTCTTGCCGCCACAATTTCAGCATCGACTTTAATAATTAAGAGATTATCAAAAAAAGAGGTTTTTGAATCTATTGCTTCTAAAAATTCCGGAAAAACAAGTCTTTTTGTTTTAAACCGAACCATTATACTTGTTTTGAATTCTCTCACCTCGGCTACCGTAATCTACGACAAGAAGGGTAACTTTATTTTTGCAAACAACAGTTGCAAGAGTTCTTTTAACATAACCGACAACGAACAAATACCAAACCTTTTCGAATCGAGTGTTATTAGTTACGACAACCTGATGAAACTCAATAAAGGTGAACAGGTTTCTGACCTGGCATACCTCAACTTCAACAGCGAAAACTCGCACAAATTATTCGGCAAAAAACTTGGTAAACAAACCGTTATACATTACCAAGCAACTCCTATAACCGACCCAGTTATGAAAGCGAGTTATTTTATAATTACCCTAACTGACTCTACCGATAGTTATAAGGAAAATCAAAAAACCACCAACCTCCTTTACATGCTTCGCGACTGCATCAACATGACCGGGTTAAAAGCATACCTCTACAATGTTGAAGAAGACGTGTATTATAGTTTTAACGGCAATGACCTTGTCAAGACCGACTTCAATACCGACATGGTGTTCAAACAAATCGCTCCAAAATATCGTAGCCAATACCTTGAAATGTTTCTACGCATAAAAAATGGCGATATCGCTTACGACCGACGACAATACCCACTATTCGCCAAATCTTCAAACAGATACTATCAAGTTGATACTTCCACTTATGGCATAACCGATGTCAGCGGCAACGTTACCCGAATTTTACAAACCACACGCAACATTACCGACGACCACAACAATCAGCAAGAACTAAGCAACATAAAGCACTTATTGTCGAAACCTCTCCCTAATGCGAGGTTCAACATCTGGTCGTACGACCAACACAATCGCGAAATTGCATTTATCAACCGCGAAAAGCCAAATCTTTCACTAAACGAATTGAAAGGAATGATTCATAAAGAGGACATCCCTAAATTAGATTCTACCATTCAGCGTATCACTAACGACTACTGCAACAACTCATACTTAACTATACGCATTAAAGACAATCAAGGTCAATATCGCACACACGAAATATACATTCAATCAACAAAAAACATCAAAAAATCCACTCTCAGCATCACAGGGATAAACTGCGACGTAACCGACCGCTATAACCTTGAAACTGAAATTGAAAGCATAACATCGAGAGCTATAATAATTGCACAAAACTTCAACACATGGATTTTTGATTATAACACTATCACCGACAACTTAGTTATAATTTCAAAAACTCATGTCAAAACAGGAAACTCTTTCAACAAGATTTTGGCCAAAATACACCCTGATAATTTAAACGAAATAAACCGTATCATTACGCAAATGAAGGTAGGCGGCCTAAAATCACACGCCACCGACTTATTGTATAAAAATAGCGATAGCTACATCAAAGTAAGCCTAAACATCTACGCCTACTTATTTGACGAAAAAAACAAACCAATAAGATACTGTGCAATCGCAAAGTCTTCAAACGGATAATAACTCAAAACAATGGCAAACCACTACGGCGTTCCTAAAATATCGATTATCGTTAGAGTTTTCAATGCAGAACAATTCTTATCAAAATGCGTTGAATCTCTTTTTGCCCAAACCATTGCAAATGAGTTGGAATATATTTTCATCGATGACGCCAGCCAAGACAGGAGTCTTGAGTTATTACAGCAACACATCAGCAGTCGCTCCGACCTTAACGTGACTCTCATCCACAACCAAAACAACATTGGCAGCACATGTTTCTTAAACGGTTTAGATGTGGCTAAAGGCGAATTTTTTCAACTTTGTGACTCCGACGACTGGATTGAAGCAGACATGGCCGAATCGCTTTATAATGCCGCAACAAACAACAATGCCGACATTGCGACGTCACCTTTTTACATTAACCAAGGCAACAGCCAATCAATCATCCATTTTCCAAACCCAAATTTGGTTGGCGACATCAACAAAGTGCCCAACGATGTTTTGCACTTTTCGCTTTGCAACAAAATCATTCGACGCAGCATTATTACCGACAACGACATCTATTGCACCGAAGGCGTAGATTGTTGGGAAGACCTTGCCATATCTGCAAGAGCAATTGCACTTGCTAATAAGGTAATTGCTGTCGACAAGCCATTCTACCATTACCGCAAAACAGGCCACAGCATAACAGCATCACGCCACAAACGAATCCTTAACGACCACCTTCATTACGCAAATCTGCTCGATACTTGGTTTGCTGACCGTGGCGAAACATTCTACCAAAAGCATGCTGAATTTTTAGGTCGTCTAAAATTTATAGCAAAGATTAAAATGCTTCGCGGCGAAACCATTGAAATCACCCGCTGGAAAAACACATATTCCGACACTAACAAGCATATTGCCACAAATGCTATGCAATTCGGCTTATTTTACAAAATAGCCTTCTTCGCACTACACCTTTGCCCCGCCAAATTAGCAATCACCATAGCCCGATGCTTAGGCAAAAACGCCGAATAAATCACATCCGGTACGAATCATACCACACCAAGCCCTTTTGTGGGAGAGAATTATAATCACATCACTTTCGTCTTTTATCGCTATCCAATATTTCACGCAATCTTTAATCACTGCCTACAATCAACCATAAAAAAATCCCCGGATTGCTCCGAGGATTTATGCAAGCTGTAAGTTAGGTTTATATAGTCATTCTTTACCCGTTTATCAGGTGAATGTCTACGTTCTTTTTAGTTAGATTACTTACCAGTTTGTTCGTAATACAAAGTGCGAGATGGTTGGTCGCAAACTTCTGCTGGGCCAAAGTATTGAATTGGACCAGGATACAAGTAGCAAGTGTTCTTTGCCCATTCAGCACGCTTTGCAGCAAACTTTTGGAATGGCTTACCTTCAAGGTCAACCAATGCCTTTTGGATAACTGGCTTCATCTTACCGTGACGACGTTCCATGTTCATCATCATAGTGATAGGAATACCACCTGCTGTCCATTGGATTGATGGCTTAGTCAAGTTGCGAACTGATGACATGTAACCAGTAGCGCCACAGTTAACCAATTGAGCTGCGTTATAACCCAAAGCATAGCAGTAGTCAGCATCGAAGTTTGATGGAGCAGCGCAACGACCTTCGTAACCGAAGAAGTGGTGTTGTGCAGCAAACTTACCTACGAACTTACCTTCAGCCTTCATTTCAGCCAATTTCTTAGCAACCATTTCGCTAAGCAACTTTTCAGTTTCGATTAGAGAAACTTGTACGTTGCCGTGAGGGTCGCGGTCCAAAGTCAACTGACGAGCCACGCCTTCTGGCAAGCTTGAGAATGTTGCAGCATTTGCTTCGCTTAGCTTAGCAAGAACGAATTCACGTTGTGCAGCGCGGTCAAGTGTTGCAAATTCTGGGCTGTGAGCCAACAAATCGTTCAACTCTGCGATTAGAGCCTTCATTGCTGGGATAAACTCAATCAAACCTTCTGGGATAAGAACTGTACCGAAATTGTCGCCGTTAGCAGCACGTTGTGCTACTACATTTGCCAAATCTTCTACGATTTGGTCAAGTGTCATATTCTTTGCTTCAACTTCTTCTGAAATGATACAGTAGTTTGGTTGTGTTTGAAGAGCACATTCAAGAGCGATGTGAGAAGCCGAACGGCCCATCAACTTGATGAAGTGCCAATATTTCTTTGCTGAGTTACAGTCACGTTGAATGTTACCGATAACTTCTGAATATACCTTTGTTGCTGTGTCGAAACCGAATGATGTTTCAATCAAATCGTTCTTCAAGTCACCGTCGATTGTCTTAGGGCAACCAATTACTTGAACGCCTGCATTCTTAGCCTTGTAGTATTCAGCAAGCACACATGCATTTGTGTTTGAGTCATCACCACCGATGATAACCAATGCTTGAATGTCAAGTTCCTTTAGGATTTCAAGGCCCTTTTCAAATTGTTCTGGCTCTTCAAGTTTTGTACGGCCTGAACCGATAATATCAAAACCACCAGTGTTGCGGTATTCATCAACTATTTCTGCTGTAAGTTCCATGTAGTTGTGGTCTACAAGGCCGCCAGGACCCATCAAGAAACCGTATAGACGGTTTTCCTTGTTTACAGCCTTAACGCCGTCAAACAAACCGCTAATCACATTGTGACCACCAGGTGCTTGACCACCTGACAATATAACACCTACGTTAAACTTCTTGCCTGCACCTTTGCATGCCTTTGTGTCCTTTTCGAAAATTAGTTCTGGAAGACCATAAGTGTTAGGGAACAATGCCTTGATTTCTTCTTGGTCAGCAACTGATTGTGTTGGTTCGCCTTCAACTGCCACTACTGCTTCCCACAATGAAGAAGGCAACTTTGGCTGATATTGAGCGCGAGCAATTTGTAATGCACTTTTATTTGCCATTTTTTATTATTTTTATTGAGTTTAAATTATTCAAAAATTTCTTCGCAAATTTCGTAAAAAATTATCAGTTAAGCAACTATTTTATTCTGCAAATTGCATTTTGCTTTCATCTCCCGCCAAAACTATTCTCATTTTTTCTTCAAGCAAATATTTTCTTGCCATGTCACGGAGTTTCTCAGGAGTTATGTTCTTAATTTTTACCACCTGCTCATTAAAATATTCGGGGTAAACTCCATTACACAACACCAATTCCACATATTCTGCTATCGAAAAGGCATTGTCGAGATATTTCACCAAACTGCTGAGCATATGGCTTCGTACCACTTCAAGTTCATCAGCTGGAATCAGTTCTTCGCGTAATCGAGCCATTTCTTTTTTTATCTCATCGAGCACCGACATTGTGTATTGCGCACCGCATTCTGTTGATATGCCTATATAGCCCGACTCGCCTCGGCCCGACAAGTAGGCACTAATGCCATAGGTATAACCTTTGTCTTCACGAATATTCATCATCAGTCGGCTGCCAAAATATCCACCTAATGCCGTAACCAAAATGCGCAACGGGATGTAATCGTCATGCTCACGTGACACTGCATCGATTGCCACTGCCACCGCGGTTTGAATAGCCCCGTCTTTTTGAACTATCTCAGTTTTTATTTCTTGCGGATTAACATACCACCCTGTTTTTCCCTTATAGGCCTTAGGCTCCCATTTCTCAAAACATTGCTTAATCTGGCAAAGTTCTTCATCATTCACCTTGCCCGACACCACCAATGTGCAATTTCCTGGAGCAAAACACTCTGAATGAAAATTACGCAAATCGTCCACCGTAATGTCGTGCGACAACGATGCGTTTGGTTCAATTGTCAGAGGATGGTTTTTGCCATAAAGCATTTCAGTTATTTTCGACGCAGCAATAAGCGACACTCGCTCAAAACTCACTGCGTTGTCTGCCACATATTTATCTCTGCGCTTATCGAGTTCCTTTTGCAGATATTTCGGCGTTGTGATACAATCATAAAACACCGGCAACACCATTGGCAAATTTTTATTGGTAGTCTTCAACGAAACCTTAATATTATGGTCAGCCACCGCTGTAGCCATCGAGGCACCATAGAAATCAAGTTGCTCGGCCACTTCTTCGGCAGTGTAGCAACTGCTGCCGCATGAGAGCAACACCGATTCAAAATATGTCAGAAATCGCTTTGGCTGCTCAAAATATCCGCCACCCACATACACGTCTATTTGACACACATCGGTCTCTCCGTAGTTAACAACTTTCAACTCCACCCCGTTGCTCAATTTTTCCGACATCGGAACCTCTAATGTTATATCAGGGAATTGAGTCACCGCGGGTGCTATACTTCTGTCTAACATAATCGTATATATATTTCATAAAGATTGACCACCAAAAACATATTTTCGCGGCCAATCTCATTATTATTCCATTTTTTCTTTATTGCCCCTATGCTTTCACAACATAAAGTTGAGTATTCTCATATTTTACAACTTTCACAGCCTCACCGGGCTCAATAAATTCGCCTGTCGACACAGCATCAACCACCTCACCGCTTTCAAACTTTATCTTTCCCGATGGTCGCAACACCGTCGACGCCACAGCGGTTGCTCCAACAAAAGCCTCCAACTCCGTTGGCACTCCTATATAACCGTCTTCAATCTTTTGCTCTTTTTGCAACGCAGTGTCGGCCATTATGCCCTTGCTGCCTATCTTATGCGAAACGTAAAGAACCAATGCCACACCAAGCAGCAGACCTATCATCACTATTATTATTGCTGTCATAATATCATTTGTTGTTGCATATCCTAAATCTATCGGCGAAGCATTGCTTATCAACGCAAACACCAATGACACAAAGGTAAGAATAATACCCAAAATTCCCGCAATGCCAAACCCTGGTAAAATCAACAATTCTACAAGAATCAGCACCAATCCTAAAGCAAAGGCCACAATTTCCCAACTTTGTGCCAACCCATCAATGTAAAGCGGACTGAAATAAAGCACTGCAGCAACCAATGCAGCAAGCGAGGGGAACCCTACGCCAGGTGATTGCAATTCAAAGTACAAACCGCCCACAATAAGCATTATCAAAATTGCCTGCACAGCACCGCTGCCAAAAAAGCCCACTAAATTGTCGATAAACGATGGCTCATATGCAGTTATCTGATAGTCATCATATTTTAGCCTATTTACCACTACTCCGTCAACATCTTCCTCAATGCCCTCACAAAAATTATATTTCACCGCTTCGGCTGCAGTAAAGGTGACAACTCTAAGACTATCATCACCTATTTCACTAACCACAGTGCGAGGGTCAACCATAGCCTCTGCCACCATAGGGTTGCGCACCCAATCTTCTACCACCACCCCATTGGCATCAGTTCGTTTCACCTTGCCATGCGATTGGGCCGTGCTGCGCATCATTGAACGCATATATGACTGATATTTGTCGGGCAGAGCCTCTCCCGTCTCATTAACCACTGTGGCCGCACCTATATTTGCGCCTTCTCGCATATAAATGCTGTCGCATGCTATCGATATCAATGCCCCGGCCGAAGCAGCATTATTATTGATAAATGCCACCACCGGACGTTCGCTTCGCAATATCAAACTTCTCATGCTATCGGCATGCTCCACCGTGCCGCCATAAGTGTTCATTTGCAAAATTACCACATCGGCATCAGTTTCTTCAGCCATTTCAAAACCCTTTTGCAAATAGCGCCACGATGTGCTCCCTATTTCCGTATCGATTGGTATGACCGCCACATTTTTCTTTTCGGCACTTAACCACAACACCGAAAACATCACCACAATCGTGCTTAATATTCTGTATCTCATAATATTATCAAATTATGCATTATTATTTCTTTTTTTACCACAGGCGTCCCATTTGCCAATTTGCACCGATAGTCAAGACCGGCATTTTTCGCAACTATTCAAACCTGTATTCTATATCCCATTTTGATCAATCTCGCCTAAATATTTAATTACAAATATACTAATTTTCCATCAATGTCTTACATAATTAATTTAAATATATCACAGGTATCTACACCGCCACCACACCTTTCGCCCAATCTGCACCACCAAATGCACTCACATTTTCTGCTGACGCTTGTTCTTGTTTTTGATGTTACATCTAAATTGACCGATACACAAAAGGCGTGTGATGTTTTTTCTTAATTGCAAACCTCTCTATTTCAAGCAAAAAGCAAAAAGCAACAAAAAAAGGCAAAAATTGTTTGCAGATTTCGAAAATTAGGCGTAAATTTGCACTCGCAATTCCGAAAGGAATAGCAGTGATGGCGGGATAGCTCAGTTGGTTAGAGCGTCGGATTCATAACCCGGAGGTCTCGAGTTCAATTCTCGATCCCGCTACAAAAGAGGACTAATCATTGATTAATCCTCTTTTTTGTTTTCATACACTCTCACAAACATTCAACGGCCACACATCTGCCGACACACACATCCCTATCTTTTCAGCAAAACCAAAGCACGTTCTCACAGAAAAAATGAATGCGAAGCTAATTTTAGCCTCGCACCCAGTTATTCTTATTTTTTCGAATGCCACTTGCTCACAGTTTTCACCATCGAGCCACTTGCTTACACAAAAAAACGGCATTAATATTTAAAACTTGACCCTCCCACAAATTCACGCATAATCGACGTTGGCGGTATCTCCTTATCAGACACCGGTATGAAATAATGTATGAATTTCAGCAACCTGTGCGCTTCGGCATATTCAGGACAGTTTCGCGGCACGCTTGCCAATATTGGCTCGGCATGCAATCGAAGCACCGCAAACTCTATGTTAAGCGCAGAGTTAAACATAGCATCAGCATTTTCTTGATACGGATATATCCACTGCTCTTCGGCTTCGCACACCGCTGGCCACTGGCTTATGGTCTGTTGTGCAGTAAATGCCCCTTTATTATAATCGCGAATTATGCGACGCAACAAGCGATTGTCGCGTGTGGGTATCCAATTATGGTCGTCGAGCGATATGCTGGTTAAAGTTGATATGTACACTCTGTATTTAGTGTCATCGGGCACTTTAGCAGTCAACATAGGATTAAGCGCATGTATGCCCTCTATTAGCAGCACCTTACCTTCTCCAAGCTGCAATTTCTTGCCATTATACTCACGCTTGCCTGTGGTAAAATTAAATTCAGGTATCTCAACCTCTTCGCCATTGACCAACGCAAGCAAGTCGCGCTCCATAGTTTCGCAATCAACAGCTTTGATATTATCAAAATCATATTTGCCATCAGGACGCTTAGGCGTGTCCTCGCGATTTACAAAATAATCATCGGTTGAGAACGATATCGGACGTAGGCCACATGCCTTAAGTTGAACCGACAAACGTTTACAGAATGTTGTTTTTCCTGAACTTGAAGGCCCTGTAATCAACACCATCCTCACCGGATGTTCTTCATCACAATATCTGTCATAAATATCTTCTGCTATCGCAACTATCTTCTTTTCTTGCAAGGCTTCGCTCACCTGTATCAACTCACTAGCCTTACCTTTTAAACACGCATCATTCACTGCGCCCACATTCTTAAGGCCCATGATAACATTCCATCGCACATTTTCAGCAAACATGCTAAAGGTGCGAGGCATTTCGATTCGCTCTGCCAACAATTTAGGATTATTTTTGTCGGGTATTCGCAGCAATATACCATTATAACATTTTTCAACCGCAAACACCTTCAAATAGCCTGTTGATGGCACCAACGGACCGTAATAATAATCAACTGTTTGGTCAAGGGTATAATAGTCGGCATAAATCTGGCCACTTGTTTCAAGCAGTTTCACCTTATCGTCAAATCCATGCTTGCGAAATAATTCTATAGCGTCTTCTGTGGTGGCTTCGGTGCGACGAAATGGCATGTCTTGATCAATTATCTCCTGCATTCGGGCATTAATTTGCTCTATGTCGGCCGTGCTGGCTGTCTCGCCATCTGCTTTATGAAAATTGCCAAAATATCCGCGTGAAATAGGATGCTCCATATACAACCTACTCCCCGGAAAGACATCTTGGCATGCCTTATAGAGCACAAAGCACAACGAACGCACATACGCTCTCATGCCGCCCGACGTACGTACATCAAGAAACTCCACATCTCGATTTTGAAATACTCTAAACTTCAAGCCCTGCGATGTGTTGTTTACTCGCGCCGACACTGGAGGAAACTCAAAGTTCAACCCATCAAATCCCTTAAACACATCGAGCAACGTGGTCCCTATCGGGAAACTTTTAACCTCATTATTGTTTTTACAGCGTACCTGTATCATCTGTTTTTATGTTGTATTTAGTTTCCCACAAAGATAAACAAATTCCTCCTATTAAAAACCTAAAAATTAAATTACAACTACACATTCACGCTTCAAACACCACTTCATACTACTATTTTATCCTAAATTATCGTTAAAAAAGGAAATCACACAAGAATAATTGCTAATTTTGCACTTTAAATGAGATAACAAATAAAGCAGCAAAGTGAATACGCAATATATCTTCATCACCAATAGCGCAAAATCGTCATTTGGCGAGGGCATATTTGCGTCAGCACTTGCAAACAGGCTATCTGCGAGAGGTTACAACGTAACTGTTGCAAAATACGACAATTACCTAAACACCGACGCTGCATCGTTTGACCCCGAACTTCACTTTGAGTGCTTTGTTACGGCCGACGGCCACGAAACTGATTTTTGCTTAGGGCATTACGAACGCATCGCTGGCATCGAAACTTCTAAACGCAATCACATCACTGCGGGCCAAATAATGCAGAACGTGATTAACAATGAGCGTAGAGGTGCATACATGGGCGAAATGGTGACTGCTGAAAATCACGTCACCAATGAGTTGATGCAATGCATAGGCCGCTTGGCCAACAACGGAAATAACGACATTGCGATTATTGAGGTCGGCGGATGTTCAAGCGACTTGATGAGCCACATTATGCTGTGCGCAATAGGCAAAATGCAGTCGGTTATGGGCAACAATTGCTTATGCATAAATTGTGTTGCCGATTGCAACGACACAACGCATACGCTTGAAAAGTGCGGCATCCGCACCGACATAACGCTTTGCGACGCATGCACTTGCAAAAATTCTGCACATAATGCCAACCCCAAAAATTGGGTTTCGCTTGAGTTTAACGGCAACATTTACGACGCTCCGCATTTATTAGCCGAAAGCCAAATCGAAGCGTTAGTGGCCGAAAAATTAGCACTTGAGCCAATTGACAATGGTGAGAATATGCATTGGGAGCATTTTGCCACAAAGGCACAAAACGCGCAAAAAAGCATAACAATAGCAATTGTTGGCAACCTCAACAACAACGAAAAAGCATATCTCAACCTTAACGAAGCGTTGAAAATATGCGGTTGGCACTGCAACACAAATGTTGTGCTGAAACACATAGCAAGCAACAAGGTGCATAGCGGCAACGTTGAAGAAATGCTCTTCGATGCCGATGCCATCATAGCAGCGCCAGGCATTGCTTTAAAAGGGATTGAAGGTTATATTGAGGCACTGCGCTGGTGCCGCACAAACAGCATCCCCACACTTGGCATTGCTTTAGGCATGCAATGCATGGCAATAGAATTGGCACGAAACGTTTTAGGACTTACCGATGCCAACACCACCGAAGTGAACGCAAATGTCACCCACAATGTGGTTGACCTTATGCTTGAACAAAAACAAATGGCCTACATGCCCGAAAGCATCAGGCTTGGAGCGTACCCTTGCCACTTGATGCATTCATCGCTGGCGGCAAAAGCCTACGGCGGTCTTTCGGCCAACGAACGCCATCGGCACAGGATGGAATTTAACAACAAATATCGCGACCTTATGCTACAAGCAGGCGTGATTTTTTCGGGAATAACGCCAAATGCCGGCTTGGTCGACATCATTGAAGTGGCCAACAACCAATGGTATCTTGGTTGCAGTTTCCAGCCAGAGTTCTCTTGCACGGCATTTGCGCCCAATAAGTTGCTGATGAGTTTCATCGATGCAGCAAATTATAACAAAGAGCAAAAACAATAGCGCTTTGGCACACTATTTGATGTAATTTTAAAAGTTTATTATTGTTTACGAAAAATAATATTAATTAATCACATACTCCAAACTTTTAACGAATGGACAAAAACACGATTATCGGACTTCTGTTGATGTTCTTGGTTATTATGGGTTTCACATGGATGAATCAGCCTTCTGAAGAGGAAATTGCTGCAGCCAAAGCCCAACAAGAACTTGCAGAAAAAACCGCAAAAGAAAAGGAAGACGATAAAATGCCTATGTACACTGACTCAATGTCAGCCGACGACATCAATCGCTTAAAATCGTCAATCCAACTTTACGGCCGCGCTCAAAAGAACGAAGACGGCTCTACAAATTACTCTCTTAATAGTAACGACGCTCACCTTAACCTGATAGGCGACGAAATCAGCGGTACTATTATGGTCAACGGCAAAGAAGTAGACTTCCAGACAATCTACTCTACAACCGACATCAAAACTCGCAACAACGCTATCGCTGCACTTAAGGATGCTGTGTACACCTACACTCGTAGCGGCGAATTTGCTAAGTGCCTTACTGGTGAAGACAAAATCGTTACTTTGCAAAACGATGTGCTAAAAATCGACATCGCTACCAAGGGCGGTAACATAACCAAGGCAACTTTGCTACAATACAACACCTATAAGAGCGAAACTGTTCAACTTTTTGACGAAAACACAAATAAGTTTGGTTTTGTATTTAACACTAACGCTCAGCGTTTCGACACTGCCGACTACTTCTTCACACCTATCGCTCAAAACGACTCTACAGTGACTATGCAACTTGACCTTGGCAACAACGTTAAGTGGGGCATTCGTTACACTTTGGAGCAAGGCAGTTACATGGTTAAGATGGAAGTGTTCCAACAAAACATGCAAGAAGTTATTCCTCAAAACATTGCTAATCTCGACATCTACTGGACTCAGAGAATGGCTCGCCAAGAAGAAGGCAAAATGTTTGAGGAACGCAATAGCGCTATCTATTACAAGCACAGCGGCGGCGATGTTGACAACCTTAACGAGGCTGGCAACGACCGCGAAGAAATTAGCAACGGTTTGAAGTGGGTTAGCTTCAAAAACCAATTCTTCTCTTCGGTGCTCATTGCCGACAAGAGCCTCGAAGGTGCTAAAATTGAAAGTGAAATCATCGACAAGGACAGCGCATTCTATAGCGACTACATGAAAGACATGTCGATGCTTTCTTCTGTTGAATACAACTCTGCAGACGCTAACCCTGCCAACTTCCACATCTATTTTGGCCCTAACAAGTTCCAATTGCTTAAGAGCCTTAACGAATCGTATGGCGAAGAAGACTTGCAATTGCACCGTCTAATATCTCTTGGTTGGTGGTTGTTCCGCATAATCAACACCTACGCAATCATTCCTGTTTTCGACTGGCTTCAAGGCATGGTGGGCAACATGGGATTAGCTATTTTGCTATTGACGTTGATTATTAAGCTTGTTCTATTCCCTCTTGCTAACAAGAGCTACGTTTCGCAAGCAAAAATGCGTTACCTTGCTCCTGACGTGAAGAAAATCGACGAAAAATATCCTGGCCAAGAAAATGCAATGAAGAACCAACAAAAGAAGATGGAACTTTATAGCATGGCCGGTGCAAGCCCATTTGGCGGTTGTTTGCCTATGCTATTGCAAATGCCTATCCTTATTGCGGTGTTCACTTTCTTCCCTTCTTCTATTGAACTTCGTGGAGAGTCGTTCCTTTGGGCTCACGACCTTTCGGCTCCTGACGCTATTTTCAGTTGGACTACTCACATCCCTTTCATTTCCGACTACTTCGGAAACCACGTCAGCTTGTTCTGTTTGTTGATGACTGTCACTAACATCTTGTACACTAAGATTACAATGCAATCTCAACAAAATGCTCAAATGAAGGGTATGCAATGGATGATGTATCTAATGCCAATCATGTTCTTGGTGTTCTTCAACAACTATGCTTCTGGTCTTAGCTACTATTACTTCCTATCACTATTGCTAACCATCATACAAAGCTATGGCACTCGCTTCTTCGTAAGCGAAAACAAGATGCGCGCTCTAATGGCCGAAGCTGCTAAGAATCCTAAGAAGAAATCAGGATTTATGGCTCGACTTGAAGAAGCTCAACGCCAACAACAAGCCATGTTGGAACAACAACAAAAACGAAACAACAACGGTAAGGGACGACGCTAATATACAATCCTTTATCTTCTGAATACAAAAACCGCCATTTGCTTTGCTGCATTTTGGCGGTTTTTGATTTTTCTGCGTAAAATTTTTCATCTTAGCTGCAACTTTAAGCACATCCGTTGCGTCTAATATTTAACAACGCACTAATTTTGTATAACATTAATTATATAATTTCATAGTATGACACAATTTCAATGTCCTTCATGCGGACAAAGTTTCTCATTAAACACATATTCTAAAACCGTATCATGCCCTTGCTGCGGAGGCAAAAATTGTTTTATTACTGCCGACGACGGTAACCAAGAAATCAACTATAATGCTCAACAAAACTACCAATACGGTTTTCAACAAGGTTACCAGCAAGGCTACAGTCAAAACATCGGAGCATTCGAGCCCGGTCCGTCGGGAAAGCAACGCGGACTTGCCGCTCTATTTGCAATACTTTTGGGAACTTTGGGCATTCACTATTTCTACTTGGGTAAAACCACAGCCGGAATCATATTCCTACTAATCACATGCTGCAGTTGTGGTGTACTCACTTCGGTGGCTTCTTTCATTCAAGGAATTATCATGCTCACCATGACGCAAGAGAAATTCGAAGAGAAATATATTTATTCTAACGAAACGCTCCCACTATTCTAAAAGCTCCATATTAAATTAATTACAACACATAATTTCACACACAATGCAGATATGGCGCTATGCCCTATCTGCATCATTTTTAACGGCCTATAACAACCTCTTTGAAAGTTTTTAGTTAACTTTGCAACGATGACTAACAAAAAAAAGAAACGAAAAACCACACAACGCAAGCGTAAAAGCCACAAGCCCGACAAGTTCACACGTTGGGCCTTGGGCATAGGCATAGCAGGGCTGTTTGTTATAGGCGCAGCCGTGTTCTACATTCTACGCTCTCGTCCTAACATTACGATAAACCATTCAGAATATCCTATTATAGGCATCGACATATCTAAGCACAACGACAAAATCGACTTCAACACACTTAAAGCCGACAGTTTGAATTTTGTTTTCATAAAAGCGACCGAAGGAAATAATTACAAAGACCCCATGTTTGAAAGCAACTATAGCAATGCTAAAGAAATAGGGTTAAAGGTTGGCGCATACCATTTCTTTCGTTTTGGCAAAGATGGCACAGTTCAGGCCTACAACTTCCTTAAAAGCGTGAAAGGAAAGCACATCGATTTGCCCTTGGTTATCGACGTTGAAGAGTGGAGCAACGACATATGGGTGTCAAAGAAAAAGGCCATTGCCCGCCTTGACGCTATGGTTAAATGCCTTGAAAGCAACAACTACAAGGTGATGATTTACACCAACAAAGACGGTTTCCATAAATATATCGAAAACAATTTCACCCACTTGCCTTTATGGCTATGCACTTTTCAATATCCTCAAAAAATCACAAATTACAATTGGACATTTTTGCAATATAGCCACTGGGGGCAAGTTGACGGCATTAAAGGCGACGTTGATCTAAATGTTTTCAACGGCGACAAATTAGAGTGGGAACGTTGGTTACAAGCCATACAATAACTTTAACATAAGTTGCGTTATAATATTATGAAACATAAAGTATTGTCTATATTATTACTGCTCGCCGCATTGTTTTTCACCAACACTGCACACGCCACCGTGTTCACTTGGTCAATGCACAACCTCACTTTCGAAGTTCCCGACGGCGGGCAAGTTACATACAATAGCGCCACTCACTTTGAAATTATGTGGCACGATATGGCAGTGATTATCGACCTTTACAACAAAAACGGTGTTAACGACAAAACTGCAAAAAACGAACTACTTCGCCGTGCTAACGGGTTCAACATGTTTGACACCAACATCGACAACCTCAGAGTGAAAGGCTTTAAATGTCGCACACTCGACGGAACTATGCCCGACGGCAGCCGTGCTCTGCTGGCCAACCTCGAATGCAAAAACAAGGACCTTTTCATTACCGTAACAGTAAACTATCTGCTCGGCAATATTGAATATGCCGAGGACATCATTAAAAGTTTCTCCATAGGCAAACAAAAGGCAAAAGAAGAAAAAAAACAAAAGGTGCAAACTGAAGAAAACGCCAAAGCCCAAGAAGAAAAACTTCGTAAAGAACAAGAATTGATGCGCGAGGAAAATAAAAAAGCAGAGAAGAAAAACAAAAAGGTATATAAGACCTACGACATATAACACATTTTAATCACATAAATAGCAGCATTCTGCAATAGTTATGCTGTGTTAGTTTGATTAATTCTATCTTTATTTTTAACTTTGCAGTCGCAAAATTAAATCATTATGAATTTAGACAACAAGCAATTAACAAAAATCGGAGCAGGCTTGCTTGCTGTGCTCCTTATAGTTATCGGCGTTCTCATCTTTATGATGCAAAGCACTAAAAGCGAACTTGCTAAAGTGGAAGCCGAAAAACAAGAAGTGGAACTTCAACGCGACCAATTCCAACTTGCAGGTGAATATGAGCAACTTAACACTCAATTCCAAAGCATGGAAAATCAAACTCGATTCTTCCAAAACGACTCAATTCTTACAAAATACACAGAAGCGAAAGCAAAAGTTGAAAAACTTCTTGCCGAACTTAAGAGCCAAAAGATTTCAAGCCAAAAGCGAATTAATGAACTCCAGGACGAAATCAAGACTCTTAAAGGCATCATGCGCCACTATGTAGCTATAATCGACTCTCTTGGTAAAGAAAATGCCGGATTGCGTGCCGAAAACCTTGAAATTCGCACTCAAAACCAAGAACTTTCTACCAAAGTGAGCGAAGCAAATGAAAAGAACGAGCACCTAACAAAGAGAATGATTCTTGCCGAAAAACTTAACGTAACTGGCGTAAGCCTTCAAGCGCTTAAGAGCAACGGCAAAAAAGAAAAGAATGTGAAGAAAGCAAAACAGCTTATGGTTACATTCACCATTCCTCAAAACAACTCAACTCCTGTTGGCGAAAAGAACATTTTCATTCGCATCACCAGTCCTGAAGGCACTTTGCTTGGCGGGCACGGCAGTTTCTCATTCGAAGGCAGTTCAATTCCTTTCACTGAAAAGAAATCGATTGAATACGACGGGCAAGAAATTGCAGGTATTACCATTTACTGGAATGTGAACACCGCCCTTACACCTGGCGAATACACCGTTGAAATTTTTGCCGACAATTACCGTCTTTCTTCAAGAAAGTTCACTTTGAAATAATTCAACTCCAGCATACACAAGCAAGCGTGCCACTAACTTAGCGGCACGCTTTTTTTTGGCTTAAACTCACACAATTTTAACTAAAACTATCAGCATCAGCACCTCTAACCCATCTTTTTCCCTATCGCCCTCAACCGTTGTATTTTCTTTTTGAAATTAATATATTATCTTTGTAGATGCACCTGCCTAAACAGCCCGTGCTAACACTGAGTGTTTACATCATCATCTTATGCTATAAAGACTATGCCCATAATTGCAACGCCAAACCAATTCGCAAATCCCGATGTTGAAATAGCCATCTGGGAAATTACCGAATCTGAAGAGCAACTCATGCAACTATGCAACCATAACCTCATAGCGCATGCTGATGCTCTAAACATTAAACTCGAAAAACGACGCAAAGAAATTTTAGTTGAGCACCTGCTGCTGCATTCGTTGTTTGGCAACTCCTACCAACTCACACACCAAGAAAACGGAGCGCCCAAACTTAACAAAAACATAAATCTGAGCATAACTCACTCCATGAATTATGTAGCCATTGCAGTAAGCAAGCAAAACATAGGCATCGACATTGAGCAGCTCAGCAATAAGGTGATTCGCGTGCGCAACAAATTTCTTAGCGAACTCGAGCAACAAGCGCTTCCTATAACCGACCTCACTGCCAACACTGTAGCATGGACGGCAAAAGAAGCCCTTTACAAAGCCGCCCACATCGACGGCATTGCACTTGCAAACGGCCTATGCATCGACGCCATGGCTATTGCCAAAAGCACAGAGTGCTACGAATGTCACATAGGACACAATCGTTGGTTTTCAACATATAGCACTGTTTTCAACAACCATGCTATGTCGCTGACAATTGAAAAAGAATAAAATAATTATAAAATACGATATCTCATATGAACAAAACAACATTAAAGATTACTGCTGTTATCACAGCATTAGTGAGCAGCATTGGCGCATTCACCGGCAATGCCTGCACAAGCCTTTTGGTTGGTAAAAAAGCCTCAACCGATGGCTCTACATTCATCAGTTATGCAGCCGATGCACATGTTCTTTACGGAGCTCTTAAATATCAACCTGCTGCCGACCACAATCCTGGCAGCATGAGAGAAATCTACGACTGGGACGAAGGCATGTATCACGGTTCAATCCCTGAAGTGGCTCACACCTATTCTGTGGTGGGCAATATGAACGAACACCAATTGTCAATAACCGAATCAACTTGGGGCGGACGTGGCGAATTGGTTGACCCTAAGGGCATCATGGACTACGGCAGCCTTATTTATGTCACTCTTCAACGTGCAAAAACTGCACGCGAAGCCATCAACGTAATGACCGACTTGGTAACTAAATACGGATATTGCAGCGGTGGCGAATCGTTCTCTATTGCCGACCCTAACGAAATTTGGATTATGGAACTTATTGGTAAAGGTCCTAAAGAAAAAGGTGCTGTGTGGGTAGCAATTCGCATTCCTGACGACTGTATTGCCGGACATGCCAACCAATCTCGCATACACCAGTTCCCTCTTAACGACAAGGAAAATTGCCTTTACTCTAAAGATGTAATCAAGTTTGCTCGCAAGATGGGTTACTTCAGTGGCAAAGACTCTGAATTCAGTTTCTCTAAGGCTTACAATCCTGCCGACTTCAGCGCTTTGCGTGGTTGCGATGCTCGCGTTTGGGCTTGGTTTAACCGCTACAAAGCCGGTATGGACAAATATTTGCCATACCTATCGGGCAAAAAAGATGCTGAGGTGTTGCCTCTATATGTGAAGCCTGACCGCAAAGTGAGCGTTCGCGACGTGCAAAACATGATGCGCGACCACTTCGAAGGCACTCCTTTCGACATGACCAAAGACCCAGGCGCTAAGATTCTTTACGACGTGCCTTACCGTTGGAGACCTATGACTTTCAAAGTTGACGGCGTAGAATACACTCACGAAAGAGCCATCGCTACTCAACAAACCGGTTTCGTGCTTGTTTCACAAATGCGTAACTGGCTTCCTAACCCTATTGGTGGCATACATTGGTTTGGTGTTGATGACGCTAACACCGCTATTTTCGTGCCTATGTATTGCTGTATGACCAACATTCCTAAGAGTTACGCCGAAAAAACTGCCGACATGTATACTTTCTCTACCGAATCGGCATTCTGGGTAAACAACTGGGTGGCTAACCAAGCATACACTCGCTACTCTTATATGATTAAAGATATTCGCAAGGTTCAAACCGAACTCGAAGACGCATTTGCTAACAATCAGCCTGAAGTTGAAAAGAAAGCTTTGGAACTATACAAGCAATCACCTGGCAAGGCTAAGGCTTATCTCGACAGTTACAGCAACCGCGTAGCAGAAGAATCTACATCTCGCTACCTTCAACTTGCTCAATACCTTCTTGTGAAATACCTTGACGGAAACTTGAAGAAAGAAAAAGATGGCCAATTCGAACGTTCTAACACTGGTTATCCTGTGTACCCTGAATTCCCTGGATACCCAGAAGAATATTTCCGTGCTATCGTGGCCGACCCTGCCGCTGCTAAGAACCTAAAGGTGGTTCAACCAGAAGAATAATCCACGCTATCATACTCACAAATATCCTCTGCCTCACTGCAGAGGATATTTTTTATTACTCACTCATAAAAACCGCACAGGTAATTAAACTAACTTCGTTTCATTTAGTCAAAATTTATATAAATCAAAATATATTATGACTAATACATTCAAAACATATTGCACCGCTCTGATTCTAACGGTTTTTGCTTTAGGAAACACTCACTTCTCAGCAAAGGCTGCAACCACATTTGCCAACGAAAAACTCAACTATGAAATAGTTTATCATTGGGGAATGATATGGAAGCATGCGGCTTCGGCCACATTGAGTTTGAGCAATAGCGGCGAATACTACAACACCTCGCTCGTGGCGCACACTCGTTCGTGGGCCGACAAGATATATCAAGTGCGCGACACTCTCACCTGCACTATTCAGAAAAAAGGATTTAAGCCTATTAAATACGTGAAAACCTCTCATGAGGGCAATCATTACGGAAAAGACATTGTGCAATATTCTTACGGCACAAACGCGTCGACTGCCAACTGCACAATTATTCGCAAAGACAAAGACAGTCGACACATCACCTTGCAAGCACCCGGACAGGCTTATGACATGTTAAGCGTGTTTTATTTCTTGAGAACTATCGATTTCAACTCATTCATTAAAAACGGAACTCTCAAAAGCACTATTTTTTCGGGACGCAAAAAAGAGAACCTTACGGTTAAATACATTAATGTCGAGAAAATCGAATTGCGTGACAAAAGCAAACACATAGCACATCACATTACATTCACCTTCACTCAAGACGGGCAGACAAAATCTTCAGACGACATTCACTGCTGGATTTCAACTGATTCAAAACACATCCCTCTGTTGCTCAAAGGCAATTTGCCTATAGGCGAAGTGAGAGTGTACTACGCTAAATAAATTGCTTCATTTCACATAAAACAAAGAGAGGTCGGCAAATTGCCGACCTCTCCCACATAAAAAATACTCTAAGTAGTATTAAAATCGGCTATTGCCGTATTGTTTTGCTGTTACTGTGGATGATGTGCTTCCATTATACATTTTATAACTCTGTCCCGACAATATACCCGGAGCCGACACCATTATGTTCGAGCCTGATGTAGACCCACCCGGACGCCAACCTCCGCCTGAGGACCCTCCACTTGAGGAACTATAATTTGCTGGCACTACAAACTCTGTTATGACAGTATCGCCGTTGGTAACTTTTATGGTCGTTGACGCCGTCACCGAACCGGTTGTCGTTACATAAGCCTGCGTTGAAGTGTTTTTGGTTGGTGTTGCAGCTGAACCACCCACCGACAATATTTCTCCTCCTGTGAAATACATCGCATAGCCTTCAGCGGCATCTAAGCCACATTCAGGCGAACGACCACCAAATGCCATCAATTTTCCGCCCGACACATATAGGTTGTTGTTTGAATCTAATGCGTCGTTATTTGTTGCCACGGCAGTTATTTCACCTCCTTTTATATAGAGATTCTTTGCTGAATTTATGGCATCGTCATAACTATTTACCACCACCGTACCACCGTTAATTGTTATGTCGGCTTTACTTTCAATGCCTTCTGAGCCTTCTCCTCCCGAAGTATTAACATCTATTTTGCCGCCATTAATCTCGAGGTTTAGCGTTGCCTTTATACCCTTTGGCGAACTCGTTATCCTGTTATATGAATATTGCGTTCCTTTTGTTACAACCGAAATAACACCGCCATTAATCACTATCAAAGAATCGGCTTTTAAACCCTTACCACCTGCTCCTGTTGAATTAGTAGTTATCGTGCCGCTATTTATAACTATATCGGCATCGGTCGAAACGCAAGCGGCCGCCTTTGTGTCCTGGCTTGCGCTGTCATATTCACCGCCTCCGGTTGTAGAGTAACTATACTCTCCACCTTCGCCATCGGCACTCTCGCCATACACAATGTCGCTTTCGGCATTTATCGCTTTTGCCGCTACTCCTGCGCACGTTATGCTATGCTTGCCTCCATTAAGAAGCACCATTCCATTATATTCCTCGTCTTTATCGTCTTTGCTGACTTGAATACCATCGTCACCAACGCCCGATATTGTCACACTGCCTCCATTTTGCAAAAAATATTGGTTTACATTGAAACCATCTTTCACTGCTTTGTCGACAACTATTTCACACAAACCTTTCTTCACTTTCACATACTCATCACCCCAAAACGCATGTGCATAATTGCCGCTGATAGTCAATTTTCCATCTCCGTCAAACTCCGTATGGCCATTTACCATCATTGCCCCTTTACTCACGCCTGAAGTCGTCGTTGCGCCATCGGCAAGATAGTTCACACTGCCCTCTTTTAAAATCACATCTATACGCTTGCCATTTTCAATGTTTATGGCATAATCGTCGGCATTTGTCAAGTTAAGGTTGTCAAGCACAAAAGTAGCTTTTAACTCACCATCCATATATAGCGAACCGTCGCTGCTTAATCCGCTCAAAGTATAGGTTATTTCATTAGTTAACGAGGCATTTTGTAGCAACTTAACATCTGCACCATCTACTGTCACTGTTAAGTATTGCGCCACATTGCCCGCAACTCGCACTTTGGCAACAGCGCCTTGCCACATCACATCCACACTGTTGTCGACCACTTCCGAATCGTCGATAAACATCTCATCTACTTTCGACAACTGAAATTCTTTATTCATAATGGTCAGAGTTGTGCCGTTGGCATATATCATCTCGCCTGCCTGATTAGCAGGAATGGCATAAGTAACGTCACCCATAACTACATTGATTGTTTGGGCGCTTACACTGGCTCCAGCAAAAAGGCACAATGCCATAATCATATTTTTTGCACTTATCGGCTTCATTTCACCACGAGTTTATAGGTAACCTTATCCGATTTCACAACATACACCCCTTCTGAAAGACTCGATTGCGCTTTGCAAATATTATCAAATTCGCCCATCTCAATACCGTCAAGACTATAAATCTTCACTTTTCCGTTTCGATTTATATCTACGTTTTTAACTGCGCTTTCTGCTTCATTCGAGAAATACATTTTCATCAAATCCGACAAAGCAAACTTCAATTGGGATTCAGCATTTTTTACTACTAAATCCCCATTCACAACAGTCATCTTCAAGTTTTCTACCGAAATTGTATTTACTGAACCATTTTTATCGGCAAACGCCAAATAACCATATTTATCACTTGCAGCCGCTGTCATTGACATGACACTCACCAGCAACAACAACAATTTCTTCATAACACTTTAATTATCAGCTTTATATTATACATAACAAATTTAGCAATAGTATTCAACTTTAGCACACGCAGATTATACACAACTCTAAATTTTGACTACACTCAGTTTAATTTTATGTTTTTTAACCAATAAAACGAACTTCTCTCTAACGAGTTTAGCACCTTTTTAGCCATATAATTTCATAAATTGACAATTTATAGTAAGTTTGCAATAAAATCAGAATTCACATATGAAACCCTACATTCTTGAAGTATGCGCAGGCGACATTGATAGTGTTATCGCAGCACAACAAGGCGGCGCCACACGCATTGAACTTTGTTCAGCACTCAGCGAAGGAGGACTTACACCATCTGCCGGTTTGGTTACTCAAGCCTGCTTGTTAGGAATAACAGTTTTTGCACTAATACGTCCTCGAGGTGGCGACTTTCTTTACTCTCCTGAAGAAGTCGAAACTATGGTAACCGACATAAAAATCCTTAAGCAACTTGGTGTGGACGGTGTTGTAATAGGATGCCTTAAAGATGACGGAAGCATCGACATTGATGCTTGCCGAAAATTAGTTGACGCGGCAAGTGGATTAAACATAACATTCCACCGTGCTTTCGACCGTTGTCGCGACCCCAAAGTGGCACTTGAACAAATCATCGACTTAGGCTGCAACCGCCTTCTCACTTCCGGACAACAAGCGACGGCAGCCGATGGGGTCGACCTGATTAAAGAACTTGTGCAGCAGGCCAACGGCAGAATATGCATCATGCCTGGATGTGGCGTTAATGCTCAAAATGCAGCTCAAATACTGAAATATACGGGCGCTACCGAAATCCATGCTTCGGCAAGCCATAACGTGGCAAGCCTCATGAAATTTAATCGTGAAGAGGTATACATGGGTGAAAAAGGTGCCAACGAAATGTTGCGGAAAACCACCGATGCCAATGCCGTGAAAGAGATAATTAAATCTATCACGCTTTAAATACCCCAACTATCAGGGCGACACAACAACTTTTGCTTCATATAAAATGAATAGCGGCAAGTGTTTTAATTAACACTTGCCGCTATTATAATATTAAATAACTAACGTGAATTATTTTTCTTGTTCTTCAAGTTTGTGAAGCACATTTATCATTTGCTCACCCAAACCGATTGTATAGCCTTGTGAAACAAATACTATACGATTAAACGTATCAGCAATAATAAATATTGGGCGTTCGTTTGATTGCAAGTTAAGTGCTTGCTTCACTTCGCCTGCTATTACGCCATTAATGTCTGTGCCATAAACCACTGTGTTAGGCAACTTCTTAAATTCTGCATCCTTGTAGCGGCCTGCTGTTTCCTCATCGGCAAATAGCAACATAATCTTTTGGCCCCACTTTTCGAAATCGGCTGCATATTGCTCAATGTCGTGTAGAGCATGGTTGCTTGGTTCATGAGTTGGATTGATTAGGCCCAAAATGTAGAATCCGCGACCTGTGGTCGATAACAACGACTTTTCGCTCTTTGTAGCCAAATCATAATACTTATTTTCACTGTTGAAGTTACCAATCACTTGCACATCGGCCTGACTTGAGCGTATCACAAGTTCTGTATTAGTGTCCTTATCAGCCTCAATGTTGAAGAAGTTCAATTGTGCCAACACGCCACCATTGCCCAAGCGAGTGCCTGATGTCATAACATAGTTGCCAATGTCCATCTTTGCACCATTTTTCAAAATCTTGTCATAGCCTTCTTCTGGATAGTTTTGCAATTCTGGGCGGCCACCTACAATCTTCGACAATGTAAAGTGATAATAATATTTAGGATCATCTAAACGACCTGTAACATTATATGATGTTTGCAATTGACCTTGCTTTGTGATTTGCTGCTTGGTTGCTTCAAATTGCACGTCATGCCATTGGTCTTTACCGCTTGCCCATTGCACCTTGCCAGTCACCACATCCTTACGAGCATAGATTCCCATAGCACGTGCGCCTGCCACAAAGAAGATGTCGCGCGAGTCGGCGTCGGTGTAACGGTTGTTCCAAACTGTTGTTGGCATCATTCGCAAATTTTGAGGATTCCAGTCCTTCACAACCTTAATGTTTTTCTTCACCCAATCGGCCCACTTATATGGATCGGCCTTAAACGAGGCCACATCAAGCGACTTAAAGGCTTCACGCAAATAGCCCTTATATGGCTCTATCATTTCGTTGTCGATACGTGGATTCATAACATACTCAAAGTAGAACTTTGAATCATCGCCAAGGTCTTCTGTGTTATAATAATGGTCATTAAGAACTTCTATCGACACGTCGCGAAGGTCCTTTGCCGAAATAACCGACAAAAGGTTCAATGCCTTAAACTTATTTTCGGCATTTTGAATAAAGCCTAATATTGTAGCATGGTTACCGCGTGAACCCACAAGATAATAACTTATCTTGTCTTCAGGAAGATTCCACATTCTTGCAAGCGCCTTTGCCTTTTCTTCGCCTATGAATGTTGCTTCATAAGTGCCGCGCAAAGAGTCTTCATATACGAAACGCTTTTTATTGTTGTCGATTTGCTCTTGAGTCAACGGTGGAACGGTGTTACGTTCTACTGGTGGAATAAGGTCAAGAGTTATAGTACCTTCATAACCCACATTCTTATCAAGTGTCACCACCACAGTGTCCTGCTTGCCAACACTCACCTTTGATATGCCAAAAGTGTCGCCCTTCGATGCCCATGCCACCAAATCGCCAAGACCACTATTCACATAAGTATAACCGTTTTTGTCGGTTTGCTTATGGCACACGGTGTAAAGTTCTGCATAGTTATAAACCTTAAAGTCTACACGAGCCGAAACTGGCTTGCCATTTGCATCAACTGTGCGAACCACTGCATTTGCTGTTGGAGCATAATTTTCTGTTACATTAATTTCTGTATAGCAATTGCTCTTGCTCATCACATCTTCTGGTCCTTCGTAATGGCCAAACACTTTAGTATGCATCATCATGCCTCGCGAAGCAGGTGCATTAAACCATCCCAAGTTAAGCACTGGTTCTGGTTCACAAGCACCAAGGAACTGCCACTTGCCGTCAATCCACACTTCCACCCATGCGTGGTTGTCATCTGTGTGCGCCCATCTTGGTGTGTACACTTGACGGGCAGGAATACCAACTGCGCGCATGGCAGCAACGCCAAATGTTGACTCTTCGCCACAACGACCAAATGCAGTTTTCACTGATGCCAATGGTGAACTTGTGCGCGAATCGCTTGGTCGATAGGTAACCTTTTCGTGACACCAGTGGTTCACTTCAAGGGCAGCATCATGCATCGACATGCCTTTTACCCTTTCTTTCAACTCCTCAAAAAACACCTTTCGGCTTTCATCAAGGTTTTCGTTATTGACGCGCACGGGCAACACAAAATGATAAAATTCTCGGTCTGGAATATCCTTACCCCATGCCATATCGCTACGGGTTCTCAATGCATATTCTACATTCATCTTGTAAAAATCCACTGAATAGTCAGTTACGTCGGGCATTGGCATGTAAGCATACAAGAACTTCATTGCCAATTCGGCATCCGAAGATAGCGACATTTCATCTACATTTTTCAAGATTGCTGACACCGATTTATCTTTCTTTCGGTCTTTAAAATCTTTTTCTACTGTGTTTTTTAATGTTGCAGTTGCACCGAGTGCTACCACAAGCATCATTGCAATTAAGAAAATTCGTTTCTTTATCATCTCAGATTAGTTGTTTTAGGTTTTCTACAAAGATACTAAATATTTATCTTTCTTGATTAACGTCATTGAAATATTTATCGCCACACACTCATTGCATTTTACAGCCAACTACGTTCTTGTGGCACCTGCCTCTCATCTCAACAAAAAAACCCGGCAAAATTCTTGCCGGGTTTTCATCACATATATTATTCTTGCAAATCGTCGTATTTCTGAAACAAGAAGTCATTATATGGGAATCGTTCCATATGAATTGCTTTTGCCTTTTCGTAAAGCATATTCTTCAATTCCTCTATATTCACCTTTTCTTTAGCCGAGATAAACACACAATTATCGTTCATCTTTGCCATCCATGTTTCTTTCAATTCTTCAAGAGGAATGTTTTCTTTAGTGCGCGGTGTCAAATCGTCGGCATCTTTCTCCACATATGAGAAATTATCTATTTTATTAAACACCATAATCATCACCTTATTGCTTGCATCGCACACCTCTTGCAGTGTCTTATTCACAATTTCAATCTGCTCGTCAAATTGAGGATGGCTGATGTCAACCACATGCACCAAAATATCGGCATCGCGCACCTCATCGAGTGTCGACTTAAACGACTCAATCAACTTGGTTGGCAACTTGCGGATAAATCCTACTGTGTCGGTAAGCAAAAACGGCAAATTCTCGATAATCACCTTTCGCACTGTTGTGTCGAGTGTCGCAAACAACTTGTTTTCGGCAAACACATCACTCTTGCTGAGCAAGTTCATCAGAGTAGACTTTCCCACATTAGTGTAGCCCACTAAGGCAATGCGAGTGAGTTTTCCTCTGTTTTTGCGTTGCATAGTCTTTTGCTTGTCGAGGTCGCGCAAACGCTCTTTCAGTAACGATATCTTATCGAGGATTATACGACGGTCGGTTTCAATCTGCGTTTCACCAGGTCCACGCATACCGATACCACCTCGCTGGCGCTCAAGGTGCGTCCACATTCGTGTCAATCGAGGCAACAAATATTGATATTGCGCCAATTCAACCTGCATCTTCGCATTCGCTGTTTTTGCACGCGCTGCAAATATATCGAGAATCAGCGACGTACGGTCAAGAACCTTGGCCTTAACTTCTTTCTCAATAAAAGTCACTTGCTTGGTGGTCAAGTCATCGTCGAATATAACAAGCGCAATGTCGTTATCCTCTACATATTTTGCTATCTCTTCGAGTTTGCCCTTGCCTACAAACGACGTACGATTAGGGGCATCACATCGCTGCAAAAATTTCTTCACAGTCACAGCCCCTGCCGTATCGGCCAAAAAAGCCAACTCGTCAAGATATTCGTTTGCCTTTATTTCATTTTGTTGAGGTGTTATCAAGCCCACAAGCACTGCGCGCTCGTTTTCCATCTCACTGATAATCTTTGTTTCTATCATCTTGATACAACGGTTTTAGTCAAGTTTAAGCACTGCCAAGAAGGCCTTTTGTGGCACTTCCACCGTACCAATTTGCTTCATACGCTTCTTACCTGCCTTCTGCTTTTCGAGCAATTTACGCTTACGGCTCACGTCACCACCATAACACTTCGCTGTTACGTCTTTACGCACAGCCTTAATGGTTTCGCGGGCAATAATCTTTGCTCCGATTGCTGCCTGCACCGCAATATCGAATTGCTGACGCGGAATCAGTTCCTTAAGTTTCTCACACATTCTGCGACCAAAGCCCACAGCATTGTCAAAGTGGGTCAAGGTGCTTAATGCATCCACAGGTTCGCCATTTAGCATAATATCAAGTTTCACCAAACGCGATTCCTTAAACTCGTGTATGTGATAGTCGAACGATGCATATCCCTTTGAGATGCTCTTCAACTTATCATAGAAGTCAATCACAATTTCGCCAAGTGGCAAGTCAAAGAATATTTCCACTCGGTTGCCCGAAATATAGTCTTGCTTAACCAACTCACCACGCTTACCCAAACACAAGGTCATGATTGGGCCTATATAGTCGGTTACGGTGATGATTGATGCTCTAATATATGGCTCTTCAATTCGGTCGATAAGTGTTGGGTCGGGCAATCCGGCAGGATTATGCACCTCATGTTTCTTTCCCTTTTTGTCAAACACATTGTACGACACGTTAGGAACTGTGGTGATAACCTCCATATTAAATTCACGGCTCAATCGCTCTTGCACAATTTCCATGTGCAACAATCCCAAGAAACCACATCGGAAACCAAAGCCAAGCGCTACCGACGATTCAGGCTGGAATGTTAGCGACGCATCGTTGAGTTGCAACTTTTCGAGCGAGGCTCTCAAATTTTCAAAATCTTCGGCATCAATAGGATAAACACCAGCAAACACCATTGGCTTCACTTCCTGGAATCCTTCAATGGCTTTTTCGCATGGAGTATTAACGTGCGTAATAGTGTCACCCACCTTTACTTCCTTCGATGTCTTTATGCCCGAAATGATGTAACCCACATTACCGGCCGACAATTGGCCACGTGGCACCATGTCCATTTTCAAAACCCCTATTTCATCGGCATGATATTGTTTTTCGGTGTTAACAAACTTCACAAAATCATCTTTTTTGATTGTGCCGTTAAGAATTTTAAAATATGCAATGATACCTCTGAATGGGTTAAACACTGAGTCGAAAATCAATGCTTGCAATGGCGCTTCAGGGTCGCCTTGTGGCGCAGGAATGCGTTCAACTATCGCATCGAGCACTTCCTTAATGCCTATGCCGGTCTTTCCGCTTGCTCGCAACACGTCTTCTGGCTTGCAGCCGAGGAAATCCACTATTTGGTCTTCTACTTCGTCGGGATTTGCACTATCAAGGTCAACCTTGTTAATTACAGGAATAATTTCCAAGTTGTTGTCGATAGCCATATACAGGTTTGATATGGTTTGCGCTTGAATACCTTGAGAAGCGTCAACTATCAACAACGCACCTTCGCACGCCGCTATCGAACGCGAAACTTCATACGAAAAGTCAACGTGTCCCGGAGTGTCAATCAAGTTTAGAGTATATTCTTCGCCTTTGTAATTATACTGCATTTGAATGGCATGGCTCTTGATTGTAATACCTCTTTCTCGTTCAAGATCCATGTCATCGAGCACTTGTGCTTGCAAATCCTTACCTTCTACGGTCTTGGTAAATTCCAACAAACGGTCGGCAAGTGTGCTCTTACCGTGGTCAATATGGGCTATAATACAAAAGTTTCTTATATTTTTCATCAATTGTCGTTTAATAATTTCTACAAAATTAATCAAAAAAAACGAGATTCTTGTAATAGTCAGTGCAGTAACGCTCTGCTTTGCAATCCAATACTGCTAATCAAGTCTCACCACAAGCCCGTCATAGGCTAATTTCACACCTTCGGGCAGCATTTTCTCGGCCTCATCATGAAGCCCTATCCGGTGGCACATATGTGTGAGATAGGCTCTCTCGGGTTGTACTATTTTTATCACTTCCAATGCCTCTTGAACCGTGAAATGTGTGGCATGCTCCTCATAACGCAATCCGTTAATTATGAGCAACCTCACGCCTTTCAAAAGGCCCATAGTTGACTTATCAATCACCTTGGCATCTGTAATATATGCCACATCGCCTATGCGGTATCCTGTCATTAACAATTTTCCGTGCCAAACTGGCAATGGTGTAACACTCACTCCCTCACACAAAAATGTCTGCTCGCCCACTTCATAAGTTCTAAACACTGGCGCTCCTGGATAGGGATTTTTCGAAAAACTGTATGGCATCTTTTCTCGCAGATTCCTCAGCACTTCTGCACGTGCATAGATAGGAAACTTTTCTGGACGATAGCAATAAGGACGCAGGTCATCTATGCCACCAACATGGTCATAATGGATATGAGTAACCAGCAACGCATCTAAATCCTGATTGCTGGCCCTTAGCATTTGAGTTCTGAAATCGGGACCACAATCAATGAGCAAATTCTTCCCTTGGGTTCTTACTATCACCGACGAACGCAATCGCTTATCCTTAACGTCCGACGATGTGCAAACCGGACATTCACATCCAATAAACGGCACGCCCGTTGAAGTGCCGGTTCCCAAAAATTCTATTTCTATCTTTTCGCGTGTTTCTTCCATACTCCTCAATCATTCTCGGCCGTTATTGTTGTTCAAGCACTCCGTCTTCAAAGTACAAATATTGTCCATTGCCATAATACCAATATTCACGCACCCCGGAATGCGTAGGGCGTTCGTTAATGCTGCTTGGTGCACCTATCGACAATCGTACTTCATCTTTTGTCATTCCCACTTGAACCTTTCCGGCCACTATACACGACCAAACTTCGTCGCTAATGTTTGGATATCTGAGACGTACATCGGTGAGCGAAAACAGGGCATCAAACGAACGGTTCTTTAACACCGTGCCTCCAGTGGTCATCCACAACATTGCCTTTTTACCCGACTCCACATCAGTGAAATTCACTTTTATAGGGAATACTTTATTGCCCGGTTTTACGTCATCTATATGAACTTTCACAAATTTTCTTCCGCCTATCATTTGCTCTGCCTCATCATACCATATAGAGGTTTTCACATAACATTCTCTTCCCGATAGTTGCTTCCCTATGTAATCAACCTCATCCATATCAATCAAAAAAGGTATGGTATATCCCGGCTTTAATTCCGATATCGTTTTATCGGTGGCATAAGTATATGTGTTGACGCCATCACTAAACTGTATATTCACTGTTTGGCGGTTATCAAGCACTCTACCTGTATTATAACCCACATACTTAAGCTCCTTGCCTTGCAATCTTAAAGTGTCGGCATCATATTCTTGGCTCGCCATGAATATAAGTCGAGCATTATCATCGCAAACATAAAAGCGTTTGTTCTCTTGCCAATTAGCAAACGAGTCAAGTGGTACGGCAAAGGTGCTTGCCTCTTTCTCCTCCTCGGTCATTTCCTTCACCACTTTCGCTACGTCTTTACTGGTGATTTTTTTGGTACTTTCAACTCCCGTGAAACATCCGCTCAATGCCATCATTAGCATAAAGCAAAACATGAGAATAATATGTCGTGTAATAACTTTCATCTGTTTTTAGGCAATTGTTATAACCATCCCACTTTATTCAGGTTAATGTATTCTCCAACCTTTTTTTAAATCAAACATTGCGCAATCACCGTTCAACTTTCTCAAACATCGCGCAACATGCTATCTTACAAAATTATCTATTTTTTCTGATGCAAACAAACTATCACAAAAACTTTATGTTTTGTTACCAACTTCAGCACAATATTCAACACATATATTACTGCTGCAACGATAATGTCAACACATCACCAACGCAAACCCCATAGCCATCTACGCAATCTTCACTCTACCTTAAGCCCTACTACCCTCAAGCAAAAATTCCCGCAAAACGCCATCAGTAGTTGCAGTAACTTCAACGCCATCTTAAGGCTCACTGACACTTATCGGCAGCATCTTAGCCTTATCGTGCCTACTCACACAAAGTTTGCTTCTGACACAAATTTGCACAAAAAAAGAATGCTAACAATCAACGTATTATGATTATTAGCATTCTTTGTGTCCGGTTTGAGTGTCCGAGATGAGATTTGAACTCACACGAGAAAATTCCCACTACCCCCTCAAAGTAGCGCGTCTACCAATTCCGCCACCCGGACTCGTGAGCGAAAAACGGGACTCGAACCCGCGACCCCAACCTTGGCAAGGTTGTGCTCTACCAACTGAGCTATTTTCGCAAGTAATAGTTCTATTACTCAATAATAAATTAAAGAACTTTGAGCGAAAAACGGGACTCGAACCCGCGACCCCAACCTTGGCAAGGTTGTGCTCTACCAACTGAGCTATTTTCGCATTTTTGTTTACTCTCGTGAATTGCTTTAAGCATCATTCCCGATTGCGAGTGCAAAGATAGTACACTTTTTTTGGCTGTGCAAATATTTTCAACAAAAAAATTCAAAAAAATTACGCATTCCAGCCTATTCTTCTCTGTATCACCTTGTTTGCAACATCTTGAAAAACTCTTCACGCAATGCCGCATCTTCAAATGCTCCGCGATATTCCAATGTAACTGTATTTGCGCCCTGCTTTTCCACACCACGCATCTTCATACACATATGCCCAGCGCTGCACATAACTATTACGCCTTTGCTCGACAGGTGCTTATACAATTCATCGCAAATTTCCGACGTCATTCGTTCCTGCACTTGCAGACGTCGCGCATACACTTCTACCACGCGAGCCAGTTTGCTCAAGCCCACCATTGTGTCATCTGGCACATATCCTATCGACACGGTTCCATAGAACGGCAAAATGTGATGTTCACACAACGAATAGAATTCTATGTCTTTCACCACTACAATCTTCGACCCCGAATATTCAAACAATGCCGACTCTATATAGTCCTCTGCTTTCTGGCTATAACCCTTCGTCAAATCGAGCATTGCCTTAGCCGCTCTGTGAGGGGTTTTCTTCAAGCCTTCTCGTTCCGGGTCCTCTCCTATAAGCTCCAATATCTGCTTATAGTGCGACGCAATTGCTTCTATTAATTGTTCGTTTTCGCTCATTTCCTCTATTCCTCGTCGTCAATATGAATTCTGTCGACAACAATAGTCAACTCTTTTGCATATGCTGGGAATGCTTCTTTCATGCCCTCAAGTGCATCCTTCGCTTCTTGGCGGGTTCTGTAGTCTCCCACTCTCAAACGCCACGATGGAGCCTTGTACACTATGTTTGTTCGCATATAAGGATATTTTGCCGAAATCTTGCCCAATCTGCTTTGCGCTTCCTGACGAGAATGCGTGCCGCTTCCCGAATATGCCTGGATGCGGTAGCCAACATTACTCTTTAGCGACTTCGTTGGCATTCCGTTTTCAGAATTGCCATTTTCTGGCTTCAACCTTTCTTTCAAAAGCGCGGGCATTGTAACTGACACCTGACCTCGCGTCTCATTATTTAAATGAGTAACAATATCTGGGCCAGTGGCTTTATCAACCACCTGACCATTAGTCATGAATGCAATCATTAGCAACATAACCGTCAATATGCTTTTTACATTCCTCATTCTTCTTTTTATTTTGAAAGGTTTGCTCTATCCTTATTTTAAAAGTAGCCACAGGGCTGCATCTATAATCCAGCCCTGCGACCTTATTTAAAGCTTAGTTATTCTATTTTATTAGAATGCTGTAACGATGCCCATGAATGATTCTGCATCAAGAGATGCGCCACCAATCAAACCACCGTCTACGTCTGGCTTTTCAAACAATTCCTTAGCGTTGCTTGCCTTGCAGCTACCACCGTAAAGGATTGTTGTGTCGTCTGCTACTTGGTTGCCATACTTTTCAGCTAGCAAGCCACGAATAAATGCGTGGATTTCTTGTGCTTGGTCGGCTGTTGCAGTCTTACCTGTACCGATTGCCCATACTGGTTCGTATGCCAATACAATCTTACCAAATTCTTCTGCGCTTAGGTCGAACAATGAATCTTCGATTTGAGCCTTAATTACGTCGAAATATGTGCCGTTTTCACGTTCTTCCAAAACTTCACCGATACAGAAAATTGGAGTCAAACCGTTTTCAAGAGCCAAAGCCACCTTATTCTTCAATGTTGCAGCTGTTTCACCATAATATTGACGACGTTCTGAGTGACCAAGGATTACATATGTTGCACCTGTTGATGCCACCATTGCAGCCGAAACTTCACCTGTGTATGCTCCCTTTGCCATGTCTGCACAGTTTTCAGCGCTCAAACCAAGCTTTTCGCCGATTACTGCCTTTACTGCAGTTAGGTGAGTGAATGGTACACCGATTACTACATCGCACTTTGGAGTGATTCCTTCCAATGCTGCATTTACTTCACTTGCCAATTTTACGCCTTCTGGAACTGTAGTGTTCATCTTCCAGTTACCAGCAACAATGTTTTTTCTCATTACTTTATTATATATAAAAATTTAACTTTATGATTTATTGTCTGTTTCACTATGCAAAGGTACTGCTTTTTTACGATTCTTTTTTATCCTTTTTATGCTAAATTTAACCACATTGTGCACGCGATTAATAAATAACACAAAAATCATGGCCAAAACATAACATCCAGCTATCCATTTCAATGCTTTTTCAGGCGAAATGTCTTCGTTAATGCTCATCATGTCGGCATCAGCCCTTAGCAATCGTTCTGCCGAAAGAGAGTCGAGCGTGCGCTTCCACATTATCTTTCCTTCCTTAACATACACCAATGCCGGATTGCCGCGCGCAAGTATCTTCATCTCCGTATCCTCCATGAAATACATTGGATACTGCGCCATCGATATATCGTTCCAGTAGGCTATTGCTTCTTCTCCGTCGGAGGTGACGCCAAATGTGCTGACGCCTCTGTCAGTTGCAAATTCATTCAGCTCGTTAATGATATAGGTTACCGATATGCTTATTTTCGAAAGGTCGGTAAACACAAAAAGCAGTTGCTCGCCATCACGGTCAAGAAGTTCCGACGTACGGTCAAATCCTGAATCCAAAATCACAACGCCATTTTTCTTTGGCAAATAATCAATAGGAGCCAATGTCTTGGCGCGGCGGTCTACATACTCCCACTCTTCCTCATCCGGCAGACTATCAATGGTAAACTCTTTTTCTACACCGTCCTTCGAGTATATAAACACAAATTCATCTTCTATTTGAGAATCAGCCTTAGGCCCATCATATAGCGCCGTGCCAACCTTGTACGGACGGAAGTCAATCAAAGGCTGATAGTTATAGCCAAGATACTCCAACTCGAGCACAAACGCCATCGACAAGGCCCAAACCAGCCACTGCACGCCCACTCCATATATGTTGCGCACCCTTCTGTTATAAAACAGCAAATACACCGACGACGCAAGCAGAATCAGATTCTTAAAGAATGTGCTCCAATTGCTCAACACTATCACGTCACCGAAGCATCCACAATCGGCCATACGGTCGGTAACAGCCAAATAAAACGTGAGCGGAGTCATTACGCCCATCAACGCCACCACCAACAATGGAGCCATGCGTCGATACAGCCCGAATAGGACAAACACTCCCAGCAAAAACTCCACTACCGGCAACGCAAATGCGCCAAATGAGATAAACGGTTCTAATGTGGTAAGGCCTAATATGTTTACATAATCTTCAAATTTATACACCGTACCCCATGGGTCGATAGCTTTTCCAAACCCCGACACTATGAACACAAGGCCAACAATAAGCCTAAACGTCCACACTAAGGCGATGTGCAAATTTGCGTATTTATTTTCTTTCATATTCTGTGCCTCGCTTTTTATCTTTACAAAGGTAACAATCTATTCAATATTATACAAAAAAGAAGCGATGAAATGAAACTATGTCCACCTCATCGCTTTATATGATAAACCACACCAAAGGGATGTGATGAAACTCCGATAAAACAAGATTTGAGAGCAAGCACGCTTTGTAATCCGCCTGGTCGCGAAGACACCTTTTCAGGTTGGGGCCCGCCATTGCAGCACTTGCCGACCTCGGCATTTCATAATAATTTGAAGAGTATCCCAATCAGCTTTGATGTGGCAATTTTTCAATGACCTTTCGTTATGCAAATATAGGAATAGGCAAAGGAAATTGCAACATTTCAATAAAATATTTTCCTCTGCTTTTTGTTAAATTTTCTATATCTGTATCAACCGATTTTCCGCTCGAAATGCATTTCAAACAAGCACTCACCTTTTATTCAGCACCATTTCTCGCCACTCTCTTCTGTCGCTTTATGGCAAATTAAAATCCGACTCCGCTCACCACATTCACACCATCTTCTCAAAAAACAAAAAGTCTCCCCAAAACATTGGGAAGACTTTTTATGTTACTTTGCAGTATGCTCTAAATATTAAGCATTCTTTACTTTGTCAACTACAGCCTTGAATGCTGCTGGGTTGTTCATAGCAAGGTCTGCAAGGACTTTGCGGTTAATTTCGATACCAGCCTTGTGGATCAAACCCATCAATTGTGAGTAAGAAAGACCTTCAAGACGTGCAGCTGCATTGATACGTTGAATCCACAACGCACGGAAGTTGCGCTTCTTGTTCTTTCTATCGCGGTAAGCATAAGTCAAACCTTTTTCCCAAGTATTCTTGGCAACGGTCCACACGTTCTTACGGCAACCAAAATAACCTCTTGTAAGTTTTAGAACTTTTTTTCTACGTGCTCTTGAAGCAACATGATTTACTGATCTAGGCATGTTTTAATCATTTTTGAATGTTAGCGGCTTTTTGCTCTTTTTGTGCTAAACATTCGGTTAATAAAAAACTTTAAGAATCTCTTTTAAAAAATCAATTGAAACGAATTACTTCATCACCAACATCTTGCGAACATTGTTCATGTCTGCAGTGTCAACCAATGAGAAGTGAGTCAAATGTCTCTTTTGCTTCTTTGTTTTCTTTGTCAAGATGTGGCTCTTGTAAGCATGTTTTCTCTTGATCTTTCCTGATCCGGTAAGGGTGAACCTTTTTTTGGCACCGGAATTAGTCTTAATCTTTGGCATTTTCTTAAAATAGTTTAAATTTATAATTTTATTACAGGGGCTGGGTACTTACTAAACCCAACGCCCATCTTTTTTTCGTTGTTAATAATATTACTTCTTTTTTGGAGTAAGCATTATTATCATTCTCTTTCCTTCAAGAACTGGCAATTGTTCAACCTTGCCATATTCTTCCAAGTCGTTGGCAAATCTTAGCAACAACACTTCACCTTGTTCCTTAAACAAGATTGAACGACCTTTAAAGAACACATAAGCCTTCACCTTGCTGCCTTCTTTCAAGAATTCAACAGCGTGCTTCAACTTGAAGTTGTAGTCGTGGTCATCGGTTTGTGGTCCGAATCTGATTTCCTTAACCACCACCTTAGTTGACTTCGCCTTTTGCTCCTTCAAGCGTTTGCGTTGCTGATACAAGAATTTTTGGTAATCAAGCACACGGCACACTGGAGGCACTGCATTTGGCGAGATTTCTATCAAATCCAGGTCCAAATCGTCAGCAATCTTCAATGCTTCTGCTATTGGGTACACACCAGGCTCTACATTATCGCCAACGAGGCGCACCTCTTTAGCGCGAATGTCATCATTTATTGCATGTTGGTCGCCGCCTTTTTCTTTGTCGTTTTTGCGACCGTTTTGTGGCCTTTGATTGGCACCTGCTGGCTTTTTAGGGCCGGTAAACAATGGTTTTTTCTCCATTAAGTAATATTAAAAGTTTGTCATCGACTCAATTTCTTGAGCAAATTCATCTGCAAAGGTAGTAATTTTTTTCGTACCTTGGTCACCTGCGCCTTGTTTTCTTACAGAAACTTCTTCATTTTCTGCTTCTTTTTCGCCTACAATCACCATATATGGGATTCGCTTAAGCTCATTGTCGCGAATTTTCTTGCCGATTTTTTCGTTTCTGTCGTCTACACTTGCGCGGATATCCTTTTCGGCCAACATATTAACAACCTTTTGCGCATAGTCGTTATATTTTTCACTAATTGGCAACACCACTACTTGGTCTGGCGCCAACCACAATGGCAACTTGCCTGCTGTGTGTTCAAGAAGAACGGCTACAAAGCGTTCCATTGAACCGAATGGCGCACGGTGAATCATGATTGGACGGTGCTTCTTGTTGTCGCTACCTGTATATTCCAAGCCAAAGCGTTCTGGCAAGTTATAGTCAACCTGAATTGTACCCAATTGCCAACGGCGGCCCAATGCATCCTTTACCATAAAGTCAAGCTTTGGTCCGTAGAATGCTGCTTCGCCAAGTTCGGTACGTGCCTTCAAGCCCTTTTCTTCGCAAGCTTCAATGATAGCACGCTCTGCCTTTTCCCAGTTTTCGTCAGTACCAACATATTTTTGCTTGTTATTTGGGTCACGCAACGAAATCTGTGCCTCGAAGTTTTGGAAATTCAACGCCTTAAAGATGTAGAAAATGATATCCATAACCTTCAAGAACTCGTCCTTCAATTGTTCTGAAGTACAATATAGGTGCGCGTCATCTTGAGTAAAGCCTCTAACGCGGGTCAAACCGTGAAGTTCACCACTTTGCTCATAACGATACACTGTACCAAATTCTGCAAAACGCAATGGAAGGTCCTTATATGAACGTGGAGATGTCTTATAGATTTCGCAGTGGTGAGGGCAGTTCATTGGCTTAAGCATGTATTCTTCGCCTTCTTCTGGAGTTTGTATTGGTTGGAATGAATCCTTACCATACTTTGCATAGTGGCCTGAAGTGATATACAATTGCTTGTTACCAATGTGCGGAGTGATTACTTGTTGGTAACCATAACGCTTTTGAATCTTGCGCAAGAATTGTTCCAAACGGTCGCGCAATGCTGTACCCTTTGGCAACCACAATGGCAAACCTTGGCCAACGTTTTGCGAAAATGCAAACAATTCCATTTCCTTACCAATCTTGCGGTGGTCGCGCTTCTTTGCTTCTTCCAATAGTTGCAAATATTCGTCAAGCATCGACTTCTTAGGGAATGAAACGCCATACACGCGCAACATTTGCTTACGCTTTTCATCACCACGCCAGTATGCACCAGCAAGCGACAATATCTTCACTGCCTTAATGGCACCTGTGTTTGGCAAGTGTGGGCCACGGCACAAGTCTGTAAACGCGCCTTGTGTGTAGGTGGTGATATGGCCGTCTTCCAATTCGCTAATCAATTCGCACTTGTAGGTTTCGCCTCTTGCGCCAAACATTTCTAATGCGTCAACCTTTGAAATATCTTTGCGAATCACTTCTTCTTTCTTCGAAGCAAGTTCTTGCATCTTCTTTTCAATCTTCTCAAAATCGGCTTGGGTCAATTGGTTTTCTCCTGGGTCGATATCATAGTAGAATCCGTTTTCGATTGCCGGACCGATACCGAACTGAATGCCTTGGTAAAGTTCTTGCAAAGCCTCAGCCAACAAGTGTGCCGAGGTGTGCCAGAATGCGTGCTTACCTTCTGCATCTTCCCACTTAAACAATTTTATCTCTCCATCGTTACAAATTGGACGAGATATGTCCCATTCTTCACCGTTTACTGTAGCAGCCAAAACTTCACGAGCCAATCGTGGGCTGATACTTTCTGCAATTTGATATGGTGTTACACCTTGCTCAAACTGCTTTACGCTTCCATCTGGAAAAGTTATATTCATCATTTTTTATATTTAATTGTTTCGCCGTGTCATACAACAACACAGCATTATTTAAAATCGATCGCAAAATTAATCAATTATTCACTAATAACGAAACTATTTTGCGCATAAATTTCACTTATTTTCAGCATTTTATCAGCGCGACATTCGCTTCAGCACATTATACGATGGCAATATGCCCAATTCGCCTGCCTTGCTCAAATCTGAAAGGCCCTTTTCTTTGTTGCCCAAGCGAAGATACGCCAAGCCTCTATTATAATACGCTTCGCCAAAGTCGGGTTTTTCATTCACTGCTTTAGTATAAGCACTTATGGCTGCCGTATCATCTTGCATAAGCATATATATGTTGCCCATATTATAAACGGCATACACATTCTTTGGCGAATAAGTCAGCACGCTATCCAAATCGGCAATTATCTCATTATATAGCATTGCATCCTTTCTGCCACCCAGCATTGCTCGGCTCGCCATATCAGCGGCCTTGCCGGTGCTGTTGTCCACACTCGACTTCATCTCATCGAGTTTCATTTTCACATAGCGCGCATGCGCTCTTGCAAAATAGGCCAAAGCAAACTTCGGGCTCTTTGCTATTGCCTTGTTTAGGTCGGTCAAAGCAGCGTCTGGATTCTTTACCATCATGAAGTCGATTGCGCGGGCAAAATAATCAATCGAACGCGCGTCGGCTGTTGATATCAAACCCGTAAAATATTCTATAGAACTAAAGTGCTTATTGATATTATCTTCTTGCAATCGCGACTCCGAATTTGTGAGCACCAATGTGAATGGCAAAATGCGGGTGTCATTAATTTCGCTCAACTCCTTAACGTAGTTAGTGGTTTCACGCAATTTGTTGCTCACATCATAGTACGACAAGAAGAACATTGGTTCCGGGTCGATTTGATAATTACGGTCTTGAACACGTCCTCGCGTTTTATTTTCATATTTTGGAGTTATCTTGCTGTCGGTTTCCACAGTGAGCAGTGTGTTAAATTTATTCATCACTGCCGATTCACTTTCAACCTCCTCACGAGCATCTTCTTCGTCTTTCGACGGGTCGTATTCCTCTATGCGCTTTTTCTCCTTCTGCAGAGCACGAACTTTGTTATAGTCCTGCTCACCGCCCTTCATATCGCCCATTTTGCGCTTGCACTCGCTGCGCGCAAACAGACCGGCCTCAAAGTCGGGATACCTTTCAAGCACCAAGTCATAATCCTTTATGGCCTTATCATACTGCCCAGTCTTATAATAAAGCAACGCTCTGTTATAGCGTGCCATAAAATTCTGAGGGTCGCTTCTCAACACATAAGAGAAGTCGCCTATAGCCTTATCGTTTTCGCTAACCTCAACATTAAGCAAACCGCGATTAAATCGAGCCGTTACGCTTGTAGGGTCTAATTCTATGGCATAGTCATAATCGGCCATGGCTCCGAAATAGTCGTCAAGGTTATATTTCATAAACGCGCGATTAATAAAGTAGCCTGCATAATGTGGCTCAAGGGTGATGGCCTCATTCATATCAGACAGTGCTGCTTTATAATCCTTGTCGCGACTCATCGATATTTGCGAACGGATTACGTAGGCTGTAGCAATATTTTTCGTTATAGAAATACACTTATTCACATCTTCCAACGCCCTTGCCGTGTCGCCGCTCACAAGCATCAGCTGTGCCCTTGCCAAATAACCTCGGTCGTAGTTTGGATAGAGTTTCAAAAGTGAGCTGTAGGTGCTTTCCGAACCTGCGTAATCTTTCAACTCCTCTTGACAGATGGCTTTATTTATCAAAAACACCTTTTCTTCAGGTAGATATTTCAAGCCCATGTCATAGTCGGCTATCGCCTCTTCATTCTTGTTGAGGGTTTGGCGGGCTATTCCTCGCACCTGATATGCGTCTACTATAAACGGATTTATCTCCAACGCTTTATTGCAGTCTTCTTCTGCACCGCTATAGTCGTCAAGGTTAATTTTTGCAACTGCCCTATAAAAATACGGCTCTGCCAAATATGGCTTTGCCTTTATAACCTGGTTAAAGTATTGTATCGACAACACATAATCTTCAAAGTATAATGCATTTCGACCTATGTTTAGCACTTGTTCGGTATTAATCTGTGCCGCTCCACTCACGGGCAACAGCAACATTATATATATAAATACGCGAAGTATATTGTTTCTTATATTTTGCATCCTCATTACTGATTATTCTAATCTACAAAGATATGGCATTCAAACCACCTAAGTTGTCTTAAACCGACTGCTTTAATAAAGTTTAACTACAAATTTACTCATTTAGGCACAACTATATAGCCTTTGGGGGCATTTATTTCAAAAAAAATCACGAAATTTGAATTTTAATTGAAAACTATATTATAATGAGAAAATCTGTAACTATAATAACACTTTTATGCCTTGCTCTTTCAACCGCCGACGCTAACGCCGCCGAATGGTTTTTCAAGAAAAAGAAGAAAACGAAAGAGAAAGAAACAATCGAAGAAGTTCAGCAAGAAATTAATGCCGAAGATGACAAAGCAAAACAATTTGTCATTACTAATCCAGGCAAACAATTTTCTGGCGAATGGACTATCAAGAAACTAAAAAACAAGAAAATCAGCACCGAAGAACGAGCATTTCTTAACTTCAATACCGAGACCGGCCTACTTTACGGCAACAACGGTTGCAATGTTATAAATGGCGAATTTAAACTTGAAGGTCGTCATATTTCTTTCAACAACATTCTCACCACAAGCCGCGAGTGCGCCTACAGTTCGAGCAGCAAAAACATAATGAAAGCACTTGCCGATGTGCACGAACTTAACATCGTTGAGGAAAACGGAATTGAATACCTAATACTTCTCAACAAGCACTCAAACGAACTGCTTTATCTAAAGCGTCACAACTTCGACTTTGCCAACGGAGCTTGGACTGTTACTGAAATTGATGGCGAACTAACAAACTCAAACGATGTGAAAATAGTTATCGATACCGACCAACTAAAACTGCACGGCAACACTGGCTGCAACATCATTAACGGCGAGATTACAATCGACAGCAACAAACATCACGCGATTCAGTTTGAAAATATCACTTCAACCCGAAAGATGTGCCCAAACATCAACCGCGAAACTGCACTGCTCGTTGCGCTTGAAGAAACAGTATCAATAAAACTGATTGACGACAACCACATCAATCTGATTGACAACAAAGGCACTGCCGTGGTTGCCCTTAAACGACTTAATCTTTCTCAAGATTAAATATTCATCTCCCCTCTACTAAATTTACTTTGGCGGAATCCTCGTTTGGATTCCGCTTTTTTTACAACTCATTCTTCGCCCAACTCACCTTTATAGCACACCCGCACGCTCAAAGCACCACCACAGCACTTTAGCAAACTCTGTTCGGCAATATCCTCAACGGCATCGGCTAATAATGCCGTCGACTGAAACACTTTACGAATACACAAAAAAACTCCAATCAGCCGCTCATTTCAGACCACAATACAGTTACACTCCGTAACACACCATACTTCTGACAACAAACGCCGGCTCTTGCAACAAAAAAAACAAGAGGCAAACCGTTAAATCGGCTTGCCTCTACAATTATCAAGAATTAATATTTTCCTTATTTTAAAATTTTGACCATTACAAGTCCTCGCCTTCTATACCTTCAAGCGATGACAATTCTTCTTCGTCATAGCCTTGGTCGCCATAGAAGTCTTCATCAATGTCGCCTATAGTTGCACTTGCAACATCCATCTTGCTGTCAAAAACATCAATGTCCATCAACTGCACTGGAGGACGGCCTTCCTTGCGTTGGCACAATGGGTCATGAAGTATCTTTCCTGTAATGATTTCCTTCATTTCCATATAGAATTGACGACCTGTAACATAGTCGAACATAAAGGTCAACTTTTGGCCCTCGTCTTCTATAAGTTCACTCAACTGAGTGTCTTCCATCAACCATACGTCATCGTCGCTGTCATCATCCATCTCCATTTGAGTTACTTCCACACGCTTCGACCAATCATCGTCACATATATAGAAGGAATCCAATTGGTTTCTATCATAATTAACCGCTTCAAGAATGGCGTTTCTCAATCTCATAAAAGTATCGTCGGAATCAATCAAGATTTCCAACTTGAAGTTTTCAACTTCATCTGAAACAATACGAAATTTGTAAAGCATATTTTATAATCAATATTATCGTTTTATTACTGCGAAATTAATAACAAAAAATTAATTCATACTATAAAAAAGCAATTATTTTTCTTCTCTTTTACAAATTATTTCTTATAAGAATTTTTCTTAAAAACAATCGCCCGCCATAATTATGGCGGGGGGTTGCATTATTTATTTCAAAATGTTTATTTTATCACTTAATAACACCATATT